>JAIXYT010000024.1 GCA_027490095.1 Sphingomonadales bacterium | reverse complement strand
CACGTCTTCGGCCCCGACTACATCATCCCCGCCCCCTTCGACCCCCGCCTCATCGAGCGCGTGCCCGCCGCCGTCGCCCAGGCAGCCATGGATTCCGGCGTCGCCCGCAAGCCCATCTTCGACATGGAGGCCTACAAGCTCGAGCTCCGCGCCCGCCTCAACCCCACCTCCTCCGCGCTTGCCGCCAGCTTCGAGGCCGCCCGCGCCAAGGCCAGCCGCATCGTCTTCGCCGAGGGCGAGCAGGAAACCGTGCTCCGCGCAGCCGTGTCCTTCCGCACCTCGGGCTACGGCGAACCCCTCCTCGTCGGCCGCGAGGAACCCATCCTCGAAGCCTTCCGCCGCATCGGCGTCTCCGACCCCGAAAACTACCCCATCCACAACAGCGCCAACTCGCCGCTGGTTCCCGCCATGGTCGAGCGCCTCTACGCCCGCCTCCAGCGCCAGGGCTACCTCAAGCGCGACGTCCAGCGCATGGTCAACAACGAGCGCAACATCTTCGCCGCCCTGATGGTCGAGATGGGCGAAGCCGACGCCATGGTCTCAGGGTGCACGCGCCACTTCAACCAGGTCATGAGCCAGGTCCGCCTCGTCATCGACCCCGTGCCAGACCACAGCCCCTTCGGCTTCCACATCTTCGCCGGCCGCGCCGGCACCTTCCTCATCGGCGACACCACGGTAAACGAGCGCCCGACAGGCCGCCAGCTCGCCGACACAGCCGTCAAGATGGCCGCCGCCGCCCGCCGCCTCGGCCTCGAACCGCGGGTCGCCTTCCTCTCCTACTCCAACTTCGGCAACCCGCCCGGCTCCTACCTCGGCGCCCTCCACGAAGCGGTCGCCATCCTCGACGAGCTTCGCCCCGGCTTCGAATATGAAGGCGAAATGTCGGTCGACGTGGCGCTGAACCGCAGCCTCGCAGACGTCTATCCCTTCAACCGCCTCACCGGCCCCGCCAATGTCCTCGTCATGCCCGGCCTCCAGTCCGCCAACATCGCCGCAAAGCTGCTGAAGGAACTGGGCGGCGGCCGCGTCATCGGCCCGGTTCTCGTCAACATGTCGAAGTCGGTCCAGATCGCGCCCATGACATCGGGCGCCTCCGACCTCGTAACCCTCGCGGCGCTGGCCGCCGCGGGAGTCGTGCAGTGACCTGCGCGCAAGAAGGGACAGTTCAATAATGCCGCCGATCCTGATGATCCACGGCATGTGGAGCCGCCCCTCCACCTTCACGCAAATGCGCGCCGAACTCGAAGCCACCGGCATCCGCTCCGCCGCCGTCACCTTGCCGTCCCACGACGTGCCCCCAGGCGCGCCTGCCCCCGCAGCACTCGCCACCACCCGCCTCGCCGACTATGTCGCCGCCCTCGAACGCGACGCCGCCGCCCTTGGCGAGCCCTGCGTCGTCCTCGGCCACTCCATGGGCGGCCTGCTGGCCCAGCTCCTCTCGGTCCGCATCCAGCCCAAAGGCCTCATCCTCCTCTCCACCGCCCCCTCCGCCCAGGCCGGCGCCTTCTCGGCCGCCTCCATCCGCACCATGTGGAGCGTCACCGGCAAATGGGGCTGGTGGAAGGAACCCACCCTCCTCGACGAGGACGCCGCCCGCTTCGGCGTCTACAACGGCGTCCCCGAAGCCGAAATTCGCCCCGCACTCGCCGAACTCACCTGGGATTCCGGCCCCGTCCTCGCCCAGCTCGCCGCCCCCTTCCTGGATCCCGACAAGGGCAGCCACGTCGACTACAGCCGCTTGCAGCAGCCCACCCTCATGATCACCGGCCTCGACGACCGCATCGTCCCCCCCGCCACCTCCCGCAAGACCGCCCGCCACCTCACCGCAGCCGGCGCCCGCGTCGATTACGAGGAATGGGCCAACACCGGCCACTGGCTCTTCCACGACGCCACCCGCCCCCGCGTCGCCGCCGCCATCAGCCGCTTCATGGCCTCGCTGGGGTAGGCAAAGGCCTCCGGCGGGCAGGGAAATGATTTCCCTGCACCCTCCCAATATCCGTCGTCCCAGCGCACGCTGGGACCTCGTGCCGCCATGGAACTGCCTGCGGCGCAGACCACCCGTTGACACCCCAACACCCCCAGCCCTAGCCTCCCGCCAAAGGCCGCCACAGAGCAGCCCAGCGCGCGACAGGAACCGAAGGCCAGCACAATAGGCCATCGAGGGGGATTTCACATGCAACCAACCGTCAGCCGCCGCAGCCTGTTCGGCATCGCCGGCGCCACCGCCACGGCCCTCACGCTCCCCGTCACTGCCCGCGCCGCAACCACCACGGCAACCAAGGCCCCCTTCGCCCCCCCGCCCGGCACCGCCATGCTGATGCGCAACGAAAACCCCTACGGCCCCTCGCCGGCAGCCCTGAAGGCCATCGCCGAGCACGCCGCCCACGGCTGCTACTATGCCAACGGCGGCGAACAGGCCCTCGCGGCGGCCATCGCCCAGCGCCACGGCCTCACGCCTGCCCACATCCTCATCGGCGCCGGCTCCAACGAAGTCCTCAACTGCGCCACCATGGCCCTGGGCCAGAAAGGCAGCATCGTCGCCTCCGACCTCACCTTCGACCCGCCGCTGCGCTACGCCGAAGGCAAGGGTGTCCCCATCGCGCGCGTGCCGCTCAAACCCGACATGTCGCAGGATCTCGAGCGCATGTCCGCCTCGGTCACCGCAGGCACAAGCGCCGTCCACCTCTGCAACCCCAACAACCCCACCGGCCGCCTCATCCCCGCGAGCGACGTCCGCGCACTCGCCGCAGCCTTGCCCGCACACGTCACCCTCATCCTCGATGAGGCCTACAACGAACTCACGCCCGACCCCGCCGCCAACACCCTCATCGACCGCGTGAAGGCCGGCGACAACATCATCATCGCCCGCACCTTCTCCAAGATCTACGGCCTCGCCGGGATGCGCGTCGGCTACGCCATCGCGAGGCCCGACCTCATCGCCAAGCTCAAGCCCTGGTCCATGAGCGTCGGCAACAGCACAGCCGGCCTCGCAGCAGCCATGGCCACCTACGACGACGCGGAGTTCCTCGCCTTCTCCCGCGCAAAGATCATCGAGGCCCGCCAGATGCTCACAGAAGCCGCCACAAAAGCCGGCCTCGAAACCCTCCCCAGCGCCACCAACTTCGTCTACGTGAAAGTCCCCGACGCCGACCGCCTCCAGAAAGCCCTCCAGGCGCAGAACATCATGATCCGCGGCAGCTACGGCCCCAAGTGGAACGAATGGAGCCGCGTCTCCTGCGGCAAGATGGAAGACGTCGCCCGCTACGCCGAAGCGCTGCCCGTGCTGGTCAGAGCCTAAGGGAGCCTCCGGCGGCTCGGGCTTCGCCCGAGACCCAGCAGGGAAATGATTTCCCTGCACCCTCGAACTTGGAAGCCCGCTCTCCTCCAGCGGCGCCCCGGACTTGATCCGGGGCTTGGCTTGAACTGCGCCTGCGGCGCGGAGAAATGTTCGAGTTGGGGTGGGAAGCGGACAAGTTCAGGATGACCCGCTATATGTCCCGAGCGTCCAGATATGACCTTCCAAGTCCCGGCAGACAAAGTCACGCGAGCCGAAGGGCGTATTGTAGGGCTCTGTCATGATTTCGGCCCCGGCCGACCGGGCACGTTCGCACGCACCGTCGACATTGCCCGTCAAGACGACACAGACGCTTTGGTTTGTGCCGTTAAGGCCCATAGGGGAGTGCATGCCATATCTGTCGTAATCGCTGTCACGGCTAAGGTAAATCAGATCTCCGCCAAAACTCATCTCGACATGGGTGACTGCGTCTCCAATTTCCACGACCTCGCGGATGCCAAAGCCGAAGGCTTTTGCCAGCCATTCCGCAGCTCTTTTCGGCTCACGGTATCGTAGGTTGGGGACCAGACGACTCATCATCGCAAATCCTATTGTCACGCCTTGTGGTCCGCAATGGGGTCGAAAGCAGACCCCAAGCCCTCACCCCACCATCAGCGCCCCATACCGCCGCTGCCCCCCGTCGCCCCGGGCTTGACCCGAAGCCCGTCTTCTCATTCTCTCCATGCCAACCGGCGCCCACGGCACCTTCACCAGGCGCCCGTCCCAGGAGAGTCGAAATGACTGCCATTCTCGCCATCCTCCTCGCCGCGGCAGCAGCCACCGCCACGCCGAACGAGGCAAACCTCCGCGCAGCAGACGCCGAACAGATGCGCATCATCATCGAAGGCGATGCCGCGGCCCAACGCGCGTTCATGCACCCGAACTACATCATCAACGCCCCCGCAAACGTCGTCCGGCGCAAGGCCGATGTGGTCGCGATCCTCGAACGCGGCGGCGCCGCAAGCGAGCGCTTCGAACGCGTCATCGAAGGGGTCGCCCTCACCGGCAACGTCGGCATCGTCGCCGGCCACGAGACCGTGAAACCAACCCCAACCAGCAATCTCGGAAAGACCTATCCAGGCCAGACCCTCACCCGCCGCTTCACCAACGTCTTCCTGTGGGAAGACGGCAAGTGGCGCTTCCTCGCCCGGCAAGCAACGGTCGTGCCCGCCCAATAGAGGACAGGGGCAACAGCCCCACTCAGCCCGCCATCATCGCCTCATACCGCCGCTGCATCTCTGCCGGCGTCAGCTCCTCGATCGAGTGCCCGACCGACCAGTCATAGCCGAACGGATCACGGATCTTCCCCGAGCGCTCGCCATAGAATTGATCTGAAAGCGGCTGCACCAGCTCCGCGCCAGCCGCCACGGCCTTGGCCACCACCGCATCCGCATCGTCCACATGCAGGTGCAGCATCACGCCCGCCGCCTCCCCCGGCGCAATCGCATGAATCCCGAACTCCGGAAATTCCTCGGAAAGCATCAGCACCCCCGAGCCCATCTTCAGCTCGCAATGCCCCAGCCGCCCGCCCGGCTCCACCAGCCGGAACAGCTCCTCGGCCCCGAACGCCGCCTTGTAAAAGGCAACCGCCCGGTCACCATCCTTCACCCGAATGTACGGAAACAGCTCATGCACAGCCATGCTCGCCTCCTGCACCCCGGCTAGCCGCAGCGCCGGTCGCGCTCGCCCTCGGCGCACTTCAAATCCAGCCGCACACACGATACCGGAGCCCTATGGACAGGCCAAGCTACAAGGACGCACTGGCACGGACCGCCATCCTGCAGACTCTCGGACCATTCGACCCGCATGTCGCTGGAACGCCCCCTCTCGGGCTGGACCTGCCGACCAGCGACATCGACATCCTGTGCCATGCCCCTGACCTTCCGGCCTTCGCGCAACACGTCTGGGCAGCGTTCCACGAATGGCACGACTTCACCATCCGCCAATGGATTTCGGAAGGCCGGGCGGTCGTCGCCGCCTTCCAGGCCGAGGGGTGGCGCTTCGAGATCTTCGGCCAGCCCTTGGCCGTCGCCCACCAATGGGGCTGGCGCCACTTCGACGTCGAACGGAGGCTCCTCGCCCTCGGCGGCGCGCCCTTCCGGCAGGCCGTCATGACCCGCCGGCACGGAGGCACGAAAACCGAACCCGCCTTCGGCCAGGTGCTTCGCCTCCCCGGAGACCCCTACCAGGCCCTCCTGCACCTCTCGGCACAGCCCGACAGCACACTTGCCTCCTGCCTCACCGAAGCCGGCTTCCAGCCAGCCGTTCTCGGCTGATCGTGGCCCGCCAGCCTCTCAGGCCGCGCGCATCCACCCATCCAGCGCAACCCGCGCCCGCGCCGAAATCTTCGCCTTGCGCTCCCGCCCCTTCTCCGCCCCCTCGATCGGCGGAAACAGCCCGAAATTCACGTTCATCGGCTGGAAGCTCTCCGCCACCGCCTCCCCGGTGATGTGCGCCAGCAGAGACCCCATCGCCGTCTCCCGCGGCGGCCGCACCGGGTCATTCCCCTGCGCCCGCGCGGCCAGGAACAACCCCGCCATCAGCCCCACGGCCGCCGATTCCACATAGCCCTCGCACCCCGTGATCTGCCCGGCAAAGCTGATCCGCGGGTCCGCCTTCAGCCGCAACGTCCCGTCCAGCAGGATGGGCGAGCGGATGAAGCTGTTCCGGTGCAGCCCCCCCAGCCGCGCAAACTCCGCCTGCTCCAGCCCCGGAATCGTCCGGAAGATGCGCGTCTGCTCGCCATGCTTCAGCTTGGTCTGGAACCCCACCATGTTCATCAGCGTGCCGCTGGCATTGTCCTGCCGCAGCTGCACCACCGCCCAGGCCCCCTTCCCCGTTCGCGGATCGCGCAAGCCCACCGGCTTCATCGGCCCGAAGCGCAGCGTGTTGGCCCCCCGCGCCGCCATCACCTCGATCGGCATGCACCCCTCGAAATAGGGCGTGTCCTTCTCCCACGCCTTGAAGTCCGCCTTCTCGCCCGCATTCAGCGCCGCCACGAAGTCCAGATACTGCGCCTTGGTCAAAGGGCAGTTGATGTAATCCCCCTCGCCCGCCGGCAGAATCTCGCCATCGGGGCCCTTGTCATACCGGGACTGCCGCCAGGCCACCCCCATGTCGATCGAGTCCGTGTGCACGATCGGCGCGATCGCATCGAAGAAGGCCAGATGCTCCTCTCCGGTCAGCCCCTGGATGAACCCGGCCAGCGGCGCCGACGTCAGCGGCCCCGTCGCGATCAGCACCAGCCCCCATTTCGGGTCCGGCGTCCCCACCTCCTCGCGCACCACCGTCACCAGCGGGTGACCCATCAGCTCCGCCGTCACCGCATCCGCAAAGATGTCCCGGTCCACCGCCAGCGCGCTCCCTGCCGGCACCTTCGCCTTGTCGCCGCAGCGCATCACCAGCGAATCGAGCGCCCGCATCTCCGCGTGCAGCAGCCCCACCGCATTGTGCTCGGCATCGTCCGACCGGAAACTGTTCGAACAGACCAGCTCGGCCAGCCTGTCGGTCTGGTGCGCCGGCGTCATTCCGCCGCCGCCGCGCATCTCGTGCAGAACCACCGGGACGCCCCGCCGCGCCAGCTGCCAGGCCGCTTCCGAACCGGCGAGTCCGCCGCCCACCACATGAACCGCATCCACCATGGCGGCTCTATGTCGCCGCCCGACGCCCCGGGCAAGGCGGTCGGCGTTAAGCATATTCGGCAGCCGATGTGCCAACTTTACGATCTTATGTCCGTTTTTAGGCCTTCCCGCCCCTTGTGCGCGAACGGATTTGGGCAGATATCCCGACCTGCCCGGTTCGCCGGGCTGAAAGCGACCCGACTGGCCGGCGGGCAAACGTCCGCCGGCCCTTTTATGGGCGGATTTTCGCGGTAAGGGTCTCAACCGTGGATCTTTACCTTCCCATCGCCGAAATGTCCGTGAACGCGCTCGTCATCATCGCGCTCGGCGGACTCGTGGGCTTTCTCTCGGGCATGTTCGGCGTCGGCGGCGGATTCCTCACCACCCCGCTCCTCATCTTCTACGGAATCCCGCCCGCAATCGCGGTCGCGTCGGCCGCCACCCAGGTCACCGGCTCCTCCGTCTCGGGGGCGCTAACCTACCTCCGCCGCGACCAGGTCGATCTCAAGATGGGCGCCGTCCTCGTCGCCGGCGGCCTGTTCGGCTCGGTCGCCGGCTCCTTCCTGTTCGCCAGGCTGAAGTCGCTCGGCCAGGTCGATGTCACCATCGCCATCATCTACGTCGTCTTCCTCGGCACCGTCGGCGGCCTGATGCTGAAGGAAGCGATCGGCGCGTTGCGCCCGCAGGATGCCACCAAGCCCCGCCGCGCCCGCAACCACAATCCGCTGGTCGCGGCCCTCCCGATGAAGATGCGCTTCCCCCGCTCGGGCGTCTACATCTCGCCGTTCGCTCCCTTCCTCGTCGGCGCGGGCGTCGGCGTCCTCACCGTCATCATGGGGGTCGGCGGCGGCTTCATCATGGTGCCCGCCATGCTCTACCTGCTCGGCATGTCGGCCGGAGTCGTCGTCGGCACCAGCCTGTTCCAGATCGTCTTCGTCACAGCGGTTGCGACCCTCCTCCACGCCACCCAGTCGCAGACGGTCGACATCCTGCTCGCCCTCCTCCTCCTCGTCGGCGGGGTCGTCGGCGCCCAGCTCGGCGCCCGCGCCGCGCAAGGCCTGCCCCCCGAACGCCTGCGCCTCTTCCTCGCCCTTCTCGTCCTCGCCGTCGCCGTCCGCCTCGCCATCGGCCTCACCTGGACCCCGCGCGAGCTCTTCTCGATCCAGCTGGCAGTCTCATGAAAAAGCTGTCTTTCTTGCTCGGCGCGCTGCGCGTCCCGAGTTCCGCCTACCGTCAGGCGTGCGGTCGCACTTGCGGCGTTCCGCCGTTTGTTGCCCTCCTCCTGCTGCTGCTCGCCGCCCCTCTCGTGGCCCAGCCGAGCCCCCGCCTCGTCACCGACCTCTCGCAGAGCCGGATCGACATCTCCTACCGCTTCGCCGGCGCCGAGCTCCTCATCTTCGGCGCCATCCAGTATCCCGGCGGCCGCATCCCCGCCGAACCGCCCGGCATCGCGGTGGTGCTGCGCGGCCCCACCGATCCGATCACGGTCCGCAAGAAGGCCCGCGTCGCCGGCATCTGGGTCAACACCCAGGCCCTGCGGTTCGAATCCACCCCCGGCTTCTACGCCGTCGCCACCACCAAGCCGATCCGCGAGCTGCTCGACGAACGCAACGCCGCCATCTACGAGATCGGGCTCAGGCACCTCCAGCTCTCGCCCGCGACCGCGGCAGACCCGGAAACCACCCGCCAGTTCCAGGACGGCCTCGTCAAGCTGCGCACCGGCGAGCAATTGTTCGTCGAACAGCCCTACGGCGTCCAGGTCACCGACCGCATCCTCTACCGCGCCCGCATTCCAATCCCCTCGGCCGTCCCGGTCGGCAACTACCAGGCCGAAATCTACCTGATCGGCAACGGCCCCGATGGCAGGGGAAAGGTCCTCGCCCGCTCCACCGCCCCCGTCATCATCGACAAGTCCGGCTTCGAACGCAGCCTCTACGTCTTCGCCCACGAGAACAGCTTCCTCTACGGCCTCGCCGCAATCGCCCTGGCACTCGGCATGGGCTGGGCCGCAGGCGAGCTCGGGCGCCGCAGCGGCTGATCACGGGGGGGCCGCCGGCCCAGCCGGCCGGCGCAGATTTCGCAACACCCCCCCGTTGCACAGCCCCCATGCGCTCCCTACCGTCGGCCCCCATGGACTCCCCAGCCTCAGCCACCGGCGCCCCGCCCCGCAAGCGCCTCGCAGACTACCGCCCGCCCGACTGGCTGGTGCCCGACATTGCCCTGCGCTTCGAACTCGCGAGCGACCGCACCGTCGTCCATGCCCGCCTCACCGTCCGCCGCAACGGTGCCCACACCCGCCCCCTCGTCCTCGATGGAGACGGGGTCCATCTCCTCGGCCTCCGCATCGACGGCGTCTCCCGCCCGGTTCCCAATCCGGGCCCCGAAGGCCTCGTCCTCGATCTGCGCGCCGACGAGACCTCGATCGAAACCTCGGTCGCAATCCACCCGGCCGAAAACAGCCGCCTGATGGGCCTCTACAGCTCGGGCGGGAACCTCTGCACCCAGTGCGAGGCCGAAGGCTTCCGCCGCATCACCTTCTTCCCCGACCGCCCCGACATCCTCTCCCGCTACCAGATCCGCCTCGAAGCCGACGTTGCCGACTTTCCGGTCCTCCTCGCCAACGGCAACCCGCAAGCCACCGGCACACTCCCCGGCAACCGCCACTTCGCCGAGTGGGAAGATCCCCACCCGAAGCCCAGCTACCTCTTCGCCCTCGTGGCCGGCCGGCTCACCGCCCTGCGCGACAGCTTCACCACCATGTCGGGCCGCAAGGTCGACCTCGCCATCTGGGTCGCAGCCGCCGACGTGCCGCGCTGCCATCACGCGATGGAAAGCCTGAAGGCCAGCATGGCCTGGGACGAGCGCGTCTACGGCCGCGAGTATGACCTCGACGTCTTCAACATCGTCGCCGTCCACGACTTCAACTTCGGCGCGATGGAGAACAAGGGCCTCAACATCTTCAACGCCAAGTACATCCTGGCAGACCCCGACACCGCGACCGACTGGGACTACGACGCCATCGCGGCCATCGTCGCGCACGAGTATTTCCACAACTGGTCCGGCAACCGCGTCACCTGCCGGGACTGGTTCCAGCTCTCCCTGAAGGAGGGCTTCACCGTCTTCCGCGACCAGCAATTCTCCGCCGACATGGGCTCGCCCGCCGTCCGCCGCATCGAAGGCGTCCGCTCGCTCCGCGCCGGCCAGTTCCCTGAGGACGAGGGGCCGCTCGCCCACCCGGTCCGCCCCGACAGCTATGCGGAAATCAACAACTTCTACACGGCAACCGTCTACGACAAGGGCGCCGAGCTCATCCGCATGATGGCCCGCCAGCTGGGGCCCGCCGCGTTCCGGGCAGCAACCGACCGCTATTTCGACGCGAACGACGGCACCGCCGCCACCGTCGAGGACTTCCTCGACGCGCTCCAGGCCCAGGGCCTCGACTCCCGGCTCTTCAAGCGCTGGTACGAACAGCCCGGCACCCCGCGCGTCGAGGTCAGCACGCTCCACGATCCGGCCGCCGCAGCGCTCCACCTCCGCCTCGTCCAGTCCAACCCCCGCGCCGGCAGGGACGCGCTCCCGCTCCCAATCCCCATGCCCTTCGCCGCATTCGCAGCCGACGGGCGCAAGCTGCACAGTTGCGACACGCTGCTGCTGACCGAGCGCGAAACGGCGCTCACCCTCGGCAACTGCCCAGAGCCGCCGATCCTGTCCCTGAACCGCGGCTTCGCAAGCCCCGTCATCATCCGCCCCGCGCCCGCCCGCGCAGACCTCCTCGTCCTCGCCGCCCACGAGGACGACCCCTTCGCCCGCTACGAGGCCGTGCAGCAGCTGATGCTCTCGGCCCTCGTCGACTCCGCCGCCGCCGGCAGCCCACAGGGCCATGCCGACGTCCTCTCCGCCGTCGGCGCCCTCCTCGCCGCCGCCGACACCGACCCGGCCTTCACAGCCGAAACCCTGCTCCTCCCCAGCGAAGCCCTGGTCGGCGACCAGATGGACAGCGTCGATCCGGAAGCGGTCCACACCGCGCGCGAGGCACTCCGCCGCGCAATCCGCGCCGCCCACGCCGACCGCCTGTGGGAAGCCTGGCACAGCTGCGACGCCCGCGGCGACGACCGCTCCCCCCGCGCCAAGGGCCTGCGCCGCCTCAGGGGCATCCTCCTGTCCCTCCTGCTCGCAACCGACGACCATGAGGCAACGGCCGCGGCCTTCCTGCAGTTCACCGACGCCCAGTGCATGACCGACCGCATGTCGGCCCTCACCGCGCTCAGCCACTCGAAGTCGGTCGAACGCGACGAGGCCCTCAGGCTCTTCGAACAGCGCTACGCCGAGTTCCCCGAAGTCCTCGACAAATGGTTCCTCGTCCAGGCCGGCTCCACCCGCCCCGACACCCGCACCGTCGTCGAGCGCCTCGCCGGCCACGCCCGCTTCGACCGCCGCAACCCCAACCGCCTGCGTGCCCTCGTCCTCGGCTTCGCCATGAACCAGACCCGCTTCCACGACCGCGACGGCGCCGGCTACGCCCTGCTCGCCGCCCATGTGCTCGAAGCCGACCGCATCAACCCCCAGTCGGCCGCCCGCCTCGTCCAGCCGCTCGCCCGCTGGCGCCGCTTCGCGCGGCCCTGGGGTCCCGCCATGCGCCAGACGCTCGAGCGCATCGCCAACACCCCCGGCCTCTCGCGCGACCTCGCCGAAGTCACCAACACAAGCCTCAGCTAAGGGCCCCCATGCGCCGCACGATCGCCCTGCTTCTCGCAGCAACCCTCCTCGCCACCACCCCGGCACAGGCCCGCACCCCGGCTCCCGCAGCGGCCACCCAGGCCCCCGCACCCCTGTCCGACCTCGTGCGCGCGGTCGACATCCCCTTCGAACAGTTCACGCTGGCCAACGGCCTCACCGTCGTCGTCCACACGGATCGCAAGGCCCCCATCGTCTCGGTCAATGTCTGGTACCATGTCGGCTCGGTCGACGAGCCTGTCGGCCGCTCGGGCTTCGCCCACCTCTTCGAACACATCATGTTCCGCGGCTCCGAACACAGCCGGATGGACCATTTCAAGCCGCTCGAGGAAGCCGGCGGCACCCAGTTCAACGGCACCACCGATTTCAACCGCACCAACTATTTCCAGACGGTCCCCACCCCCGCACTCGATCTCGCCCTCTTTCTCGAATCCGATCGCATGGGCTGGCTCCTCCCCGCCCTCGACGAAAAGGTCCTCGCCTCCGAACGCGACATCGTCCTCAACGAAAAGCGCGACGGCGAGAACCAGCCCGGCGGCCTCCTCTTCCCCGCCCTGCTGGCTGCCCTCTACCCCGCAGACCACCCCTATTCGATCCCCGCGATCGGCCGCGAGCCCGACCTGCGCGCGGCCTCCGTCGACGACGCGAAGCGCTGGTTCCGCACGCATTACGGCCCCAACAACGCCGTCCTCGTGCTGGCCGGCGACATCGACGCGAAAACCGCAAGGCCGATGGTCGAACGCTGGTTCGGCCAGATCCCCCCCGGCCCCACCCCGGCCCGCTTCGCAAGCCCCGTGCCTGCGCGCAGCGAAACCACCCGCCAGACCCTCACCGACAAGGTCGCGACCACGCGGCTCGTGCGCGCCTGGGCGCTGCCGGGCCAGAACACCCCCGGCCTCGCAGCCCTCGAAGTCGGCCTCGCGACGCTCGGCGGCGGCCCCACCTCGCTCCTCTTCGACAGGCTGGTCCGCACCGAACGCCTCGCCGTCGGCGTCTCCGCTTCCGTCGCCGGTTGGGAAGGCGCAAGCCTCGCCCTCATCTCCGCCGAAGTCCGCCCCGGAGTCGACCCCGCCACGGTCGAAAAGCGCATCGACGAGCTGCTCGCCGACTGGAAGGCCAAAGGCCCCAGCGCCGAAGAACTCGCCCGCGTCACCACCCGTGCCGTCGGCGGCACCATCCGCGGCCTTGAACAGGTCGGCGGCTTCGGCGGCAAGGGCCAGGCTCTGGCCGAAGGCGCCGTCTTCGCCGGCAACCCGGCCGACTACAAGCGCCAGCTGGCCGAGATCGCAGCCGCCACGCCCGAAAGCGTGAAGGCCGCCGCCGCCCGCTGGCTCGGCCCGGGCGACCACCGCGTCACGCTGATGCCCGGCGAGCGCAACCCCACCACCGTCACCGCACCGCAAGCCGCCCGCAGCATCGCCCGCGCCGAGGCCCCGCCTGCCCCCGGCTTCCGCCCCCAGGGCACGCCCGCCGATCGCACCGCCGGCGCCCCCCCGGTCGGAGAGGTCACCCGCCTCGCCCCCGCGAAGGTCGAACGCGCCCGTCTTTCGAACGGCATGCAGGTCCAGTTCGTCGCCAACACGTCCGTACCCGTCGTCCGCCTCCAGCTCGCCCTCGATGGCGGCATCGCCGCCGACAGCCGTTCAAAACCCGGCCTCCAGCGCCTGATGCTCGGCACCTTGCGCGAAGGCACCAGCGGCACACTCGGGGTCCTCGACGGCCCCGAGATCGCCCGTCGCCTCGAAGCGCTCGGCGCCTCCGTCACGGCCTCGGCTGCGCTCGATCGCACCCGCTTCAGCCTCAACGCGCTTGCCCCCAACCTCGCACCTTCTCTCGCGCTCTTCGCCGACATCGTCGCCGCCCCAAGCTTCCCGGCAGACCAGCTCGAACGCATCCGGGGCCAGGTCCTCGCCGGCCTCGCCAGCGAGGCAACCGAGCCCGAGGGCATCGCGCTGCGCGCCGCCCCCGCCATCCTCTACGGCCCCGGTCATCCCTATGGGCAAAGCCTCACCGGCAACGGCACCCCCGAGGGCGTCAGGGCCGCGACGGTCGCAGACCTTGCCGCCTTCCACGCCGCCCTGCTCCAGCCCGACCGCGCGGTCCTCTTCGTCGTCGGCGACACCAGCCTCCAGGCCATCCTCCCGCTCCTCGAAACCCATTTCGGCACGCTTGCCGCCAAGGCCCCGCCGCTCCCCGTCCTCACCCAGGCCGCGCCCGCCCCCGCCCCGCAGGCACCCGGCAAGATCATCCTCTACGATCGCCCTGGCGCGCCCCAGTCCTTCATCCTCGCCGGCCACCCGCTGCCGCTCACCGGCCGCGACGATATCCTCGCCTTCGGCCTCGCCAACGATGTCTTCGGCGGCGGCGCCACCAGCCGGCTGTGGAAATCCCTGCGCGAGGAAAAGGGCTGGTCCTACGGCGCCTCCTCCTCGGCCTCGCCCACGGCACGTGAAATGCCCTTCCTCCTCACAGCCCCCGTCGACCGCGCGAAGACCGGCCCGGCCATCGCCGAAATCCGCCGCCTCCTCGCCGAATTCCGCGGCAAGAATCCGCCCCAGCCGGCCGAGGTGGACCGCGCCCGCGCGGCCTCCATCCGCAGCCTCCCCGGCGATTTCGAAACCGGCGGCGCAACGCTCGGCGCACTCGAACGCGCCATCGTCCTCCAGCGCCCCGACGATTATCTCGCAACGCTGCCCGCCCGGCTCGAAGCCGTGCCCATCGAGGCCGTCCGCAAGGCCCCGCTGCCGTCCGCGCAGGATCTCGCCTTCATCGTCGTCGGCGACCGCGCAACCATCGAACCCCAGCTCAAGACACTGGGGCTCCCGCTCGAAGTCCGCACCACCGGACTGCCCGTCGTGCCCATGCTCACGCCGAACCCCTGACAAGCGCGGGCTTGCCACCCTCGCCGGCCAAGTCTCCAATAGCCCCCGGAGGAGAGCATTATGGCAAAGACCCTGTCGCGCGCCGATTTCGAAGCCGCGCTCGTCACCACCCATCTGCCCACGCTCGCCATCTGCGTCGCGCAGGCAGCCGGCAACGACCGCCTGCTCGACCTCGCAACCCCGGTGTACGACTTCTGGGGCGACGGCATGGGCGACTTCCCCGAGGCCGTGCAGGCCGAAATCCGGGCCGAGGCCGACCGCATCCTCTGGCCCATCCTCACCGGCGCCGCGAAACCCGCGCCCATCCCCTCCGACGCCCGCATCCAGCGCATGATCAGCTGGATCGCCGGCGGCGAGGTGCCGTCCCACTATCTCCCCTTCCTCGCAGAGGAGCTCATGCTCGACGGCGTGGACCGCCGCGCCCCCGCCCCGCTCGAAGCGCCGCGCAAACTCACCGCCCTCGTCATCGGCGCCGGCATGTCCGGCCTGCTGGCCGCCCACCGCCTCCGCCAGGCGGGCGTCGACGTCACCATCCTCGAAGCCAACGCCGACGTCGGCGGCACCTGGCTCCTCAACCGCTACCCGGGCGTCCGCGTCGATACGCCGAACCACCTCTACAGCTACTCGTTCGAGCCCAACCACGACTGGCCCGAATTCTACAGCCAGGGCGATGTCCTCTTGCGCTATTTCCAGCGCTTCGCCGACGCCCATGGCCTGCGCGCGATCACCCGCTTCAACACGAAGGTGAACGAAGCCCGCTGGGACAATGCCGCGGGCAAATGGCGCCTCGCCACCAGCAACGGTCCTCACGAAGCCGACATGCTCGTCTCCGCCGTCGGCCAGCTCAACGAACCCCGCTACCCAAGCATCCCCGGCCGCGAGAGCTTCGCCGGCCCCGCCTTCCACTCCGCCCGCTGGCGCCACGACGTCGACCTCGCCGGGAAACGCGTGGCCGTCATCGGCACCGGCGCCTCCGCCTTCCAGTTCGTCCCCGAAATCGCGCCCCACGTCGCCCACCTCGACGTATTCCAGCGCACGCCCCCCTGGCTCGGACCCACCGACAACTACCACGACCCCGTGCCGGATGCCTTCCAATGGGCCGTCGAGCACATCCCCAACTACGACAAATGGTACCGCTTCTGGCTCTTCTGGATGCTGACCGACGGCGTCCTCCCCCATGTCCGCGCTGACGAGGGCTGGAACGGACCCGCAGGCACCATCGGCGCCGCCAACGCCGAACTGCGCGAGGCCCTGGTCGAAAAGATCCGCGCCCAGGTCGAAGCCCGCCCCGAGCTGCTCGGCCACGTCGTCCCCAGCTACCCCTTCGGCGGCAAGCGCTCGCTTCGCGACAACGGCGTCTGGCTGAAAGCCCTCCAGCGCGAAAACGTCACCCTCGTCACCGACGCCATCAAGGCCATCGAACCCGACGCCGTCGTCACGGCAGATGGAAAGCGCCACAAGGCCGACGTCCTCATCTACGGCACCGGCTTCGAAGCCTCCAACTTCCTCAAGAGCTTCAAGGTCACCGGCCTGAACGGCCAGGATCTCCACGCCCGCTGGGCCGGCGACGCCCGCGCCTATCTCGGCATGTGCGTGCCCGGCTTCCCCAATTTCTTCATGATCTACGGCCCCAACACCAACATCGTGGTCAACGGCTCGATCATCTTCCTCTCGGAATGCGCGGTCAGCTACATCAGCGAAGCCGCCCGCCTCATCGCCAGCACCGGCCCGATAGCCGTGAAACAGTCCGTCCACGACAGCTTCAACGCGAAGGTCGATGCGGAAAACGCGAAGATGGCTTGGGGCCAGCCCGGCGTCACCAGCTGGTACAAGAACGCAGCCGGCCGCGTCAGCCAGAACTGGCCCTTCGCCCTCGTCGACTACTGGCAAGCCACCCGAAAGCCCAACCCCGCCGACTTCGAGCCGATCACGCCCGACCGTGCAGCAGCCGCCTGAGTTGCGCAACGCCCACCCCGAACGCCACGCCGTTGGCCGCATCGGCTGGCTGCGCGCAGCCGTCCTCGGCGCCAACGACGGCATCGTCTCCACCGCCAGCCTCATCATCGGGGTCGCCGCCGCCGGCACCGGCCGCGACGAGATCCTGCTCGCAGGCCTCGCCGGCCTCGTCGCAGGCGCCATGTCGATGGCAGCGGGCGAATATGTCTCCGTCTCCTCCCAGGCCGACACCGAAAAGGCCGACCTCGCCCGCGAAACCGGCGAGCTCGCCACCCAACCCGATCTCGAGCACGCGGAACTCGCAGGGATCTACCGCAGCCGCGGCCTCGACGCCCAAACCGCCGACGCCGTCGCCACCCAGCTGATGGCCCACGACGCGCTGTCGGCACACGCCCGCGACGAGCTCGGCATCACCGACACGGGCACCGCCAAACCCCTGCAAGCCGCCCTCGCGTCGGCCGCCACCTTCTCCGCCGGCGCAATCCTTCCCCTCCTCGTCGTCCTCCTCGCGCCCGCGCCCATGCTCGTGCCCGCGGTCGCAGGCTCCACCCTCCTCTTCCTCATCCTGCTGGGCTGGCTCGGCGCCCGCGCCGGCAAGGCGCCCCCCTTGCGCGCCGTCGCCCGCGTCGCCTTCTGGGGCTCCGCCGCCATGGCCATCACCGCCCTCATCGGCCGCCTCGCCGGCACCGTCGTCTAGCACGACCCCCCACTCCGGGGGGGCAAGCCATTGCCCCAAACTGGGTGGCGAGCGGATACACAGGCGGTCTCGCGTCAAATCAAGCAACCGGCCCTTCTCGGGAGAATTCATCGCAATGTCCGGACTTTCGGCCCTGCGCGCCGCTGCACTCGCCCTGTCCGCGGCAGTGCCCGTTGCCCTGTCACTGTCCCTGTCCCCGGCCCTGGCCCAAAGCTCGACACCATCGGACCCCTTCACCGGCACCGAGATCGAGGAGGTCCGGATCACCCTCCTCAACCCCAGCCCCGACACCGCCCTCAACGACCGCGTCACCGACAGCGTGCGCCGCCGCATCGGCCTCTTCCCCGGCAGCCGCTACGCGGCAGACCGCACCAACTTCGCCCTCTCCCAGGCCCGCCGCATCCCCGATGTCGGCGCGCTCAGCCACGAGATCGGCTTCGGCAACCGGGGCGGCGTCATCCTCACCGTCAACGTCACCCTGTCCGATGCAGCAGCCGCCGGCACCCCCCGGGGCGGCCTGTCAAAGGGCCAGGGCTTCCCCATCCTCCACGACAAGGACGGCACCTACATCCGCGCCAAGGTCGAGGCGATGGCGCTCTACTACGCCAACAACAACGCCTGGTTCGGCCGCCCGGATCTCATGCTTCAGGGCAACCCCCTCGTCGTCGGCACGCCGGCAGGCCGCGGCTACGAGGACTGGGTCGAGGGCTATATCCACACCGGCCTCTCCGGCATCACGCCCGTCACCGACAATCTCTACGTCTATGCGGCCGGCTCGGTGATGGCGACCGCCTCCGCCGGCCAGGAGCTCTTCACCGACGAGACCCGCTTCCACCTCGCCGTCGAGGACGCCTATGCCGGCTTCATCGTCGGCCGCACCACGGCCGCCGGCAACCGCTACGGCCTAAACGTCTCGGCCGGCCGCCAGCGCTTCACGCTCGCCAACGGCTTCCTGATCGCCAACACCGCCGCCAACGGGCAGGATCGCGCCGCCCTCCAGGCCAACGCCCGCTGGGCCGCCGACATGACGGCCCAGGCCCAGTTCTTCTGGAACGACAACAAGCTCGAGGCCTTCTACGTCGATCCCGACGAACTCCCGATCCTCGACACGAAAACCCAGATCGTCGGCCTCAACCTCGAGCTGAAGCCCGCCAACGGCCTGATGCTCGGCACCAGCTGGCTCACCGTGCCGCGCTCCACCTTCAACTATTTCGGCCCCCAGGGCCTCGCCGGCCAGCGCGAGGGCCTCGAGCTCTGGGACGTCCGCTTCACCTGGTCGCCCGCCAAACCCGGAACGGCCGGCCCCTTCTTCGGCGGCGAGTTCGCCCAGCAGACCAACCGCAACTTCCCCATGCGCGCCCGCGCCGGCTACGGCGAGATCGGCTACAGCTTCCCGCGCGCGCCCTGGACGCCCACCTTCAGCTACCGCCTCAGCATCTTCTCGGGCGACGACCCGACGACCACCCGCTTCGAACGCTGGGACCCGCTGCTCTCGGGCGGCAACGGCGAGCAATGGGTTCAGGGCGCCAACATGTTCAAGGTGGTGCAGGATTCCAACTCGGTCGCCCACCGCTTCCAGGCCCGCCTGCGCCCCAACCCCAAGATGGAGCTGGTGCCCCAGCTCTGGATCTTCCGCGCCGACAGCAAGGCCAACATCGGCGGCAACCCCGCCCTCCAGTTCCTCTCCTCGAAGGACTATGGCACCGAGTTCAACACGACCGCCAAGTTCTTCGTTTCCCGCAACATCTACGTCCACGGCCACATCGCCTACACCATGCCGGGCGAAGCCATCCGCAGCGCGCTCGGCCGCGACGCGTCCGACTGGCTCTCCGCCATGGCCTTCATCCGCTACGCCTTCTGACCGACTGCTGCGAAAGGAAAGAACCGATCACCGGCCAACCGCCATCCTATCGAGGCCTCGTCGCCGGCCTCTACGCGCAGGATTTCGCTGCCCCGCAACGGGTGTGGGTGGAAGGTTTTCTTACGCTGCTGGTCGAGATGCGCCGCGCGTTCGGCAACGACTTGGACAAGGTGATCATCCTCTCGGCGATCGGCCAGCAGCACCTTAGCGATCCTGCGCTGTCCGGCACGTCGCGCGCAGAGCTGGAACGGCTGGACGTGTCCCCGGCCCGGCGCAGCACGACCAACATCGACGCGCTCGCCCGCGCCACCGGTATCCCGCGCGAAAGCGTGCGCCGGAAGGTGAACGAACTCATTGCCGACAAGCTGGTGGAACGGCCGGCCGAGGGCGGGCTGCGCGTTGCCTCCGGTGTCGCCGGCCGGTTGCAGGCCTCGACCGACGTGACGGTCGAGATGCTCGACACGCTGTTCGGCGCCTATTTCGCCATGCTGGTGGCACAGGGGCGGATTCCGCCTCTGCCCACCCCATAACCAGACCATCCCGGTCCCGAGGGAGAGTGAGAATGGAACGTCGTGACCTTCTGAAATCCATGGCCGTGGCCGCTGCCGCAGCCGCGCCCGCCGCCATCGCCGAGGCGCAGGTGCCCACCGCGAAGTCGACGGCCCCGCGCGATCCGCGCGCCCGCGACATCAAGCCGACCGACCCCAACTATTTCGCCGCCGGGCGCCTCAAGGGCAAGACCCTCCTCGTCACCGGCTGCGCCCGCGGCATGGGCGCCGCCGCCGCAATCCGCGCCGCCAAGGAAGGCGCCAATGTGGTCGGCGTGGACTGGCTGCCCGACCAGGGCGCCGCCGTCATCGAAGGCATCCGCAAGGCTGGCGGCAAGGCCGTCTTCCTCGAAGGCGATGTCGGCGACGCCGCCATCTGCGACCGCATGGTCGCGCTGGCCGTCTCCACCTTCGGCGGCCTCGACCTCGCCCTCAACAACGCCGGCGTCATGGACGGCGTCTTCTCGGGCGACCCCATCGACCTTGAACGCCAGCGCAACCTCGTCTTCGCCCCCATCCACGAAGCCAGCGACGACTATATGGAGCGCGTGATCCGCACCAACACGCTCGGCGTATTCCGATCCATGCGCAGCGAACTGAAACAGATGATCGCGCAGGGGCGCGGCGGCGCCATCGTCAACGTCGGCTCGATCGCCGGCCTCACCGGCCTTGCCGGCAACCCCGCCTATGTCGCCTCCAAGCACGCCGTCACCGGCCTCACCCGCAACGCCGCGCTCGATTACGCCCCCTTCGGAATCCGCGTGAACTCGGTCAACATGGCCGCAACCGACACGCCCATGGTCGAACGCGCCGGCAAGCTCGTCGCCGCCCTCAACAAGCCAACCTCCCCCAACATGGGCCGGCTGAAAACCCAGTCGATCCTCGCCTACGCCGACACCGCGAACCGCCCGGCGACCGTGTGGGAACAGGTCTCGATGATGCTCTTCCTGCTCTCCGACGAAGCCTCCAACTTCACCGGCGGCGTCTACGCAACCGACGGCGGCTGGACCGCCTTCTGAACAGGCCGGCAGGCCGGGCCCCTCACCGCGGCCCGGCCACCCCGTCCAGCAGCTCGTCGAAGAACAGCGCCACCAGCCCCGCCCGCGAGGACACCCCCGCCTTGGCATAGACCTGCGCCAGCTGCGCCCTGACCGTCCCATGCGCCGCCCCGCGAAGCTCGGCGATCCCGGCCGTGTCGAACCCCTTCAGCGCGAACAGCGCCACATCGGCTTCCGCCGCGGTCAGCCCCCATTGGGCAAAGCGCTCGGCCACCAGCTCGCCCAGCGCACCCCGCGCCACCGCCAGCGCGTCGGCACTGCGCTGTGCCTCGGCAAGCATCCGCTTCAGCTCCAGCGCCCCCAGCACAACGCCCGCCACCAGCGCCAGCGCGATCGTCCCTTCCACCAGCACATGCGCCCGCCAGCCGTCCTCGCGCACATCCGCCAGCGCATCGCCAACGAAGAAGACCGCCGCCACCGCCTGCAACAGCACGATGGCGGCGAGCACCCACGCCCGCCGCCCCATGCCCCTGGCCGCAGGATCAGCCACGCACCCCGCCCGTCATCCGGCGGATCACGGCCGGGCCACTCCGCCGCGTCTCGAACAGCACGCCCCCGATGTGCAGCGCCGCCAGCACGAACAGCAGGTTTGCCGCCACCTCATGCACCTCCTCGATCCACTCCGGCCCCTCACCGCCTTCGGCGCCTTCGCCGCCCTCACCCTCTTCAGCCTCGTCGGCCTCTTCCCGTTCTTCATCCGCTTCCTCGGCCACGGGCGCAAGCGGCGCCGTCACGGCAGGCACCATCGGCGCCTCCACCCGCGCAGAGGCCGTCCCCGGCACGCCCGACATCAGAAACCCCGTCACCGCCACCACGCCGAGCGTCGCCCACAGCGCATAGGCCATCAGCGCGCCCAGGCCATTGTGCGAGGCATGGGCCAGCTTCCGCCCGGCCACGATGTCCGCCACATGGTCGGCCGCCCGCGTCGGGCTCGGCGGAAAGGCCGAAAAGCGCGCTTCCTTGGGGCCAATGAACCCCCACAGCAGCCGCACCAGCAACAGGGCCGCCATCCCGGTCCCCACCCAAACATGCCAGTCGGAACCCTCCTCGGTGAACACCCCGTTCACCAGCACGGCAAGCGCAATCCCCCAGTGCGTCAGCTTCACCAGCGGGTCCCAGCCCCGCACCGTTGCTGTCTCGTTTGCATCCATCATCCGTCTCCTGCGTCGATGCGCTGGAGGGTGGGGTGAATGGAGGCGGTGCGCCATTGCACGGGCGCTTGGCGAGGGCGGGATAAGCGGGCGCTTAGGGCGAACGAAAAAGGGCGGGGAAAACCCCGCCCTTCTCCGTGTCCACCAAGCTTCCGATCAGAAGCGCGTGCGCAGCGTCACACCGAACTGCCGCGGCTCGGCCAGGAAGCTGCCGAACAGCGTCGTCGCATTGGGCCCGCCCCGCGCGGTCTGCGCAACCGTGCCGCCGCCCTGCAGCGGCGTGTTGAACGCCACCTGCTGGAACTGCTCGTTGAACAGGTTCTGCGCCCACAGCTCGACAGCCCACTTGCTGTCATTGCCATTGAGGCCGATGCGCGCATTCACCTGCATCACCGGCTGCTGCCGCTTCTCGTCGAACAGGTCCGAACCCGTGTTGTTGTCCGACTGCAGGCGCCAGTCGAGATAGACCAGCGCGCGGATGTCGTCCGTCACCGGCGGGGTCCAGGTCACCGCACCCGTTTGCGCCAGGTCCGGCGCGTTCGACAGCGGCTGCCCCGGCAGGTTGAACAGCGGCGTCGGGAAGGGCCGGCCGCCGATCCCCACCAGGTTGTTCCGGTAGCGCGTTTCCACATAGGTCAGGCCCAGGCTCACCGTCAGGTCGTCGACGGGGAAGAACAGCGTCTCCAGTTCGACACCGGTCGAGGTCACGCCGCCGCGCACGTCGCCCGGGCACTGGCCCGTCGCCGCCGCCTGCGCCGCGGTCAGCGGAACGCCGTTCACCGGCAGCCCCGCAAAGTCGCGGTCCCCGCCGTTCAGGTCATCCGTGCACGACTGGATGTTCTCCACGATGAAGTTGGTGCCGTTGAAGGTGTTCAGCTGGAACTGGTCGAACACCGCGCGGAACGCCGCGACGTTGATCTGCACGCCCTGCAGGTCCAGCTTCGCACCCAGCTCCCAGCTGTCGACCGTCTCTTCCTCGAACTGCAGCTGCGCCAGATTCGGCGCCGCCGGGTTCAGCGCCGACCGGTCCAGGTTGAAACCGCCCGCCTTGTAGCCGACCGAGTAGCTCGCATAGGTCAGCAGCTCGGGGATCGGCTTCCAGCTCAGCACCACCGTGCCGGTGAACTCGTCCTCGTCGCGGCTGTCGGATGCGTTGAAGTTGTTGATCGGGTTGATCACGCAGGGCAGCGCCGCCAGCCCGCGGATCTGCGCGCTCGGGCTCCCGGCGATCGCCGCGCACAGCGTGTTGTCGCTGTTCAGGCTCACGTCCAGCGTCTTGCGCTCGTTGGTGTAGCGCCCGCCCAGCGTCAGCTGCAGCTTGTCCTCCACGATGTCGAACACATTGTGCGTGAAGATCGCGAAGTTGCGGCTGGTCTGCTTGTAGGTGTCGCCGGTGATCCCGCGCCCGTTCAGCGTGTCGCCCGGCCGGCCCACGGCCGCCGCGATCGCCTCATAGCCGGGGAAGGTCGGCGCGCTCAGGCGAACGATCGCGTTCGCATAGCGCATGTAATCCTGCCCGTACTTCAGGTTGTCGAACAGATCGAGCGTCTCGTGCGCATAGTAACCGCCGACAAGCCAGTCCAGCCGGTCGTCAAACACGGTCCCGTTCAGCCGCAGCTCCTGGCTGAAGGTGCGGAACCGCCGGGTCTGGTTGTCGCGATAGAGGATATCGAGGTTGTTGAAGTCGGCATCCTGCCCCGAGGAAACCTTCCAGTCCCGCCAGGCCGTGATCGAGGTCAGATCGGCAAAGCCCAGGTTCCAGTTCACCTCACCCGAAAGGCCCCAGTCCGTCACGTCCGACCGATAGTCCCGGCCCGGCGTGATCGAGGTCTGCCGCGCATAGGTGTCGTCGGTGATCACCCCGCCAAGCCCGCGGATCACGTTCACCACCGGGTTCGCGTTCGTCACCTGCACATTTCCTCCCGCATCGCGGAACGAGGTCCGGAACGGCAGATAGTTCGACGCGCAGCACTCCTCGTTGCGCTTGGCAAAGTCGCCGATCAGGCGCACTTCCAGGTCGTCGTTCGGCGTGAACAGCAGCTGCCCGCGCAGCAGATAGCGGTCGCGGTTGTTCACGTCGCGGCCCGAGATCACGTCCTCCACAAAGCCGTCGCGCCGCGTGTAGACCCCGTCCAGCCGGTAGGCCAGCGTGTCACCCGCGATGGGGCCCGTGATCCCGCCCACCAGGCGCCAGAAGTCGAAGTTGCCATAGGTCACTTCCGCCGTGCCCTCGGTCTCGAACTTCGGCTTCGCCGTGATGATGTGGATAAGACCGGCCGACGCGTTGCGCCCGAACAGCGTGCCCTGCGGGCCCCGCAGCACTTCAACCCGGTCCACCGCCCCCATCTCGGTCAGCGCGGTGCCGCCCCGGCTCCGGTACACGCCGTCCACGAACACCGCGACGCTGCTCTCCAGGCCCGGGTTGTCGCCCACGGTCCCGATGCCGCGGATCCGGATCACCGCCGCACCCGCTTCCGACGAGGTCGACGACACCAGCAGCGACGGGCTCAGCTGGTTCAACTGGCGAAGGTCGGTTGCCCCCGAATTCTGCAGCGATTCCGCCGTCACCGCGCTCACCGCGATCGGAACATCGCTCAGCGACTGCGCCCGCTGGGTGGCGGTCACGATGATGTCGCCCTGCTCCAGCCCCTCATCGACAGGGGCTTCGGCGGTCTGTGCAAACGCGGGAACCGCAACGCAAAGCGCAACGGAAGCAAGAAGGAACGAACGCATGAAATCTCCCAAGGATGGCGCGCCCGCAGAATAGGGGGCAGCGCTTCTGCGCGCGCAGCTAGGGACGGAAAGCCCGGCCATCAACCCTTGCTGCAGTGCAGCAAATGTCGTTCCGAATCAGGTTGTTGCAAATGTGTCACGCTTGTTACGCACAGCAGGGGCCCTTTCCGGCCTTCCGCTCACGCCACAGCCGTTTCCCGCAAGCCACCCAGCATCAGCCAGCGGATCACCAGCGCCGCCACAAGGTACCCGCTTCCGGCCGCCACGAACAGCGGCAGGTAGCTGCCGCCGCCCGCAAGCACCCGGCCGGTGATCTCCAGCACGGCCGCGCCCCAAAGATTGCCGGCAAGCGCCCCCATCGACACCACCGAGGCGACCCGCTTCGCCGGAAACACGTCCACCACGCAGGAAAACAGGTTCGTCGAAAAGCCCTGGTGCGCGAACAGCACGATCCCGATCAGCAGCGCCGCCAGCCACAGGTCGCCGGCAAACAGCGCCAGCGGCGCAATCAGCGCAATCGCCCCATAGCCCGTCAACACGCGCATCCGCGCCTGCGCCGCCGGCACCCCGCCGGCAATGATCCGTGCCGAAAGCCACCCGCTCGACAGCGCGCCCGCCATTGCCAGCACGTAAACGAACGCCGTCGGCCGGGCGATCTCGGCCGAGGTCAGCCCGAACGTCCGCATGAAGAAATCCGGCAGCCAGAACATCATCAGCCACCAGGTCTGATCGGTCAGCACCTTGGCCAGCATGAAGCCATGCACCCGCCGGTCCTTCAGCAGGTCGGCCCAGCTCGCGTCGGGCGCCTCCAGCGTCTTCAGGGTCACCGCCCGGGGCGGCGCCGGCGGCCGCGCGGCAAGCCACACCAGCACCCACAGCAGCCCGACGCAGCCCACGATCACGAAGCTCATCCGCCAGCCCACGGCCAGCGCCATCGCCGGGATCGCCAGCGGCACGATGATCGCCCCCACATTGGGCGCCGCGTTCACGATGCCAAGGGCAACACTCGCCTCCCGCGGCGGAAACCAGCTCGCAACCGCCTTCACGGCCGCCGGCGTCTGGATCGATTCCGATGCCCCCAGCGCAACCCTCAACGCCACGAACCCGCCAAAGCCCGTCACCGCCACATGGCCCAGCGTGATCAGGCTCCAGGCCCCGTTGCCCGCCGCATAGCCCCATTTCAGCCCCACCCGGTCCAGGAACCAGCCCGCAAACAGCAGCGTCCCCACCGATCCCAGCTGGAACAGGCTCGCCAGCCGGCCATAATCCGCATCATCCCAGCCGAAATCGGCCAGGATGTCGGGCTTCAGCATCGCCACCATCTGCCGGTCGAACCCGTTGATGATCACCGAGGCCACCGCAAAGGCCAGGATCCCCCAGCGCCAGCGCATGGCAGGCGCGTCCTTGTCGGCGGCAACCGCCACGTCGTGCATCCCGGATCCTCCCGCGGCCATTCAGCCTTTGCCCGCAGTCCTAGCGACCAGGCGGCGCCCCGCCTAGGCCCTCAGGGCGTGCCGCGGCAGGCCTGCGGCCCACTGACCTGGTTCAGCCGCCACCCTGCCAACTCCTTCGTCGTCAACTGGCCCGAGGAGTCGCGAAGATAGCCATAGGCCGCCTTCACCTCATCGAAGCTGCAGGCCGACGCCTCGGTATAGCTGGCTATGCTTTGCGGCTGCCCTACAACGCTCTCGCACAGGCGGAAGGTCGTCGGCTGCCCGCCTCCGGGGCATGCGCCCATCGGCACGGGCGCCGTCGGCGTGCCCGAGCCGCCGCCAGACGTCGATGTCCCGAAGGTGCCGCCTCCGCCGGGGCCATAGGTGCCCCCGCAAATGGTATCCTCCTCGGCCCTCAGCACCGTGAACTGGATCGGCCCGCTGCGGCTGCTGCCGTCACCCGAAAGGTTCACGAACTCGAACTCCGCCTTGCTCGCGCAGGGGTTGATCCGCATCCGGATGCGCCAGGTCTTCGTCGTCCCATCATCGCTCAACACCACCACCGATGCCCGCCCGCCCAGCGAATTGGCATTGCCCAGCTGCGTATCACGCACGTCGTTCCCCACCTGCTGCACGATCCGGCGCTCCCGAGGGTTGGGAATGAAGGCAATCTCCAGGTTGGTCAGTGACGGCGTGGACAGCGTCACGTTCACCGTCCGGTTCAGCACATAGGGTTCGGGCGATTGCGGCCCCGGCAGATACTGCGGCGTCAGCCGCCAGGCGGTCGCCGAAATCGTCGGCAGCGGATCGCAGGCAAGGGTGAAGGTACCATAGCCATTGGTGAAGGGCGCCCCGCACACCCGGGCGCCACTGAAATCCACGGCCACAAGCTGCGGTTGCGTCGGCGCCGGCGCATTCACCTGCAGCCCCTGGCAACCCGCAAGCAACGCCGCACCCAACGCCATTACCCCGATCAAGGCCCCCCGCTTGCGCATGGCAGTCTCCCCTCAATTGCAAACCTCCGAACCCCGGCCACATGCTTGCACCCGCCACCCCCCTTTGCAAGCAGTTGCGCAACGGCGGCACATGTCGCCTTTGTCCGGCAAGAACGGGATACAGGGAGGAAACGCATGCCACGTCTGTCAGGCAAGATCGCACTCGTCACCGGCGCAGCCTCGGGCCTCGGCAAACGCATGGCCCAGCGCTTCGCCAACGAAGGCGCAAAGGTCCTCCTCACCGATCTCAACGGCCCCGGCGCTGCCGCCGCCGCCGCCGAAATCGGCGCAAACGCCGCCAGCTTCCCCCACGACGTCACATCCGAAGACCAGTGGATCGAGGCGATCGCCGAAGCCAGGCGCGTCTTCGGCGGGCTTCACATCCTCGTCAACAACGCCGGCATCGGCACCCCCGGCAGCGTCGAACAGACCAGCCTCGAAGACTGGCGCCGCGTCCACGCGATCGATCTCGACGGCGTCTTCCTCGGCTGCAAGCACGCCATCCCCCTCATCCGCGAAACCACAAGGCGCGAAAACAGCCGCGGCTCCATCCTCAACATCTCGTCCATCGCCGGCGTCATCGCGTCCGGCCGCATGGCCGCCTACAACAGCGCCAAGGCCGGCGTCCGCCACCTGACCAAGTCGGTCGCCCTCCACTGCGCAAAGGACGCGATCACCTGCAACTCCGTCCACCCGGCCTTCATCGACACCCCCATCCTCGACAATTTCCAGGCCGCCGGCGTCACGAAAGACGAGGTGAAGGCGAAACTCGGCCGCCAGATCCCGGCCGGCACCGTCGGCGAACCCGACGACGTCGCCTGGGCCGCCGTCTACCTCTGCTCGGATGAAGCCAAGTTCGTCACAGGCGCAGAGCTCTACATCGACGGTGGCATCTCCGCCCAGTAAGCTTCGACCGGAGGATTCCATGAGCACCATCCACCCCGTCCCCGCCGAATGGGCCGCTCGCGCCAAGGTCAACGCCGAGCGCTACAGGCAGCTCTATCGCGAAAGCCTTGAAAGCCCCGAAACCTTCTGGCGCCGCGAAACCGCCCGCCTCGACTGGGCCACCCCTTGGGAACAGCTCACCCAGTCCTCCTTCCACGAAGCCGATTTCGGCGTCCGCTGGTTCGCCGACGGCGAACTCAACGTCGCCCACAACTGCGTCGACCGCCACCTGAAAACCCGCGCAAACCAGCCCGCCATCATCTGGGAACCCGACAGCCCGGACGAACCGTCCCGCACCCTCAGCTACGCCCAGCTGCACGAGGCCGTCTGCCGCCTCGCCAACGCCCTCCTGTCGCTCGGAATCCGCAAGGGCGACCGCGTCACCATCTACCTGCCGATGATCCCCGAGGCGGCCATCGCCATGCTCGCCTGCGCGCGCATCGGCGCCATCCACTCGGTCGTCTTCGGCGGCTTCTCGCCGGACTCGATCGCCAACCGCATCCAGGATTGCGACAGCCGCCTCGTCATCACCGCCGACGAGGGGCTCCGTGGCGGAAAGCGCGTGCCCCTCAAGTCCAATGTCGACGAGGCCCTCAAGAACTGCCCCAGCGTCGAAAAGGTCATCGTCGTCGAACGCACCGGCACCGGCGTCTGGATGGAAGAGGGCCGCGACCTCGCCTACGCCCCCCTCGTCGCCGCGCAAAGCCCCGACTGCCCGGCAGACCCGATGAACGCCGAGGACCCGCTCTTCATCCTCTACACCTCGGGCTCCACCGGCAAACCCAAGGGCGTGCTGCACAGCTCCGGCGGCTATCTCACCTGGGTCGCCATGACCCATGATTACGTCTTCGACTACCGCCCGGGCGAGGTCTTCTGGTGCGCCGCCGACGTCGGCTGGGTCACCGGCCACAGCTATGTCGTCTACGGCGCACTCGCCAACGGCGCGACCACGCTGATGTACGAAGGCGTCCCCAACTTCCCCGACGCCAGCCGCTTCTGGCAGGTGATCGACAAGCACAGGGTCGACATCTTCTACGCCGCCCCCACCGCGCTCCGCGCCCTGATGCGCGAAGGCGACGACTGGGTCACCCGCACCTCAAGGCAATCACTCCGCCTGCTGGGCTCAGTCGGCGAACCCATCAACCCCGAGGCCTGGGAATGGTATTACCGGGTGGTCGGCGAAAACCGCTGCCCCATCGTCGACACCTGGTGGCAGACGGAAACCGGCGGCGCCATGATCACCCCGCTCCCCGGCGCCACAGACTTGAAGCCCGGCTCCGCCACGAAGCCCATGTTCGGCGTCGAACCGAAGATCGTCGACGCCGAAGGCCGCGAACTCCACGGCGCGACCGAAGGCAACCTCTGCCTCGCCCGCAGCTGGCCCGGCCAGATGCGCACCGTCTGGGGCGACCACGCCCGCTTCTTCACCACCTACTTCAGCACCTACAAGGGCCTCTACTTCACAGGCGACGGCTGCCGCCGCGACGAAGACGGCTACTACTGGATCACCGGCCGCGTCGACGACGTCATCAACGTCAGCGGTCACCGCATGGGGACAGCAGAGGTCGAGAGCGCCCTCGTCGCCCATGCCAAGGTCGCCGAAGCCGCCGTCGTCGGCTTCCCCCACGACATCAAGGGCCAGGGCATCTACGCCTATGTCACCTTGCACGCCAACGAGGCCCCTACCGACGAACTCCGCCGCGAGCTGGTCCAATGGGTCCGCAAGGAAATCGGCCCCATCGCCACGCCCGACGTCATCCAGTTCGCCCCGGGCCTCCCCAAGACCCGCTCCGGCAAGATCATGCGAAGGATCCTCCGCAAGATCGCCGAAAACGACATCAGCAACCTCGGCGACACCACAACGCTGGCAGACCCCAGCGTCGTCGCAGACCTCGTCGCCAACCGCGCCTCCTAAGCCCGTCGTCCGAAAAATCAGCGTCGTCCCGGACTTGATCCGGGACCTCGTGCCGACAAGAGGCCGAAAACCGCGGCCGGCGGCAAAGCCGCCGAGTCCGCTCAAGACGCACGAGAAAGGCAAGGCTGCGGGCAAAGCCCGCGCGTCGGACGGGTTCGCAGGCCAATCGCCCGCGCCCCGCCGGCCGGGCTTGCGCCGACTCCGGCGATCAGCGCCAGGCGCTGACGCCGGGCGGCTTCAGCCAACCTTCTCCAGCGGCGGCAGCGCCCACCGCCCGTCCAGCGCTTCCGCCTTCGGGGCATAGAAGCGCCCGGCAAAGAAGAACGGCCCCCTGGGCGTCGGCAGCCAGTTCGAGTCCTTGTCCGGCCCCGGGCTGTCCGCCTGCAGATACAAGGTCAGCCCGCCATCGGGATCATATTTCAACCCCGGCGTCCGATCGCCGATCGAGTAGCGATCGATCGGATTGGGCACCAGGAAACGCTCGGGCAGCGAATACATGGTGATCGACCAGAATTCATTGACCGGCGGCAACTTCCCCGGCGCAAAGCGCATCCGCCACCTGTGCGCCCCGCTCAGCACGGTCCCATCGGGCTCGGTCTGCTGGCTGCCGTAGATCGCCTCTTCCTTGGTGTTGCCAAGGATGCCCAGGGCGGCCCCGCAGCTGCGGTTGTAGATATAGTCCGCCCCCAGCTCGGCACGGCTGCCGAACAGCGCCGCCGAACTGGTCTCCTTCGCAGCCCGCGCCTGGAACGTCGCCCCCGCCTCGGCAATGCCGGCCAGCATCGCCTCCCGCAGCGCCGGCGCAAGTCCGGCCTCGTCGAACGGCCTGCCCGCCCCGATCCCGATCCGGGCAAAGCGCTCGAACATCTCCGCTTCCGAAGGCACGACGGCCATGAACGGCAACAGCGCGTTCAGATAGCCGATGAAGCCCAGCCCCTTGGCCTTCGCCTCGTCCCAAACCGGCCACTCCGGCATGGCCGCAGGCGCAGGCGCAGGCGTGCCCGCAAAGGCCGACAAGGGCTGCAGGCCATAGCCCGCCTGCACCGCCTTCATAGCCGGAATGTCGTCGGCCCCATCCACCGCGGTCCGGGTCAGCGTGCCGATGATCGAGGTCTCGGCCCGAAACACCTTGCTGATCCCCGCTGGCACCGCCCCGTCCCAGTCCGGCCCCGCGAAAAGATAGTGCCCTGCCTCCCGCCCGGTCGTCCGCACGCCGGTATAGGCGAAATTGTGGGTATAAAGGTCGAACCACTGGTTCACATAGTATCGCTCGGGCACCGCGGGCAGGCTCAGCACCATCGGCTCGGCCCTCAGGTCCAGCCAGGCCCAGCTGTAGGGCGTGTCGTTGTTCGGCGTCACGATGTCCGTGTCTTGCGGAGTCGCCAGCCGGTCATAGTGCCGGAACCGGTTGAAGCCCCCCACATAGCTCGGCGAGGCCGCATCGATCGCCTGCGCATACATGGTGTTGTACAGCGCCACGGGCGCAAAGGCATAAGCCCAAGCCTCACCCGCAATCGCCTTCGCTTCCGCCGCGCTCACACCGCTCATGCCGAAATCTCCTCGAAGTCGCCCATCCGCCAGCTCCGGTCGAAGAACCCCTCCAGCGGCGCATACAGCCGGAAATAGACGAACCAGCCGTCCGCCCCCACCGTCGCCATGAAGTTGCGCTCGCACCCCGCCGGCGCCTTGGCCCCCACATACAGGTCCACACTCCCGTCCGCATTCACCTGCAAGCCCTCGGTCAGGCTGTCCAGGCTCGTGCTCGCGATCGTCTCGCCGCCATTGTCGTAAGGCCGCCGCGTGTTCGCACTGTACAGCGTCAGGCTCCAGAACTGCGCCGCCGGCACATTCGGCGGCACCCGCAGCCGATAGGTCCGGTCCGCCCGCAGCATCCGGCCCGCGCCGTCCCGCTTGGTGGTCATGTACACCTGCCCCGCGCCCACAACCGGGTTCACCATCCCCTCGGTAGTGGTCACCGCCTCATAGAACCATGCCGCACGCTCATCGATCTCGGCCCGGTCCGCCAGCTCCTGCGGCAACTGGAAGTCCACGCACTTGTACCAGCCCATTCCGTCCCACCAGGGCTCGGCAAAGCGCGGGTTCACCGACAGGTTGCGCGTCATCAGCTCGCCCATCGCCGCCCCGTCCAGCAGGATCCGCTGCTGCCGCACATCCGGCGCAAACGGCATGTCGCCCGCAATCCCCAGCGGCCGCAGCATCGCGGTCCAGCCCTTGTCGATCGCCCGGACCGGCTCGTCCTTCAGCGCCAGCGCCAGCAGCCGCCAATACTCCCGCCCCCGCGGCGCCGTCGCATCCCACTCCACGTCCCTGCCCACGATATAGCGGCTGGGCTTCAGCACCTGCCCCACCCGCCCCCACACCAGCTCGGCCTGCACCCGCTCGAAGAAGCCCGGCGTCTGGTCCAGGATGCGCAGCCCCACCAGCAGCCGGTTCGTCTCGCTCCGGAACACATGGGCACCCTCGCGCGCGAACGCAGCTGGATCATCCCCCGGCCCCACGATGATATAGGTCCCGCCCTGCCCCCGGTCGGGCCCGGTCAGCCCCAGGTCGCACAGCGGCCGCTGCCAGAAATCCAGCACCCCACCCGCCGTCTTGCCGGCCGGATAGCGGATCTCCAGCGGCCCGTCCTTCAGGCTGATGAAGTTCAGGATGTAGGGCGTCGTCAGGTTCGCGGTCACGATCCCGCGCTTCTCGCGCAGCGTGTCCAGCACCACGAAATCCGTGTCCCCCGTCACCCCGAAGGCCGCAGCCTGCGCCTCCTGCCAGCCCATCATGCTCACCAGCGGCGTGCTCCACACATAGGCCTGGCAGGCCCGCTGGTAATCCATCTCGTCATACAGCCGCTGCGACGTCGCATCGTCGAAATAGCTGTGCGCCAGCGCGATGGGCCCGATCGGAGTCGCAATCCGTTCATCACCCCACAAGCGCGCCTCCGCCAGCGGAATAGACCTTTGCGTGTCCGTCATCCCGTCTCTCCCGGTAAACAATGGCCAACACCGCCATCCTACCCGGTTTGCGACCCAAACACTGTCGGGATACAGACACTGGGTGATTGTCGCAGCCCCCACCCGCGAACAGGCACTCCGCGTGATGGAGCGCCACGGCTGGCTCTCCCGCCGCCCCGCGCCGTTCCGCGAAGAGGTCGTCCACCGCAGCCGCCTCAGAAGCTTCCAGCCCGGCGAAAGCCTCTACAACGCCGGCGACCCGCCGTTCGGCATGGTCGGCGTCGTCGCCGGCCAGATGCGCGTCCAGCTGCCGCCCGCCGAAAGCATCGGCAGCATCGCCGCCATCGGCCAGTGGGTCGGCGACGCCACCGCCTTCATGCGCACGCCCCGCTGGGTCTCGATGACCGCCGGCTCCACCCTCCACGTCCTCCACCTCCCCCAGGCCGAGTTCGAGACGATGATCGAGACGGCCGAAAACTGCCGCCACTTCGCGATAAACACCGCCGAAGCCCTCGCCGAGGCCGTCACCGTCATCGCCAACCTCATCCAGCCCGACAGCGAGATCCGCGTCGCCCAGCGCCTGCTCACCCTGATGGGCGTCCACGGCACGGATCGCCACGCCGGCATCGACATCGCCCAGGCCGACCTCGCCACCATGTGCGGCCTCTCCCGCCAGACCCTCAACAAGGTCCTCACCACCCTCGAAACCCGTGGGATCATCACCCGCAGCTACCGCCGCATCGAGGTCACCGACACGCAGGCCCTCAGAACCCTCGCCCTCCACGACGAGCGCGCCTGGCGCTGACCATTTGTGCGCGCGCCTGCCACCGCTTGACCACACCCCATCCCTTTTGCAACCGTGGCTGAACGAAGGAGGGGGCATGATCCGGCGGTTCGCCTTATGCATTGCTTTGGCATTAGGGCCTGTGCACGCCCTCGAAGCAGCCGCCCAGCCGCAACCCGAACCGCAGCCCATCACCGAAGTCCTGAAACTGAAGCTGGTCGAGCGAACGAACAACACCATCGCAGAAACATACCTGGAGGGAGATCCTTTAGGCTCAAATGATTATACGTCCATGAGAAGTTTAGCTGCCTCGATAATGGATGAACCCGACCGGGTGGGTCTGTCCGGCCTGATTCTCAGCGCGCCCGAAGCAAAGCTGGTCAAGCTTCCAACATTGTGGGTAAGCGGCCTCAGGCCTGATGATCGCTCGATCTGCATCGACATCCGCTCGGTGGATGGCCAGGAATATGCAAGGGGCACTGTCGATCTTCCCCTCGGACAAGCCTACGCGCGCCTTATCCGCCTCGATTACGACCCCATACCCAAAAAGTTGGCAAGCCGAATCCGCAACAGTGCGAAGTCATCGCCCTGGCGAGCAAAGGAATTCGTGGTCGTAGCTAGAGTGTCTCGAAGATCTCGTTGCACCGGAGGGCGCACATATATTCCGGTTTCTCTCGGCCAGAAACAACAGAAGCCACCCTCGCTCACGCTCCTTATCAAGGGCGGAGATCCAACATCAATTCTTGAAGCTGAACTCCCGACCGTTCGACAGCCTACGGCGTGCCAACGCATGAACACCGCCGGCAATAGCCTTGTCCGTGGATACGTCACCTACACCCATGCTTGCACCGTGCCCGTGCCGGTCGACCGGTGCGGCACAGATCTCCTGGTCACGATCAACGCGGAAACCGGGTCGGGCCGCTTCCCAACCGGCAACTCCTTCATCGTGCGTGCCCCTTGCACCCCATAAAGCCCACAACCTACGCGAAATTCTGGCGGCGGTTCGATTACCTCGCCGCATTGTCGGCCGTGCTGGCAATCCCGTTCCTGGCCGTACAGATCCTCCGCGTAGACCCGGCCATATTTCGGATCGATGCCCGGACGGACCTGGTCGAAGTCGAATTTCCCCAGGGCAGCACATTGCCATGGCCGTCCGACTGGATGACCCGACCGATACCAGAATGCGCCGGCGCCCCCCTGCGCGTCAGCGAAGGAAGCTCTGCCACGGTTGCTCGGAATCCAGACGGCCGGGTCGACATCCTGATTGAACAGCCCGGCGACGCGCCCGCTGCCACGCTTGACTGCACCGAAGCAGGAGACATCCCAACGCCATCGCGGATCCTGCTGTCCGTCCCGTCCATCACGGGAACAATCGCGGGATTGTCGAACCCAGCTTCCGCGAGCAGCCCCAAGGCACCCGAACTGCCGAAGGGACGGTTCCTCGTACTTCCGTTCTCCGGAACCCTTCGCGTCGGCGGCGGCATGATCGAGGGCAAACTGTCTCCGCCAATCCTGCGTTCTGCTCGGATCAGTGTGGAGATGCCAGCGAGCATTACAGGTGGCGGTCGAACCGACATCGAGCATATCGTTGAAACCGGCGACACGATCGAATTCATCGCCAGGGATCCTCAGTCAGGGGAAGCCGAGCCTGTCCCCGCAACCATGATCGGCTTCCTGATGTTCGATGAGGAACCGGGCGTCCGTGTCGTGGCGCGTGGCAAAGCCATAAACGCGAAAGTGATCTTCCATGGTGCTGAACAGGCAGCCCCGGGGATCATAGCGCCAACCCTGTTCGGCCGGCTCAAGGCATCAGCCGAATACATCATCATCGTCCCGATCCTATGGCTGCTTGCCGCCGGCCTGCGCGCCCTGCGTCGTGCAACCGACCCCGCCGCAGCAACTGCCCCCACCCCATCAGACACACCACTCGCCCCAACGATCGCGCAGAAGGGCCCACCGTCGACCACCCTTGCGGTTGCAATCGGCCTAGGCGTTGCTCTCCTGCTTTGGCCCGTCGCCGCCTTCGCCCAACCTGATTATGCTCCGCAGACGCCCGGTCCGCCAGCCGCTTGCCCATCAAACGCCGCAGACAGGCACGGCGAGGTCACCGACCCGCAGGCCCTCAGGAACCTCGCCCTCCACGACGAGCGCGCCTGGCGCTGAGCGTCAGCCGCTGGCCCGCACCGCCTTGCCCGGCAGCGCTCCGGCAACGATCGCCCCCCGCTCCACCACTGGCACCCCACCCACCAGCACATGGGAAATGCCGACCGACGCATTGGTCGGTTCGGCAAAGGTCGCCCGGTCGATCACGGTCTCGGGATCGAACAGCGTCAGGTCGGCATCCGCCCCCACCTTCACCCGCCCCTTGTTCCGCATGTCTGGCGCGATCACCTCCAGCCGCTGCGCCGGCATCAGCGTCATCTTCTTCACCGCCTCCATCAGCCCCAGCACCTGGCGCTCGCGCACATAAGTTCCAAGCACGCGGGCAAAGGTGCCGGCGCCGCGCGGATGGCCCTTGCCCTTGATGAACGGCATCGCGTCCGACGCCACCATCACGATCGGATCGGCCATGGCGATATCCACCGTGCGCTGCGGAATGGTGTGCAGGATGACGGCGGCATTGGGGTATTCGCGGCGGTATTTGTCGAACGTCGCCTCGGTCAGCCGCTCGCCCGTCGGCGGCCATTCCAGGTCGCCGTAATCGCCGCCCTGCCGCTCCTGCCAGCCCTTGTCGAACAGCGCGCTGCCGATCAGCGTGCTGCCGGCGGTATAGGGATAGACCTCGGTGGTGACATCCAGCCCCTGCGCCCGCGCACCATGGATCAATGCCAGGTTCTGGTCGATGGCACCCAGCGACTTGCTGCCGATGTGGCAGATGTGCAGCGGCCCGCCGGTCGCCGCCGCCATGGCGATCACCTCCTCCATCGGCCCCACGGGCCCGTCCCCGGCCGCCGTGACCGAGCGCCGGACATGGCAGAAGATCGGGCCCTTCGTGGCCGCCGCAACCCCGAACAGCGCCATGGATTCCGCCCGGCTGGCGCCGGGCAGATATTCGCTCATCAGGCCGATACCCAGCGCACCATCGGCGATCTCCTTTCGCACGATCGCCGTCATCCGTTCGATCTGGGCCGCGTCGAACCGCGCATAGGCCCAGTCCTGCTCCCGCCGCATCACCTCGGGGGTCAGCGACGCAAAGGTCGGCGTCCCCAGCCCGGTCGCCATGAAGATCCGCACCGACCGCTGCCCCGAACTGGCGCCATAGTTGATCCGCGCCTGGCCCGCCCGCACGGCCAGAAAATCCGCCACCGGATAGACCCCGGCCTCCAGCTCCAGCGAGGTCGTCACCCCATCCCGCGCCTGCAGGTCGCTGTCCTGCAGCGACTGGCCATGCGCGTGCAGGTCGATGAACCCCGGCGCCACCACCAGCCCGCGCGCATCGATGCGCTTGCCACCCGACAGCGGCTCCGCCGTGATCGCAACCACCTTGCCGCCCCGCACGCCCACATTGGCAACACGGTCGAACCCGCTTTCCGGGTCCATCACCCGTCCGCCGCTGATCACCAGGTCCAGGGCATCCCGGGCCATAAGCCCCGAAGGCACCAGTGCAAGCCCCGCCGAAGCCGCCGCGAACTGCCGTCGTGTCAAGGTCACCATCGTCGTCCCCCCTGCCTGCGCCTAACGCCGCACCGTCCCCGCCCCCTGCTGGAACAGCGCCGTCTTCTGCTCGTCAGTCATCTCCACATTCTGCACCTCGGGCCGCTCCGCAACCGCATAGGCCCGCCCCGTCGCAGGCCGCTCGGCAATCGCCTGCACCCAGCGCTCCACATTCGGCATCGGCGTGTCACCCGCCAGCAGCCGCGCGCCCAGCATCGCCCAGGGATAACAGGCCATGTCCGCAATAGAATAATCCGCGCCCGCCAGGAACGCCCGGTCCGCCAGCCGCTTGTCCATCACCGCCAGCAGCCGCATCGACTCATTCGTGTAGCGCTCGATCGCATAGGGCACCTTCTCCGGCGCATAGTTCCGGAAATGGCTCGCCTGCCCCATCATCGGCCCCAGCCCCGCCATCTGCCAGAACAGCCACTGCAGCACCTCGGCCCGCCCCTGCCCATGGCTAGCCGACGGAATGAAGGCCCCATGCTTGTCCGCCAGGTACAGCAGGATCGCACCACTCTCGAACAGGTGCACCCCGTCGCCCTCGTCCTCCAGGGCCGGCATCCGGTTGTTCGGCGCAATCTTCAGGAACTCCGGCTTGAACTGATCCCCCAGCCGGATGTTCACCGGCACGATTCTATAGGGCAGCCCCAGCTCCTCCAGCAGCAGAGTCACCTTGTGCCCGTTGGGCGTCGGCCAATAGTGCAGCCTGTACATCGATCATGCTCCGGTCAGGGGGTGCATTTCCGCGAATCCCGTCCTAGCAGAGACAGGTGTCCGCCCCCACCCCCTCGCTTCCCCGAACCCACTTCGCGCTCGTCTTCGCCGCCCTGCTCGTCACGGCCGCCGGCAACACCGCGCTCCAGTCCGTCCTCCCGGTCATCGGCCGCGAGATCCAGATCCCCGACATGGCGATCGCCGTCATCTTCTCGCTCTCCGCCCTGTTCTGGACCTTCAGCGCCCCCTTCTGGGCCCGCCGCTCCGATCAACACGGCCGCCGCCGGCTGATGCAGCTCGGCGTGGCCGGCTTCGGCATCTCCATGCTGCTGTGTGCCACCGTCATCCTCGCAGGCCTCAAGGGCCTCATCGCCCCGCTCGTCACCTTCGGCCTCTTCACCATCGCGCGCGGCCTATTCGGCATCTTCGGCTCGGCCGCCAACCCGGCCGCCCAGGCCTATGTCGCCGGCCGCACCACGCCCGCCGAACGCACAGGCGCACTCGCCATCCTCGCGTCGGCCTTCGGCCTCGGCACCATCCTGGGTCCGGCCATCGCCCCCATCTTCATCCTGCCGCTCGTCGGCCTCGCCGGCCCCATGTTCGCCTTCGCGCTCATCGCGCTCGCCCTCGTCATCGCCCTCCAGTGGGGCCTCCCCGACGACACCCCGAACGGCGCGCAGGCCGGGCGCGGGGCAGAGGCCTCCATGCCCTCCATCGGCGGAATGCCCACCGGCGCCACCGCAATGGCCGCCGAGGAAACCACCGCCACCGGCACGCGCGAGCGCATGAAGGTCCGCGACCCCCGCATCAAACCCTTCATGATCTTCGGATTCGCAGCCGGCTCCCTCCAGGCCGCCACCGGCCAGGCCATCGGCTTCTTCATCATCGATCAGCAGGCCCCCACCATGGGCCTTTCGGGCACCGCCGCCACCGGCCTCATCTCCATCGCCTTCATGGCCGGCGCCGGCGCCACCCTGCTTGCCCAGTGGGGCATCATCCGCCTTCTCAACCTCAGCCCATCCCAGCTCATGCGCTGGGGCACGCTGCTCGCCGCCGTCGGCACGGCAGGCATCGCGCTCGCCCCCGATTTCCACGCCATGGTGCTCGCCTTCGCCCTTGCGTCGGCCGGCTTCGGCTTCGCCCGCCCCGGCTTCACCGCCGGCTCCTCGCTCGCCGTCTCCCGCGCCGAACAGGGCGGCGTCGCCGGCGCCGTCACTGCGGTCAACGGCGCCTGCTTCATCCTCGCGCCCGCCATCGGCATCGGCCTCTACGAGCTCGAGCCCCACCTCCCCTACTGGCTCAGCGCGCTCGGCCTCCTCATCCTCGCCGCCTACGCCTGGAAAAACCCTCTCCTGCGCAGCAGCCAGGTCACGGACTAGTCCGGCCGAATCAGTCGACCCCAATGTGGTCGGATGCTATCGTTCCGCCCACAGCAGGAAAACTGCCTTCAGGAGCCGGCAGGGGTGCACCGCTCCAGACGTTCGACACCGTCTTCGAAGGAGAAGTTTATGGGCAACCGTCTTGTCGTCGCAGCCGCGCTGGCGCTTGTGCCGGCCGCTGCAAATGCCGTCGCACTCGTCCCCGGGCTCAACAACCTGCCGGGCACCAGCGTTGCCGCGGAACCGCAACTGGGAGGCCTGATCGTCGAAGATGAATCGGTCGCGTTCAGCTTTTTCACCGGCAACGGGATTTTCGGCGGGAACGTCCAGTCCCGGGTGATCCTGTCGAACGACGGCACCTATGATTTCTATTGGCGGATCTTCGGCACCGGCTATTCCGGCACCACCCCAAGCGCGGTCGGCGCGCTCAGGGTGGGCAACTTCGCACCTGTCGTCGGCCTGAATGCCAACTACCGGACCGATGGGCTCGGCGATATCGGCCCCTCGCTTGCCTTCGTGTTCAACGCGGTCGGCAACATCAACTTCATCTTCGACGGCGGGCTCGCAGGCGGGCAGAGCAGCAAGTTCATGTTCCTCGACACGCAGGCCACCAACTACGCCCGCACCGCCTTCTTCGATGTCGCCAACACCGCAAACACGGCCGCAACCGGAACCTTTGCAACCTTTGCCCCTGCAGCCGGCGGATCCGGCGGAACGCCCGTCGTGCCGGAGCCTGCAACCTGGGCACTGATGATCGCCGGCTTCGGCCTTGCCGGCATGACCCTGCGGAGACGCCGCGCCCTCCCAGCCTAGACGATCGCCACCTGCCACCCAGCCCGGCCGGCAAGAAAGGCCACCATCCCGTGCGCCTCCACGCCCGGCGGCAGGTCCGCCGCCGTCAGCCCATGCGCTGCCATCGCCGTCTGGCAGATCCCCACATCCACCCCCAGCTCGAACAGCATGTCGAAGGCCTTGGCGACATTCGCGCGCCCCAGCGCCTTAACCGCCGGCCCCCGCAGCAGCACCGCCACCCCCCGGTCCAGCGCAGCAGACGCCGCCGCCAGCTCGATGGCGGCGGCAAAGCGCTCGCCCTCGGCTTCCGAAACGATCAGCAGCAGACCGGGCACGCCGGATCCTTCCGCACGCGGATGCTGCGCGCCTCGACCCCCAACCCCTCATACAACCACAAGCGCCCCACGCGGCTCTCCCCGAACCCGGTGATCAGCCGCAGCACCTCCAGCGCCTGCGCCGCGCCCACAAGGCCCGCAACCGCCCCCAGCACGCCCACATCGGCACAGCTCGTCCCCGGCACATCCTCGGGCACCCCGGCATAACAGGCATAGCAAGGCGCATCCGGCAAATGCCCCGCAAACACCCCCAGCTGCCCCTCGAACGGCCCGATCGCCGCCGACACCAGCGGGATGCCCAGCGCCACACAGGCCCGGTTCACCGCAGCGCGCGTCCGGAAATTGTCGCACCCGTCCGCCACAACATCATGCTGGCTCAGCAAGCTCTGCGCCGTCTCCGCCGTCAGCCGCACCTGCAAAGCCTCCACCACCACATGCGGGTTCAAGGCCTGAAGCCGCTCGGCAGCCGCCTCCACCTTGGGCCGCCCCACGTCAGCACTCGAAAACAGCAGCTGCCGCTGCAGGTTGCTCAAGGACACCACATCATCGTCGATGATGGTGATCTGCCCCACGCCAGCCGCCGCCAGATACTGCAAACAGGGGCTCCCCAGCCCCCCGGCGCCGATCACGGCCACGCTCGCCGCCTTCAGCTTCGCCTGGCCCCCACCACCCACCTCCTTCAGCACGATATGCCGCTGGTAGCGGTCGAGTTCTTCGTCAGACAGCATCAGTGCCGACCGGTCGAACCGAACCCGCCCTCACCCCGCGCCGTCGCGTCCAGGCTCTCCACCTCGGCCCAACGCCCGCGCACATAGGGCGCCAGCACCAGCTGCGCGATCCGCATCCCCCGCGTGATCGTGAAGCTCCTGTCGCCCAGGTTCGCCAGGATGATCTTCACCTCGCCCCGGTAATCGCTGTCGATGGTCCCCGGCGCGTTCAGCACCGCCAAACCCTCCTTCAGCGCCAGGCCGGACCGCGCACGCACCTGCATCTCATGCCCCGCCGGCACCGCCATCATCAGCCCCGTCGGCACAGCCGCCCGCGCGCCCGGCAACAGAACCAGATCAGCGTCCACAGCCGCCAGCACGTCCATCCCGGCCGCCCCATCCGTCGCATAGGCCGGCAGCTCCAGCCCTTGCGCATGGGCCATCCGAACCACCCGCACTTCAGCCATTCAAAAGCCCCGCAATCCGCTCCGCCAGCATCCGCGCAACCACATCCCTGCGGCTCTCGGGCACAGCGTCCCCCCCGCCCGCGCGCACCAGGTGAACCAGGTTCCGCTCGCCCCCCATCACGTCGCCCGACACGTCGTTGGCAACGATCAGGTCGCAGCCCTTCTTCGTCAGCTTGGCCTGCGCATGCGCGATCACATCGTCGGTCTCGGCCGCAAACCCGACCACCAGCTTCGGCCGCTGCGCGTGGCGGCTCAGCCCCGCCAATATGTCCGGATTCTCGGTCAGACCCAACGCGGGCGGCCCGCCAGCCCCCTTCTTGATCTTCGAGTGCGCAGCCTCCACCCGCCAGTCGGCAACGGCTGCCACCATCACCGCCGCATCCGCCGGAAGCGCCGCCTCCACAGCCGCCGCCATCTCGCGCGCCGTCTCCACGTCCACCCGCGTCACGCCCGCAGGCGTCGCCAGCGTCACCGGCCCCGCCACCAGCGTCACCCGCGCGCCCAAACCGGCCAAAGCCGCAGCAATCGCAAACCCCTGCTTCCCCGACGACCGGTTGGCGATATAGCGCACCGGGTCGATCGGCTCGTGCGTCGGCCCCGCCGTCACCAACACATGCCGCCCTTTCAGCGGCCCTTCGCCGAAGACGCCCTCGATCGCCGCCAATATGGCCGGCACCTCCGGCAACCGCCCCGGCCCGAACTCACCGCACGCCATCGCCCCCACGTCGGGCTCCAGCACCGTCACCCCACGCGCCCGCAACGTCGCCACGTTCGCAACCGTCGCCGCATGCCCCCACATCCGCACATTCATCGCCGGCGCCATCAGGACCGGCTTGTCGGTCGCCAGCAGCAGCGTCGTCGCCAGGTCATCGGCAACCCCCGCCGAAGCCCGCGCCATCAGGTCCGCCGTCGCCGGGCACACCACCACCAGGTCGGCAAGGCGGCTCAGCTGGATATGCCCCAT
>JAIXYT010000019.1 GCA_027490095.1 Sphingomonadales bacterium | reverse complement strand
TCGGCCGAACGGGGAGCAGGCTGATGCTCGGCGAGTTCGTGGCGCGGCTGGCGGTGGTGCTGCCCCTGGTGTGCGTGCTTGCGGCGGCAAGTCTCTGGGCGCTGAAACGCGGCCGGCTGACGAACCCCTGGCTGCGCATGCCGATCCGGCACGAGGAGGGCGCGCCGCCGCTCGAGGTGCTGGACGTCCGCGCCATCTCGCCCATGACCCGTCTCGCGGTGGTGCGGTTCGACGGCCGCGTCCATCTCCTGGGGGTTGCCGGGCAGACGATCAGCCTGCTGATGCCGGCGCGCGACCCGGTCGCGGCACCAGACCCGAAGGATGTGCCATGAAGGCCGTATCACGTCGTCGGGGCGCGGGAGCACGGGCCCTTGCGCACTGGCTGCTCTTCCTCGCCGGATGGGTCGCCCTCCTCGCCGTGTCCGATCCGGCGCTGGCACAGGCAAACCCAGCCCCCCCGCCGGCCCAGCCCTCCGCGCCTGCCCAGCCCTCTGCGCTGGGTGGCCTGATCGCGCTCGCCGGGGGCGAAACCGGGACCGCCTTCTCGCTGTCCCTGCAGGTCCTCCTGTTGATGACCCTGCTCACCCTGCTGCCGTCGGTGCTGCTGATGATGACGGCCTTCGTGCGCATCGTGATCGTGCTGGCGATCCTCAGGCAGGCGATCGGGCTGCAGCAGGCGCCCCCCAACCAGTTGCTGATCGGGCTTGCGCTGTTCCTCACCTTCTTCGTGATGCAGCCTTGGCTTGCCCAGATCGACGCCCAGGCGCTGCAGCCCTTCGTCGCGAACCAGATGCCGGCCGAACGGGCGATCCTGAAGGCCGGCGAGATCCTGCACGGCTTCATGATGCAGCACACCCGCACGTCGGACCTGAAGCTGTTCGCCGATCTTGCCGGCGCGAAGCCCTTCGCCAGCGAGGCCGAGGTGCCGATGCGCATCCTCCTGCCCGCCTTTGCCACGTCCGAGCTGAAGACCGCCTTCCAGATCGGAATCCTCCTCTTCCTGCCCTTCCTCGTGATCGACCTGGTGGTGGCAAGCGTGCTGATGGCGCTCGGCATGATGATGGTGTCGCCCGTGATGATCGCCCTGCCCTTCAAGCTGATGCTGTTCGTGGCGGTCGACGGCTGGGCCCTGGTGACGGCGTCGCTCGCGCGCAGCTTTTCGGCCGGATGATGGGCGACGGGCTCCTCTACGACACCGCTGCGCGCGCCGTCTGGGTGCTGGTGCTGGCATCGCTCCCGGCCCTCGTCCCGGCCCTCATCATCGGGCTGGTGGTCGGCCTGCTGCAGGCGGCCACCTCCATCCAGGAAGCAACGCTCAGCTTCGTCCCCAAGCTGGTGGGCGTGTTCCTGGCGCTGGTGCTGTTCGGCGGAATCACGGGCGGGCTGCTGGTCGATTTCTTCCGCGAGGCGGCGGCCGCCATCCCCCTGATGGCGCGCTGACGGCGATGGAACCGGCAGTCCAGCTGCAGCCGGAACGCTTCCTGCTTGAGCTGCTGTTCGCCTCGCTTCGCACCGGGGCGGCGCTTGCTCTGCTGCCGACGCTGGGCGGGCAGCTGCTGCCTGTCCGGGTGCGCATCGGGCTCGCTGGCGCCACCGGCTTCCTCGCGCTGGGCGCCGCCACACCGCCCCGGGTGCCAGCCGACCTGCTGGGGCTTCCCGGCCTCGCCGCAATTGCCGGCGAACTTCTGATCGGGCTTGTGGTCGCCCTTGCGATCCAGGCGGCCTTCGCCGCGGCGCTGGTCGCGGGCGATTGGCTGGCACAGGCGATGGGGCTGGGGTTTGCAACCACCATCGACCCCTCGATGCCGCAGGCGCCTGTCCTGTCGGCGCTCCTCGCGCTGCTTGCCTGGATGCTGTTCCTCACCAGCGGGGGCCACCTGCTGCTGATCGACATCGTGGTGCGCAGCTATGCCGCAATGCCAACGGCGGGCGCCCTGTTCGAACCCGAGCGGCTGTCGGCAATCGTCGGCTGGGGGGGTTATGCGATCGCGACAGGCATGATGGCGGCCCTGCCGATCGGAATGGGCCTGCTGCTTGCCAACCTTGCGATCGGGGTGACCGCCCGCTCGGCGCCCCAGCTGAACCTGTTCTCCGTCGGCTTTCCCCTTCTCCTGCTGCTGGGGCTGATCGGCCTTCCGCTGGGCCTGCCGGCTCTGGCGGACACGCTGTCGGGCGGCCTTGCGGGCATGCAGGACCAGCTGGCCGAGGTGCTGCTTGGCTGAGGAAAAACCTGCCGACGAACGCACCGAGGCCGCGACCCCGCGCCGGAAGGAACAGGCGCGCGAAAAGGGGGACCGGCTCGCCTCCCGCGAACTGGCGACCGCCATGGCGGGCCTTGCCGGCGTGCTGTGGCTGTGGGGCTGGGGCGATGATCTCGCCGCGCAGCTGGCCCGAACGCTCGACTCCGGGCTGACACTGGGGCCCGGCGATGTGACGGGCTTCCAGCCGGTCGAACGCGCAGTCGGGCTCCTGCAGGCACTCGGGCCCCCGCTCGCGCTGCTCGGCGGGCTCGTCCTCGCCGCGGCCGTGCTGGGCCAGGGGGCAACCGGTGGGCTCGGCTTCACGCCCGGCCTGCTGATGCCCAGGGCCGAACGGCTGAATCCGCTGGCGGGCCTCAAGCGCCTGTTCGGCGGGCAGGGCCTCATAGAGCTGGTGAAGGCGCTCGCCAAGGCGGCCCTTCTGCTGGGCCTCACCTGGCTGCTGTTCGCCCGCAGCCTGCCGCGCATCGCCGGGCTGTCGGCCCTGCCCCTCGATGCCGCCGGCCGGACTGCGGCGGCAATCGCGCTCGACCTGCTGCTCTGGCTCAGCGCCGGCCTCGTGCTCATCGCGGCGGCCGACCTGCCGGTGCAGATCATCCGCTGGCTGAAGCGGCTCAGGATGACGAAGGAAGATGTGAAGGAGGAGTACAAGCAGCAGGAAGGCTCGCCCGAAGTGCGCGCAGCGATCAGGCGGGCGGCCCGCGACGCGCTGAAGCGCAGCAGCCGCACGGCGATGGCGGACGCGACCGTGGTGCTGACCAACCCGACCCACTTCGCCGTCGCCCTGCGCTACCGGCCCGAAAGCGATGTCGCGCCGTTGATCGTGGCGCGCGGCCGCGGGCTGGTGGCCGATGTGATCCGCGAGCTTGCGGCCGAAGCCGGAACGCCGGTCCTCTCCTACCCGTCGGTTGCGCGGGCGATCTACTTCACCGGGCGCGTGGGCGGCCTCGTCCGGCCGGATCTCTATGCCGCGGTCGCGACCATCCTCGCCTTCGTGCTCAGGGTCGGCGGACGGGGCGAACCGCCCGAGGTCGAGGCCCCGGCGTCGGCCCGCTACGACGAAGACGGGCGCCGCAGCCCTGCCTGAGGCCCGGAAGGGGATTCCCATGCGCGCGCCCGCCTGCCACAAGGCCGCACGCCATGCGCCGCCTGATCCTTGCCCTGTTCCTTCTGCCGGTCGCACTGCTGGTCGCGACCCCGGCGCTCGCAACCGCAGTCGCCGGCGTGATCCGCGTGATCCCCACGGCCGAAGGCGCAACCGTGCGGCTCGCCCTGTCCGAACCACTGCCCACGCCGCCGCGCGCCTTCGCACTGGCCGATCCCATGCGCTGGGCCGTCGACCTCACGGGCGCCTCGAGTGTCCGGCGGGAGGTGGCGGGCGGGGGCGACATCCGCTCGGCCCGCGTGTCGCAGTTCGATGCCGAGACCGTGCGCCTGGTCGTGGACCTCGGGCGGCCGATGCAGCTGGTGCAGGCCTTCCAGGACCGGGGGCAGGTGCTCGAGCTCAGGTTCCGCCCGATGCCGGAGGCCGAGTTCCGGCGCCAGGTCTCGCGCGGGCGGACTGCCGTTGCGGGCTGGCTGCAGGAAGCCCCGCGCGCAGTGCCTGCAGGGCCGAACGCCCCGCCGGACCTTGCCGCCGACAGCGCAGCGCGGCTGGACGCCGTGGAAGCAGCCCTTGCCGAAGCCCAGCGCGAGCTCACGCCCGGCGCCCAGCCGCAGGCCGAGCAGCGGATCGAGGAGCGGCTCGACCCGCGCGTGCCGCCGCCGGGCGCCGCGACCGTGCCCCAGGCGAAGCTGCCGCGCACGCCCCAGGAAACCGCCCCGCGCGCTGCCCGCAGCGCCCGCAAGGCGATCATCGTGATCGACGCCGGGCACGGCGGCCATGACCCGGGCGCGCCAGCCGCAGCAGGGGGGGTCGAAAAGGACGTGACGCTGGCGATCGCCCGGCTTGCGCGCACCGCAATCGAGAAGCGCGCGCGCGAGAAGGGCGTGCCGGTCGAGGTGCGGCTCACGCGCGAGGACGACCGCTTCGTGACGCTCGGCAACCGGGTGCGGCTTGCCCGGCAATGGCGTGCCGACCTGTTCATTTCCATCCATGCCGACAGTGCGCCCAACCTGCAGGCGCGCGGCGCTTCGGTCTACACCCTGTCCGAAACCGCGTCGGACCGCGAGGCGGCACGCGTGGCGGCCAAGGAAAACCGCGCCGACCTCATTGCCGGTGTCGACCTGTCGGGCGAGGACCGCGAAGTCGCCTCGATCCTCGTCGATCTCGGCATGCGCGACAGCATGAACGCCAGCGCGGATTTCGCGCAGCTGCTGCAGACCCGGATGGAACCCGAAGGGGTGATGTTCCGCACCCAGTTCCACCGCTTTGCGAACTTCCAGGTGCTCCGGAACCTTGGCGTTGCCGCAGTCCTCCTCGAAACCGGCTTCCTGTCGAACGAGGAGGACGCCCGCTACCTCTTCTCGTCGCGCGGGCAGCGGGCGATCGCGAACGGATTGGCGGACGCGGCCGTCGACTATTTCGCGCGGCGCTGAGCGTAAGCGGGCGCCAATCCAATTCTGCGCTGAGCGTCAGCGGGCGCCTATCACACTCTACGCTGAGCGTCAGCGGGCGCCGGCCCGTGCGCCTCGCCCATGCGGCGGATGGCGGCGATCTTCGCGTCGAGCGGCGCCCAGTCGTCAGCCTCCGCAATCGGGCGCCAGATATCCTCCACCTCGTCGATCAGCATCGTGCAGGGCGCGCCATCGGACCAGTAGGGATGGTCGAGCGCGCCGTCGACCGGCTCGAAGCCGGCCAGCTGGTCGGCAAAGGGGCCAAAGGCCGGATGGATGTCGGCCGGGCGGCGTCCCCCGCGAAATTCGTACCAGGCGCGATCGGGCTGCGCGCGGCTCTCGCCAAGGCCCACCTCCAGCGCCCGAACGAGCGCTTCCTCCGCCTCGGCCGGTCCCCGCTTGAGGCCGAGGCGCCACAGGGCCTGCCCACGGACGGCCTCGCCGACCAGATGCGGCCACGCCTTCAGCGCCGGGACAAGGCTTTCCGTCGGCGCGATGGTGCGCAAGGCCTTGGCAAGCTCGACCAGGTTCCACTGCAGGGCCTCCGCCTGCCGGCCGAAGGCATACAGGCCGAAATGGTCGAAATAGGCCGCCGTGAAGCCGGACTCCCAGTGCGGCAGGAACCGCCACGGGCCATAGTCGAAGCTCTCGCCCGAGATGTTCATGTTGTCGGTGTTGAGCACGCCGTGCACGAACCCGGCCACATGCCAGTCGGCGACCAGCCGCGCGGCACCGTCGACGGCATAGGCCATCAGGGTCGCGACAGGGTCGGGGCCGGGGTCCAGGCGGGCGATTTCGGCAAGGCAATAGTCGACCAGCCGGCCGATGTTCTCCGGCTGCTCCAGCGCGGCGAGCCGCTGGAACGTGCCATAGCGGATGTGGCTGTGGCTCAGGCGCACCAGCACGGCCGAACGGGTGGGCGACGGCTCGTCCCCGCGCTCCAGCGCCTCGCCCGTCTCGACCACCGACAGCGTGCGCGACGTGGTGACGCCCAGCGCCTCCAGCATCTCCGTCGCCAGGATCTCGCGCATGCCGCCCTTCAGCGTGAGCCGCCCGTCGCCGAACCGGGACCAGGGCGTTCGCCCCGAGCCCTTGGTGCCCAGATCCATCAGCCGGCCGCCCCGGTCGCGCATCTGGGCGAACAGGAAGCCGCGGCCGTCACCCAGCTCGGGGTTGTAGGTGCGGAACTGGTGGCCGTGATAGCGCAGCGCCAGCGGGACTTCGAGGCTGCCGGGAAGCGCCTTGAAGCGGGCGAAATGATCCACCCACGCCGCGTCCGTCAGCCCATCGAGCCCGACGTCGGCGGCAGCCGCCTGGTTGCGATAGCGCAGCACGTGCCTCGGGAACGGGGCCGGTTCCACGGGATCGTAGAAGTCGGCGCCAAGCGTCTCGATCGCGCGGCTGCCACGGAAATCGGGAAGGTCGGTCACCGGGCGCAGATGGCCCGGCGGGGGCAGGGGATCAACCCCTCAGGCCGGGCGCCCGTGCCCGACGGCGCCGTTGCAGAAGCGCACCACCTCGGTGCGGATGCGGGCCCGCTCCTCGGGCGTGGCCTCCGGCGCGAAATAATGGTGCATCGATTCCCCGACCAGCGCAAAGATCAGCTGTGAGGCAATCGCCGTGTCGACGCCGTGCGACCCGTGCTTTGCAACCACGGCATCCATGTGCGACCTGGTCCACTCGACCACGATCTCCTTGGCCGCATGGAAGAAGGGCTCCGCTTCGGGATTCTGCTTGAGGTTCTTGCGGGCAGGCGCGCAATCGCCATCCTGCACCACCTCTTCCCACACATTGTTGACTTCGCAGAAGTCGAAGCAGCGGTTGATGCTGAGCTCGAAGGTCACATCCTCGAGCGCATCGTCGCCCTGCATGGCCGCGATCATCTTCTGGCCGTGCAGCTTGCCGAGTTCGACAAGAAGCGCCCGCTTCGAGCCGAAATGGTAGAAGATGGAGCCTTCGGAGACATCCGCCTGGGCCGCGATATCCGCCGTGCCGGTGTTGGCATAGCCGCGGCTGCCGAACAGGAAATAGGCGGCCTCCAGAACCCGGGCCCGCGTTTCGGCAGGATCATAGCGGCGGGACTTGCTGTCCGCCTCGGCCTTCACCAGCCGTGGCTCGGCGCGGGCAGCCCGTGCTCCGGCCCTGCCCTGTCCTGCATTCGTCCCAACCGCACTTGCTTTTGTGGCCACTGTTGTCGGCGCCTCTCTCGCGTCCCCAGTCCCTTGGGTCCCTATGCGACAAAACTGAGTGACAGTCAAAAGCGCGGCAAATTGCGCATCCGGAACGCCCCGCCTAGAAGGGCCGGGTGGAGAGCCGCTGGACCGATCACTACCTGTGGACGAGCGACAATGTGCGGCTGCACTACCGCGATTTCCAGGGGGGCACCGCCGAGACGCCGGCCCTTCTGTGCCTGCCCGGGCTCACCCGCAATGCGCGGGATTTCGAAAGCCTGGCGGAACGGCTGTCGCCCCGGTTCCGCGTCGTCACACCCAGCCTTCGCGGCCGCGGCGACTCGGGCTATGCGCGCGATCCGCTGAGCTATGTCCCGCTCACCTATCTCCAGGATCTGGGCCGCCTTCTGGACCACGCGCAGCTCGCCCGGGTGATCATCATCGGCACATCGCTTGGCGGCCTGATGGGGCTGCTGCTCGACGGCACCCAGCGAAGCCGGATCGCGGGGCTGGTGCTCAATGATCTCGGCCCCACCATGGAGGAAGAGGGCCTCGCCCGGGTGCGGGCCCAGGTCGGCCGGGGCGGAAACTGGCCGACCTGGCTGACCGCCGCGCGCGACATCGCGCGGCGCCAGGCCGACATCTACCCGGGCTGGAAGCTGGAGCAGTGGCTTGCACATGCCAAGCGGCTGTGCCGTGTCTCGCGCGAGGGGCGGATCGTGTGGGACTATGACCCCGAGATCGCAGCCCCCTTCAACCTGCCCAACGGCGAATCCCGGCTGGACCTGTGGTCGGCGTTCGACGGCTATCGCGGCCGGCCGATCCTGTCGATCCGGGGGGAGCTTTCCGACATCCTGACCGCCCGGACGCAGGCCAGCATGGCCGCCCGGATGCCCGGGGTCGTGGCCGCCACGGTGCCGCGGGTCGGCCATGCGCCCACGCTGGACGAACCTGCTGCCAGGGATGCGATCGAAGCCTATCTCGCCGCCTTCGGCTAGGCGCCGGCCGGCCACCCGCCCCGGCACGTCCAGAGCTGCTGCCGTCTACTGGGAGAGCGGGCGGCGTGCGACGATCAGCTGGTGCCAATAGAGCCCGCGCTTGAACTGCTCCTCATGCTCGACCACCAGGCCGGCATCCAGAATCGCCGCGCGCGCCCGGTCGATGGGGTAATAGTTGATCAGTTCCCGCGCCATCACCAGGTCGTGGAAGCGGTTGAACAGCGCATAGGGCCAGGGCTTGTCGGCCATGTCCTTGTAGATCAGCCGCCCGCCCGCGCCGACCCGCTGGCACATCGCCGCCATGAACGGCGCCTGGACCGCCGGCGGAACATGGTGCAGCACGTCGATGCAGGTCACGCAGTCGAAAGGGCCCGCCGGCCACAGGTTGAAGTCCTCGCCGACCAGCAGCTCGACCGGCTCTCCGGCAAGGATCGCCCGCGCCTTTTCGATCGCAGCGGCACGGTCCACGCCGGTTGCATGCGCGATCAGACCCTGGCTCAGGGCAAGGCCCATCAGCGTGCCGCTTCCGCAACCGACATCGAAAAGTCGCGCGGATTCGGGGATCCAGCGCAACAGGCGCTCATAGGGCAGAATGGCGGCCCGCGCCGACTGGATGGCCCGCCCCGGCCCGCCCATGCTGTTCGTCAACGACCAGATGTCGCTGGCCGAAATGGCCGGAATGTCCTTCGGCCCGGCCCCCTGGCGGCTGTCCGTCATCTGCCCTCCCCGTTGCCGGCAATCGATGCCCCGACGATCCTGCGCCCGCCGTCTTCCAGAGCTGCCGCCGGATCGGGTGCCGGGCAGGGCCCGGTCCGTGCCCCTTCCGGTGCCACGGTCCGAAACGCCGGCAACTTCAGCCTGGATACACAGCGCATACCAACGAAACCCCTTGATGCGCAGAATATGGATTCGGTCTGGTGTTGCACCCCGTTACTACCAAATCATGTATGTGGACAACAGCCTGTCCAGCGCCCAGACACCGGCGGTCGACTGGGGACGGAAAGGCTGGATGACGATGATGCGGCAGGTCTGGCGGCTGGCGAAACGACCGGTTGGCGATATTGCAGACGGGGACCTGGTGTTCCGCGAAGAGCCGATCCCCGAGCTCCGCGACGGCCAGATCCTGGTGCAGGTGGGCTATCTGTCGCTCGACCCCACGAACCGCATCTGGATGTCCGACATGGAGCAGTACATGCCGCCCGTCGGAATCGGCGATCCGATGCGCGGCGGCGTGGTGGGGCGTGTCGTCGCCAGCCGCAACCCGGCCTTTCCCGAAGGCGCGCTGGCCGCAGGTCTCGGCGAATGGGCCTCGCACATCGTGACGGACGGCACGGGCATGTCGCTGTTCCCGGAACTGCCGGGGATCAGCATCGCAGCCGCGTTCGGCACCTTCGGTGTGGTGGGGCCGACGGCCTATTTCGGCCTGCTCGACATCGGCCAGCCCAAGCCCGGCGAGACGCTGGTGGTGGGCGCTGCCGCCGGCGGCGTCGGGCAGATCGTCGGCCAGATCGGCAAGATCAAGGGCTGCAAGGTGATCGGAATCGCCGGCGGGCCCGAAAAGTGCCGCTTCGTCACGCAAGAACTCGGGTTCGACCACGCGATCGACTACAAGGCGCAGGATGTGGGGGCCGCGCTCGACCGGCTGGCGCCGGACGGCGTGGACATCAATTTCGAGCAGGTGGGCGGGCCGATCATGTCGGCCGTCATCAGCCGGATGAAGCTGTTCGGCCGGATCCCGCTGTGCGGCATGATCTCGGGCTACAACGCCACAGATGCGCATGAGGAGCCCGGCCGCTGGACGCTGATCCTGATGCGCCGCCTCACCATCCGCGGCTTCATCGTGACGGACTTCGCCCCCCGCTTCGGGGAAAGCTTCCAGCAACTGGCACAGTGGATGATGGAGGGAAAGATCAAGACCCGCCAGGACATCCGCCCCGGCCTCGAACAGGCCAACGAGACGGTGAAGCTGCTCTATTCCGGCGGCAATTTCGGCAAGCTGCTGGTCGAGGTCTCGAAGCTGTAGGAAGACTTCCCGTCCGGGCTGCACCGGCCCGCACCCCCACCCGGCTACCCAACGGCAGGTTACGCTTGTGGGTGGCCGGTGCCGCGCATGGAATTCGCGGTCACGGAAGAAATCGGTGCGGGCCGGTGCCGTCTCCGACGCAGTCGGCCTAAAAGGTCAGTCCCGCAGCAGTTCGCCCTCCAGCGCATCGGGCGGGGTCGGGCTGCCAAGCACGGCTTCGGGTCGGCGCGGCGGCAGCCCGCCCAAGGCGGCGGCTTCTTCGGCCTTGCGCGCGTTGCGCCGTTCGAGCCAGCGCGAGAACAGCAGCCCTCCGACAGCAGCCGCGACCATGCCGACTGGGCCGAGCGCCCGGGCAGCACGGGGAAGCACGACCGGGATGGCAGCGCCGATGAGCGCGCCTGCAGGCCCGGCGGCAGCGCCGCCCACGGTTCGCGCAATGGTGCGCCCTGCCAGCGCCGTCACGATCTTGCCGATCATCCTCGTCTCCTTCAGCCCTTCAACTTGGCATGCCGGCGCCCTGTTTCAAGCCCGTCGCAAGTTCCAGGATCAGCCGGTTAGTCACAAGACGGCCTGCCTCGGTCGCCCTGAGGGACGTGCCCGGCGCCAGAAGGCCCAGGGATTGCAGACGCGCACGGGCCGCTTGCGGGGCGACACGGTCGAGCGGGAGACCGGTGCGAACCTCGAAGGCGGCCGGGTCGATCCCCCGTGCGAGACGCAGACCCATCAGCAGCGCCTCCTCGGCAGCCGCTTGCGGCGCGATCGCATCCTCGCTCTCAAGGCCATTGCCTTTGGCCGCCACCGCCTCGAGCCAGCTTTCCGGGCGGCGAAGCCTCAGCGTGGCCAGGCCTCCTCGCCGGCCATGGGCGCCGGGGCCGATGCCGGCATAGTCGCCATAGGTCCAGTACTGCAGGTTGTGCCGGCTCTCCGCCCCCGGCCGCGCATGGTTCGAGATTTCATAGAGCAGCAGGCCGGCGGCCGCGCACATCTCGCCCGTCAGCTCGAACATGTCGGCGGCCTCCTCCTCGCCGGGCAGGTCGAGCAGGCCCTTCCGCGCCAGCGTGTGGAAGCGCGTTCCCTCCTCGATCGTCAACTGGTAGGCCGACAGATGCTCGGTGCCGAAGCCGAGCGCGCGCGCCAGCTCCGCCTCCCAGGCCGCGACCGTCTGGCCCGGCCGGCTGTGGATGAGATCGAAGCTGACACGGCCGAAATGGCGCTGCGCGACATCGAGCGCGGCAAGCCCCTGGGCAAGATCGTGCGGGCGCCCCAGCAGCTTCAACGCGGCATCGTCGAGCGCCTGAAGCCCCAGCGACACGCGGTTGATGCCGGCAGCCGCAAAGTCGGCAAAGCGCGCAGCCTCCACCGAGGAGGGGTTGGCCTCCAGCGTGATCTCGAGCCCGGGCTCCGAGGGCCAGAGACGCAGGGCTTCGTCGATGACGGCCTGCGCCGTTTCCGGCGGCATCAGGCTCGGCGTGCCCCCGCCGAAGAAGATGGAAACCAGCCGCTGCCCCTGCGTCAGCGCCGCCTCATGCCGCAGATCCGCCAGCAGCGCGTCCCGCCAGGCCTGCTGATCCACCCTGTCCCGAACGTGGGAATTGAAATCGCAATAGGGGCACTTCGTGACGCAGAAGGGCCAGTGGATGTAGAGCGCGAGGTCCCCGCTCATCCGCCCAGCGCTGCCTTCAGCTTCGCGAACGCCTTCGCCCGGTGGCTGATCGCATGCTTTTCGGCCGGGTCCATCTCGGCAAAGGTCTCGCTATACCCCTCCGGCACGAACACCGGGTCATAGCCGAAGCCCCGGTCGCCCCGCGGCGGCCAGGTGAGGCTGCCCGCCATCCGGCCCTCGAAGGTCTCGCTCCGCCCATCGGGCCACACCAACGCCAGTGTGCAGACGAACTCGGCCCTGCGCGACACGTCCGGCCCAAGCGCCTTCAGCTTCTCCTCGACCCTGGTCATGGCCAGCAGCCAATCCCGCCCGTTCGGCGTCTCCGCCCAATCGGCGGTGTAGACGCCCGGCGCGCCGTCCAGCGCATCCACGCAGATCCCGCTGTCGTCCGACAGCGCCGGCAGGCCAGCCCCCTCGGCCGCAAAGCGCGCCTTCAGCAGCGCATTGCCGGCGAACGTGTCCTCGGTCTCGACCGGCTCTTCCAGCCCAAAGGCAGACGCCGGCACCGCCTCGATCCCGAACGGCTCCAGCAGCGCCGCAATCTCCACAAGCTTGCCCTTGTTGTGGCTGGCAAGCACCAGCCGGGGGCCGATCGCCTGCATGCCCTCAGCGCCCCGTCGCCTCGCGCTGCTTCGCAAAGATCGCATCGGTGCCGATGCGCGCCAGCCGCAGCAGCCTGAGCAGCGTCTCCTCGTCGAACACGGCCCCTTCGGCGGTCGCCTGCACCTCGACCAGCGCACCGGCCGAGGTCAGCACGAAATTGCCGTCGGTGTGGGCAGCCGAATCCTCCGGATAATCGAGGTCGAGCACCGGCGCCCCTTCAAAGACCCCGCACGACACGGCCGCGACCTGCGCCGGCATCGGGTCCACCTCGAAGGGGGTGGCGGCGTGAATCTTGTCCAACGCCAGCCTCAGCGCCACCCAGGCGCCCGAAATGGCAGCCGTCCGCGTGCCGCCGTCGGCCTGCAGCACGTCGCAATCCAGCGTGATCTGCCGCTCGCCCAGCGCGCGCAGGTCCACGACGGCGCGCAGGGATCGCCCGATCAGGCGCTGGATTTCCTGCGTCCGGCCCGATTGCTTGCCCTTGGCCGCCTCGCGGTTGCCCCGGGTATGGGTGCTGCGCGGCAGCATCCCATATTCGGCCGTCACCCAGCCCTCGCCCTTGCCCCGCATCCAGGGCGGCACGCGGTCCTCCACGCTCGCCGTCACCAGCACATGCGTCTGGCCGAACTTCACCAGGCACGAGCCCTCGGCATGGGCATTGAAGCCCGGCAGCATCTCGATCTCGCGCATCATGTCCGGCGAACGGCCCGAGGGTCGCATGAATTCATGTCCTTCGATCAGGGGAGCCCTGCGCGGCGATTAGGCTCCCAGCCTCCCGTTGCCAAGCAGGTTGAGAGGGGCCGTCGATGACACTACATTCAGGCCCATGCACGATCAGCCCGGAATCAGCGTCTCCCAGCTTTCTGACCGGGCCCGCGGCATCTTCCGCGAGATCGTCGACAGCTATCTCACCACCGGCTCGCCGGTGGGCTCGCGCACCCTCTCGCGCATCGGCGGGCTGCAACTCTCGCCCGCGTCCATCCGCAACGTGATGCAGGACCTCGAGGAACTCGGCCTGCTGGCAGCGCCGCACACCTCGGCCGGCCGGGTGCCGACCGAGCAGGGCCTCAGGCTCTTCGTCGACGGCATGATGCAGGCCGCCGAACCAAGCGCCGCCGAAGTCGCCGCGATCGAGGCCGAGGCGGGCCGGTCGGGCGCCAGCCTCGAGGATGTGCTGGGGCGCACCACGTCCGTGCTCTCCGGCCTCGCCCAGTGCGCAGCCGTCGTCGCCAGCCCCAAGGGCGAGCCCGTGCTCCGGCAACTGAACCTGGTGCCGCTGGGCCCGGGCCGGGCGCTCGCCGTGCTCGTGGGCGCCGACGGCGGAATCGAGAACCGCATCATCGCGCTGCCCGAGGGGCTGCCGCCCCATGCGCTGGAGCAGGCGCAGAATTATGTGAACGCCCGGCTCTCGGGCCTCACCCTCGCCGAGGCGGTGAAGCGGCTGCAGGCCGAAATCACCTCCAACCGCGCCGAACTCGACCGGCTGACCGCCGACCTCGTCGCAAATGGGCTCGCCTCCTGGTCGTCGGACGGGGCGGGGCCGGTGCTCATCGTGCGCGGCCAGTCGCACCTCCTGAACGACGCCGATCTCGAACGGGCCCGCGCCCTCCTGGAAGAACTCGAGGAAAAGGCCGAACTCGCCCGCCTGCTCGACAGGGCCCGCGAATCCGACGCGCTGAAGATCTTCATCGGCGCCGAAAGCCGGCTGTTCGCGCTCTCGGGCTCGTCGGTGATCGCCGCCCCCTATCGTGGCGCCGACGGGCGCGTGATCGGCGTGGTGGGCGTGATCGGCCCCACCCGGTTGAACTATGCGCGCGTCGTCCCCATGGTGGATTTCACTGCAAACAGATTGTCGAGGTTGATGGCATGACTGCCGAAACGCCGGAAAACGGCGCAGACGAAATGTCGATCGAAGAGCAACTGGCCGCCGCGCGCGAGGAGATCGTGGCCCTTGTGGCCGAACGCGACGCCGAGAAGGACCGCGCGCTGCGGATGGCGGCCGAGGCCGAGAACACGCGCCGCCGCCTCGAGCGCGACAAGGCCGACGCCGTGCAATATGCCGCCGCCGGCTTCGCGCGCGACATGCTGTCGGTCGCCGACAACCTCGCCCGCGCGCTCGAAGCCCTTCCGACGGACGAGGCCTTGCAGAACCTGCGCAACGGCCTCGAAGCCACCCAGCGCGAGCTGGTCTCCATCTTCGAACGGCACGGCATCAGGCGCGTCGCCGCCACCGGCCTGCCGCTCGACCCCAACTGTCACCAGGCCATGGTCGAGGTGGAATCCGATGCCGAGGCCGGCACCATCGTCTCCGAGCTGCAGGCCGGCTGGATGCTGAAGGACCGGCTGCTGCGCCCGGCGCTGGTGACGGTCGCCAAGGCCAAGAGCGCGGCCGCCTGACAGGTCCGGAACAGAGGGACAGACCGAATGATCATCATCATGGGGCGCGCAGAGGTCGATCCCGACCGGGTGGAGGAACTGCGCCCGGCACTGCAGGCGATGATGCGCCGCACCTTCGAGGAAACAGGCTGCCTGTCCTACAGCCTCGCGATCGAGGACCCGGGCGGGAACGGCCGGCCAGCCGTGCTGTCGATCGCGGAGCGCTGGGCCGACGACTGCGCGCTCAAGGCGCATTTCGAAAGCGACCACATGGCCGAGTTCAACAGGGCCGCCGAAGGCGCCATCTGGTCGATCGACGTCAAGATGTTCGACGGGGCCAACGAACGGCCGCTCGCACTCTCCTAGGCCAGCGGAAACGGCAGCAGCGCGCGATAGGCCTCCAGCGGGGGGCGATCCTTCAGGCGCAGGCCCTCGGCCAGCAGATAGGCGTCCTTCACCATCTCGGCCTGCTGCTCCAGGCCATAGGCCGCAAAGGGCTTGCCCGGCACCAGCGGCAGGTATCGGTAGCGCGCGAACGGCGGGCGCTTCAGCACCAGGTTGATGCCGCTCTGGTGCTGCCAGACATGGGTCAGCTCGTGCACGAAATGGCCGCGCAGATGGGCGGGTTCGCCCGCGAAGTCCCGGCTCCACACGTCGCCATTGGGGTGGAACCACAAATGCCCGTCGGGCGCCATCGTCACCCAGGCGGGCTGCCACATCCACCATTTCAGCCGGTTGATCCGGATCGGATCGAGCGCCAGCCCGGGCCCGAAGACACGCGCGGCAATCCCCCGCTCGCCCGCGGTCAGCGGGCGGCGGTCCAGCGCGGGCAAGGCGTCGATCTCAGTGCTGGTGGCCAGCGTCGGCAGCCTTGGGCGCGGTGGACGATGCGGCCCGCGCCTCGGCATCCAGCGTCACCGTCGCACCCGACTTGAAGCGGAACGTCAGCGGCACCTTCCCGCCCGGCTTCACATCGGCCGCCAGGCCGAAGATCATCAGGTGCGAGCCGCCCGGCGCAAAGGTCAGCGTGCCCTTGGCCGGAAGCGCGAAGCTCTCTTCCTTGCGCATCTTCATGACGCCGTTCTCGTTCGCCATGCTGTGCAGCTCGATCCGCTCGGCCTTCGGGCTGCTGACGCCGATCAGCGCGTCGGCCGCAGAGGTGCCATGGGCCATGAAATAGCCCCCGGCCGGGCGACCTGTAACCGCCGGCAGCCGGACCCAGGCGTCCATCAGATGCGGCGCAGCGGGCTTTGCAGACTGGGCGACAACCGGCTGGGCACCGCCCAGCAGAAGGGCAACAGCGAGCATGGAACGGAGCATCGGGACGGACATCGGATTTCACCTCGGCAATAGGCAGCCCCGGTCTAGCCGCAGCTGCGGCGGCGCTGCAACAGTTCGCCTTTCGCAAGCGTGAACGCAGACAAAACATGCGTGACGCCATTGATGCCGAATTCCTCGCCCCTATATCCCCAACCGAGACAGGGCGCCGCAGGCTCCCATCAGACTTCCAAATGACACGCGCCGGAAAACACCGGCGCGCAAGACCGCAAGAGGACAGGATATGGCGAAGGTTATCGGCATCGACCTTGGCACCACCAACAGCTGTGTGGCGGTGATGGAAGGGTCGGCCCCCAAGGTGATCGAGAATGCGGAAGGCGCCCGGACCACCCCGTCGCAGGTCGCCTTCGCGAAGGACGGCGAGCGGCTGGTCGGCCAGCCGGCCAAGCGCCAGGCCGTCACCAACCCGGAAAACACGGTCTTTGCCGTCAAGCGCCTGATCGGCCGCCGCTTCGACGATCCGATGACCCAGAAGGACATGGGTCTCGTTCCCTACAAGATCGTGAAGGGCGCCAACGGCGATGCCTGGGTCAATGCCGGCGGAAAGGATTACAGCCCCTCGCAGATCTCCGCCTTCATCCTCCAGAAGATGAAGGAAACCGCCGAAGCCTATCTCGGCGAGACCGTCACCCAGGCCGTGATCACGGTGCCGGCCTATTTCAACGACGCCCAGCGCCAGGCGACCAAGGACGCCGGCCAGATCGCCGGCCTTGAAGTGCTGCGCATCATCAACGAGCCGACGGC
>JAIXYT010000044.1 GCA_027490095.1 Sphingomonadales bacterium | reverse complement strand
GTGCGACTATCCCGCCGCCTCGTTCCGGGGAATATCTCAGCCTGGTAGAGCACTGTCTTCGGGAGGCAGGGGCCGGAGGTTCGAATCCTCTTTCCCCGACCATTTCATCAGCGAGCTGGTGCGAGGGGGCGGATCGGCGGATGCCGGTCGCCTGCGCCCGCCGCGATGATCTGGTTGCACGGACCGGTTCCGGACATGGCGATCGGTGCGCCCCTTGCACGCGGGCCGAACCGGCGCCAGACGGTCGGTCCTGCCTGATCGGAGAACCCGGACTTGACCTTGCACCTCATGGCGGACGGCCCCATCGCGCGCCTCAGGATCGACCGGGCGGACAAGCGCAACGCCTTCACGCAAGCCATGTGGGCCCTGCTGCCCCGGCTGCTGGAACAGGCGCTGGCGCTGCCGGACGTGCGCCTGCTGATCCTCGAATCCGCGACACCGGGCCTGTTCTGCGCCGGCGCCGATATCGGCGAGCTTCTGGCCCGCAAGGAGGATGCCGACTGGCGGGCCGCCAACCAGGCGGCGATCAACGAAACCCAGTACCAGCTGGCACGCTTTCCCTTGCCGACCATCGCGTTCATCGACGGGGATTGCGTCGGCGGCGGCTGCGGCCTTGCGCTCGCCTGCGACATCCGGGTTGCGACCCCGCGGGCACGGCTGGGGATCACGCCGGCGAAGCTCGGCCTCGTCTATCCGCTGCACGACGTGAAGCTTCTGACCGACCTGGTTGGGCCCGGCCAGGCGCGGCGGATCCTCTACACGGGCGATCTGCTCGACGCGGCCGAGGCGCAGCGCATCGGGCTTGTGGAGCTGCTCGCAGAAAGCCCCGATGCCCTGGTGGCGACGATCCTTGCCAATGCGCCGGGTTCAATCCGGGCGTTGAAGGGCTTCGTGCGGCGCGTGCTCGATGGCCGGGGGGCCGAAGATGCCGATAGCGCCGCGGTGTTTGCAGACGCCTTCCTGGGGCCGGAATTCGCGGAAGGCAGCGCCGCCTTCGTCGAGCGGCGCAAGCCGCGCTTCTAGTCCAGCGCCTTGATGATGGCCGAGAAGTCGAGCCCGCCCTGCCCTTTCGCGGCGAAATCCTCGTAGAGTTCGAGCGCGCGCTTGCCCATGGGCGTGCTGGCGCCGGCGCCTTGCGCGGCTTCGGCCGCAAGGCGCAGGTCCTTCAGCATCAGCGCGACCGCGAAGCCGCCCTCGTAGCCGCGGTCAGCAGGCGTCTCGGGGCCAACTCCGGGGAGCGGGCAATAGCTCGTCATCGACCAACTCTGCCCCGAGGAGACCGACGCGATGTCGAAGAAGCGCTGCGGATCGAGCCCCAGCTTCTGCGCCAGCACGAAGGCCTCGGCGGTCGCCACCATCTCGGCGCCCAGCAGCATGTTGTTGCAGATCTTGGCGGTCTGCCCGGCGCCCGCGTCGCCGGCGTGGATGACGGCCTTGCCCATCGCCTCCAGGATCGGCTTCGCGCGCGCGAACCCTTCCGCCGTGCCGCCGACCATGAAGGTGAGCGTGCCGGCGGCCGCCGCCACGATGCCGCCGGAGACCGGTGCGTCGACTGCGACGAGGCCCTTCGCCGCAGCCTCGGCGCCGAGCGCCTTCGCGGTCGCGACGTCGATGGTGGAGCAGTCGATCAGCAAGGTGCCCGGTGCGGAATGGCCGTAGACGATGTCGCGGTACAGGCCTGCCACATGGGTGCCTGCCGGAAGCATGCTGACCACGATGTCGGCGCCGTAGACGGCTTCGGCGGCGGAACCTTCCGGTGTGCAGCCGGCGGCCTTCGCCTTGTCCAGGGCAGCGGCGGACAGGTCGAAGGCGCGGACGTCATGCCCCTTTGCGGCGAGGTTGGCAGCCATGCCGCCGCCCATGTTGCCGAGCCCGATGAATGCGATGCGTGCCATATGGGTCAGCCCATCGTCGGGATGACGAAGGCGTTGCCGCCATCAGGGGTGCCGTCGGGCCAGCGCTGCGTCACCGTCTTCACCTTGGTCCAGAAGCGCACGCCTTCGGGGCCGTGCTGGTTGTGGTCTCCGAAGGCGCTGCGCTTCCAGCCGCCGAAGGTGTGGTAGGCAACCGGCACGGGGATCGGCACGTTGATGCCGACCATGCCCACGTTCACGCGCGCCGCGAATTCGCGCGCGGCGTGGCCGTTGCGGGTGAACAGGGCAACGCCGTTGCCATATTGGTGCCTGCTCGCAAGCGCGAGCGCCTCCTCGAAGCTGTCGGCCCGCACGATCTGCAGGACCGGCCCGAAGATCTCTTCCCTGTAGCTCTCCATCGTCGGCTTCACATGGTCGAACAGGCTGGGTCCGATGAAGAAGCCCTCTTCGTGTCCCTGCAGCCTGAAGCCGCGGCCGTCGACCACCAGTTCGGCGCCTTCGTCCACGCCCTTCTGGATCCAGCCTTCCACACGGGCCTTGTGGGCGGCGTTCACGACGGGGCCGTAATCGGCGTCAGGGTCGGTCGAGATGCCGATCCGCAGGCGGCCCATGGCGGTCACCATCTTCTCGCGCAGGGCAATCGCGGTCTTCTCGCCCACGGGCACCACCACGGGCAGCGCCATGCAGCGCTCGCCCGCGCTTCCGAAGGCGGCGCCGGCAAGGTCGGCCACCACCTGGTCGAGATCGGCATCGGGCATCACGACGCCGTGGTTCTTGGCGCCGCCCATCGCCTGCACCCGCTTCGCGTTGGCGGTGCCGCGGCTGTAGATGTACTGCGCGATGTCGGAACTGCCCACGAAGCTGATCGCGGCGATGTCGGGATGGTCGAGGATGGCGTCCACCATCTCCTTGTCGCCGTGCACCACCTGCAGGATGCCGGCAGGTGCGCCGGCTTCCAGCATCAGCTCGGCAAGCCGCACCGGCACGGAAGGGTCGCGCTCGGACGGCTTCAGGATGAAGGCGTTGCCGCAGGCGATCGCAACGCCGAACATCCACATGGGGATCATCGCGGGGAAGTTGAACGGCGTGATCCCCGCACCGATGCCCAGCGGCAGGCGCATGGAATAGACGTCGATGCCGGGCCCAGCGCCGGGCGTGTATTCGCCCTTCAGCGCGTGGGGGATGCCGCAGGCGAACTCGATCACCTCGAGGCCGCGCTGGATGTCGCCCCTGGCGTCGGCGACGACCTTGCCATGTTCGGAGCTGAGCAGGCGGGCGAGCTCGTCGATGTTCTTCTCCACCAGCGCCTTGAACTGGAACATCACACGCGCCCGGCGCTGCGGGTTGGTCGCGGCCCAGCCGGGCTGGGCCTGGCGCGCGGCCGCGACGGCAGCTTCCAGCACCTGGGCGTCGCCCAGCGGCACACGGGCCTGCACACCGCCGCTGTTCGGATCATGGACATCGCCGAAACGGGTGGGCTGCACGGGCGAAGCGCCGGCGAGAAAGTGATCGATCTGGCGCAAAGCCATCTGGGTCGGTCTCCGTCTGGGGTTTCTGGCAGCCTCATTGGACGGGGCTGCGAGGGCTTGCAACCAACGCCTTTGGCAGCCCCCGGCAGGCGGCAGGCTGCGGCTGCATCAGCGCAAGATTGAGCAGGACAGGCCGGTCGGAATGCGCCAGTCTTGGAAGCATTCGATGCAGGCTGCGGTTCCCGCAAGGCCCATCGCACCGGAGAGATCCCTTGATGACACCGACCCCGATCATTGGGCCCAGTCCGACGCCGGGGCAGTCCCCGCTGGCTGAGCGGTTCCGCCGCGTGCGCGCCGCCAGCCTTGCGATCGCAGCGCCGCTGTCGGCCGAGGATTGCCAGGCGCAGTCCATGCCGGACGCGAGCCCCGTGAAGTGGCATCTCGCGCACACCAGCTGGTTCTGGGAAACCTTTCTGCTGGAGGGCTCGGACGGTCACCAGCCGTTCGACCCGACGTTCCGGATGCTGTTCAACAGCTATTACAACGGGGTCGGGGAGCAGTTCAGCCGGCCGGCGCGCGGGCTGCTGACAAGGCCCTCGCTCGACCGTGTGCTTGCCTGGCGGGCGTGGGTGGACCAGCAGATGGAAGCGCTGATCGAAGCCGGGCCAGACAGCGCGGCCATGGCGCTGATCGACCTCGGCCTCGCCCACGAGGAGCAGCATCAGGAGCTGATGCTCACCGACCTCAAGCATCTGCTGTCGGCAAACCCGCTGCTGCCGGCCTATGCCGGCCGCTGGCCGCTTTCCCCCATCACGCCAATGCCGCGAAGCTGGGTGCGCTATCCGGGGGGTCTGGTGGAGATCGGAAACGACGGGGCCGGCTTCGCCTTCGACAACGAGGGCCCGCGCCACCGGGTCTGGCTGGAGCCTTACGCGCTCGCCACCCACCCCGTCACCAACGGCGACTGGATCGCCTTCATCGCGGATGGCGGATACCAGCGGCCAGAGTTGTGGCTTTCGGCCGGGTGGGAAGCCGCCCGCGCCGAGGGATGGGCAGCACCGCTCTACTGGCGCCAGGTGGATGGCGGCTGGCGCTGCTTCACACTGCATGGCGATGCAGCCGTGGACCCGCACGCCCCCGTGACCCACATCAGCTTCTACGAGGCCGAGGCCTTCGCCCGCTGGGCGGACGCTCGGCTGCCGACAGAGGCCGAATGGGAAGCGGCAGCCGCAGACCTGCCGGTCGAGGGCAATTTTGCCGACGGCGGCGTGCTGCATCCGCTGGCTGCCACCCGGGCGGCTGCCCCCGGCAGGCCGGCGCAGATGTTCGGCGACGTGTGGGAGTGGACCCGAAGCGACTATGCACCCTACCCCGGCTACCGCGCGGCCGAGGGGGCAGTCGGCGAGTACAACGGCAAGTTCATGGTGGGGCAGCAGGTGCTGCGCGGCGGATCCTGCGCAACGCCGCCCGGCCATGTGCGGGCGAGCTATCGCAACTTCTTCCCGCCCGCGACCCGCTGGCAGTTCGCCGGCCTCAGGCTGGCCCGCGACGGGGTGCGCGCAGACCTGTGGCCGCTGGTGCGCAGCGTGTCGGAGCCGCCGGCCGACGGGGCTGCGCGCGTGACAGCCGGGCTGCTGGCCGATCCGCCGACCATTGCGTCGGGCCATTTCTATGACACGCTGGGGAGCCGGCTGTTCGAGGCGATCACCGAGCTTCCCGAATATGGGCTGACGCGCGCCGAAGCGGCGATCTTCGCAGGCCATGCCCCGGCAATGGCAGCGGATGTGCGGGGGCGGCTGGGGGCGGACTTCCAGCTGGTCGACCTGGGCGCCGGCAACTGCGCCAAGGCCGAAGCGCTTCTGCCGCTGCTTGCGCCCGCGCGCTATGTCGCGATCGACATCGCGGCGGACTTCCTGGAAGAGGCGGTCGCCCGGGTTCGGCAAGGCTGGCGCGGCGAGGTTCAGGGGCTGGCGATGGACTTCGCCGGCCGATTTGCGTTGCCGGACGATCTGAAGGACCGCCCTGCCCTTTTCTTCTATCCCGGATCGTCGATCGGCAATTTTGCGCCGGATGCGGCAGCGCGGTTCCTGGCGGGCCTCAAGACCGACCTGCCCCGCTCGGCCCTGCTGCTGGGGGCCGACCTCGTGCGCGATGCAGCGTTGCTGACCGCCGCCTATGACGATGCCGCCGGCGTGACCGCAGCCTTCAACCGGAACATCCTGCAGGTGCTGAACCAGCAGCACGGCACGGATTTCGTGGCCGGCCGCTGGCGGCATGTGGCGCGCTACGACGCAGATGCCGCACGGATCGAGATGTGGCTGGAAGCCGACGCCGAGATGACCGTGCGCTGGCCCGGGGGCGAACGCCGCTTTGCGCGCGGCGAGCGGATCCTGACCGAGATCTCGACAAAGTGGACCGTCAGCCGCCTGACGAGCCTTTTGGAGACGGCTGGCTTCGGCGATGTCCGCATCTGGACCGGGCCGGATGCCAGCTTCGCGGTGGCGCTAGGCGGCTAGCCAGTTGGCGATGTTCCGCACATAGGCACGGGCTTCGGCAAGCGCTTCGGGCGTATCCGCATAGCCGGTGCCCGGCGCCTCGGTGACGAAGCTGGGGCAGCCCCACGACGGGTCCCAGTTGGCGTCGGCGAAGCGGTGGAAGGTGGCCTCGGCGACGACGCGACCGACCTCTGCGCCGTCCTCGAGGTGGTGGTCGAGTGCGACCACCAGGTTGAAGGGCCGGCCGGTGACCCGGCTGCGCCCGCGCGCGACGACCCTGGCGAACGCCTCCGCCCCGGTAGGGACGGAGACCGCCCCCTCGTGCGGGTGCGCGGGCAGCCTCGTGACGCCGCCTGCCAGCAGCGGGTGGTGGGGTTCCAGCGCCTCGATCGCCTGGAAATCGCCGTTGGCGCCGCTGTGGTAGTTGGGCCAATCCAGATAGTTGGTCACGACATCGTCACGGCACTGGCGCTCGGCATCGGCCTCCGGGTTCTGGCTGTGGAAGTTGTGTGCCCTGCCGACGAGACCGAGGTTGAGCAGGCACGAGCCCATATCCTGATGGTCCCGTGTCAGCAGGGCGCCAGCGCCGGGGCGGGCGAGGAATCGGCGGATCGCGTGGCTGTCGTCGGCGCTGAGCGCACCGGTCACGTCGACGGCGAACAGCCAGAGCTGGTCCCAGCGGCCTTCGGCAAGCGCTGCGAAATCCGGGTCGTTGCCGGCGGCATCCTCGATCCGGTCGTGCGCGGTGACGCTGTGGCCGGCGGACTCGAGCTCGGCCTTCAGCAGGGAGAAGCGCCCGATTGCCCAGTCGTCGGGATGGGGGGCGATGGTGGTTTTCAGGAGGATGCGGGCCATTCGGCCAATCTAGGGTGAGGCAGGCCCGGAACCAACCACTGTCCGATGCTGTCGCAAACTTGTCATCAAGGCGACGGACTGGAGGATGAGGATCAGCGGATAGGGAAGCGCGCCCAGGATCGCCATGGCGCGTGCGGTTTCGACCGACGCGACCGTCAACATGGCTGCGGCCAGCAAGAGGAGCGCGAGCCCCCAGGCGAGGCGCAGGATGAAGGGCGGGTTGTCGACGCCGCCGCTGCTCATCATGCCGAGCACGAAGATGGCGCTGTCGACCGAGGTGATCACGAAGACGAGGAGGAGGGCCATGGCGAGCCAGCCGAGAAGCTCTCCGAACGGGAGACCTTTCAGGATCAGCAGCGTCGCAGAGGTGGGATCGGCCCGCACGGCAGTGGCGAGTGCGCCGGATGCGCCCTCTGCCAGCACGGTGAGGAGGCCGCTGCCGCCGAGACCTGCGAACCACAGCATCGAGCCGAAGGTTGGCACCAGCACGACGCCGGCGATAAAGCCGCCGACCGTCCGCCCGCGGCTGATGCGCGCGATGAACAGGCCAACGAAAGGGCCCCAGGCCAGCCACCAGAGGAAATAGGTGAGCGTCCAGTCCTGCGTCCACTGCGCGTCGCCGCCGATCGGGGCGGGGCTGAACGACAGGCGCGGCAGGGCGACGAGATAAGCCAACATGCTGTCAGCAAGCTGCCGCAGGAGCTGCAGGGTGGGACCGAAGGCGAACACGGCGGCCAGCAGCAGCAGCGCCATCGAAATGTTGATGTCGGACAGGATGCGGATTCCCCGCCCGACGCCCGACAGCGCGGAGGCGAGCGCCACGCCGCCGACCAGCAGCAGGGCGGCGAGAGGCGCCCATGTCGGCAAGTCCGGCGCGGTTCCTGTGGCGAGCAGGCCTGACTTGAGGGTGATGATCCCCATGGCGAGCGTGGCGGCAAGGCCAAAGGTGACGGAGAGGATGCCGAGGCTGTCGGCTCCGACGGACAGTGCCTGCCCTGCTCTGCCTGGCAGCAGCCCCTGAAGCGGGGCGGAGACGAGCGTCGGCCGCCCTTCCCGGAAGCTGAACCAGGCGATGACGAGGCCGCAAAGCGCATAGATGGCCCAGGCGTGCAGGCCCCAGTGCAGATAGGTGAGCACCATCGCCTCGGCGGCGGCCTGGGGCAGCGGCTGCGGGCCGCCGGGCGGGGCGAGCGCGTGGGTGACGGGTTCCGCCACGCCCCAGACGACAAGGCCTGTGCCCATGCCCGCCGCGAACAGCATCGCGATCCACGACAGGAAGCCGTAGGCGGGCCGTTCGGACGGCGCCCCCAGCCGGGCGGTGCGGTGCCGCCCGAGGCCGAGCCATGCGACAAGTACGAGCGCGGCAGACGCCATCAGCTTCACCAGCCATCCGAGCCCGCCGAGCGCGGTGCCGGTGGCGGCGAGCGAAAAGGCCGCCATGGCCTGCGGCGCGGCAAGACCCCACAGCGCGAAGGCGCCGACCATGGGGAGCGCGATCAGCAGCACCACGCGGGAGCGGTTCGCAGGCATGGGCGCATCCTAGACGGGGCGGGTCGGCAGCGGCTAGACCTGCCGCATGCTGCGGCTATCCGAATTCCTGCCCTACCGGCTGTCGATCGCATCCAATGCGGTGTCCGACCGGGTGGCGCAGGTCTATCACGCGCAATACGGTCTGAAGATCCCGGAGTGGCGGGTGCTGGCTGTTGTTGCCGAACACGACGAAACGACACAGGCAGCCCTTGTGGCGGCGACGCAGATGGACAAGATGACGGTAAGCCGGGGGGTTGCGGAGCTTGTGAAGCGCGGTCTTCTGGAGCGGCGCCCTGCGGAGGACCGCCGGACCTTGAAGCTGCGGCTATCGACGCGTGGCGGCAGCCTCTACGGCGAAATCGCGCCGCTTGCGCTCGCGATCGAAGCCGAACTTCTGGCCGGCTTTTCGACAGCCGAGCGCGACATGCTGATGACCTTGCTGCAAAGGCTGGAACATCGTTCGATCCGCTCATGACTGGTTGACGTTTCATCATCAGAATTAATGTGAGGATTGTCTCACCTCCTCTTGCGCTTGACCTGATCCTGTGAAACTTTTTCCGATCAGGACAAACAGTCCTGATCGGGAAGATCTGGCTTCGCGCAAAAGGGGGTCATCATGCATATGCACGCACAACTTTTCGGTCAGACCGCCCTCGCTGGACTTGCATTGGCAACCCTGGCGCCAACAGCCGTGCAGGCCCAGGCAGCCTCGCCGGGTTCGGCCCAGAGGCAGGAGGCAACGGCGCCGGCGGCCGAGGATATTGTGGTGACCGGCTCGCGGATCGAACGGGCGGGTTTCGATGCGCCGACGCCGACCACGGTTGTCGGGCAGATCGAGCTTCAGCTGGGCAATCGGCCCAGCGTCGCCCAGGTACTGAATGACCTGCCGCAGTTTCGCGCCACCCAGACGCCGACGTCGACGAGCGCCAACACGAACAACAGCACGTCAAGTGCCGACCTGCGCGGCCTGGGGCCGCTGCGCACCCTGACCCTCCTGAATGGGCGCCGGTTCGTCGGCAGCTCGGATCTGAACACGGTGCCGTTGAGTGTCGTGGAACGGGTGGAAGTGGTGACGGGTGGTGCCTCGGCCGCCTGGGGCTCCGGCGCGGTCGCGGGCGTGGTGAACATCATCCTGAACGACGATCTGGAAGGCTTCCGGTTCGGGGCGGATGCCGGGATATCGTCTCGGAACGATGCGGCCAGATCGAGGCTCCAAGCCAGCTACGGCCGGCGGTTTGCCGGAGACCGCGGCCATATGATGGTGGCGGCCGAATACCTGCAGGAACGCGGTGCGTTCGATCGCGACAAGGGCCCGCGGCCGAGCCTGGACGGCGGCCTGTTCGTGCAGACCGACGGAAAGATCATCCTGGCGCAGGACATCAACTTCCTGAACGCCACCCAGGGCGGCGTGATCACCAGCGGCGCGCTCGCCGGCCAGGCCTTCAATCGGGACGGAACCTTGAGCCCCGTGAGCCGGGGCAGCGTAAGCAACGCCGCCAACACCATCGGCGGCACCAGCCGCAGCCAGCTGGACAGCGTTGCCGTCACCTCGCCCTACGAGCGCTACAATCTGTTCGGGCGGGTGAGCTACGAACTTGGTGAAGCTGCCAAGGTCTGGGCTGATGCAGCGTTCACGCGCATCGAATCCGATTTCGGTTTTTTCCCGGAAGTGGTGCGCGGCGGCGCTACTTCGGGAGGCATCGTGCTCTCGCGCGACAACCCCTATCTCTCGCCCGCGGTACGCGCGCGGCTGGCTTCGGGGCCGGCGACATTCCGCATGGGGCGCTTCTTCGGCGATACGCCAGGCCAGGGCGAGCTGAGCTACCAGTATCGGCGCGACACTCTGGATCTTGGCGTCGGGATCGAGGGCAGCTTCGGCGCCGGGTGGAAATACAATGCCAGCTATGGCCATGGTGAGATTCGCAACCGCGACGCGATCGACGGCCAGCGCATCGGCGCCAACTTCAACCGCGCGATCGACGCCGTGGTCGGGCCCGGCGGGCAGATCGTCTGTCGCGTAGCACTGACCGACCCGACGACGGCGTGCCGGCCGCTGAACCTGTTCGGCGTCGGCAACATCGATCCTGAAGCCGTCTCCTATTCCTATGGGGCCGCGCGCAGTTCGACTGTGACCAAGCTGGACACGGTCCAGGCCGCGCTCAGGGGTGACCCCTTCTCGACATGGGCCGGACCGGTTTCGATTGCAGTCGGCGCCGAAGCGCGCTGGGAGAGCCTGCGGACCACCGCCGATCCGCTTTCGGCATCAGGCTCGTTCACGCTGGTCAACTTCACGCCGTTGAAGGGCCAGTTCGATGTGAAGGAGGGCTTCGGCGAAGTACTGGTGCCGCTGCTGAACGCGGAGGGCACGGCTGTGCTGGAGGCGAATGGTGCCGCGCGCTATTCCGACTACAGCAACAGTGGCGGCATCTGGACCTGGAAGGTGGGCGGCACGCTTCGTTTGTTCGACGACCTGCTGCTGCGCGCGGTTCTGTCGCGCGATATCCGCTCGCCCAGCATCGCGGAACTGTTCACGGCGCGCATCACCAACATCCAGAACGTGTCGGATCCGTTCAATGCCGGGCAGGTGGTGTCCGTCATCCGCTTCGGCGGCGGCAATCCAGACTTGGAGCCCGAAACGGCCAAGACCCTGACCCTGGGCGGTTCCTATTCGCCACGATTTGCGCCGGGCCTTCGGCTCTCGGTGGACTGGTACAACATCCGCATCGATCAAGTCATCGGCGGGCTGACCGCGCAGGATATCGTAAACCAGTGCTTTGCCGGCAACCAGGCGCTGTGCGACGCGACCGTCCGCGATCCGGATGGAACCCTGACCACCGTGTTCGCGACGTTCCTGAACCTGGCGCGCTATGAAACGACGGGCGTCGACTTCGAAGCATCCTATGTGACGCAGGCAATCGGCGGCACGCTGTCGCTGCGGGGGCTTGCCACCTATGTGCAGAAACTGGAAATCAACGACGGGGTGAACACCTTCGACCGCGCCGGAGATGTCGGCGATGTGGCCTTTTCCACCCCGAAATGGCGCGCGACCGCCAGCGCCAACTGGCGGGGTGATGTGTTCGGGGCGGACGTCAGAGTGCGCTATGTCGGTGGCGGGGACTATAACAGCCTGCTCAACATAGAGAACAGCCGCATCGGCAGCCGCACCTATCTGGACCTCGGTGGCCAGATCAATGTCGGGTCCGACTTCCAGCTGTTCGGAACGGTGAACAACCTGTTTGACCGGCAGTCGCCGATCACCTCGTACAACAACCCCCTCTATGACATGATCGGGCGCACCTACAGCCTCGGCGTGAAGGGGCGGTTCTAGCGGCTTCAGTCGGGCGAGGCTCTGGCTTGCGGCATACCGTAACTGATGTTACGGTATGCCGCAAGCCAGACGCAGGAGATTCGACCATGGCGACCGCAGTTCGCGAGGAAGCGGAGTTCGACAATTTCATGGGCCTCGACGGCTTCGAGTTTGTCGAGTTCACCGGGCCGGACCCGGAGGCGCTGGCGCGCCTGTTCACCCAGCTGGGTTTCACCCATGTGGCGACCCATCGTGCCAAGAATGTCCGCCGCTATGTGCAGGGCGACATCAATTTCCTGCTGAACTTCGAGCCGGAGGGACAGGTTGCCGAGTTCCGGGCGAAGCGGGGCCCGAGTGCGAACGCGATGGCCTTCCGGGTGAAGGACGCGGCGCGCGCCTTCGAAGAGGCCGTGAAGCGCGGGGCCGAGCCGGTCACTGGCAAGGTGGGGCCTATGGAGCTGAACATCCCGGCCATCAGGGGGATCGGCGGCGCCAACCTGTATCTCGTCGATCGCTATGGCGCGGCCGAGATCTACGACGTCGACTTCGTGGCCGTGCCCGGTGCGACCCGCAGCGACAACGACGTCGGGCTGCACACGCTGGATCACCTCACCCACAATGTCGGCCGCGGGCAGATGGCGACCTGGGCGGATTATTACAGCCGTATCTTCGGCTTCCGCGAGATCCGCTACTTCGACATCAAGGGCAAGGCGACGGGGCTGTTTTC
>JAIXYT010000025.1 GCA_027490095.1 Sphingomonadales bacterium | reverse complement strand
GGCGTCACCGTCGAGCGGAAGAGTGCCGAGGTCGGCCTGCCGGGCGGCGGACGCGCGGAGCTGATCGACCTGCCGGGCTGCTATGGCCTGGTGCCGCGATCGCTGGACGAGGCGGTGACGCGCGACACGCTGCTGGGCAGCCAAGCCGGCGAACGGCGGCCGGACGCGCTGCTGATCGTGGCCGATGCCACGAACCTGGCTGCCCACCTGCGCTTTGCGCTGGACGTGCTGCGGCTGGGCATTCCGGCGGTGATGGCGCTCAACCGGATGGACATGGCTGCGCGCGACGGGCTGAAGCTCGACAGTGCGGGGCTTGCGACGCGGCTGGGCATCACGGTGATCGAGACGGTCGCCGTTCGCAGGCGGGGCCTGGGCGAGCTGCTGGCCGCGCTGGAGCCGTTGCTGGCGCTGCCGCCCGTGGCGCCGGTTCCCTTCGTGCCGGCGGACACGCGCGTGCTTGGCCGGGAGGCGCGCGGAATCGCCAAGGGGGTGACGCTTGCCGAGGGCGAGGGGCGGGCCTCGAGCCGGCGGCTGGATTCCGTTCTGCTGCACCCTGTTGCCGGCCCGCTGATCCTGGCCGCCATCCTGTTCCTGATGTTCCAGGCGGTTTTTGCCTGGGCCGAGGCCCCGATGGGCTGGATCGAGGCCGCGGTGGGCTGGGCGCAGGGGCTGGTGACGGCTGCGCTGCCCGAGGGCGTGCCGAGGTCCTTCCTGAACGACGGCATCCTTGCCGGCGTCGGGGGCGTGGTGGTGTTCCTGCCGCAGATCCTGATCCTGTTCGCCTTCATCCTGGTGCTGGAGGGTTCGGGCTACATGGTGCGGGCGGCCTTCCTGATGGACCGGCTGATGGCGTCGGTCGGCCTGAACGGGGCGGCCTTCATCCCGCTGCTGAGTTCGTTCGCCTGTGCGATCCCCGGGATCATGGCGACGCGCACCATTCCCGACGCGAAGGACCGGCTGACCACGATCCTGATCGCGCCGCTGATGACCTGTTCGGCCCGGCTGCCGGTCTATGCGGTGGTGATCGCCGCCTTCATCCCCAACGACCGGGTCTTCGGGCCGGTGGGGCTGCAGGGGCTTGTCCTGTTCGGGCTCTACCTCGCCGGGATCGTGGGGGCGATGCTGGCGGCCCTGCTGCTGAGGCGCACGGTGACGAAGGGGCCCGCGCCGACCTTCCTGATGGAGATGCCGGCCTATCAGCTGCCGTCCCTGCGGGATGTCGCGGTCGGCCTGTGGCTGAGGGCAAGCGCCTTCCTGAAGCGGGCCGGGACCATCATCCTGGGGGTGACGATCGCACTGTGGGCGCTGGCGAGCTTCCCGGCGCCGCCCGCCGACGCCGACCGGCCGGCCATCGAATATTCTTTTGCTGGGCGGATCGGCAGCGTGATCGAGCCGCTGGTGCGGCCGATCGGGTTCAACCACGAGATCGCAATGTCGCTGCTGCCGGCGCTGGCTGCGCGCGAAGTCGCGGTGGCGTCGCTTGCCACCATCTATGCGCTGGATGCCGACGACGAGGACACATCGGGCCTTGTGGAGCGGCTGCGCGGAAGCTGGCCGCTGCCGACCGCGCTCGCCTTCCTGGCCTGGTTCGTGTTTGCGCCGCAGTGTCTTTCGACCCTTGCCGTCGTGCGGCGGGAGACGGGGGGCTGGAAGTGGCCCGCCTTCATGTTCGGTTACCTGATGGCGCTCGCCTATGTGGCGGCGGGGCTGACCTTCCACATCGCGTCCGCAATTCTCTGATAGCTTGACCCGCTGTCCGCCCACGGCATTCTGCCGTCGGGAGGAACGCGCCATGCGGATCGAGCGGAGTGGGCAGGCGTGTGGGGCGCGGGTGACCGGGGTAGACCTTTCGGGCCACCTGTCCGACGCTTTGGTGGCCGACATCCGGGCCGCGTGGCTGGAGCACCATGTGCTTGCCTTCCCCGGGCAGCGGATGGACGACGATGCGCTGGAGCGATTCACGCTGGCCATGGGCGGTTTCGGCGAAGACCCGTTCATCGCCCCCATCCCCGGGCGGCAGCACATCATCGCAGTCGAGCGCGCAGCTGACGAGACGAGCCCGATCTTCGCCGAGACATTCCACAGCGACTGGAGCTTCCAGGCTCGGCCGCCGGCGGGCACCTGCCTCTATGGCATCACGATTCCGCCGGTGGGCGGGGACACTTTGTTCGCGAACCAGCATCTGGCGCTGGACCAGCTGCCCGATGTGCTGAGGCAGCGGGTGGAGGGCCGCAGGGCGATCCATAGCGCGCAGAAGGCCTATGCGCCCGACGGTTTCTACGGCGACAATGACGCGCCCGACCGGGCGATGACGATCCGGCCCTCGCCGGACGCGCGGCAGACGCGGCTGCACGATTTCGTCCGGGCGCATCCCGAGACGGGCCGGCCGGGGCTGTTCGGGTGCCTCGGCTATATCATCGGCTTCGAGGATATGGAGGAAGCCGAAGCACTGCCGCTGCTGGTGGAGCTGTACGGGCACCAGAGCAGCGAGGCCTTCCACTACCGCCACCGCTGGGAACCGGACATGCTTGTCATGTGGGACAACCGATCGCTGCTGCACGCCGCGACCGGGGGCTATGCCGGGCACCACCGGCTGCTGCACCGGACGACGATCGCCGCGGCCTGAAGGGCCGATCGATGGAGGATGCCATGCGTCGAATTGCAGGTTTGAGCCTTGCCCTGATCGCGCTGATGGCGGCCGGGCCGGCGGATGCCGGGATGCGCGCCGTCTATCATGGCGAGAGCGAGCCCAAGGTGCTGGAGGTGGAGACGGGGGACGGGGGCGAGCTGCGGATCGGGAAGCCCGGGGACCCGGCCTATGCGATCGAGCGGGACGGCCGCTTCTACATGGTGCAGCCGGGCGCGGACGGGAAAGTGGTGGTGTTCGCGGTGGAGGACATGGCGGCGGTGCTGGGGGAGGCCATGCCGCCCTTCTTTGCGGCGCTGTTCAGCGAGGCCGCGCGCACGAACCCTTCGCCGGCCCCGAAGATGGAGCGTGCCGGCAGCCGCACGGTTGCGGGCTTTCCGGGCGAGGTTTGGAAGGTGACGCTGAACGGGAACCCGCCGAACGTGCAGGAGATGGTCTTCTCATCGGACCCGGCTCTGAAGCCGGTGGGGCGGGCGCTGGGGCGGTTCATCGAGTCGATGATGCTGATGGCGACGCCGATGCTGGGCGAGATGGCGGGCGAGATGGTGAAGGAAATGCGCAGCGTCTTTGCCGTGGGCACCCCGCTGGAGTCCGTTGGGCGGTTCCGGCTGGTGGAGGCGAAGCCGGCGGACATTCCGGCCGAACGGTTCGCGCTGCCGGCAAAGCCCGCCACGCGGGCCGAGATCGCGGCGCAGGTGAAGACGTCGAACCCGTCTTCGCGCTGATCCGCCTCAGTCGAGCAGGCCGAGGAGCAGTATTCCGCTGAAATAGACCGCAAGGGTCACCACGGCGAGGCTGGAGAGCGCCAGGGTGCGCCAGGCGGCCGAGAACCAGCCGAGCGCATAGCCTTCCTTCAGCTGGGCGAACATGTGGAGGACAGGGATGACCGTGAACATCGTGCTGTACAGGGCCGAGCTGGTGACCCCTGCGGAGGCCATGGCGACGGCGACCATCGCCAACATGGACATGAAGCTGATGGAATAGAGAAGGAAGACGACATGGTCGTAGACCTTGACGTTGCGTTTCCAGGCGAAGAGCAGGATCATCCAGGGCAGTGAGAGCGGCACGAGGAGGAAGCTGAGCTTGTAGCCCTTCTGCTTCATTTTGTAGAAGACGAAGTCGGGGTTCTTGAGGGCGTCGGTCGCCTTCACGTTCAACACCTCGTTGCCGACCTCCACCTTCAGCTCGCCGGATTTCGTGGCTGCCGAGATGACATCGAAGACATCCCGACGGCCGCCCTTGGCAGGGTCGAGGGCGCCTTTCGCGACGGTTTCGCGGGTGGTGATCAGTGCGGTGCGCGCGATGTTCATCCCGGCCACTTCGTCGGCTTGCGCCGGATCGGCACGGGCGACCGCGATCTGCTTGTCGAGTTCGGCGATCTGGCTGTCGATCTGGGCGGTTGCGGCCTTCACCTTTGCCGGATCCACGTTGACGCCTTCCGCGTTCAGATCGGGCAGGTGCAGGAAGCCGAACAGCAGGAACATCGAGAAGATGGTGAGCAGGAAGAGCGCGACGGGCGCCACATAGCGGGCGCGCTTGCCGTGCACATAGTCCCGCGTGAGCTTGCCGGGGCGGACAAACAGCAGCGGCAGCGTGTTCCAGAGCTTGCTGTCGAAATGGGTGATGCCGTGGAGGAACTCCTCGACCGCGTGCAGCACCGAGCGGTGCACATGGGCCTTTTGCCCGCAGCCGCCGCAGTAGGCGCCGGTGACGGTGGCGCCGCAGTTCAGGCAGGCTTCTCCATGTCCCTGCCGGATGGGTTCGTCCGGGTCGATCACGTTGGCGGCGGCTGCTGCCGTTGCCAGTGTTCCTGCTGCTTCGAGCCCGCTCTCCATATGCCCCACTACGCCTTGCTTGCGGATGAGAGTCTGGCCTATCGCTCTTGGCCACACAAGTCGGGAGAGAGGCCCATGGCGGGCAGCGTGAACAAGGTGATTCTGATCGGCAACCTGGGCAAGGACCCTGAGGTGAAGAGCTTTGCCAACGGCGGGCGGGTGGCCAACTTCACGATCGCGACATCGGAAAGCTGGAACGACCGGGCGACGGGAGAGCGCAAGGAAAAGACCGAGTGGCACAACATCGCCGTCAATTCGGACGGGCTGGTGAAGGTGGTGGAGAATTATCTCCGCAAGGGATCCAAGGTGTATGTCGAAGGCCAGTTGCAGACCCGCAAGTGGCAGGACCGCGACGGCAATGACCGCTACACGACCGAAGTGGTGGTGGGGATGCGTGGGGCATTGACCATGCTGGACGGCCGGCGCGAGGGCGGCGGTGGCGGCGGGGCCTATGGTGGCGGCGATGACTATGGCAGCGCGCCGGCGCGCAGCTCCGTGGGCGGCGGCATGGGCGGCGCTGCCAAGCCGTCGAGCTTTGACGACGACATGGACGATGATGTGCCGTTCTAGGATTTGATCACATGAAACTCGGCAGACTGAACCATGTGGGGGTCGCAACCCCGTCGATCGCGGACAGCATCGCGCTCTATCGCGATGTGCTGGGGGCGACGACGATCCATGAGCCCTTCGACCTGCCCGAACAGGGCGTTCGGGTGTGTTTCGTGGACGTCGAGAACAGCCAGATCGAGCTGATCGAGCCGCTGGGCGCCGATTCGCCCGTGCACGGTTTCCTGGCGAAGAACCCCAAGGGCGGGCAGCACCATGTCTGCTTCGAGGTGGCGGACATCCTTGCCGCGCGGGACTGGATGGTTTCGAAGGGAGCGACCGTTCTGCGGGGCGGCGAGCCGCGGATCGGGGCGCATGGCGTGCCGGTGATCTTCGTGCACCCGAAGGACATGGGCGGCGTGCTGGTGGAGCTGATGGCCGAGCCGAAGGGGCACTAGCCCTTCAGATCCTCCGGCACGTCGATGTCGCGGTGGATGCCGGGGTCATCGGCGGGGATTTCCACCACGTGCAGCGAGTCGAGGAGGGGCCTTGCGCCCTGGTCGCCGCTGAGCGTCATCAGATGGGGCCAGACCGTGCGGGCGAAGCCGGCGGGGTTGCCGCGGCGGCCGGCCTGAACGGGGACGACGGCAGGCGCGCCGTTTGCGAGGGCTTCGACGAGCTGCCTGAGGGTTTCCGGCTGAACGAAGGGCATGTCGCCCAGGATGACCAGCGCGGCATCCCAGCCGGCAGGGGCTGCGGCGAGGCCGGCCTTCAGGCTTTCGGCTAGGCCCTGTTCGTGGGCGTCTGCGTGGATTGTCGGCACGTCCGGCGCGACTGCGCGGACGGCCTGGGCATGGGCGCCCGTGACGAGCAGCAGCGGCAGGCCCGCCCGGGAGGCAGCCTCGAGCGTGCGGGCCAGCATGGGCATGCCATCGACCGGCAGGGTGAGCTTTGCGGCCCCCATGCGGCGGCTGAGCCCTGCGGCCAGGACGATGGCGCCGACCGTCACCCGCCCCAGCCCCAGGGCACGGGCCGGCCGCTCTCTTCCAGCAGCCCGCCGACGCCCATGGCGGCGATCCGGGCCGCAGTCGGCTCGAGGCCGGCTGCCCATTGTTCGAGCAGCAGGTCGAGCCCGTTGCGCTTGGGGCTGCGGGCGCAGCCCGGGAGCCCGATGACCAGCGCGGGGCCAAGGCGGCCGAGCACCAGCAGATTGCCCGGATCGACCGGCATGCCGACGCGCAGCACCTCGCCGCCGGCAGCGACGATGGCAGCCGGGATCACGTCACGCGGGTCGGAGGTGGCGGTGGCGCCGGCCACGAGGATGAGGTCTGCCCGGGCTGCGGCAAGGCCCTTTGCCACGGCCGCGACCGCGTGGGCGACGGCCGGCAGTTCGGTGAGCGCGACGCCGAGCCTCTCCAGCCGGGCGGCGCTGACCTCGCGGGTCTTGCCGAGCAGCTTGTCGGCGGTCTCGGGCAGGCGGGTCTGCAGCAGGGCCGCGGCGAGGCCCTGCCGCCAGGGCTGCACGCGGAGCGGGGCGAGGGCCTCTGCAGCGGTTGCGATCAGGGCGGCCGGGACGGCGTAGGGGATGATCTTAACGGTTGCGACCATGTCGCCGGCCGCGACCGGCGACAGGGGGGGCAGGGTCGAGATGCCGATCGAGTCGGCTGCGAGGTTGGCGATGGTGACGGCTGCCGCGTCGAGCATCAGGAGGCCGCCCCGGGCCGCGTGCAGGTTGACCCGGCCGTGGACAGGCGCGCGCGCGTCGAGACCATCGCCTGCGAGCCGTGCCGCCAGCACGGCGGCTGCTTCGGCCTCCGGCAGGTCCCCGGGCTCGAGGCGGGCGACCCACAGGCGGTCGAGGCCCTGGGCTGCGGCCGCCTGCACCAGGGCCTCGTCCACCAGCTGGCCCTTGGCGTGCCGCTTGTCGCCGAGCAGCAGGCCATGGGCGAGCATGGCGCCTTTCGCCTGTTCCAGCGGCAGTTCGGCGAAGATCAAGGGCGCGCCGTCATTGCGGCCGCTTGCGCCAGGCGGCCGTCATCTGGGCGGCGACGCTGAGCGCGATCTCGCCCGGGTTGGCGGCGCCGATGTCGAGCCCGGCGGGACCGTGGATGCGGGCGAGGTCGTCCGGGCCGAAGCCCTGCGCGGCAAGGCGTTCGAGGCGGGCGGCGTGGGTTTTCCGGCTGCCGAGCGCGGCGATGTAGTAGGCGCGCGAGCGCAGGGCGGCGGCGAGTGCGACATCGTCGAGCTTGGGATCGTGGGTGAGGGTGACGACCGCGCTGGCCGCGTCGGGCGCCCAGTCCGCCAGCGCCTCGTCTGGCCAGCGGCTGTCGACCTCGAAGCCGGCGAAGCGGGGGCCGGCGGCAAAAGCGCCGCGCGGATCGACGATGAGGACGCTGTGGCCGAGCGCGGAGGCCATCGGGGCAAGCGCCTGGGAGATATGGACGGCGCCCATCAGCATCAGGCGCAGCGGGGGATCGAAGCGGTGGACGAAATCGCCGCTGTCGGACGCGGTGGTGCGGCCGGTCGCGAAGTCGGCAGCCAGGGTGAGGGGGCGGCCGGCGGCGCGTTCGGCTGCAAGAGCCTCGAGCAGCGCGGGCGGAAAGCCGCTGTCGTCGACGGCCTGCACCAGGATCGAGATCTCGCCGCCGCAGGCGAGGCCGACTTCCCAGGCGGTTTCGCTGGCGACGCCGAAGGTGAGGAGCTCGCCCCCGCCGGCCGCGATCCGGGCCCTGGCGGCCTCGATCACGGCGCCTTCGACGCAGCCGCCCGAGACCGAGCCTTCGAACAGGCCGTCATCGCGCACGAGAAGCAGGCTGCCGACGCGGCGCGGGGCCGAACCCCAGGTGCGCACCACGGTCGCCAGAGCGAGGGTGTGGCCGGCCTCGCGCCAATCGGCCGCGCGGGCGAGGATCAGGGCGAGTTCGTCCATGCCTGTCCGGCGGCTCAGAGCAGCATCGCGAGCGTTGCGGCCGCCAGCGCCACGAGGCCCCCGACCCAGACCCAGCCGGGCAGGCCACGGCGCGCATCGGTTGCAGCCGACGCGGCGGCGGCCACGGCCTGTGCGCGGATGTCGGCTTCGGACGCGACGGCCGCAGCTGCATCGGGCGCCTCTGTGGCCGCGACGGGCCCGGCGGGCGCCTGCCCGCCCTCAACCTCGGCCTTGAACGCCGTGAAGAAGGCTTCGGCATAGCCCTTGGCAGCGCCTTCGACGAGGCGGGTGCCGAGCTGCGCCAGCTTGCCCCCCACCTGCGAGCGGGCGTCGTAGCGCAGCAGCGTTCCGCCGTCCGAGGCATCCTCCAGCACGACTTCGGCCGTTCCCTTGGCAAAGCCGGCAACGCCGCCCTTGCCTTCGCCCACGATCACATAGCGGTTGGGGGCATCGATCTCGGTGAGTTCCAGTGCGCCGGTGAAACGGGCCTTGACCGGCCCGACCTTGGCGTTGAGCGCACCTTCGAACCGGTTCTCGCCGGTCCGTTCGAGCCGTTCGACACCTTCGATGGAGCGCGCAAGCACGTCGGGGTCGTTGAGAGCGGCCCAGACCGCGCCACGAGGAGCGTTTATGACGGTCTGTCCTGTCAGTTGCATGGGATATCGGCCTTCATGACGGTATTGTAAAAAAGTTAGAGTTGCACGCCGGGGTTGCTGTGTTAGCCTGTGTGCTGCTCGGACCGGAACGTTAGCCTGTGTCGCACGCAGGGAAAAGCTCGCGAAGCCGGTGCTGCCAATAGGGTCGACATGCGGTCGGACCAACAAAACAAAGGGCGCAGGATGCAGGGGAACGAGAGTTGACGGATGATGTCGTCGACGGCGGAGGGGCCGTCGGGGTCGGTGCAGCAGGCCGTGGAATGGACCAGGACGCAGCGGATCAGGGTGAGCCGGTCACCGGTCGCGTGAAGTGGTTCGACATGGTGAAGGGCTATGGATTCGTCACTCCCACCGATGGGCAGGGTGACGTGCTGGTGCACTACAACCTGCTTGGGCCGCTGGGGCGCAAGTCGCTTCCGGAGGGCGCATCGGTCCGCGTGCTTGTCCGCCAGGGTGCGCGGGGGCGGCAGGCATCGGCCATCCTGGATCTCGATCTCAGCACGGCGATCGGTCCGGATCTCGACCGGGCGCAGGAGCGCAGTTCGAACCGGGTGGATCCGCTGGACTTTCTGGATCAGGCAGGCGATTTCGAACCCGTTCAGGTCCGCTGGTTCAACAGGGCCAAGGGCTATGGCTTCCTGCTGAGGGATGATGGTGTCACCCAGATCTTCGTTCACATGGAAACGGTTCGGCGTGCGGGGCTGGAGAATCTTCTCCCCGGGCAGGACCTGCTCGCGCGGGTTTTCGACGGACCCAAGGGCGCGCTCGCCGTCAAGCTTCAAACTGCAAACGCCGGCCTCTAGGCCGAAGCTGCGGCTGGCCCTGCTGGCGCTGGCCCTGCTGGCACCGGCCCTGCCCGGAGCCGCGCAGCCGGCGGCTGCCGCGCAGGGAGCCCCGGCCGGCCGGCCCCAGACGGGCCTGAAAATCGTGCCACTGACCATCGAAACAGCCGGGGGCAAGCGCCACAGCTACAAGGTGGAAGTGGCGGCTTCGTCGGCCCAGCAGGCGACGGGCATGATGTTCCGCACGAAGATGGCACCGATGACGGGAATGATCTTCCCGATGGATCCGCCGCGCCAGGCCGCCTTCTGGATGGAGAACACGCTGATACCGCTGGATCTGTTGTTCATCGGTTCGGACGGGCGCATCCGGAACATCATTTCGAACGCTGTGCCGAAATCGCGTGCGCAGCTGCCATCCGCCGGCCCGGTTGCTGCCGTGCTGGAACTGGCGGGCGGCGAGGCGGATCGGATCGGGGCGAAGCCGGGCGACAAGGTTGTCTGGCCGGCCCGCTAGACGCGGGCGGAACGCGATGGCTTGCACCTCGGGGGTGGAGGCGGCTAGGGGCAGGCCATGGGCTTCAACATCTTCACCTGGTGGACAGGCAGCACCTTCGGCACCTGGCTCAAGACCGTTCGTCACGGCACCGAAGTGGGCCGGGACGCCGACGGCAACATCTACTATGAAGGACAGGGCCGGCGCTGGGTGATCTATGGCCAGGAGAATGAGGCCAGCCGTGTTCCGCCGGAATGGCATCTGTGGCTTCACCAGACCCGGGCCGACGCGCCGACGCATGTGCCGCTGCCCGTGAAGACCTGGGAGAAGCCATGGCGCCCGAACCCGACCGGTTCGGCCGGTGCCGAGCTGCCGCCGGGATCGTTGTCGGCAAGCGGACGCCGTGCCGCATCGGCCGCCGATTACCGGGCCTGGACGCCCGGCCAGTAGCCAGAGCCGCATGGCACAGATGCTGAAGGATCATGTCGCCGAAGCGCTTGCCGGCCTTGCCGTGCTGGCGGTGGCCTTGTGGTTCCTGCTGTTCGCGCTGGGTCGCACCGGGGCGTCCGGAACCGACAGCTACGAGCTGAAGGCCCGCTTTCCCAACGCGACGGGGATCACTGTCGGATCGGACGTCCGGGTTTCGGGCATGAAGGTGGGCACGGTGACCGCGCAGACGCTGGACCCGGCAAGCTATCAGGCGGTCGTGACGCTGTCGGTGGACAAGGCTGTCACCCTGCCGCTGGACAGTTCGGCTGCCATCACCTCGGAAGGGCTGCTGGGCGGCAGCTTCATCGCGCTGGTGCCCGGGGGCGACCCCGAAAAGCTGGCCCCGGGTGACGAGATCACCGACACGCAAGGGGCGACCGACCTTATGGGGCTGATCGGATCGGTGATCAACCGCAGCGGCGGCAGCAGCGACGCACCGGCAGCGGACGCGCCGGCCGGTTCGGCGGGGTGATCCCCGCAATGCGCGGGCTGGCGCTTGCGGCGCTGGCGATTGCCGGCAGCCCGGCACAAGGCCAGACCTCCGAAGCGAAGGCGCCCGCCGCGAAGGCGACCCCCGCTGCGAAGGGCGAAGCTTCCGACACGACGGTTGCCCGGGCGACCGGGGCATCCCCGGGCGCCAATGCCGGGTCGTCCGAACGGACGGCGGTTGTTGCAGCGCTCGACAAGCGGCTGGGGACGACAGCGGAATTCACGCTGAAGCCCGGCCAGCGGTTCACGTTCGGGCGGCTTTCAGGCGTGCTGCGGACCTGCGAACGGACCCAGCCGTTCGAGCGCAAGCAGTCGGCCGCCTTTGTGCAGCTGGTGGAGCAGGCGGCGGCTGCCGAGGGGCGGCCTGCACCGAAGCCTGTGCTCGTCTTTTCGGGCTGGCTGTTCGCGGAATCGCCGTCGCTGAACCCCGTCGTCCACCCGGTCTATGACGTCTGGCTCAAGAGCTGCACGATGCGTTTCCCGGGCGGGCCCAAGCCGCCCAGCAGCTCGACGGGCAGGAAGAGCCCGTCTGCCGGCAAGCCCAAGCCTGGGGCTGCGACTCCGGCCGAACCGACGCCGGCCGCGCCTGCCCCGGCTGCGCCGGCTGCAGCGGCAGCAACCCCCACCGCCTGAGGGTCGACCCCCAGCTGCCTGTCCAGCGCCGTCCAGTCGGCGCGTTGGCGCAGCGCTGCATCCAGCGCTGCCATATAGTGGGACCGCTTGACCTCCTGCGCCCCGAAACGGGCGAGGTGGGCTGTCAGGAACTGGGTGTCGAGCAGCCTGAAGCCCCCTGCCCGGAGGCGGGCGACCAGATGGGCAAGCGCCGCCTTGCTGGCGTCGGTCGCACGGCTGAACATGCTTTCGCCGAAGAAGGCGCCTCCGAGGCGAACGCCATAGAGGCCCCCGACGAGCTGTCCTTCGCTGTCCCAGGTTTCGAGGCTGTGGGCATGGCCTTCGGCGTGCAGGCGGCAATAGGCATCGAGGATGGTCTGGTTGATCCAGCTCTGGTCGCGTCCCGGTGCGGCGGCCGAGCAGGCACGGATGACCGCCTCGAAGGCAACGTCGCGGCTGTGGCGGAACCGCTCCTGCTTGAGAGTCTTGGCAAGCGAGCGGGGGAGATGGAAGCCGTCGAGGGGGAGGACGCCGCGGCGCCGGGGCTCGACCCAGAAGACGTCGTCGGCCTCGCGCGCATCGGCCATCGGGAAGAGGCCTGCGGAATAGGCCCTGAGCAGCAGGGCCGTCTCCAGCCGCTGCCCTGTCGAGTCGCCGGGATTGCCCGTCAGCGTGCCCATGCCACGCCTCGCGCTGATGGAACCGATCCGGCGGGGGACCCGGAAGGGGCAAGGATCGGGGCGGCCATGGCGTCCGGCAGCGGGACAGGCCCGTGCTGGCTGCGCGCAGATGAACGGGCGCCGGCGCCCGGAACGGACCGACGCACGCGTGCTGGCATTGCGGGCATTTTCCGGACCATCCGATTGCCTCCCCGAGGGGGCGCCACGCAGGCGCCCTCAGCGGCGGGATGTATGCTGAAGTTGACGCTTCGATTTGTCAAAGAAACTTGTCATTCATCCCGGCTTCAACCGCGGATTGCCAGCAGGATCCGGGCTTGCGCCGCGCCGCCTGTGCACCGATGTGGCACAGGGCACGGTCAGCCGTGACGGAAGGCTGGAAGGGACTCATGAAGGCAGGATCGATCGGGCTTGTTGTGGCCGGGCTTGTCGGCGGACTCGCGCTGGCACTTTCGGTGAACGGGGCGATGGGGAGCGGAACGCTCGAAGCGCAGGAGGCGGCGCAGCTGGCCCGGACGGCCGGGGGTGACGCCGAGCGGGTCGTGCCGGGAAGCGCCGGGCAGGTGAACCTGTCGTTCGCGCCCGTGGCGAAGGCCGTTCAGCCCGCGGTCGTGAACATCTTCACGGCCCGGGTGGTGCGCCAGCGGCAGCAGATGGGGCCCTTCTTCTCGATGTTCGAGGGCCAGCCGCGGGTGGAGAACTCCCTCGGCTCGGGGGTGATCGTGGACGGCGCGGGGCTGGTGATCACCAACAACCATGTGGTGCAGGGCGCCGACCAGATCCTGGTCGCGCTGGCGGATCGGCGGGAGTATCCGGCAAAGCTGCTGTTCGCGGAACCACGGCTGGACCTTGCGCTGCTGAAGATCGATCCGCAGGGGGCGGCCCTGCCGGTTGCGCGGCTGGGCGACAGCGATCGGGCCCAGGTCGGCGACCTTGTGCTGGCGATCGGCAATCCGTTCGGCGTGGGGCAGACGGTGACCCAGGGCATCGTATCGGCGACCGCGCGCACGGGGATCGGCGTGTCGGACACGCAGTTCTTCATCCAGACGGATGCCGCCATCAACCAGGGCAATTCGGGCGGTGCGCTCGCCTCCCTCTCGGGGGAGGTGATCGGCATCAACTCGGCGATCCTGACCGGGGGCGGCAATGGCGGGTCGATCGGGCTGGGCTTCGCGATCCCGTCAAACATGGTGAAGATCTTCCTGCGCGGCGCCAGCACCGGGCGGTTCGTGACGGCCTGGGTGGGCATCGAGGGCGAGCCGCTGACTGCCGAGTCGGCGAGGGCTGCCGGGCTGGAACGGCCGACGGGCGTGCTGGTAACCGGCGTGTCCGCCGGATCGCCTGCGGACCGTGCCGGGCTGAAGGCCGGCGACATCGTCTATGCGATCGACGGCAAGGAGGTGCCGGACCCGGCCTCGCTGCGGTACCAGATCGCGACCCAGCCCGTCGGCGAGAGCGTGACCGTGACGGTCGTGCGGGGCGGGGACGCGCGCAACCTGAAGCTGAGCCTGACGGCACCTCCCGAGAATCCGCCGCGGCAGCTGACCCAGTTGCCGAACGGCAGCATCCTTGCCGGTGTGTCGATCGCCAACCTGTCGCCGGCGCTGGCCCAGGAGCTGGGCGCCGGGCTTCCGGAGCGCGGCGTCGTGGTGGTCAACGTTCCGCAAGGCGCCCCGGCGGCACGGACCCGCTTTCCCCGGCCTGGCGATGTCGTCGAGAGCGTGAACGGCCAGCGCGTGAACACGGTGTCGGATGTGCGGGCGGCGCTGGGCACAGCGCAGGGCGAGACGCTGTTCCGGCTGAACCGGGGCGGCCAGCGGGTGGAATGCCTGTTCCAGGCGCCGGCGCAGTTCGGGTGCCGCGCGGTCGCCTGAGGGAGAAAAAAAAAGAAGGGCCGGCGCTTTCGGCACCGGCCCTTTCGGGGGCAACAGGGGATCAGCGGATCAAGCGGGGATCACGCCTTCGAAGCGGTGGCGGGGCGGCCCCAGCCGCGACAGCGCGCGGGTGCGGGCAGCGGCGTCCTGGGCGGGTGCTCCGGAGAAGGCTTCGGCAATCTTCTGGAGGAGTTTCATGTGACGGATTCCTCTTCTTGTTCTTCCTGGTTGTTAAGGTTCCGACCCTTAAGCAACAGGTGCCTGTTCTCAGGCAGCGAGGGCCATCGAGCCGGAGCGCGCCGCCTGGGCCTTCATCCGCATGGCCTCGCAGCTCTTGCTGGAAGAGCCGTTGCCCATGGCAAGGCTGAACAGCCCTGCGAGCGAGACCGAAATGATCCAGAAATAGGGTTGGAAAAGAAGGTCGATGGACGCACCGGCGACCAGACCAAAGCCGAGTGCAGTCAACAGGGCCGAACCGGCCAGGGCTGCGCCAAATTTTGCGACCATCGACATTTTCTTGCGACCTTCCTGTCCTGTTGGTGGTCCTCTTGGCGGGACCCTTCAGGTTTGTTGGCCCGGCCATGCTTGCCGTGCCCCAGGATAGTGCGCCGTTAACCAACCCAAATCAATGGCCGCATTGTCAAGCATTGCAACGGGATGGGGTTAACAATGCGCAATGTTTCGGGGCAGATCCCCCGGATGGGCGCTATTCGAATTCGAGGATGACGGCGTCGACCGCGAGGCTGTCGCCGGCCTTTGCGTGGAGCTTCGACACGGTCGCGCCCTTTTCGGCCCGCAGGATATTCTCCATCTTCATCGCCTCGACGGTTGCGAGCACCTGGCCGGCTTCGACCCGGTCGCCTTGCGCCACCGCGATGGAGACCACGAGGCCCGGCATCGGGCAGAGGAGATATTTCGACAGGTCGGGGGCGACCTTGGGCAGCATGTGGCCTTGAAGCTCGGCGGCGCGGGGGGTGAGGAGGCGCATGATGTGCTGCCGGCCCGCGTGGGTGAGGCGGAAGGAGGTCGCCCGGCGATCGACCTGGACGGCAAGGCTCTCGCCGTTCACCCGCGCCTCGACGACCCCGAACGGCGGAATGCGGCCGGTGGTTTCCACCGAGAGCGCCTCGCCGTCCACCAGCACGCGGGTGCCCTTCCCATTGGCCGAGACCGTGACCCTGTGCTGTTCGCCGTCGAGTTCCAGCACCCAGTCCGTGCCGGCTTCGCCGTCGCCGCCCAACTGGCCATCGACATGGGCGGCGCGGTTGGCGGCTGCGCGCCCGATGACGGCGCCGATCGCCAGAAGCGCCGGAAGGCGCGCCGGGTCCATCGGGGCGCCCGTGAAGCCGTCGGGATATTCCTCGGCGATGAAGGCGGTGGTGACGGTTTCGCCGGCGCGGAAGCGCGGGTGCTGCATCAGGGCCGACAGGAAATCGGCATTGTGGTTGATTCCGCGCACATAATAGCGGTCGAGCGCGGCGATCTGCAGGTCGGCCGCCTCGATGCGGGTGGGGGCGTGGGTGATGAGCTTGGCGATCATCGGATCGTAGAACATCGAGATCTCGCTGCCCTCGACGACACCGGTGTCGACCCGCACGCCGTTGCCGGCGGCCGGCTCGCGATAGTCGGTCAGGCGACCGGTCGACGGCAGGAAGCCGCGATAGGGATCCTCGGCATAGAAGCGGGTCTCGATGGCGTGGCCCTCGAGCCGGACATCGGCCTGGCCGAACGACAGCTTCTCGCCCGCGGCGACGCGGATCATCTGCTCGACGAGGTCGAGGCCGGTGATCAGTTCGGTGACGGGGTGCTCCACCTGCAGGCGGGTGTTCATTTCGAGGAAGTAGAAACTGCGGTCGGCGCCGGCGATGAACTCGACCGTGCCGGCGGAGAAATAGCCGACCTTCTTCGCCAGCTCGACGGCCTGTTCGCCCATGGCGCGGCGCATGTCGGGCGTGACGAAGGGGGACGGCGCTTCCTCGACCACCTTCTGGTGGCGGCGCTGGATCGAGCAGTCGCGCTCGTTCAGGTAGACGACATTGCCATGCTTGTCGCCCAGGAGCTGGATTTCGATGTGGCGGGGCTGTTCGACGAACTTCTCGATGAAGACGCGGTCGTCGCCGAAGCTGGCCTTCGCCTCGCGGCGCACACCGTCGAAGCCTTCGCGGAGCTCGGCCTCGCTCCAGGCCAGCCGCATGCCCTTGCCGCCGCCGCCGGCAGAGGCCTTCATCATGACGGGGTAGCCGATTTCGGCAGCAATCTTCGCGGCGTGGTCGGTGTCGGCGATCTCACCCACGAAGCCGGGGACGACGCTGACGCCGGCGGCCTTGGCGAGCTTCTTGGATTCGATTTTGTCGCCCATGGCGGCGATTGCCGAGGCCGGTGGGCCGATGAAGGCGATGCCGGCGTCGTCGAGCGCCTTGGCGAACCATTCCCGTTCCGAGAGGAAGCCGTAGCCGGGGTGGACGGCCTGGGCCCCGGTTGCCTTGCAGGCCTCGATGATCTTCTCGCCCAGAAGATAGGATTGGGCGGCGGGCGGCGGGCCGAGGTGGACGGCCTCGTCGGCCATTTCGACATGGACGGCGGCGGCATCGGCATCGGAGTAGACGGCGACCGTGCGGATGCCGAGGCGCCGGGCCGTGCGGATCACCCGGCAGGCGATCTCGCCCCGGTTGGCAATCAGGATCTTGTCGAACAGCTTGGCCAAGTCGAGCCCCTTCCCTTGCGCGAACGCCGTGCGGTGAAAGACGAGGGGCGGGGGCGCGTCAAGGCCCGCGCGCTGCCAGATTGAAGAGCCCCTCGGCGCGCAGCGCCGCCGCGAACCGAAGGTCAGCCGCAGGCTGAACGCCGACCGGCCGCCGCGCCAAGTGGCGCGAAGCAAGCCGGCCGGATGGCCGGCACCCGCAGGGGCTCAAATCAAATCACGCATGCCCCATGTCGGGGCTGAGCATCCGGGCGTCGATGCCTGCGGCGCGGAAGCCTTCGAGCCAGCGCAAGTCGGGTTCCACGTCCCAGATGAGCCCTACGGTGCCGGGTGTCACGAACCAGCCGTTCCACGACAGTTCGCGTTCCAGCTGGCCGGCGCTCCAGCCGGCATAGCCAAGGGCTGCGACCCAGCGGGCGGGGCCCCGGCCCTCTGCGATCGCGGACAGCACGTCGCAGCTGCCGGTCAACGCCCAGCGGCCTGCCACGTGGCGCGTATCCTGGCCGCCCCAGTCAGGCGAATGGAGGACAAAGCCGCGCTCGGGCTCCATGGGTCCGCCGGCGAGGACCGGAATGGGCGGCGTCGCGCGCGGGTCGATATCCATCTGGCGCATGAGGTCGGGGACGGTCATTCCGTCCAGCGGCTCATGCAGGCACAGGCCCATGGCGCCGCCCGGGTCGTGCGCGCACATCGCGATCACGCTCTGCTCGAACCGGTCGTCGCCGATTCCCGGCATGGCCAGAAGGAACTGGCCTGGCTGGTAGGGCGGCAGTTTCATGGGCCTTTCTCTACGCCCCGCAGGCTGTCATGAACAGGCGCTAGACGTGGTGAATGGGTCGCATTAACGCCGATTTTCCGTGACAGACCAGGAGAGACAGGATGACGATCAAGGTTGGTGATTCCGTGCCGCATGCCGTGCTGACGAAGATGACGGCCGATGGTCCGGCGCCGGTCGACACCAACGAGCTGTTCGGTGGCCGCACCGTTGCCCTGTTCGCGGTTCCGGGCGCCTTCACGCCGACCTGCTCGGCCAAGCACCTGCCCGGCTTTATCGAGAAGGCCGACGAGATCGGGGGCAAGGGCGTGGACGAGATCGTCTGCCTGAGCGTGAACGACGCCTTCGTGATGGGGGCCTGGGGCAAGTCGGCCGGCGCCGACGGCAAGATCAGCATGCTGGCCGACGGCAACGGCGATTTTGCCAAGGCGCTGGGCCTGACGATGGACGGCTCGCGCTTCGGCATGGGCCTGCGCGCGCAGCGTTTCTCCATGCTGGTGAAGGACGGCAAGGTCTCTGCGCTGAACATCGAGGAGCCCGGCGCCTTCAAGGTGTCGTCGGCCGAGCATCTGCTGAGCCAGCTGTAAGGCCGCGTGGCCGCGGACCTGGACATCTTCCTGCGCCTGTTGGGCGCGGTCGCGGCCGGGTGCCTTCTGGGCATCAACCGCGACCGTGCCGGCGCGAATGCGGGGGTCCGCACGCTTGGCCTGGTGGCGCTGGTTGCCGGCATCACCGGCGCGCTCGCCAGCTTCTCGGACGATCCTGCCAACCGCGGCCGGGCGCTTCAGGGCGTCATTACCGGGGTCGGGTTCATCGGCGCGGGCCTGATCCTGCACACCGAGCGAAGTCTGAACGTGAAGGGGCTGGCAACGGCGGCCACCGTGCTGCTGGCAGCCGTTCTGGGCTTCGCAGCCGGGTCCGGCCTGTGGGGCATGGTGGGGGCAGGGCTGGTTCTGGGCCTTTTTCTGCTGGTGTTCGGCAAGCCGGTGGATGACGCCATCGAGGCGCGCCACCGCCTGCCGCCCGACAAGCCGGGTGAAAATGGAGACGCGGAATGAGCGATTTCGAATATCATGACGGCGGCCAGCGCTGCCTGGGCGTGCTGGAGTTGCCGGACCCTGCGAAATTCCCCGGGCCGCGCCCCGGGGTCGTTGCGGTGCACGAGGCCTGGGGGCTTGGCGCGCAGGTGCAGCGACGGGTGAAGATGCTGGCGGAGCTGGGCTATGTGGCACTGGCGGCCGACATCTTCGGCGACCGGCATATTCCGGCCGATCCGCCGGAAGCCTTCAGGATCATCGGCGACTTTGCGGCGAACACCGCCGCGCTGCGGGCCCGGGCGGGCGCTGCGGTTTCGGCGCTGAAGGCGCATCCCGCCTGCGACGGGCGGATCGCGGCCATCGGCTACTGCTTCGGCGGGCGGACCGTGCTGGAGCTGGCGCGCGCCGGGAACCCGGACGTTCTGGGCGTGGTGAGCTTCCACGGCGCGCTCGACACGGTGAGCCCTGCGCAGAAGGGCCAGGTGACGGCCAAGGTGCTGGTGTGTCACGGCGCGGAGGACGAGCTGGTGCCGCATACGCACCTGAATGCCTTCCTTGACGAGATGGCGGCGGCTGAGGCCGATTGCCAGACGATCGCCTACACGGGCGCGAAGCACAGCTTCACCAACCCCGAGGCGAAGGGCGAGCTGATGCCGACGATCATCCATCACGCGGCGACGGATGAGCGCAGCTGGCGGGCGATGCAGGCGCATCTTGCGGAGGTGTTCGGCTGAGGTTGAAGGCGGCCGACGTCAACGCAACGCATTGAAGGCGGCCGCCTTCAGCCGACCCGAGTCCAGGTCTGGCTGCGGCAGCCGGTGTTGCGGGTGAGGCAGCCGCGCACGCGGATGGTGTTGGCATCCTGGACGGTCAGCTTGCCGGAGAAGCGGCGGTTGATGTCGGGGACAAAGACGCGGCCGCGGAAGGTGTTGGGCCCTTCGCGCGTGAAATCCTCGAACAGGTCCATGCCGATGAGATTGGGGTGCCCTCCGCGCGCTGCATCGGCCTTGGCACGATCGCTTGCCGAGGCGACGCGGCCGCACACCTTGGGGCCGCAATCCTCGATCCGGACCTCGACATTGCCGCTGGGGTTGCGCCAGAGCCCGTTGGGCGACATCTCCTGCTGGGCCGATGCCGCCGTGCTGCCCAGCACCACCAACCCGATCACTGCGATCCTGCGCATAGAATACCCCTGTCCGGACCCCGGCCCCGGATGATGCCGCTCGCCTCTCAGTCCCGCAAGAGGTCGTTGATGCCGGTCTTGGCGCGGGTCTGCGCGTCGACGCGCTTTACGATGACGGCGCAGGCGAGGCTTGGGCCGGGCGACCCGTCGGGCAGCGGCTTGCCCGGCAGGGCGCCCGGCACGACCACGGCATAGGGCGGCACTTCGCCGATGAAGACCTCGCCGGTCGCGCGGTCGACGATCTTGGTCGAGGCGCCCAGGAACACGCCCATCGACAGCACCGCGCCCTCGCGCACGATGACGCCTTCGGCGACTTCGCTGCGGGCGCCGATGAAGGCGCCGTCCTCGATGATCACGGGGCCTGCCTGCAGCGGCTCGAGAACGCCGCCGATGCCGGCGCCGCCCGAGATGTGGACGTTGGCGCCGATCTGGGCGCAGCTGCCGACGGTTGCCCAGGTGTCCACCATGGTGCCCGCGCCCACATGGGCGCCGATGTTGAGGAAGCTGGGCATCAGCACGGCGCCCGGCGCCACATAGGCGCCGCGGCGGACGACCGCGCCCGGCACCATGCGGAAGCCGGCTTGCGCAAAGCGGTCGGCGCCCCAGCCGGCGGTCTTCAGCGGGACCTTGTCATAGGCCGGGGCCTGGCCGCCCTCGACAACCGAATTGCCGGTCAGCCGGAAGCTCAGCAGCACCGCCTTCTTTAGCCATTGGTGGACCTGCCACTGGCCGTCGGCACTGCGGGTCGCGACGCGGACGGCGCCCGAATCGAGGCCGGCAATGGCTGCCTCGACGGCTGCCGCCACATCGGCATCGCCCGGCTTCAGGCTTTCGCGCCCCTCCCAGGCGGCTTCGATGGCCTGTTCGGTTGCAGTCCAGTCGGTCATTCGGGCAGCTCCTCAAGCCATTGGCACAGGTCGGACATCTCGAAATCGATGAAATCGGGCGAATGGCCATGGTCGCCACGCTCGGAGCCGTTGTTCACCCAGGCGGTCACCATGCCGAGCGCATGGGCGGGTTGCAGGTTGTGGGCCATGTCGTCGACGAAAAAGGCGCGGGCCGGGTCGACGCCGTGGTGTGCACAGAGCTCGCGGTAGGCGCGCGGGTCGGGCTTCGGGTGATAGTTCATGGCGTGGATGTCGTGGACGCCGTCGAAACAGTCGCGGATGCCCAGCGCCCCGAGCACGCGGTCGGCATAGGCCGCGTCGCCGTTGGTGAAGACGAGTCGGCGCCCGGGCAGGCGCTTCAGCGCAGCCTCGAGCCTGGGATTCAAGGCAAGCACCGACATGTCGATATCATGCACGTCCGCAAGGAAATCATGGGGGTCCACCCCATGGCTCAGCATCAGGCCGCGAAGGGTTGTCCCGTGCTCGTGAAAATAGCGCTTCTGCACCGCCCTTGCCTCGTCGCGGCCGAGCCCGAGGAGGCGCCCCACATAGGCCTCCATCTTGCGGTCGATCTGCGCGAACAGGTTGACGCTGGCGGCGTAGAGCGTGTTGTCCATGTCGAACAGCCAGGTGTTGACGTCGGCAAGCCGCCCCGTCAGGGTCAGGGGCAACGAGAAGTCGCCTTCGGGGTCAGAGTGGCGGTGCATGCACCGCCCATAGACGAGGACGAACGGATGAAGCCAGTTGCTGTTTCAGGACAGCGCACCCGAAACCGGGACAGGAGCGCTGCGGCATTTCGTCTGCTGCTTGTGGGCAGCCTGGGTGGTTCGCTTGCGGCCTGCGGTGGTGCGGGAGGGCCTTCGCCGACGCCCCTGTCGTCTTCGCCGGCCGCCGTCTCTCCGCCGCCGCAACAGGCCCCGGCTCCCACCCCGCCGGTCAATTACGACACGGCCGAATACCGGCGATCGACCGCCGCGGTTCAGTCGGGCGCCATCTCGGCGTGGCAGGCTGGCGCCACTGGAAGCGGCGTCACCATCGGCTTCATCGACAGCGGCATCAACGCAAGCAGCCCCGAGTTCGCCGGCCGCATCGCAGCCGCCAGCCGCGATGTCAGCGGCCAGGGCCGATCGGTCCAGGATGTGTCGGGCCACGGCACATCGGTCGCGGCGGTGGCGGCTGCCGGACGGAACGACAACAGCATCCTGGGCGTTGCCTTTGCAGCCACCCTTGCAGTCTTCCGCGCCGACAACGGGCAGTGCAACGACGGCTGCAGCTATACCGACAGCGCAATCGCAGCCGGGCTCGATGCGTCCGTGAGCGCTGGCGCCCGGGTGGTGAACATCTCGCTGGGCGGCTCCAGCGCCAGCCCGACGCTCCGCAACAGCTTCAACCGAACGGTCAATGCCGGAACCGTCGTCGTGATCTCGGCCGGCAACGACGGGAGCGCGCAGCCCGACCCGCTTCCGCTGGCCGCGGTCAACACCACCGGCTCTGCGAACATCATCATCGTCGGCTCGGTGGACAGCTCTGGGGCGATGAGCAGCTTTTCCAACCGGGCGGGCCCTGCGCGCGACAATTTCCTGGTGGCCGTCGGCGAAGGGGTCCGCAGCTTCGACCAGGCGGGGCAGGGCTTCCTCTATTCCGGCACGAGCTTCGCGGCGCCCACGGTCAGCGGCGCTGTCGCGCTGCTGGCGCAGGCCTTCCCGAACCTCACCGGCACCCGGATTGCCGAAATCCTGTTCACCTCTGCGGACGACCTGGGGGCCCCGGGCACCGACGCGGTGTTCGGTCGCGGCCGCCTCAACATCGCGAAGGCGATGGCGCCCATCGGGCAGACCAGCCTTGCCGGAACGGCAGTTGCCGTGTCGCCGCTTCCCGCGGGATCGCTCGGCAGCGCGATGGGCAACGGCCTGTCGACCGGCTCGGGCCTGCGGTCCGTTCCGGTGACCGACGCCTTCGAGCGCGCCTATACGGTGGCGCTGGGGGCGAAGATGCGGCCGGCCCCTGCCGGGCGCCTTGCCGGACGGCTGGAGAGTGCGCGGCTGGAGACCACGGAAACCAGCCTTGCGGATGACGGGATCACCGGGCGGCTGGCGCTGCGCGCGGTTCCCTTCCGCGTGCGGACGGCCGCCGACAGCTTCCGCGACACCGACACGCCCGAAGCCCATCTGGGTTTCGCCCAGCGCGGGGTGGACCGCCTTGCGGCTGCCCGCAACCCCCTGCGCGAGACCCGGCTTGCCCTGCGCGCAGGGGCCGGCGGCCTGACCTTCGCCTCCGGGCGGCTTGCAGGGGATGTGCTGCCCGGCGCAGCACCCGGCGGTTTCGTGGCCGAGGATGGCTTGTCGGGCGAGGAGGGAACGGGAACAGCGGGCCGCCAGCTGATGATGGCCGACCTGTCGCGAGGGCGCCTGACGATGGCGTTCGGGGCGGAAAGCCGGCGCATCCTGCTGCCGTCAACGCTGGGCTTGAGCAACACGGCGCGCCAGGACCGGTTGCTGCTGGCCGCGGCCTGGGGGCAGGGGCCGCTGCAACTCGCCGTCCAGGCGGCCGATGTGCAGGACATGGGCGCCCTGCTCGGCACACGGCTCGACCGCAGCTTCGGCCTGCTGGGCGGGCGGACCCAAACGCTGGGCGGCGCTGCAACCCTCGGCAGCGGCGGCACCAGCCTGCGCCTCGCGGGCACACAGGGCTGGGTGAGCCCGGCCACCTCGGGCGCCGGGCTGCTGCGGGCGGACGGAGCCCTTCGCACCCAGGCCTGGTCGGCAACTGCGACCCTGCCGATGGGCCCGGGCCTTGTGTCGGCGCGGGTGGCGCAGCCGCTTGCTGTGACCGCGGGCGGCTTCCGGCTGGCCAATTGCACGCCCGTGGCGGCCGGCGTGACAGCCCGGGAGCAGGTCCTGGAACTGGGCTTCGACACGGCGCTTTTCGGGAGCCCGCTGTCGCTGGCGGCCTATGAACGGCGCAACGCCGGGAACCTGCCGGGCGTGTCGGACCGGGGCGCTGCCTTCACCTGGCGAACCGCCTTCTGACGGCCGGCCGACGGCGTCCAACAGCCTGGCGTTCGTCCCCGCTATCCACAGGGTCCGGGCCTTTCGCCCGGGCGGCAAAAGGCGCATGACGGCTGACCCATGGCAACCGTCCCCACCCTCACCGTCATCGAGCCCGGCGCGCAAACGCCGCAGCGCCTGCCCTTCAACATCGAGGCCGAGAAGGCCCTGCTGGGGGCGCTGCTGATCGAGAATCGCATGCTGGAGGAGGTGACCCTTCAGCTGCGCGACGAGCACTTCTACGAGCCGCTGCACGGGCGGATCTTCGCGCAAATCCGCAGGCTTGCCGACCTGAACATGGTGGCGAACCCGATCACGCTGCGGCCGCTGTTCGATAGCGACCCGGCGCTCGGCGAGCTGGGCGGGCCGACCTATCTGCTGCGGCTGACCGAGGACCCGACCGTGGTGATCGCCGCGCGCGACTGTGCCCAGCAGATCTATGATCTGGCGCTTTTGCGGGCGCTGGTGATGGTGGGCACGGAGCTGGTGCAGGGGGCGACCGACACCAGCGCGGAAGTCGCGCCGATGAAGCAGATCGAGGCGGCCGAGGAGGCGCTCTACAAGGTCGCCGAATCGGGCGAGGTGGCGGGCGCCACGGTGGACTTTGCAGGCGCCGCCAAGAAGGCCGTGGGGATGGCCGCCAAGGCGATGAAGTCGGGCGGGCATCTTTCCGGCCTGACGACGGGCCTCAACGGCCTCAACAACAAGATCGGCGGCCTGCACAACAGCGATCTGGTGATCCTGGCCGGGCGGCCGGCCATGGGGAAGACGGCGCTTGCGACCAACATCGCCTTTGCGACTGCGCTGAGGTTCAAGCTGGACCTGCGCGACGGGATCACGGCCACCACGGGCGCGCCGGTTGCCTTCTTCAGCCTGGAAATGTCGGCCGACCAGCTGGCGAACCGGATTTTGGCCGAACAGTCGCGGATCAATTCCGAGAATCTGCGTATGGGCAAGATCAACCAGGCGGAGTTCAACGAGCTGGCCCGGGCAGCCGAGGAGCTTTACGACCTGCCGCTCTACATCGACGACACGCCTGCCCTTTCGATCGCGGCGATGCGGGCGCGGGCGCGGCGGCTGAAGCGGCAGAAGAAGATCGGGCTGATCGTCGTCGATTATCTGCAGCTGCTGCAGGGGACGGCGCGCAACGCGTCCGAGAACCGGGTCGCCGAAATCTCGGAAGTGACGCGGGGGCTGAAGACGCTGGCGAAGGAGCTGGACATTCCGGTGATCGCCCTGTCGCAGCTGAGCAGGCAGGTGGAGAACCGCGAGGACAAGCGGCCGCAGCTGAGCGATCTGCGCGAATCCGGCACCATCGAGCAGGACGCCGACATCGTGCTGTTCGTGTTCCGCGAGGAATATTATCACGAGGGCAAGAAGCCGGAGGACGGCAGCGAGAAGTTCCAGGCGTGGCTGGAGAAGGCCGATCGCTTACGCGGCCGCGCCGAGGTGATCGTCGCCAAGCAGCGGCACGGCGCGACCGGCACGGTGCCGCTGGTGTTCCAGCGCGAGTTCACCCGCTTTTCGGACCCCGCTGACGGGGACTGGGTGCCCGAACCTTACGAATAGGGCCTTCCTGCGCAAAATGGCGCATGGCGCCCCGGCGGCCGGCTGCTACAGGCCAGCCTCATGGATTTCCTGTCAGACAATGCCGCCGGCGTGCACCCCGCCATCCTGAAGGCCGTTGCCGATGCGTCGGGTGCGCAGCCGCGCGGCTATGACGGTGACCAGTGGTCGGAACGGCTGGATGCGGCCTTCTCCGACCTGTTCGGAACAGCGGTGAAGGCCTTTGCCGTGCCGTCGGGAACGGCGGCCAATGCGCTGGGGCTTGCGGCCTGTGTGCCGCCCTATGGCGGGGTCTGGTGCCATAGCGAAGCGCATGTGGACGTGGACGAGGCGGGCGCGGTGGGATTCTACACGGCAGGCGCTTCGCTGATGCTGGTGCCCTCCCCTGCGGGCAAGCTGACGGTGGACGCGCTGGACGCTGCGGCCGCGCGGCGCCGGGGTGACGTGCACCAGGTGCAGGCCGCCGCGCTGAGCCTTACGCAGGCAACGGAATGCGGGACGGTCTATGCGCCGGCCGAAGTTGCCGCATTGGCCGGTTGGGCGAAGGCGCGTGGGCTTGCCGTGCAGATGGATGGGGCGCGCTTTGCCAATGCGGTCGCGCACCTGGGCTGTTCGCCGGCCGATGTGACCTGGCGCGCGGGCGTCGACATGCTGTCGTTCGGCTGCATCAAGAACGGCGGCATGGCGGCCGAGGCGCTGCTGGTGTTCGATGCGAAGCTGGCCGAAACCATCCCCGTGCGCCGCAAGCGGGCCGGGCTGATGCCGAGCAAGGGGCGGTTTGCGGCTGCGCAGCTGCTGGCGATGATCGAGGGTGGGCTGTGGCTGGAGAGTGCGCGGGGCGCGAACGCGGGGGCGCAGGCGCTGGCAGCGGCCGCGCCGAAGCGGCTTCTCTATCCGGTCGAGGCGAACGAGGTGTTTCTGCGCCTAACGCCTGCCGAGCGCGAGACCCTGCGTGCCCAGGGCTTCGGCTTCTATGACTGGGAGCTGGCCGGGCCGGACGCTGCGCGCTTCGTGGTGCGCTGGGATCAGGACAAGGCCGCAATCGACGCGCTGGCCGCAGCGATTGCGCGGCTGGGATGAGCAGCCGCGCCATCCTGCAGTTCCTGACGGTCGTCCTCATCTGGGGGACGACCTGGATCGTGATCAAGTTCCAGCTGGGGAGCGTGAACCCCAGCTGGTCGGTCACCTACCGCTTTGCGACCGGCGGCATGGCGCTGCTGGCCTGGTGCGCGATCAAGGGCCTGCCGCTGACGGTGCCGCGCCATGCCCTGCCCTTTCTGGTGCTGCTGGGGCTGTTCCAGTTCGTGATGAACTTCAACTTCGTCTATCGGTCCGAGCTGTACATCCCGTCGGGCATCCCGGCGGTCGCCTTCGCGCTGCTGATGGTGCCCAACGCGATCCTGGCCTGGGCCTTTCTGGGGCGGAAGGTCAGCGGGCGCTTCGTTCTCGGCTCTGCGCTGGGCATCGTCGGTGTCGGGCTTCTGTTCGCGCAGCAGCTGTCCCTGCCGGGCAGCCGGGCCGATACCCTGCTGGGGTTGGGCCTGGTGGTGGCGGGAATCCTGTCGGCGAGCATTGCCAATGTGATGCAGGCAAGCCCGAAGGCGCTCACCTTCCCGCCGATCACGGGGCTCGGCTGGGCGATGCTGATCGGGGCGGGCATGAATGCCGTGCTGGCGACCCTGGTTGCCGGCCCGCCACAGTTCGATCCGGCGCCCAGCTACTGGCTCGGTTTCCTGTACCTGGGGGTCGTCGCAAGCGCGCTGGCCTTCGCGCTTTACTTCGATCTCGTGCGCCAGATGGGGCCTGCGGAAGCCGCCTGGACCGGGGTGCTGATCCCGATGATCGCAATGGCCATTTCCACCGTGGTGGAGGATTTCCAGTGGACGGTGATGGCGATCGCCGGCTGTGTTCTCGCGCTGGTGGGGATGGTGATTGCGCTCAGGCAGCCTGCGCCGAAACCGGCGACTGCCCGTTAATCCCGCTCCCAATAGGCCCCTTTGAGGTACATCAGGGGCTGCCGGTCGAAGGCCGAGCGGAAGCTGTCGATGTGGCCCAGCAACAGCTGGTGATCGCCGGCGTCGATATCCTGCGCGAGCGTGCAGGCGAAGTTTGCGCAGGCCCCTTCCAGAAGCAGGAGGCCGCTTTCGGATTCCACCCATTCGCCTTCGGCAAAGCGGTCTACGCCGCGCATCGCGAAACGCTCGGCGACCGCGCGCTGGCCGGAGGAGAGGACGCTGACGCCGAACAGGCCGGTCTTGCGGATGGCAGGCAGGCTGGAGGCGGACTTGCCCGGGCAGACCAGCAGCAGCGGCGGATCGAGGCTGACGGAGGTGAAGCTGTTCGCCGTGAAGCCGACGGGCGTGCCCGCCTCGTCGAAGCTGGTGACGATGGTGATTCCGGTTGCGAAGCAGCCGAAGGCGTCGCGAAGGGCGCGGTGGTCTGTCATGGCTGCGCTTCAAGACCTGTCGAGCTGCGAAGACAAGCAAAAAGCCCGCCGCACCGGGAGGTGCGACGGGCTTGCGCAGGGCATTGGCCCCGGGGTTACAGGCGTTCGATCTTCGATGCCGCTTCGTCGACGAGAGCCGCAATTTCCAGCAGGCGGGTTCTGTCGACCCCTTCCTGCCGCAGCTGGGCCTCGAGCACTGCGCCGAGATTGGCCATGGCGCGCTTGAGCGGAGCCGGATCGACGCGGTCTGCCGGGCCGGCAAGGGCTGCCAACCGGGCCATTGCCGCGTCGGCCGCCTCGGCATTGGTTTCCAGATGGGCGAGGCCTTCCGGGGTGGCGGCAAAGCGCTTGCGGGAGCTTTCCGTCTCGGCCTCGGCAATGTGGCCGAGTTCGGCGAGGAGGCTGAGCGTCGGGTAGACGACGCCAGGGCTTGGCGCATAGGCACCGCCGGTCAGCTCCTCGATGGCGCGGATCAGCTCATAGCCGTGGCGGGGTTCCTCGGCGATCAGGTGGAGGAGGACGAGGCGAAGGGCCTCGGAGTCGAACAGGCGGCGGCGTCCGCCGCGACCTGGCCGGTCGCCGAAGCTGCCGCCGGGGTCGCCGCCGAACGCGCGGCCCGGGCCGAAGCCGCCGTGCCGGCCGAAGCCGCGCGGGCCTGCGCAGCGCTGGCGGTGTTGGGTGTGATGTGTGTGGTTGTGCATGGAATGTCCTTTCATGCACAACCATATCGGAGCATGTCTTGACATTGTCAAGATATATCTTAGACTATTTTCCAGTAAACTGTGCAGGTCGTTTCTGCAGGAAGGCCATCACGCCTTCGCCGAAGTCGGCGCTGCGGCCGGCGTGCATCTGGTTGCGGCGTTCCACCATCAGCGCCTCGGTCAGCGTCTTGTCCATGCAGTCGCGGATGCCGGTGCGGATAAGGGTGAGGGCCTTTGTCGGGCCGGCGGCGAGCTTCTTCGCGATCTCCAGCGTTCGCGGCATCAGCTCGGCGTCTTCCACGACTTCCGAAACCATGCCCCACTCGTAGGCCTCGGCGGCCGGAATGCGCTCGCCCAGCATCATCATGCGGGTGGCACGCGCCCGGCCGATCATGCGCGGCAGCATCCAGGTGGAGCCGACGTCGGGCACCAGGCCGATATTCACGAAAGCCTGGAGGAAATAGGCGGACTTCGCCGCCACGATGATGTCACCCGCAAGCGCATAGGAGCAACCGGCGCCCGCCGCGGGGCCGTTGACGGCGGTCACGAAGGGCACGGGCAGCGCGAACAGGCGTTCGAGCAGGACATTGAAGTGGGTTTCGAGCACCTTGCCCGCATCGATCGGGCCGCTGCCGCCACCGCCGCCGCCCGCGCCACCGCCGCCGAGGTCGGCGCCGCTGGAGAAGCCGCGGCCGGCGCCCGTGAGGACCAGGCAGCGCGCCGACGACACGCCGTCGCGGATGGTGTCGACCGCGTCGATCATCTCGCGGATCACGTCGGTGTTCAGGCTGTTCAGCCGATCGGGGCGGTTGACCGTCAGGACCGCGACGCCGTCTTCCTCGGCCCAGGTGATGTGGTCATATGCCATGCGCGTGCCTCCATTTGCTCGGGCGTCGGTGTAGCGCGGGCCGGGGACAAATCAGCGCTCGGCAAAAGGCTAGGCGTCGACCGTGCACCGCCCGCGCCGGAGGCCTCAGTTGTGCACGGGGATCGGTGCGGGCTCCTGCGCGGGCGCAAGGCCCGCACTCGCATCGGCGGGCGCCGGCCCCGGGTACTTCACCACCAGCATCAGCACCAGCCCGAGCAGATGGGCGGCGAAGACCAGGCCGAAGACAGGCGGAAGTCCCCCAAGGGTCCCGCTGAGGCCGAGCGCGGCTGCCCCCAGGCTGATGCCCAGATTGGATGTCGCCATGTAGAGGGTGAACTGGGTTGCTGCGACGGACGGACTGCAAAGCCGCATCGAGATCGGCAGGGAAACCACGGCGAGCAGCACATCGAAACTGACCCAGGCAAAGACGAACAGCTTGAAGAGGCCAGGATCCTTCCAGTGCGCAGTTCCGGCCAGCATCAGCGTGGTCAGGACGAGGAAGCCGGCAAGCACCAGGATGGTCGATCGCTTTGCGCCGAGTCTGTCGCCCACCCATCCGCCGATGGTGAGGCCGATGATGCCGCCGACGAACTGCGCAGTGCCGACGAGCCGGGTCGTTGCTTCCTCGTCCCAGCCGACATCGCCGGTTGCGATCAACGGGGTCGCCCCGGTGAACACCCCATAGTGGAAGCCGCGGGCGAGGAGCACGGGCAGCCAGAGCAGGCTGACGGGCACAATCATCGCACGAAAGCTGGTGCAGATGATCGGGGACCAGGCGTCCAGCTTGACCGCCAGATTGCGGGCATGGGCCTGACCCTCGCTCCAGGGAAGGCGCCGCTCGCCCGGGCGCTCCCTGAGCCAAAGGACATAAAGGGTCACCAGGGCGATAAAACCGGCAGCCAGCAGATAGGCAGCCGACGGCCCGAAGCGGGCGATTGCCATGCCGGTCATCGCGGTGGCCATCGCGATTCCGATCGACTGGCCCCCGAACATCATGCCGCTCGCCCGGGCGCGCTCGTCCTCGTGGGTGATGTCGACCGCGAGGCCGTCGACGGCCACGTCCTGGAAGGTCGTCGCCATGTTGACCAGGAAACCAAGCATGCCGAGCAGCACGATATCCCCCGCCTGCGGGCGGACAATGGCCCCGGCCACGAGCAGGCCGATCATCGAGACCTGCGCCCCGATGATCCAGATCCGCCGCCGGCCCATTGCAAGCCATGTGTAGCGATCCATGATGAAGCCGTTCACGAGCTTCAACGTCCAGGGAAGGGCAGTCAGCCCGAGGACATAGCCGACGTCCGCGGCGCTGGCGCCATTGGCCGCCATCCAGGCGGGAATCGCGAACCAGAACAGACCGATCGGCACGCCCTGCGCGATGTAGAGCACACAGAGCGTGACCAGGCGGAGGCGACGGCTTTCGGCAAGGATTGCCCTGTGAACAGCCGTGCTGTGGGTTGTCGTGCTGTCGGCCACCGTCACCCACCCCCCGCTGTCGTGCACAGGGGAAGTTGTGGCAGATCTGCTGCAGATAGCAACGCGGCTTGCGAACGGGGCGGAGGGCTGTCGCCGGGCTGCACCCCGGATTGGTCACATTGGCTCGACGATGGCCTGATCGGGGCGGGCTTCGGAGCTGCCGCCTTCCAACCCGGAGGAACAGCCGTCAGTCCTTGAGCAAGTCCTTCAGATCCTCGCCGAAATGCAGTCTGACCGAAGCGACCAGCTGGTCCATGGTCACCTCACCCGGATTTGCGGTCACGTCCAGAACCCATCGGCGAACCCTGTCGGCGCCATGGCGCTGCTCCAGCCCCTCGAACAGCTGCAATGCCGCCGCATAGCGCGCACCAGCCATCGACTCATCGGTCTCGAAGTCGTCCATGGTGAAGGTGTATGCGCCGCCCTTGGGGACAAAATCGGGGTCTGCCTGCATCCGGGCGCGATCGTCCGGCGACACCTGACGCAGGATTGCCTCCCGCTTCACGATCCGCTGACCCCATCCAGCCAGGTTCACCGGGCCCTTCGCAGATCGCAGCTCTGCGAGCCGTTCCTCCCGGTCCAGTCTCGCTGCTTCGGGATCCAGCATCCCGGTGACGCGCAAGCCGACCCAGGTTGCATGCCCTTCATCGAACCACAGCGGCGCAATGGCACCGTTCCGGGACTGGAAATCGTGAACCTGTTCATGCGGCAGGGTCCTGATCACCATGGGCCGGGGGCGTTCCCACTCGACGGCCTGGGGATCTGTCCGAATGACCCAGCGTGTCTTGATCGCCTCCCCACGCGGGGGCACGTAGTTCCGGTCGGCCGTGAACACGACCGCAGCCCATTGCGCGCCGTCACGCGCATCCAGCAGTTCATTCGCAAGCAGGTTCAATTGCGTGCCCAGGCAAACGGCATGGCGGCGCGCATCGGCTTCGGACCTGCTGTCGAAGTAGATGTGCATGAAGGCACCCCTGCGGGCGGTGACGCGAAGGCGCTGCAACTGGGGGTCGTCCGACGGGACCTGCTGCACCTCCACGCCGGGCGTGACCGGCGTGCCGGCTTGCATTGCCACACATTCCGGCATCGACGCCCGGGCCTGGGCCGGGAGCATCAGGAGCGGGATCAGCAAGAGGGCGACGCGAGACAACACTAGACATTCCCAACCGAAATCGCGGGTTGATCCGACAGTGCCCATCGGCGCGCCAACGCGTCAATCATGCGGACGGAGTGACAGAAAGACACAGCGGCCAAGGCAGCCTCAGCGCCGCAGGCCGTTCTTCGTTGGCATGCGATCGCGGTTTGAGCCTTCGGCTCAGCTTTGCTCCGCGCTGGGATGACGGGTGTTCCGAGGGTGCAGGGACATCATGTCCCCGCCGGGTTCCAGGGACAGAGCCCTTGGCCGCCGGAGGCCGGCTGAACGTGCCTGTCAGTTGCGGGCGGAGACCATCAGGAAGGCGGGGACGCCTTCTTCGCCGAAGCCGGGGCCGATCGGGGGGCCGTCGTCGCGCTCTGCGCGATGCGATGCGGGACTGCCGCGGTCGTGGCCACGTTCGACGCGATGCGGCGAGGGGGTGTCGCGTTCGTCACGGCGCTGCTGAGGGCGGTCCCGGCGATCCGGGCGCGCGGACGGGTCAGGGCCTTCACGGCGGGGACGGCGGTCTTCACGCTGGTCGCGGTCCGGTCGCGCTTCACGTTCCGGTCGCGCTTCACGCTCAGGGCGCGCTTCACGTTCCGGTCGCGCTTCGCGCTCGGGGCGGGGCGGGCGGGCTTCGCGCGGGGCGGGCGCGGCGGCTTCGGCCGGGGCGGCGGCTTGCGGCGCGGGCTTGCGGCCGCGTGGCTTGCGCGCGGCAGGCGCCGGATCGGCCTCGGCTGCGGGCAGGCCTTCGGACTGCTCCTCGACCGATTTCGTCGGGCCGGAGGCGCTTCGGCGCGGGATCTTCTGGCCGGTCAGCTTCTCGATCTGGGCGACGGCCTCATTGTCCTCGGCGGTCGCCAATGTGATGGCGATGCCCTTCTGGCCGGCCCGGCCGGTGCGGCCGATGCGGTGGACATAATCGTCCGGGTGCCAGGGCACATCATAGTTGAACACGTGGCTGACGCCCTTGATGTCCAGCCCGCGGGCGGCGACGTCGGAGGCGACGAGGATGTTGATTTCCTCGGCCTTGAAGCGGTCGAGCTCGCGGATGCGGTCGGCCTGCTCCATGTCGCCGTGGATCTGGCCGACCTTGAGCCGGCTGCGCTTCAGGCTGGCGGCAAGGTCGCGCACGGTCGTCTTGCGGTTGCAGAAGATGATTCCGGTGCGGACATCATCCGACCGGATGAGGTCCTTCAGCACGTCGCGCTTGGAGCGGCTGTCGGTGAGGACCAGGCTCTGCGCGATGTCCTTGTTGGTGGTGGCCGGGCGGCTGACCTCGACCATCTTGGGATTGGTCATGAAGCGGTCGGCGAGCTTCTTGATCGGCGGCGGCATGGTGGCCGAGAAGAGCAGGGTCTGCCGTTCGGCCTTGATGAGGGTGCAGATCTTCTCGACGTCGGGGATGAAGCCCATGTCGAGCATGCGGTCGGCCTCGTCGATCACCAGCACGTCGACGCCGGAGAGCAGGATCTTGCCGCGCGAATGCTGGTCCATCAGGCGGCCGGGGGTGGCGATGAGGACATCGACACCCTTTTCCAGCGCCTTGTCCTGGTCTCCGAAGGCGACGCCGCCGATGAGGAGGGCCATGGAGAGCTTGTGGTACTTGCCGTACTTCTCGAAATTCTCGGCCACCTGCGCTGCGAGTTCGCGGGTGGGTTCGAGGATGAGGCTGCGCGGCATCCGCGCGCGGCTGCGGCCTTCGGCCAGGATGTCGATCATCGGCAGCACGAAGCTGGCGGTTTTCCCGGTGCCTGTCTGCGCGACCCCGATCAGGTCGCGGCCCATCAGGACGGGCGGGATGGCGGCAGCCTGGATGGCGGTCGGCTCGGTGTAGCCGCTGTCGGCAACGGCCTTCAGAAGGGCATCGGAAAGGTGCAGGTCGGAAAAGGGCAAGAAGGGGGTTCCTCGGGCGTGCGGCAGTCGCACAGGATGCCGCGCACGCTGGCGACTGCATGAGGGGCGCCATAGCGCGTAGGCGGCGGAATGGAAACCCCGGGAAGAACGGGCAGGCGCCCTGCACGGCAAGAGGGGGAGCGGTTGCCCGCTCCCCCTCCTGTGCTCGCGGGCGGTGGTCCGCCCGTCCTCCCCGGTAGCTCCTAGAAGTTGAAGCCGGCGGCCAGGCCGTAGCGGCGTGGTTCCAGCGTGAAGATGTTGGTGAACAGGCCCGAGGACTGGTCGGTCACATAGAGGCCGGTGGTGGCGTTGTTGTCGGTGATGTTCTGGATGAAGGCGCGGACGTACCACTTGTTGTCCACCCCGTTCACCTGCACCTGGGCGTTCATCACCTCGTAGGCCGGCACCCGGTTCACATTGCCGTTGAACACGTTGCCATAGCTTTCGCCGGTGAAGGCGAGGTCCCAGCGGGGCACGATGCTGATGCCGCTCACGAGATCGATGGTGTACTGCACGCCGGTCGAGAACTTGAACTCCGGCGCCTGCGGCAGGCTGTTGCCCTTGAGGTTCACTTCGACGCCGGCCGGCAGCATCTCGAAGCCGGACGCCGCCGTTCCCAGCGCACCGAGCACGCCGCAGATGCCGAAGGCGCCCGTGGCACCGTTCAGGCCGCTGTCGGACGGGAAGGCCGTGGGTCCGCGCAGCCCGGCACCGGCCTGCAGGCCGGGAATTGCGCCGGCGTTGATGGCATTGTTGGCGGCCGTAACGAAGGCGGCAGAGCCGGCCTGGCCGGTGGGATTTCCGGCCCGCGGCACCACGGCACAGTTCGAGCCGTTGGTGATGTCCTTGACGATGACCGCATCGCTGCGGCCTCCGGACGGATCGCGCGGGTTGGACAGGAACTTGTCGCTTGCGACTTCGGTGTTGAGGTAGCTGAAGCCGAAGTTCACAACGAGCGGCGGGATCGGGTTGACGATCCCTTCGATTTCCACGCCCCAGATGTTGGCGTCCACATTGTCGTTGACCGAGGTGCGGGCGACGATCCGGCTGAGCTGCAGGCCCTTGTACTTGTAGTAGAAGGCGGTCGCGTTCAGCTGGAAGACGCCGTCCATGAAGCGGTTCTTGGAGCCGATTTCGAAGGCGTCGATGGATTCCGGCGCGAAGGTTTCGGGCACCAAGAAGATCGGCTGTAGCGGCGGGTTGATGCCGCCCGACTTGTAGCCCCGCGAATAGGAGGCATAGAGCAGGTTGTCGTCGGTAATCCGGTAGTCGACGACGAAGCGGCCGGTGAACTCGTCGAAATCGGCATTGCGTTCCTGGAAGGCTTCGCAGCCGGCGACCGACCCGACGGCTCCCGGAACAACGGTTGCATTCGTGCCCGTCGGGCTGGTGGTCGGGCATCTCGTGGGGCTGCCGGGGTCTGCGTCGAAGCCTGCCCCCAGCGGGGAGTCGAACGCGTTGCCCTGCGTGACGGGCACGGCGAAGCTCGCGAGGGTCGACCGCGCACGGACATATTTGCTGTCGTTGTTGTAGCGCAGGCCGACAGTGAAGCGCAGGCTGTCGGAGGCGTCGAAATAGGCTTCCCCGAAGATGCCGTAGCTGTTGAGGGTGAACTGATCGGTGTTGTTCCGGAAGAACGGCGTGCCCAGATAGACCGGCGGAATCCGCCCACCAGCGCCGAGGAAGGTGGCACCTCCGAGAATGCCCGCCACATAGTCGATCCCGAAGGAGTTCACGTAGTAGCTGTTCTCCTTCATATCGACCTTGTTGTAGATCGCGCCGGCAAGGAAGTTGAACTTGCCGTCGAAGTCCGTCGAGACGATGCCTTCGATCGTCCACGCCTTCAGATACTGGTTGGAACGGTCGAAGTCCTGCGGGGTGCCGTCGCACAGGCTGTTGCCCTGAAAGATTCCGGTGCCGGTTTCTTCCGCAAGCGAGGTGCAATAGACGCCGCCGTTCGCGCCGCGTGGCAGCGCTGCGTTGAACAGTGGGCTGAAGGCCGCCTGCAGGGCAGGGCCGCCCAGACCACCGGCATAGGCCGCCAGCGTGTTGAGACCGGGGGCGTACAGCGATGCGTTCTGCACCGAGAGGTTGTAGTCTTGGCTGCTGTCGACCGAGTTTTCCTGGAACTGACCCGAAAGCTTCGCCTTCACGCCGCCGAAGTCATGCTCGATCTTGGCCTGGACCTGGATTTCCTCGGCCAGGTAGGTCGGCGTGAAGTCCGTGTTGACCTTGCGCGGATCGGCCGGGTTCGAATTGTTGGCATAGGCATCCGGCCCGTAGAGACTGCCGAGGCCGAGCGCGCCGATCGGCGCACCGCCCTGTGACCGCAGGAATTCCCGCGACGAGAGCGTGCCGACGAAGGTGGAGTTGGCGTTGGTGATTCCGAATTCCTGCCGGCCCGGAAGGCAGCCCAGCACGCCGGTCGGGTCGCGCTGGCAGACCTGCTTCTGGATCCGCATCCGGTTGTCGTCCTCCTTGAACCAATAACCCATGAGGTCGATGGTGGTGGCGTCGGTCGGCTCCCAGCGGAGCGAGCCGCGGAGCGCGAACATGTCGCGGCCGTCATGGTCTTCGCCGTTGAACAGGTTCTCGGTGTAGCCGTCGCGCTTCAGGTAGAAGCCGGCGACGCGGGCGGCGAAGCGGTCGGTGATGGGCACGTTCACCATGCCCTGCAGGCGGATTTCGTTGTAGTTGCCGTAGAGCGCCTCGCCCGAGGCCTTGAAGCCGCTCGCGTCGGGCTTGCCGGTCACGAAGTTGACCACGCCCGAGGTCGCGTTGCGGCCGAACAGCGTGCCCTGGGGCCCGCGCAGCACTTCCACGCGCTCGAGATCGAAATATTCGGTTTCGAACAGGCGGGTTGCGAACAGCGGCAGGTCATTCAGGTGGATGGCGGTCGCGCTGTCGCACGACACGCCGACGCACAGGTCGCCCACGCCGCGGATGGTGAAGCTGGAGCCGGTGAAATTGCCCTTGGTGAAGGTGATGTTCGGCAGCGTCAGCTGCAGCTGCTGGGCGTTGTTGATCTGCTGGGCCGCGAGGGATTCGGCCGAGAAGGCCGAGACCGCGATCGGCACGTCCTGCAGGCTCTGCGCCTGGCGCTGGGCGGTGACGATGATGTCCTCGACGCCCGTCGAGGTGGACGCCGTCTGCGCCCATGCCGAACTGACGGCAGCAAGGCCGACAAGGCCGTGAATGGAAACTGCCGAAACAAGCGCGGCGCGTACGGCCAGCCTGGATGCCTTCATGCTCACGTCTCCCCAATCCCTTTTTGCGCCGACAGCGCTCCCTGAGGTCCGGAGAGGTGAACGGCGAACCTGTCGGACCCGACCGTCTTGTCGACGGCTCTTGCGGGCCAGCAGGCTTGTCTCCCGTCAGTCCTCCCCAGGCCGACACCATATTGAAACAGCCTGCTCTTTGCTTGTCCAGCCATGAGCGCCCTTTTGGCGCCCTGACGGAAATGAGGGCACAGGCTGTGCCCTTCGTGCCACAGCCGCAGGCGTGCCGACCCCGTCGACCGTGTCTGCCGCGCCACGTCAGGGCCTGGGGCGGACCGGCTTCAACTCGCTGATCTGGCTGACGCGGCACGCGCCGCCCGCCCTGCTGATGATGCGGTCCTCGCCGGCGCAGAATTTTCCCTGGACCCGTGGCTGGTAGTAGAAGCCGCCGTAATAGCTCAGCTGCGGGCACTGCTGGGCGAGGCCGAGGCGCCAGCGGCGTCCGCCGCGCATCACGATGTCGACGGTGACCGGATCGACGACGACAGCGCCTGCGATGGTCGAGGAATCGATGCACGCCTTCCGGCTGGGCTTTCCGGCCTTCCACTGCTCTGCGGTTGCGGGCGGCATCGGCCGCACGGGCACGGCTGCCACCTGGGGTCGTGCTGCCTGCGCAAGCCCCAGCCCCAGCGCCAGGGCCGCGCCGAACCGCAGGGTGCGGGACATCATGCGCATCGTGCGGGGCTTGCCGTCATGCGGGGGCATTTGCGCGGGCCAGATTGAACCTCTTGTGAACCTTCGGCGTGCCCGCCCGCAGGCAGCCGCCCCTGCGGCAGATGCGTGAAAGCGGCCGCCCGGGTCAGCTCGCCGGCTTCACGAACTTCAGGGTCATCCGGTCGGATTCCCCGATGGCGGCATATTTCGCCCGATCCGTGTCGCCCATCGCGAAGTTGGGGGGCAGCGTCCAGACTCCCTTGGGGTGGTCTGCCGTGTCCTTCGGATTGGCGTTCACCTCGCTCTGCCCGGCCAGCTTGAACCCGGCGGCCTCGGCCATGCGGATCACCTCGCTGGTCTTCACATAGCCGGACTTGCGGTTCTCGTCGGTGTCCGGGCGATCTTCGGGCAGCCGATGTTCCACCACACCCAGCACGCCGCCGGGCTTCAGCGCCGCGTAGAAGGCCTTGAAGGCGTCGGGCGCGAAGCCGGCGCCCACCCAGTTGTGCACGTTGCGGAAGGTCAGCACCATGTCGGCCGATCCGGGCGCGCCGATGTTGCCCTCGATCCCCTTGCCGAAGCTGGTGACGGCCACCTTGCCGAAGACGTCCGGATTGGCCTGGACCTTCTCGATGAAGGCGGTCCGCTGGCGCTGGGCGCCGGGCGAGCCCATCGGGTTGTTGTGCGCGGCCACATAGCGGCCCTTGTCCTTCAGCACGGGCGCAAGCACCTCGGTGTACCAACCACCGCCCGGCGAGATCTCGATCACGGTCATGTTCGGCTTCAGCCCGAAGAAGGTGAGCGTCTCGACCGGATGGCGGTAGGCGTTGCGCGCCTTGTTCTCGGCGGACCGATGGTCGCCATTGGCCGCTGCTTCGATCCGCGCCGACACGTCGGCCTGCCTGGGGGCGGCCTTCTGGGCAAGCGCCGGCTGGGCGGCAAGCGCGACCATGGCGAATAGGCCGACAAGAGCGGTGCGTGACATCGAGACATCTCCCCTTTGGCGGCCCTTCGGCCCAGGCGCCTCGTCAAATAGGGCGTCCAGCGCTATTGGCAAGCGCATGGGCTGGTCCACGACACTGGCAGGCGCCGGATCCGCATTGGCGCTGCTGCTGCTGGCGGGCTTCCTGCAGGCCCGCCGGGGCATCGGCCGGCTGTCGCTGGTGCCCTGGGACTATCTGATGATCCTGGCAGCGATCCTGCTGATCATGGCCCTCGTCCGGATGGCAGTCCTGTGGCGCGACGGCTGGCCGCTCTGACCGCTCAATCGAGCGCGAAATCGATCGTCGTGACCACGCGCACCTTCTGATAGGGCGTGTCGGTGCCGATGCCGGTCTCGCCGTCGCGCCCGGTGATCGAGAACAGGCCCTGGGTCGCGCGGGCGATGCCGCCCACCCGGCTGTCGCTGTCGCGGGCGAACTGGTCGGCCGCCTCGCGGGCGCTCTTCGTCGCCTCGGCGATCATCTCGGGCTTCACGTCGTTCAGCTTCGTGAAGCTGTAGGTGACGCCGCCTGCCCCCTCGCTTTCCAGCGCGACACCCTTGCGGATCATCTCGGCCTGGTTCGCGAAGGCCTTTTCCATCCGGCGGATGTCGGTGGTGCGGGCGAGGATGCGCTGGCGGATGGTGATGTTGAGCCGGCCGAGATTGCCGTCGTAATACTGGCTGACGGAAGATCCCCGCGGCTGGATCTCCGCAGGCGTGAAGCCGTTCGCGGTCAGGAAGGCGCGCACGGCCTCGGCGTCGGCGTCGGCCTTGCCCTGCACGATCGCAAGGTCGCTGCCGTTGGCCTGGGTGGCGATGGTCCAGGTCGCAAGGTCGGCCTCCACGTCGCGCTCGGCGACGCCGCGCACCGTCACGATCGCCTCGCCGCGGCGGATGCTGTTGAGGCCGCCGGCCACGAACAGCCCGGCAAGCGCCAGCCCCGCGCCGATCAGGGCGCCCGACACAACGGAGGAATTGGTCCAGTCCATCAGCCACATCCTGCCATGATCGAGCCCGATGGGAACGCCCGGAAGCGGCCCGTGTCAAGAGTGGGGTGGCAGGTTGACAGGGATCGCCCGAGCGGCAACCTCGGGCGCCGGACAGGAGATCGTCGCATGGCCCGCACGGACTTCCGCTTCGCCTGGGCGAAACGGGTGCACTACCCCGAGATCGACGCCCAGGCCGTCGTCTACAACAGCCGCTACCTCGAATATTTCGACATCGCGCTCACCGAATACTGGCGCGCGGCTGGCCTGTACGAAAAGACGGGAGTCGCCGGCGGGGTGGAGTTCCACGTCGCCCGCGCACTGGTCGAGTACAGGGCCCCCATCAGCCTCGACGAGGAAATCCTGATCTGCTGCCGGACGGCCCGGATCGGCCGCAGCTCGATGACGATGGCGCTGGAGATCCACGGCCTTGCGAACGGCCCGGACGGCGAGGACCTGCGCGCCAGCGGCGAGACGGTGCAGGTGCATGTCGCCGAAGTGCGTGGCCCCTCGAGCCCGGTGCCGGGCTGGATCGTGGAGCTGTTCGAGCGCTATGAGGGGCGGCCCCTGAAACACGAAACCCCCGGACAGGAAACAGCGCGATGAAGTATCTGCACACCATGCTTCGGGTGTCGGATCCCGATGCAACCATCCGGTTCTTCAACCTGCTGGGCCTTCAGGAATTGCGCCGTTTCGACAATGAAGCCGGCCGCTTCACGCTGATCTTCCTTGCGGCCCCGGGCGACGAGACTGCGCAGATCGAACTGACCCACAATTGGGACGAGGCGGGCTACGATGGCGGCCGCAACTTCGGCCACGTCGCCTATGCCGTTGAGAACATATATGAATCCTGCAGCAGATTGGCGGAAGGCGGGGTCATCATCAACCGCCCGCCGCGCGACGGGCGCATGGCCTTCGTTCGGTCGCCGGACGGGATCTCGGTGGAGCTGCTGCAGATGGGGGCGCCGCTGCCGCCGGCCGAGCCCTGGACCAGCGCGCCCAACATCGGGAGCTGGTAGAGCCGCCTCAGCTTGCAAAGGCCTGAATCCGGGGTTAGTTTCGCGATCACCGGGGGGCAAGGGAGCCGCCTGAGCCTCAAAATGAAGGGGGATATCCTCGATGAAGATCGGACTGACGCTCGGTGCCGTTGCACTGCTCGCATCTGCCACTGCTGCGACCGCCCAGGCCGACGTGATGGTGACGTCGGATTATCTGAAGATGGGCTGGGAACAGGTATCGGCCCAGGTTCCGTACAACGATCTCAATCTCGCGACCGACAGTGGGGTTGCGACCCTGCGGTCCCGCGTGAAGGCGGAAGCCTCCAAGATGTGCGGCACCGCCCAGAGCAACGCGAAGGCGACCATGAACCGCCAATCCTGCTTCGACTCGGTGATGGCGTCGGCCGAACCGCAGATCGTGAAGCTTGCATCGGACGCCCGCGCCCGCTGAGGCGCGGCGGCGACCGACCGGCTGCGACGGCTCGGACATGGCACCCGGCCCCGATGTGGGCTAATGGGCGGTCATGACCGAGCCCGTCCGCATTCCGGCCCTTTCGGACAATTACATCTGGCTGCTGCCCTATGCACCCGGCGTGGCGGCGGTGATCGACCCGGCTGTGGCCGACCCTGTGCTGGAACGGGCGCGGGCGCTCGGCCTGCGCATCACCCACATCCTCAACACGCACTGGCACCCTGACCATGTCGGCGGGAATGCCGCAATCAAGGCGGCAACCGGCTGCACGGTTGTCGGCCCTGCAAGGGAGGCCGCGCGGATCCCGGGGCTGGACGTCGCGGTCGATGACGGAGAGCGGGTCCGGCTTGGCGACACGCAGGCAGATGTGCTGTTCGTCGGTGCGCACACGGCCGGCCACATCGCCTACCATCTGCCGGCCGAAGGGCTGCTGTTTCCGGGCGACACCCTGTTCGCCATGGGCTGCGGCCGGCTGTTCGAGGGCAGTGCGGACGACATGTTCGCCGCACTCGGCAGGCTGAAGGCGCTGCCGGCCGAAACCCTGGTCTGCTGTGCCCATGAGTATACCCTGTCGAACGCGCGGTTCGCGATCACGGTCGAGCCGGACAATCCGGCGCTGCTGGCGCGGTTGCGGGCGGTGGAGGCGGCGCGTGCAGAGGCGCGACCCACGGTTCCCTTCCGGCTGGCCGAAGAGCTTGAAACCAACCCCTTCGTCCGGGCGGAGTCCGTGGCGGAGCTGGGTGCACGCAGGAGCGCAAAGGATGCTTTCTGACCTTCGACCCATGGTGTTTGCGCTTGCAGTTGCGCTGGCGGGGCCTGCCCTTGCCGCAAAGCCCCCTGTCACCGACCCCATGACCCTGAAGGCAACCGGCGCCGCGCGGCCCTGCATCCCCATCCGCGCCGGGGTCTCGACCAAGCAGGCCGGCAGCAGCGTTCTGATGTTCCGGGCGCAGAGCGGCTGGTTCCGCAACGAGCTGCGCGGCAGCTGCCCCATGTTGCGCGACGATCGGGTGCTGATCTTCCGCACCACCATGACCCAGTATTGCGAGCTCGACCTGTTCGATATCGTCGATCCGCTGAGCGGGATGACCTTCGGAAGCTGCGCGCTGGGGGCGTTCACACCGGTCGAGGTGCCCAAGGGCACGCGCTTCGCGAACTGACGGCACGGCCGGCCCTTCCGCGCCCTTGAGGTTTGCGCTCCCGCGCGTGCCGGACTATCGGCGCGCTCATGATCGTCACCCGCTTCGCTCCATCGCCCACCGGCCGCCTTCATGTCGGCAATGTCCGCACGGCGCTTCTGAACTGGCTGCTGGCCCGCAAGCAGGGCGGGCGCTTCCTGCTGCGCCTGGACGACACCGACACCGCGCGGTCGACCGAGGCGTTTGCGCAATCGATCCGCGACGACCTCGGCTGGCTGGGAATGGCGCCCGATGCCGAGGAGAAGCAGTCGGCCCGGATGGCGCGCTATGCGGAGGTGCTGGGGCAGCTGGCGGCGGCCGGCCACGCCTATCGCGCCTATGAAACGCCGGACGAGCTGGACCTGAAGCGCAAGGTGCTGCTGGGCCGCGGGCTGCCGCCGGTCTATGACCGCGCAGCGCTGCAGCTGACGGATGCCGACCATGCGCGGTACGAGGCCGAGGGCCGCAAGCCGCATTGGCGCTTCAAGCTGGACCCAGCGCTTCCGCACGAGTGGACCGACCTGATCCGGGGCCCGAGCCGCATCGATGTGCCGTCGCTCTCTGATCCCGTGATCCGGCGGGCCGACGGCAGCTGGCTGTATATGCTGCCGAGCGTGATCGACGATGTGGACATGGGCGTCACGCATGTGGTGCGCGGCGAGGACCATGTGACGAACACGGGCATCCAGCTTCAGATGTTTGCGGCGCTGGCCGCGCTTGGAATTGGTCCTTCGGATCAGCTTCGCTTCCGCGGCCAAACAGGAACGGGGGCTCAGTTCCCGCAGTTCGGCCATGCCGCGCTGCTGACGGGCGCCGACGGCGCGCTGTCGAAGCGGCTGGGCTCCATCGGGGTGTCGGAGTTCCGCGACCGCGGCATCGAGCCGATTGCGATGAAGGCGCTGCTGGCACGGCTTGGAACCAGCCAGTCGGTGGAGCCGGTGACGTCGGACGCGCCGCTGATCGAGGGGTTCGAGATCGGCAACCTGGGCCGGGCGACCGCCCGCTTCGACGAGGCCGACCTCGAGCGGCTGAACGGCCAGATCCTGCACCACCTGGACCATGCGGCGGTCGCGGGGCGCACCAGCCTGAGCGAAGCGGAATGGAACGCCGTGCGCGGCAACATCGCCAGCGTCGCCGAGGCCGAGCAGTGGAAGGCCGTGATCCACGGGCCCATCGCAGCGCCTGCCCAGACGGACGAGGACAGGGCCTATCTGGCAGCTGCCGCCGAAACGCTGGCAGGCCTGCCGTTCGACGCCGGCATCTGGGCGGCGTTGACGGACGCGCTCAAGGCCTCGACGGGGCGCAAGGGCAAGGCGCTGTTCGCGCCGCTGCGGCTGGCGCTGACGGGCCAGTCCAACGGGCCCGACATGGGAGCGCTTCTGCCGCTGATCGGCCGCGACGAGGCGTTGGCGCGGCTGCGCAGCTGAAGGTCAAACCTCTGAAGAAATGAAGTTTTCCGCCGCCTTATTGGGCCGAATTCCGCGCTGCTGCTAAGCGGCGAGCAGGCACAAGGAGGCGATTCGTGAGCGGAAAACCCAAGCGACCGACGGATTGGCGCAAGCGCTTCGACAAGGCGAAGCCGCCGCACAATGTGATGCTGTCGACCGACTTTGCCGGCATCGGCAGCGGCACGCTGATGCACATCGCCTCACCGGGCGCCATTGCCAACTATTGCCAGCGGGTGCCGGCGGGCGAGACGCGGACCATCGAGCGGATGCGCCACGAACTCGCCCGCGCAGCCGGCGCGCAGGCGACCTGCCCGGTCACCACGGCCATCTATCTGCGCATCGTCGCGGAAGCCGCGCTGATGGACATGGCCGAGGGCAAGGCCGTTGCCGAGGTTGTTCCCTTCTGGCGGGTGGTCGCGCCCGAAAGCAAGGTGGCCGGCAGGCTGAGCTGCGAACGGGACTTCATCGCGCAGTTGCGGAGCGCCGAAGCGGCCTAGCTCCAGGCAAGCCGATAGTGGCGCGGGAAGGGCGTGCCTTCGCTATCCGGGGCAGACAGCTGCCTGAGGCCCGGTTTCGCGAGCAGCGGGGTCAGCATGGCGGGCAGGATCGCCTTGTTGATCCGGTCCCCCCAGCAAAGGTGCAGCCCCTCGCCCCACAGCGCGTAGACGCCCCAGGGGCGTCCTGCGATGAAGCGGGTGGGCGTCTCCACCACGGCCTCGTCGAACATGGCGGACAGGTTTGCGGCGAGCACCATGGTGTTCTCCGCCACCTCGGTGTCGCCGATGTTCGTCGCCTTTGCCGCGCGGCGGTAGAGGATCGGGTTGACGGGGTTGAAGCGCAGCGCCTCCCACAGATGGTCGGCGACCTTGGCCTCGTCGCCGGCTTGCGCGACCGCCCGCGCATCGGCCAGCACCTTCGGGCGGCGCAGAAGCTCCTCGACGGCGAGGCAGCTGGCCTTCGACAGCGTCGGGATGGCCCCGATCAGGATGCCGATGATGTTGGCGCGGATGCCGTCGGCATCGAAGGCAGTCGAACCCGCCCTGCCCGCTTCGACTGCGCGGGCAAGCAGTGTGCCTGGCCGCGCGCTCGCCGCACTCGCGTCGATGGCGGCGTTCACCCGGTCCTTGGCGGCCATGGCCGCGGCGCTGATCTTCGGGTCGGCGTCGAGGTCGGAAAAGAGGAAGTGGAACATCACCGTCGCGTCCGCGATCAGCTGATCCGTCTCCATCTCCACGCCGAAATACTGCTGGACCATAAGCGCAGGGATGCGCGCCGAAAGCGCCGGCGGCAGATCCACCTCCTTGCCTGCCAGCGCGTCGGCCGCCTCGGCGCGGGCCATCGCCAGCACGGGCACCAGGTCGTCGGGTTTGACGATCGCCCGCATCGCGTCGGTGTCGCGCCGATAGTCGGGCCCGTCCTGCATCCCCAGGAAGAAGTCCCGCCCGCCGGTCAGCATCCGCATCCGCGGGCCATAGACGACGTGGAACTCGGCCTGGCGTTCGATCACCGCGTGGAAATCGGCCGCGTGCGTGACCAGCAGCGAGCCTTCGCCCTCGTAGCATTTGATGAGGTTCTGCTTCAGCTGCAGGCGGGGTTTCGCAAAGCGGAGCACGGCCATGGCGTTGCGCTGGCCGGCCGCCGAGCCGAGCACGGCCTGCAGCCGCGCCTTGAAGCCGCCTTTCGCCGCCAGAAAGCCGGCACCAAGGCCGGAGACGCCGTCGAGCGCTGCCATGAATCGCGACGTGCCGCTCATGTCGGATCCACGACGCCGGTCCCGATCATCCTGAGCGCAGTCATCGAGGGCGCGAAGAAATAGTCCCCGCCGCGCGTGCTGACAAACTGCGGAAGGCCCGAGGCGATGAAGGGCGGCTTCTGATCATCGGGGGCCGCGATCACGAAGCGGGCGCCCGGCTGGTGGGCGCCCACGATCGGGCAGGCGTCGTTCCCGGCGTTGAAATCCAGCCCATAGTTCATCCACTGCTGCTGCACGAATTCGAACTGGCGGAACAGGCTGGCGCAATGGGCGAGCAGCACGATGCCATGTTCGCCCTGGGGGTCGCCACGCCCGCCATAGGGCAGCCCGCGCCTGAGCATCCGGCGCCGGTTGTTGAGGGCAGAGCCCATGCGGTTTTCCGCCCCCTGGTCCCACAGCGGGTCCAGCATGTCGCGCGTGTTCGCCCGGCGGATGTGGGCCGTGACGGGGCATTTCGCGCCATCGATGTCGTCGAGGAAGGTGAAGTTGGTGATCTGCTCCAGCCACTCCCGGCTGCCGGGCTTCCAGCGTGTGTTGAAGGCGACATGGGCTTGCGGCGTCGGCGCCAGCAGCAGCGGCACGCCGTCGGCCCAGCGGCCGGCCATCTTCGCCTTCAACAGCGCCGCCGCTTCGCCAAGATCGGAAAGGCCCCAGGTGGCGGCAAGGCCCTTGGCGCGCGCCGCGATCCACTGGTCCCACGCATCCAGATTCTGGTGCAGCTTGCGATAGGCGAAGAAGCTGCCGTTGCGGCTGAAATCGAGCGGCATGGCCGCACCCGCCACCTCCTGCGCCTCGTCGGTCCAGCCCAGGATGAACTCGCCCGGCGCCAGCGGCCGCCAGTTGCCGCGCCCGTCGACCGCGCCCTGCCCCACGCATCGCTTCAGCTCCTCGCGGCCGGGATATTGCCCTTCGAACACAGGGTCCCCGATCGCATCGACGAAGCCGAAATGCTCGGTCGGAAGCGGGCGCGGCTTGCCGTCGGCGCCCGGCGCGTACATCGCGGTCAGCTCCTGCCAGCGGTCGTCCGCGCCGCGGTGGCCGCGCAGCAGCGTGACGCCGGGGCGGGCGGCGGCGGCCGCCAGCACCAAGTCGGTCAGTTGCTGCAGCGCCGGATGCGGGTTCCCCTCGCCGTCGTCGCGGGCGTTCAGCATCACCAGGATGTGCGCCTTGGGGGCGCCCGGCTGCCACACCGCGTCCCAGTTGGCGGGGCGGTTGTCGAGGATGTCGTCGCCCAGGATGGGCGCGCGCACCGCCATGCCGTCGATGAACTCGTCGGGCATGCCGCGCAAGCTGCGGGTCGGCACGTCGAGCGCGAGCAGGCCCCAGAAGGTGAAGGCAAGGTTCAGCGTACAGTCGGGCCGCGCCTGCGGGTTCTTGCCCATCGAAATCCCCTTGCTCGAAGGCCAGCGCCGCGCGGTCGTCACCAGCGGACGCAGCGCCTCGACAAAGGCGCGGCCGGCGGCCGGGTCGGTCACGTGGAACAGGATGTAGCGCGCCTTGGGAAAGCCCAGCTTGCCATAGGCCGACAGGATTCCGCCCTGCAGGTCGCCAAGCTCCAGCTCGGGCGCGATGGGTGCACTCACAGCAGCACCGCCTTGCCGGCTGCGTCGACTTGCTTGTCGGGGATGAGGTCGGGGCTCGGCAGCAGCACCCCGTCGGAGCGGATCACGCCGGGCGCCTGGGTGGGGCTGTCGAGATCGTCGGGTCGGACATCGGCCAGCCACTGGCCGAAGCTGCGGTGGAGCGCGCCCGCGTCCATCTCCTGCACGGCCTCGGCGAAGAAGGCGAAGCGCTGCTGCACATGGAGCGCCTTCAGCACGCTGGGCAAATCGCTGTCGGGCGCCGGCGGGAAGGGCTTCGCGCCCGTGGTCCAGAGGAAGCGGACGACGAGCCAGGCGCCAAGCGCGAGGCCTGCGAGAGCGGCAGGTAGCGCCCACCAGCCGCCGCCCAGCAGCAGCACGACAAGCCCGGCAAGCACGGCCGGGACGGCGGCGCGCAGGATCAGGTTGTTGATCGTCGGCCCCTTCAGCGGCGGCCGGCCGGGCCAATAGTCGTTGAAACTCATCGTCGTGTCGACCTGGCAGCGCTTCACATAGGCCGCGAACGCCGAAGCGTCGTTCACATCGTCGAAGCCGTGGCAGTGGCCGAACACGGCGCGCATCTCGGCCTCGCTGTTGGTCCACAGCCCTTCAGCCCAGCTGGCAAGGCCCTGGTCGGGCTCGTTCGGCCTCAGATCGAAATCGGCCGACATCGCGAGCCAGGGGCGCGACAGCACGTCGAACGGCTGGTGGACCAGCGGGTCCTTCTTCACGATCACGTTCAAGAGCGGGTCCATCGGGTCCCGCCCGTTGAACATCGGCTGGTCGATCACGAAGAGGCGCAGGAAATGCGTCCGCCGGCAGCGCGCAAACGGGCTCACGAGCCCGGTGTCGATGGAAACCGGGCTCTGCTGCGCGGTCGGCAGGTTGGCCAGCTCCTCGCGCAGCAAGTGGCTGTGCGTCGTCACGCGGCCGTCGGCCGCCACAGGCTCGCCCACCTTCACCGGCACCAGCAGGGTCAGGAAATAATGGCCGCCGTCGATGTTCGGCATCAGCGCGAGCCCCCCGATGCCCCTTGCTGCGCTGCGCCCCAGCGCGCCCGCACCAGCGGCTGGCGGTTGAGATCGGCGCGCGCCGTGTCGTTGGAGGCGACCGGCGCGAAACCCGGCGAGCCGAGGTCGTTCTGGATGGTGCGGAGCTCGGTCACCCAGGCCTTGCCGAAGGCGTCCGGGCCGGCCTTGTGCGCCTCCTGCAGCCGCAGCACCGCCCGCCTCACCCGCAGCGCCGCCTTGACGTCGCGCTGCGCGGCGCCGGGCGTGGCGTTGTAATAATGGTCGGTGTCGACCTGGTTGGCCCGGATATAGGCCTTGAACGGGCCGATCGGGATCGACTTGGGATATTTGGTGGCCGAATACCAGAACAGGTCGAGCCCGCTGGGAAGGCCGTCGGCGAAGGCGTCGATATACTGGTCCCAGGTGCCGTTGAAGTTGGAGCAGAACAGCACATAGTCGTTGATGAGCTGCTCGGGCGGCTGGCCGAGATCGGGCCACTGGTCGCGGCGGATGACGATCCAGCGCGCGAAATGGATGATCGACAGGCCCAGAAGCCCCATCAGCCGGTCGGGCAGCGCCCGGGCCGCGTGGAAGAGGAAATGGTTGGTCCAGGTGCGGTCGATGCCGAATCGGCCAGCCCGCGATCCGGGCCTGATCGGCGTCAGCACGTTCATCGCATAGGCCTTGCCGGCGACGTTCGACATTGGATTCCCCCACCTGCGCTTACAGGCCTGACCCCCTTAAGATATTGACAGATATTAACGCACTGGCAAGCGCCGCGGTGGGGTCCCGGGGTTTACTTGTGGCCGTGCCTGTCCGACGCCTAGCCGGATGGACGTCTGGGTCTGGCCGATTCTCGGGGGCTTCCTCGGCCTTGTGGCCGGGTCGTTCCTCGCGACCCTTGTGCTGCGCTGGCCGGAGGGCCGGCCGCTGTCCGGGCGGTCACGGTGCGACGGCTGCGGAGTCCAGCTGGAGGCGCGCGACCTTGTCCCCCTGTTGTCCTGGGCGGCATTCCGCGGCCGTTGTCGGCACTGCGGGGCGCCGATTCCCGCCCTGCATCCTGCGCTGGAAGGGGCAGCCGCCGCCGTCGGCGTGCTTGCCTTCCTCGTGCAACCCGGGCCGACCGGCCTGGCGGGGGCGCTGTTCGGCTGGATCCTGCTGGCCCTGATGGCCCTCGATCTCGGCCACCTGTGGCTGCCCGACCGCCTGACCCTTCCGCTTCTGGGATTGGGGCTGCTGTTCGGCGCCGGCGGCCCGGCCGACCGCCTGCTGGGCGCGGCCGTGGGCGGCGGGGGGTTCCTGGCAATCGCCCTGCTCTATCGCGCCTTGCGCGGCCGCGACGGGCTGGGGCTTGGCGATGCCAAGTTGATGGCGGCGATCGGATCTTGGTTAAGCGTTGCTATGCTGGCACCGTTACTGCTGCTGTCGGCGCTGGCCGGCCTCGCCTACGCTGCCGTGCGCGCCCGTCGCACCGGCCTCGGCGCTGCCGACCCCGTGCCCTTCGGTGCCTGCCTTGCACTCGCGGCCTTTCCGCTGTGGCTTGCAGGGCAGGCGTCGGCTGCCGGTTGAGGAGGGACAAAGCCTTGAAGCGAATCGGAATCATCCCTACGCCAACGGTTCGAGGACCCCTGTGCAGCGGGGCATCATCCCAACCCAGCCGCGAACCGACAGGCACCGTCATGACCTTCTCCATCGCCGGCTCGCACATTTTCGAGGGCCCGACTTCGTCGTGACGGCAACACGGTTCCACCCGGGACATCTTCTTCTGGCGGCGCTGCTTCTGGCAGCCGCCCTGCTGGCCTGGCGTGCCGTGACCATCGCGCTCGCCCCGCTTCCGGCTGCCCCGGCCTTCGCCCCGCCGGCGCTTGCCGACCGCGCCCTGCTTTCGCGCGTCGACCCCTTCTTTCCCACATCCCCCGGCACGGGCGACGGCCTTCCCGTCACGGCATTGCCGTTCAGCCTGCATGGCGTCAGGGCCGATTCGGCAACCGGCCGCGGCAGCGCGATCATTGCAACGGGCGACGGCCAGCAGCAGGTGTTCGCCGTGGGCGACACGCTGGCCGACGGCGTGACGCTGGCGGCCATCGCCGCCGACCATGTGGTGCTCGATCGCGGCGGCACGCGCGAAGCGCTCTGGCTGGACACCGGCGGTTCCGAGACCGTGCAGCGGTTCGATCCGGGCGCATCGGGCGGCGCACCGTCGGCACCCCCGCCGCCGATCGGCGGCGCATCCGGAGGCCAGGCGGGCGCACCAGCCGATCCGGAGGCGGACCCGGCCCCGCCATCCGGGCTGGACATGCCGGCTTCACCCCCCGCCCAGGGCGCGCAGCGCGGCCCGGACGACGGGGGCGGGCAATGATCCGCGCGTCGATCCGTTCCGGCCTGATTGCTGCCGGCCTGCTGCTGGCATCCGTGTCGATGCCTGCACTGGCGCAGACGACCGTCAACCTCAGGGATGCCGACATCCGCGCGTTCATCGACGATGTCGCGCGCGTGACAGGGGCAACCTTCGTGATCGACCCCCGCGTCCAGGGCAAGGTGTCGGTCGTGTCGGAAAAGCCGCTGGGCCGGACCCAGTATTTCGAACTGTTCCTCGCGACGCTCAGGGCAAACGGCTATGTCGCCGTGCCCTCGGGCACCGGGCAGTACCGGGTCCAGCCCGCAGAGGCGGGCGCCGGGGCAGGTGGTGCGCGCTATTCCACCGCCGTCATCCCGCTCACCAACATCGATGCACAGGCCGCGGTCGACTCGCTTCGCCCGATCCTCAGCCGCAACGGCACGGCGTCGGCCAATCGGGCCGGCAATGCGGTGATCATCGCGGATTTCGCCGACAACATCGGCCGCGCGCGCCAGGTGCTGCGCGACATCGACCGGGACCGCTCGACAACGCAGGTCGTGCAGCTTCGCAACGCCGGCGCGCGCGACCTTGCCCAGTCGCTCCAGCGTCTCGTCCAGCAGCCGGGCGGCGAGGCCAATGCCGCGAGCGCGGTGTCGGTGGTGCCGATCGATGCTTCCAACGCGATCGCGATCCGGGGCGAAGCCAACCAGGTGAAGCGCATCGCCGGGATCGCGCGCGACCTCGACCAGAAGGCGGCCGGGGGCTCGGAATCGCGGGTGATCTTCCTGCAGCATGCCGATGCGGCGGCCGTGATGCCGGTGCTGCAGCAGCTGATGGGGCAGACCCCGACCCCGGTGCAGACGGGGGGCGGGATCACGGGCCTTGCCGGCACCCCCTTCGGCAACCGGAATCCGCAGCAACAGCAGCAGCCTGTGCCGCAACCGGCGGCCACGCCGGCGAATGTGGGGGTCGCCGCCGGCAACAGCCGCCGCCGCGCGATCATCGCCCGCTACGAAGGCGCCAACGCGCTCATCATCGCAGCCCCGCCCGAAATCCAGCGCGAGCTGGGCGAAGTGATCCGCCAGCTCGACACCCGCCGCGCCCAGGTGCAGGTGGAGGCCATCATCGTCGAGATCTCCGACACGGCGGCGAAGAAGCTCGGGGTCCAGTTCCTGCTGGCCGGGCGCGATGGAACGGTGCCGCTGGTCTCGTCCAACTTCTCCAACGCGTCGCCCAACCTGCTCGCGGTCGCAGGCGCGGTTGCGGCCGAAAAAGGCGCGATCACCGGCGACGTGGCCGACGGCTTCCGGGAGGCGGCAGTCCAGAGCCTGCTCGGCACGACGGGCCTTACCTCGGGCATTGCGAGCCTCGGCGGCAGCACCATCTTCGGCTTCGTGATCAATGCGGTGAAGAGCGACGTCGATTCGAACATCCTCTCGACGCCCTCGATCATGACGCTCGACAACCAGCCGGCGCGAATTCTCGTCGGCCAGGAAATCCCCGTCACCACCGGCGAGGCGCTGGGCCAGAATCTCGACAACAGCTTCCGCACCGTTCAGCGTCAGGATGTCGGCATCCAGCTGGCGGTGAAGCCGCAGATCAATGCGGGCGGCACCATCACGCTGACGATCAACCAGGTCGTTTCCTCGATCGCGGCGACGGTTGCCGACCGCGACTTCATCCTGAACAAGCGCGAACTGGAAACCGCGGTCACGGTGGGCGACGGCCAGATCCTCGCGCTCGGCGGCCTGCTCGATGACAACGAGCGCCGCAGCCTGGAGAAGATCCCGATCCTCGGCGACATCCCGGGCCTCGGCGTCTTCTTCCGGTCGAAGTCCCGCTCAAGGGTGAAGACCAACCTGATGATCTTCATCCGCCCCACCGTCGTGCGGACCCAGTCCGAGGCCGACGCCGTGACCGCCAACCGCTGGGACGGGATCCGCGAAGCCCAGGAAGCGCGCGACGGCTATTCGCGGCTCGATTCGCTTGCCTACGACTATCTGCGCACGGCGCCGCCCTACAAACCGGAGCCCTTCCCGGCCCCCGCGCCGGCGGCCGCGGTGCCGGCGCAGCCCGCCCCGGCGATGCCACCCCGGTGATGGCATGAGCCGGGAGCCGACAGCCTCGCCGCCCATCCCCTACAGCTTCGCGCGGGCGAACGGGGTGCTGCTGGTGCCCGCATCCGACAGGCTTGCCGTGCGCCGCGGCGCCAAGGGCGCTGCCATCCTGGAGGCCCGCCGGGTTGCCGGCCGGGCCATCCAGGTCGACTCCCTGTCGGACGAGGCGTTCGACCGGCTGCTTTCGGAAACCTATGCGACCGACGGGCTGTCGGCTGCCGCCGATGCGGCCGCGGCCTCCAACCTCGCGACGCTGGCGCGCGACACGGCGGACCTTCTCGACAACGACGACGCAGCCCCGGTGATCCGGCTGATCAACGCCATCGTCGCCCAGGCCGTGCAGCAGGGCGCATCCGACATCCACCTCGAACCCCAGGCCGGCGACGGCGCGAACGAGACGGGGATGTCGGTGCGCTTCCGCCGCGACGGGGTGATGGAGGAGGTGCTGCGCCTGCCGGCCCAGATCGCACCGATGCTGGTGAGCCGCGTGAAGGTGATGGCACGCCTCGACATTGCGGAAAAGCGCCTGCCGCAGGACGGCCGGATCTCCCTGACGCTGGGCACGCGCGCGCTCGACGTGCGGGTGTCCACGCTGCCGGCCCGCGGCGGCGAGCGGGTGGTGATGCGGATCCTCGACCAGTCGAGCGTGGGGCTGGAACTGAAGGACCTCGGCCTCGATCCCGCAACGCTCGGCGCGCTGACCGAAGCGCTTGGCGCCCCCAACGGCATCGTGCTGGTGACCGGCCCCACGGGCGCGGGGAAGACGACCACGCTCTACGCTGCGCTGAAGCAGCTGAACGACGGCAAGCGCAACATCCTGACGGTCGAGGACCCGGTGGAATATGCCGTCCCGGGCGTCGGCCAGACCCAGGTGGACACCCGCGTCGGCCTCACCTTCGCGCAGGGGCTGCGGGCGATCCTGCGGCAGGACCCCGACGTCGTGATGGTCGGCGAAATCCGCGACCGGGAGACCGCCGAGATCGCAGTGCAGGCCGCGCTGACGGGCCACCTCGTGCTCTCCACCGTGCACGCCAATTCGGCGGCCGGCGCAATCACCCGCCTCCGCGACTTCGGCGTGGAAACCTTCCTGATCGCAGCGACGCTGCGGGCCGTGGTCGCCCAGCGGCTTGCCCGCCAGGTCTGCCCGGTGTGCGTCACCGAGGAGCCGCTGGCCGCCCCGCTGGCCCAGCGCATCGGGCTGACGCCGGGGATGCCGGTTGCCAAGGCCAATGGCTGCCCCAGCTGTCGCCACACGGGCTATGCCCGCCGGCGCGGCCTGTTCGAGCTGATCACCACCGACGGCCCGGTCCGCGCGCTCATCAACGAAGGCGCCGGCGAAGGCCGGCTTGAGGCCGCCGGCCTGCACCGATCGCTGAAGGAGAGCGCGCGGGAGGCCGTGCGCGCCAAGCGCACCACGCCGACCGAGGTGCTTCCGCTGTTCCAGGGCGAACCGGTGCGCGATCTCGCCCATGCCGGCATCCCGGCGGGCGTGGACCCGACGGCCGTCGCGCCGGTGCCCGGGACGGGCGGCACGACATGAACGCCCAGCGGCCGCCAGTCCCCGGCGCCGAACTCCCCTTCTGGAAGCGCCCGATCCGGCTGGGGGCCGGTTCCACCGACCCCGCCGCCCCGCGCCTGAAGCCGCAGGCGCGGGCCACACTCATCCGCCAGATGGCGACGCTCGCTGCCGTGATGCCCATTTCGGATGCGGTCGCGACGCTCGCCCGCCAGCCGGCGAGCGAGGCCGAGAAGGCCGTTCTGCAGCGAACGAACCGCGCCCTGCAGGGCGGAAGCCCGCTTGCGGCCGCGCTCCCCATCTCGGCCTTTCCGCCCGAGGTGAAGGCGACCATCGCGGCGGGCGAAGCCTCCGGCCGCCTGCCGCTGCTGCTCACCCGCCTTGCCGACACGCTGGAAGCGCAGGTGGCCCTGCGGGCCCGGCTCATCTCGTCGCTGGCCTATCCGGCACTCCTCATGCTGGTGGCGCTGGGTGTGATCATCGCCATGCTGCTGTTCGTGGTGCCCGCGATCGCCGAGCAGCTGACGGGCTCGGGCCAGCCGCTGCCGCTGCTCACCCGCGTGATCCTCGGGCTGTCGAACGCGGTGCAGAAGCTCTGGCCACTGTTCCTGGCCCTGCCGCTGCTCGCCGGAATCGGCCTCTGGGCGTGGCAGCGCCGGGGTGACAACCGAACCCGGCTCGACACCTGGCTGCTTTCGCTGCCCGGGGTGGGCGGCTGGCTGTCGGCGCTGGAAGGCGTGCGCTGGTCCCGCCTCCTCGCCACCATGCTCTCGGCCGGCCTGCCGCTCGCCGAGGCGCTGTCGATCACCGCGCCCACGCTCGGCAACCGGGCCTGGCGCCACGCCAGCCAGAAGATCGCAGCCCAGGTGCGCGCGGGCTCGTCGCTGTCGGCGGCGCTGCCGCTGCTGCCGAACCCGCCGGGACTTCTCGTCAGCCTGGTGCAGTCGGGCGAGAGCTCGGGCAGGCTCGCGCCGCTCCTCGAAAGCGCAGCCACCAGCCTCGACCGCCAGCTGTCGGATCGAAGCCGGACCGTTCTCGCGCTGGCAGAGCCCGCGATCATCGTGATAATGGGCGGCATGGTCGGCGTGATCATCCTCGCCGTGCTTCTGCCGATCCTCGAACTCAACACCCTTGCTGGTCAGTCCCTCGGAGCCCGCTGAATGGCCCTCGCCTTCCCCTACCTCCATGTCTCGCATGCCATGCCGCCGGCGCGCCGTGGGCCCGAAGCCGGCTTCACCCTCGTCGAGCTGCTGGTGGTGCTTGCCATCATCGGGCTTCTCACCACCGTCGTCGTGATCAACGTGCTGCCGATGCAGGGCCGCGCCCAGGTGCAGAAGGCCGAGGCCGACATCGCCCTCATCGAACAGGGGCTGGAGTTCTGGCGCATCGACACCGGCCGTTACCCGACCGCCGAGGAAGGCCTTGCCGTGCTGACGGCGCCGACCGCAACCGGTGCCAAGCTCAAGAGTCTCCCGAACGATCCGTGGGGGAAGCCCTATGGCTATGCCGTGCCGGGGGCGAACAACCAGCCCTTCGTGGTCTTCTCGCTGGGCGCCGACGGTGCCGAAGGCGGAGAGGGCGAGAATGCGGACCTGCGCTCCGACCGGCAATAGGCCGCGCCGCGCGGGCGCTCGCGGGGCGGAGGCCGGGTTTACCCTGGTCGAGATGCTCGTGGCGATGATGCTGCTCAGCCTTGTCGGGCTGACGCTTGCGCGCTTCCAGACCTTCCAGCTCGCGGGCGCCGCCAACCTCGCGACGGCTGCCGCCGCGCGGCTGGAGGCCGACAATCTGGCTGTCGAGGTGCTGGCGGCCCCCGCGGCCCCGACCGGCGCGACGGACGGCATCAGCAGCAACGCCGGGCGCCAGTGGCACTACAGCATCACCCCCGGGCCCGCGCCCGACGCCATCGCCCTGCCGGACCTGGTGCAGGTGGACATCATGGTCAGCCTGCAGCCGGGCGGGCCTGCGCTCGCGCGCCGGACCGTGCTGCGCGGGCGTGGCAACCCGGCCGTCGCCCGATGAGCGCGGCACGCCACCATCCCCGGCGCGACCATCCCTCGTGCGAGGGCGGATTCACGCTCGTCGAGATGCTGGTCTCGCTGCTGATCTTCGGCATCATCGCCAGCATCGCCACCGCCATGGCGACGGGCGCCACCCGCAGCTTCGCCGCAAGCCAGGGCGCGCTCGGCACCGTCACGGCGCTCGACGACATGCGCACCATCCTTGCCGCCGACCTCGGCCAGGCTGCCCGCCGCCCCAGCCTGGGGGCCGACGGCAAGCCGATGCCCGCCTTCACGCTGACGCCCGACGGCTTTGTCCTCACCCGCTACCGGGCAGAAGGCGTGCTGCCTGCGGTCGAGAAGGTCGCCTGGGGCCATGCCGACGGCCTGCTGCTGCGCCAGCCCTTCCCCGCGATCGACGGCGCCCCGCCGGGCGAAGCGACACCGATGGCCCAGGGGATCGTCGGCGCCCGCTTCCGGGTGATGACCGCCAGCGGCTGGTCCGACAGCTGGGCCCCGACGGACCCTGCCGAACTGCCCCGCGCGGTCGAGCTCACGCTGGTCCGGCGGGATGGCGTTCCGATCACCCTGAAGCTGCTGGTGGGCGCATGACCCTGTATCGCCCGGCAGCGAAACGCTCCGAACGGGGCGCCGCCCTTCTGGCCGTGCTCGCCATGGTCGTTCTGCTTGCCGGGTTCGCGACCGTCGGGCTGGAGCGGTTGAAGGCGGCCGGGAACCGGATCACCGAGGCCGAGGCGCGGGGCGAGGCGCAGCTTCTGGCGAGTGCAGCGACGGCCGCGTCGGCCAACATGGCCGCGTCGCTCAAGGCAAGGCTTCGCATGCAGCCGGGCCTTCTCGACTCGCCCATCGAGATGGCGGCCGGCGACGGCAAGGTTGCGCTGCGCTTCGCAGAGGGCGGCAACTGCTTCAATCTGAATGCGCTTGCAGCCCCGCCGGCGACGGACCCGGCCATGGCCCGCCCCCAGCCCGCTGCGCGGCCGCAGGACTTCGCCCGGCTGCTCGTGGCCGTCGGCATTCCGCTGCTCGAAGCCGACAGCCTTTCGAAGGCGACTGCGGCCAGGCTCGGCCAGACCGGCCAGCTCTGGGCCGATCCCAGCGAGTGGGCGACGATCGCAGGCGTCACGCAGCGACACTGGCAGCTGGCCGGGCCGCTGCTCTGCGCGCTTCCCACGCGGGAGCGGGCGTCGATCAACCTGAACAGCCTCACGGCCGACCGGGCCCCCATCCTTGCAAGCCTGGGGGTCGGCTCCGACAAGGCGCGGCTTGCCGTGTCGATGCGGCCTGCCGGTGGCTGGGCGTCGGCGAACGATTTCCTGGGCCGTTCGGGGCTTTCCTCAGACGGCGCCGTCAACATCGAGAACGAGGTCGGCACCAGCACGCGCTGGATGCAGGTCGAGCTGGTCGCAACCACCGGCCGCGCGCGCGTGACACGCGAACTGCTGCTCGACACCATCCAGTTGCCAGCAGAGGTGGTCTACAGCCGGTGGGTCAGGGTAGAGATGCTGTCATGACCATCCTTCTGGCCACGCAAGACGGGGTACGGCCGCTCGGCGAGGCGAGCGCGGAGTCGCCCGGCGCGACCGTTGCCGTGATTCCCGGCGACGATGTCGCGCTGCACCGGCTGACGCTCACGGAAGCCGACAGCCGCGCGCGGCTGGCGGAAGCCCGCATGCGCGCGACCGACCTGTCGGCCCAGCCGATCGAGGACCTGCATGTGGCAGTCGGCCCGGCAGACGAGGATGGCGCAAGCTGGGTCGCCGTCATCGCGCATGAGCGGATGGCGGGGCATCTGTCGCACTTCCGCGCGGCCGGCGCGGAGCCTGCGCATCTGGTGCCGGCCGCCCTGCTGCTGGAACCGGCCGAAGCGGCCCCGACCATGGCCCGCTTCGGCGACCGGGTGCTGCTGCGAACGACCGATCTTGCCGGCCTCGTCGAACCGTCTCTCGCCTCGGCGCTGACAGGCGCAAGCCAGCTCGGCCGATTCCTCCAGCTGGGCGAGTTCGCGCCGGCTGCAACCCCGGATCCGCTGCCCATCGACCTGCTGCAGGGCGCCTATGCGCCGCGCCGCCGCTGGTGGGCCGAACGGCGGTTCCGGATCACGGCCATCCTGCTCGCGCTGCTGGTGGCGGCGCTGGCGCTTGCGCCGCTCGCGATTCAAGAGGCGCGCAGCGCAGCCGCCGTTGCCGTCGGCGACCGGGCCGTCGTGGAGCTTGCCGCCCAGACGCTCGGCACGCGGCCTGCCGACGCAGAGGCCGGCGCCGCAGCGCTCGCCGACGCGCGGCGAAAGGCCGAAGGCGGCGCGCTCGGCGCGCGCATGACCTTTGCAACGGCAATCCTTGAACAGGTGCCGGGTGCACGGCTCGACACGGCGCGGCTTCAGCCCGACGGCAGCCTTCTGCTGGGTCTGGGAGGCCCCGCCGACGCGATCGCCCTCGTCGGCCAGCGCATGGCCGGAGGGGCCTTCGTCGCGACGGCCTCGGGCACGACGGTGACCATAGGGGACCGCCAGGCAGCCCGGGCCACGGTCGACACGCCGCTCGCGCGATCGATGCTGCGGCTGGTGACCGCCCGGCAGGACGCAGCCCTCGCCGGCGCCGCCCGAGCCCGCGGCGCGCCGATGAAGGCGGATGCCGTGGCCGCAGCCCTGATGGCGGCAGGCCTGGCGCCGCCCGGGCAGACGGGCCCTCGGATCATGGTCCCGGCGGCGCGCGCAACGGTGCTGCTTCCGCTGATCTCGGACCTGGAGATGAAGGGCGCCCGCTTCACCGCCGCGACCTTCACCCGCAATGCCGACCAGACGATTTCGGCAGACCTCGGTGTTGCCCCATGATCGGCCTTACCCTGCTCGCCACCGCCCTCATGGGCCTGACCGAGCTGCCGCCCCAGCCGGCGGCCCCGGGGCGCTGCCGGACCTTCCTGTGGACCCGCACCGAGGCGCCGATCCGCATCGCCATGATCGACGAGACCAGCCAGACGATGCGGATGCAGAAGGGCACGGGTCGGGGCAAGCAGATGTTCGACATTGCCCAGTTCGCGCCCGGCCAGTTCGGCGGGCATGGCTACAAGGTGTCGGTGCGCCTGGAGTTCGCGACCGGCGGCCAGATCCAGAACGGCGCGATCATCGAATCCGGCTCGATGCGGATCGAGCAGACGGATGGAGGGGCGGAAGCGATTGTCGTGCCTGTGGGGGGCATGAGGGGGTGCGGTTGAGGCTGAAGCCGCCCAGCGTTACGGCGCAGCCGTAATCGCCGGAGTCGGCGCAAGCCCGGCCGGCTGGGTCGGCGATCTCTATCGCCGACCAGTCCGACGGCACGCGGCTTTGCCGCGCTCTTCCTATCTCCTCTTCCCTTACCCCCAGACGGACTCGGCGGCTTGGCCGCCGGCCGTCCCTCTGCCCCTAAACCCTGCACTTCCGCGTCTCTGCAACCCCCTTCAGATACCCACGCCGCGCCATGCCGGCGGCCACCATCATCCGGAACTTGCGATCCGCTTCCGCCGCGCCGCTGGCCTCGCGCACCAGCCCGCGGAACGGGATCAGCGCGTTGACGATGCTCTTGGCGCCCGCCTCGGCCAGCCGGGCCGGCAGGGCGTCGCCCTGGTCGTCGACCGCATCGACGTCGGGCCCCAGCACAACGTCCAGCTCGCCGATCGCGTGCTTCAGGTCGGCGCAGCTCTTCAGCCCGGCCATCGTGTAGGGCGCCTTCTGGGCATCGCGCAGCACCTCGGGCGGGTTCTCGCGCATCAGGCCGATGTCCTTCATCGGCTGCCGCACGACGCCTTCGGCCTTCTGTTCCAGCCTGTCCGCATCGGACTGCTGCGCTTGCGCCTGCGCCAGCACCGGCGCCGGCAGGGCGGACAGCATCAGCAGCATCACCAGTCGCATGGTCGACCTCCGGGCCCAAGGGTCGGGCCCGGCGCCTGAACCTCAGATGTCCAGGTTGGCAACCGACAGGGCGTTCTGCTGGATGAATTCGCGCCGCGGCTCGACGATGTCGCCCATCAACTTGGTGAAGGTCTCATCGGCCTCGAACGCGTCGCCGATTTCCACCTGCAGCAGCGTGCGGGCGGCAGGGTCGAGCGTGGTTTCCCACAATTGCTCGGCGTTCATTTCGCCAAGCCCCTTGTAGCGCTGGACGGCGAGGCCCTTGCGCCCGGCGTCCATCACCGCCTCCAGAAGCTCCGAGGGGCGGCGCACCTGAACCGTGCCGCCCAGCACGGCCGGCCGCATCCAGCGCGCCGCCTGCTCGGCGGCCAGCGCGTGCAGCTTGCGCGCCTCGGCGCTCGCCACGAAGGCGCGGTCAATGACAAAGGCATCGGTGACGCCCCGGTCCAGCCTGCGCACGACGAAGCCGCCCTCGGCGCCCGGTTCCGCGGTCCACCCGCCCGAGCCGCTTGCCCCGGCCCCCGAGCCGGGGCCTGCCCCGGCGCCCGAGCCGGGGGCGTCCAGCCAGGTGCCCAGCGCTGCCGCCGTCGTTGCCGGGTCGCGCGCCTCGGGGTTCAGTGCGCCGGCCAGCGCCAGCGCCTCCACCAGCGGCGCCGGATAGCGCTTGGGCACATAGGCCATCAGCCGCTTCATGCGGCGGGCATGGTCCACAAGGGCCATCAGGTCCTGGCCCGAAACGGCCTCGCCGCCGATCTCCAGCGACATCCCCGACGCCCCGTTGACGACGAGATATTCCTCCAGCGCAGCCTCGTCCTTCAGATAGACCTCGGACCGGCCGCGGGTCACCTTGTAGAGCGGCGGCTGGGCAATATAGAGATGCCCCTGCCGGATGAGATCGGGCATCTGCCGATAGAAGAAGGTCAACAGAAGCGTGCGGATATGCGCACCGTCCACGTCGGCGTCGGTCATGATGACGACCTTGTGGTACCTCAGCTTCTCGAGACTGAACTCCTCGCGGCCGATGCCGGTGCCCATCGCCTGGATGAGGGTGCCGATTTCCTTCGAGCCCAGCATGCGGTCGAAGCGCGCGCGTTCCACGTTCAGGATCTTGCCGCGCAGGGGGAGGATCGCCTGGAAGTGGCGGTCGCGGCCCTGCTTGGCCGAGCCGCCGGCGCTGTCGCCCTCGACCAGGAACAGCTCGGACTTGGCCGGGTCCTTCTCCTGGCAGTCGGCGAGCTTGCCGGGCAGCGAGGCGATGGACAGCGCCGACTTGCGGCTGGCTTCGCGGGCCTTGCGGGCGGCTTCGCGGGCGATTGCGGCCTCGATGATCTTCTGCACGATGGCGCGCGCGGGCCCGGGATTTTCCTCCAGCCATTCGGCGAGCTTGTCGGCGAGCAGCGATTCCAGCGGCTGGCGCACTTCGGACGAGACCAGCTTGTCCTTGGTCTGGCTGGAGAATTTTGGGTCGGGCAGCTTGACCGAGACGACCGCCGTCAGGCCCTCGCGCATGTCGTCGCCCGAAAGGCCGACCTTCTCCTTCTTCAGGATTCCGGATTTTTCGGCATAGTTGTTGAGCGTGCGAGTGAGCGCCGCGCGGAAGGCCGCCATGTGGGTGCCGCCATCCCGCTGCGGGATGTTGTTGGTGAAGGCCAGCACCTGCTCGTAATAGCTGTCGTTCCACTGCAGCGCGACTTCGATGCCGATGTCGTCGCGCTGGCCGCGGATCGCGACGGGCTCGGCCATCAGCGCGGTCTTGGTGCGGTCGAGGTAGCGGACGAATTCCACGAGGCCGCCTTCGTAGAACAGCTCGGTCTGCCGCGGATCGGCGTGGCGCGCATCCGTCAGGATCAGCCGCACGCCGGAATTCAGGAAGGCGAGCTCGCGGAAGCGGTGCTCCAGCCGGTCGTAATCGAACTCGATGCCGGTGCGGAAGGTTTCGATGGACGGCAGGAAGGTGACGGAGGTGCCGCGCTTCAGCTTGCCGTCCTCCATCGGCTGCGGGCCGACATCGGCGAGCGGCGCTTCGGGCACGCCCTGGCGGAAGCGCATCATATGCTCGCGCCCGTCGCGCCAGATCCTGAGTTCCAGCCAGTCCGACAGCGCGTTGACGACGGACACGCCGACGCCATGCAGGCCGCCCGACACCTTGTAGCTGTTGCCTTCCTGGTTGTTGAATTTTCCGCCCGCGTGCAGCTGGGTCATCACCAGCTCGGCGGCCGAAACCCCTTCCTCGGCATGGATTCCGGTGGGAATGCCGCGGCCATTGTCCTGCACGGTCACCGATCCGTCGGCGTTCAGGCGGATGTCGATCCGGTCGCAATGGCCGGCCAGCGCCTCGTCGATCGCATTGTCGGACACCTCGAACACCATATGGTGCAGGCCCGATCCGTCGTCGGTGTCGCCGATATACATGCCGGGCCGCTTGCGAACGGCTTCCAGCCCTTTCAGAACCTGAATGGAATCAGCGCCATAGTCACCGCCCGTGGCGGAGCTCTTCATCTCGTCGTCGCTCATGCAAAGCCTATAGGGAATCGCTCGGCGCAACGCCAGCAAAACAGGGGGTTAGACGGGCAAAATCGTCCCGTCGCGCACGTCGAACCGGGCCGCTTCCAGCCCCTCGAACAGCGCAGCATCCGTTCCCGTCAGCCAGGCCTGCCCGCCAAGCCCGGCCAGCCGGGCAAACAGCGCCCGCCGCCGGTCCGGATCGAGATGCGCCACCGCCTCGTCCAGCAGCATCAACGGCACCCGGCCGGTCCGCTCCGACACCAGCCCGGCATGGGCCAGCAGGATCGAGACAAGCAGAGCCTTCTGCTCCCCGGTCGAGGCCTGGGCCGCCGGCATGTCCTTGTCGGCATGCGTCACGACCAGGTCCTGCCGGTGCGGCCCCGTCGTCGCACGGCCCGCCGCCCGGTCGGCCGCGCGCACCGTGCGCAGGCGGGCTGCCAGCCCCTCCTGGCCTGCATCGGACAGCGCGATGGACGGGCGGGGAAAGGCTGCATCCGCAGTCGTTGCAAGCAGCTTCTCCAGCGCGGCGACCGTGCCTGCCCGCGCCTCGGCCAGCGCTTCGCCATGCTCGGCCATCTGCGCCTCCAGCGCCGACAGCCAGGCCGGGTCCGCCGGCGCTTCCGCCGTCAGCAGCCGGGTGCGCGCCCGCATCGCCGCCTCGTAGCGCGTGGCATGGCCCGCATGCCCGGGGCTCAGCGCCAGCACCAGCCGGTCGAGAAAGCGCCGCCGGGCAGACGCCGCATCGGAAAACAGCCGGTCCATCGCCGGCGTGAGCCACAGCTGCGAAGACCAGTCCGACAGCACCGACAGGGCGGCAGCGGCGCCGTTGATCTTCAGCTGTCGCCGCTCCGGCGCGTCGGCCTTCGTCGATGTCAGCACCCGGATGGCCGGAAGCCCGGGATCGGGCTGCAGCTCCGCCAGCACGGCAAAGCCCCCGCCGCCGCCGGCAGATGCCATCTGCGACAGCGGATTGCCGCGGAGGCCCCGCCCCACCACCAGCAGCGACACGGCCTCCAGCACATTGGTCTTGCCGGCCCCGTTGGGGCCCGTCAGCAGCACGAACGGCGCAAGGCCCGGGGCCACCCGAGAGGCCCGGTGGTTGCGGAACGCGTTCAGCTCGAGGGCGAGAAGATGGACGGGCGTTGCCACAGCCGGCGTCTAGCCCCGCACGCCATCACCCGCTAGAGGCTCGCTTGCACAGCCCCCGGCACAAGGAATTTTGGCCCCGTGAACACCATGGCGGAACTGATCGGCTTCGTTGTCTACCTGCTGCAGCTGTTCGTCTATGTGATCATCCTCCAGGCGATCCTCAGCTGGCTGGTGGCCTTCAACGTCGTGAACCTGAACAACCGCTTCGTCCGCGGCCTACTGACCGGGCTCGACCGGCTGCTGAACCCGCTGCTGCGGCCGATCCGCAACCTGCTCCCCGACATGGGCGGGATCGACCTGTCGCCGCTGGTGCTGATCCTGGGCATCATGCTGAGCCAGCGCCTGCTGACCGGCCTTGCGATGGACCTGCTGGCCTGATGCAGATCATCGACGGCAAGGCCCACGCCCTGAGGATGCGCGCCGACATCGCGCATGCCGTGATCGCGCGCACCGCGGCCGGCGCCCGGGCGCCGGCTCTGGCCGTCGTGCTGGTGGGCGAGGATCCGGCAAGCCACGTCTATGTGCGGAACAAGATCGCCGCCTGCGCCGAGGCCGGCATCACCTCGATCGAGCACCGGCGCGACGCAAACCTGACCGAGGCCGAGCTTCTCGCGCTGGTCGCGCAACTAAACCGCGACCCGGCCGTCGACGGCATCCTGGTGCAGCTTCCCCTGCCGCCGCAGATCGACAGCGCCCGGGTGATCTCAGCCATCGATCCGGACAAGGATGTGGACGGCTTCCACCCGGTGAACGCCGGTCGGCTGGCGACCGGGCTCGACGGCTTCGTGCCCTGCACCCCGCTCGGCTGCCTGCGCCTTCTGGAGGCGACGCTCGGCGACCTGTCGGGCGCGGACGCACTGGTGATCGGGCGGTCCAACATCGTCGGCCGGCCGATGGCCTCGCTCCTCGTCTCGGCGTCGGCCACCGTCACCGTCGCACACAGCCGCAGCCGCGACCTGCCCGCGCTCTCCGCCCGCGCCGACATCGTGATCGCCGCAGTCGGCCGCCCGGAGATGGTTCGCGGCAACTGGCTGAAGCCCGGCTGCACCGTGATCGACGTGGGCATCAACCGTGTGCCGAAGGAATCGGGCCAGGGCACCCGCCTTGTCGGCGACGTCGCCTTCTCCGAGGCGGCCGACGTTGCCGCCCACATCACGCCCGTGCCCGGCGGCGTCGGCCCGATGACGATCGCCTGCCTTCTCGAAAACACGCTGAAGGCAGCCGCGCGCGAATGACCTTCCCCTGGGACCTGTTCGTGTCGGCACTCGTCACGCTGCTGGTCGTGATCGACCCGCCGGGCGCCGCGCCCATCTTCGCAGGGCTCACCACCAACGCGACGAACGAGGCCCGACGGTCCATGGCCTGGCGCTCGGTCCTCATCGCATCGGCGATCCTGCTCGCCTTTGCCGCCTTCGGCGAGCCCTTCCTCGGCGCGCTCGGCATCAGCCTCGATGCCTTCCGCGTCGCGGGCGGAATCATGCTGTTCCTGATCGCGGTCGACATGGTCTTTGAAAAGCGCACCAAGCGCCGCGAGGAGCGGGCGCAGGCGGTCGAGCAGGAGGATGTGTCGGTCTTCCCGATGGCGATGCCGATGATCGCGGGCCCCGGCTCGATCGCAGCGGTGATGCTGCTGACGTCCCGCGCAGAGACGGCGGCCGAATATGCGGCAGTCTATGGCGCGCTCGCGATCGTGCTGGTGCTGACGCTGATGGCCTTGCTGGCGGCCGGGCCGATCATGCGCCGTGTCGGCGCCAAGGTGGAGGCGATGATCACCCGCCTGCTCGGCGTGATCCTTGCAGCGCTGGCCGCACAGATCGTGATCGACGGGCTGAAGGGCGCCTTCGCCTGACCGGAGGGCGCAAAGGTTAACATCTGGAAAGGATAATGGCGGCCGCACCTGTCAAGAGTTTTGACAGGCGTGAACGCGTTGCCGGCCATTTGCAGGCTTCATGCCTTCGGCGAATCCCCTCCCAAGAAATTGGCACATCTCTTGCACGCATTCTGGCGAGCTCGTCGGACAGCTCGTTCATTGGGGACAGATCATGAAGCGCCTTTTCCTTGCAACCGCGGCCCTGCTGCTGGCTGCGCCTGCCTCGGCAGGATTCTTCATCAACTATGAATTGCCGAACGTGCAGAACACCACGGCTGGCTTCACCGTTTCGGGGGTCGAAACCTTCGAGACGCGCACAGTCGGGTCTGCCGCAAACTTCTCGACGGACTTCGGCACCGGCAACAAGATCGTCGCGACCTACACGGGTGGCCGGATCGACAACGCGAACCAGTTCGGGTCCTCGGGCGGAAGCGGCAAGCACATCGTCACGTTCAGCGACCTCGATGAAATCGAGATCACCTTCACCACGACGCTGCCGACCGGCCTCACCTATTTCGGTTACTGGCTGTCGGCTCTGGACAACCAGAACCGCATCACCTTCTACAACGGCGCGACCGAGCTCGCGACCATCACGCCGAGCGCCATCAAGTCCCTGCCGCCCGCCGGGATCGGCCCCTGCCCCAACGCCTATTGCGGCAACCAGGACCCGCCGTTCGTGGGCAAGAACAGCGGCGAGCCCTACGCCTTCCTGAACGTATATTTCACCGGAGGCGACACCTACGACCGCATCCGCATCTACCAGGTTGGCGGCGGCGGATATGAATCCGACAACCACACCGTCGGCTTCTTCACCAAGCCAAGCGGCGTGATCCCCGAGCCCGCCACCTGGGCGATGATGATCGCCGGCTTCGGCCTGGTGGGCTTTGCCGCCCGCCGCCGCCGCGGGGCGGCCGCTATCGTCACGGCCTGATCGCCCGCACCGGATCGGGGGGCGAGGCCTGCGGAACGGCAGGCCTCGCCCCCATTTGTTTCAGCGCCGTTACTTGCCTTTGTTTACACCGCCTGGCGCTGCAACTGTGCTAAAGGCCCCCTCAGAAGCCCGTAATTGGGCCACAGAGGGACGGATTGTCCGCCCCTCGAAACACGGGTCGGACTTTTTGCCATGCGTACCATGCTCGTTTCCGCCGCACTTGCGGCAGCTGCCTTCCTCGCGACGCCGGCCACGGCCGTTGCGACGCTGACCTATGAAGCACCGGGCGTGCAGAACACGACCCAGACGCTCGCAATCGTCGGCGTCGAACGGTTCAACACGCGCCAGCGCGGGAACGACCGGACCTTCACCACCGATTTCGGCACCGCGGGCCTGATCCGCGCCGAATATCGCGATGTCCGGATCGACGGCCCCAATGTCTATGGCTCGGCCGGCGGTGTCGGCAACCACGCCGTCACCTTCCAGTCCGACGGCGGCTATGAGGTGGTCTTCACCCGCGCCCCGCGCGAAGGCCTGTCCTATTTCGGCTACTGGCTGTCGGCGCTCGACGGCCAGAACCGCCTCGCCTTCTACAAGGGCAACACGCTCATCGAGACGATCACGCCGGCCTCCATCCGGGCCGACCTCCGGAACTGCCCCACCAGCGCCTGGTGCGGCAACCCGACCGCCCCCTTCCAGGGCCAGGTCCGCAACGAGATGTTCGCCTTCGTGAACGTGTTCAAGCCCACCGGCACCACCTTCGATCGCATCCGCTTCTACCAGGCCGGCGGCGGCGGATATGAATCCGACAACCACACCGTCGGCTTCGTGGACATGCCGACCGTGCCGGAACCCACCAGCTGGGCGCTGCTGGTTGCAGGCTTCGGCCTCGTCGGCTTCGCGGCCCGCAAGCGCCGTCTGCCCGGCTCGACCGTCTCCGCCTGAACCCATCCGCGCCGATGCCCCGGGAGGGCGTTGCGGGCAGGCCGCAGCGCGCCCCGATCCACCTGCGCCCCGATCCATCTGCACCCGGCGCGCTGCCGCCGATTCCTGTCCGCCTGTCGCTCTGCCGGTGCATGCGGCAAGCTGTGCGACCCGGCCGCCACCATCGCCCCTTGCACTTTTGTTGAAGCATGGTGACATTGGCCGTCAAGCGATGAGTCTTCTGCTCGTTGCCGGTCAGGAAGGTCACATGCCCTCTTTCTCGCGGGACCTTGAATCCACCCTCCACAACGCGCTCGCCGAGGCCAGCCGTCGTCGCCACGAATATGCAACGCTGGAGCATCTGTTGCTCGCCCTGATCGGCGACACCCATGCCTCCGTCGTGATGAAGGCCTGCGGCGTCGACCTCGACGAGCTCAGCGCCCAGGTGACGCGCTATCTCGACACCGAGCTCGGCAGCCTGAAGGCCGACAGCAGCGTCGACCCCTCGCCAACCGCCGGCTTCCAGCGGGTGGTGCAGCGCGCGATTCTGCACGTGCAGTCCTCCGGCCGCGAGGAGGTGACCGGCGCAAACGTCCTCGTCGCGCTGTTCTCGGAACGGGAAAGCCACGCCGTCTATTTCCTGCAGCAGCAGGACATGACGCGCCTCGATGCCGTCTCCTACATCAGCCACGGCATCGCCAAGACGCCCGGCATGTCCGAACCCAAGGCGCCCAAGGGCGCCGAGGAGCAGGCCGAGCCGCGCGAGGACAAGCGGGAAGGCCGGCAGAAGGCGCCGGAAAGCGCGCTGAAGCAGTTCACGGTCAACCTCAACGACAAGGCGAAGTCGGGCAAGATCGACGTGCTGATCGGCCGCGAGGCCGAAGTCGACCGCACCATCCAGATCCTCTGCCGCCGCTCCAAGAACAACCCGCTCTACGTCGGCGATCCCGGCGTCGGGAAGACCGCCATCGCCGAAGGGCTCGCCCGCAAGATCATCGAGGGCAATGTGCCCGACGTGCTGAAGCCTGCCGTCATCTACGCGCTCGACATGGGCGCGCTGCTGGCCGGCACGCGCTACCGCGGCGATTTCGAGGAGCGGCTGAAGAATGTCGTCTCCGAGCTCGAGAAGCTGCCCCACGCCGTCCTCTTCATCGACGAAATCCACACCGTGATCGGCGCTGGTGCCACCAGCGGCGGGGCGATGGACGCCTCGAACCTCCTGAAGCCCGCGCTGTCGGGTGGTTCGATCCGCTGCATCGGCTCCACCACCTACAAGGAGTTCCGCAACCATTTCGAGAAGGACCGCGCGCTGCTGCGCCGCTTCCAGAAGATCGACGTGAACGAGCCGACCGTCGAGGACACGATCAAGATCCTGACGGGCCTGAAGCCCGCCTTCGAGAAGCACCACAAGGTGCGCTACACGCCCGACGCCATCAAGTCGGCCGTGGAGCTGTCGGCGCGCTACATCAACGACCGCAAGCTGCCCGACAAGGCGATCGACGTGATCGACGAGAGCGGCTCGGCCCAGATGCTGGTGCCCGAAGCCAAGCGCAAGCGCGTGATCGGCACCAAGGAGATCGAAGCCGTGGTCGCAACCATGGCGCGAATCCCGCCCAAGTCCGTCTCCACCGACGACAAGAAGGCGCTCTCGACCCTCGAGGCCGACCTGAAGCATGTCGTCTTCGGGCAGGACAAGGCGATCGAGCTGCTGGCATCCGCGATCAAGCTCAGCCGGGCGGGCCTGCGCGAACCCAACAAGCCGATCGGCAACTACCTCTTCTCCGGCCCCACCGGCGTCGGCAAGACGGAGGTCGCCCGCCAGCTTGCGAACATCCTGGGCATTCCGCTGACGCGCTTCGACATGTCGGAGTATATGGAGCGCCACTCGGTCAGCCGCCTCATCGGGGCACCCCCGGGCTATGTCGGCTTCGACCAGGGCGGCCTGCTGACGGACGCCGTCGACCAGAACCCGCACAGCGTGCTGCTGCTGGACGAGATCGAGAAGGCCCACCCCGACCTGTTCAACATCCTGCTGCAGGTGATGGACAACGGGAAGCTGACCGACCACCACGGCAAGACGGTCGATTTCCGCAACACGATCCTCATCATGACGACCAATGCGGGCGCGGCCGACATGCAGCGCGAAGGCATCGGCTTCGGCGCCGGCGCCCGGGTCGGCGAGGACGAGGAAGCGATCAAGCGGATGTTCACGCCGGAGTTCCGCAACCGGCTGGATGCGACCGTTCCGTTCGACTATCTGCCGCCTGCGATCGTCGCCCGGGTGATCGACAAGTTCATCATCCAGCTCGAACTCCAGCTGGCCGAGCGCGACGTCCACATCGCCCTCGAGGACGAGGCGAAGGACTGGCTGATCGAGCGCGGCTACGACCGCCTCTATGGTGCCCGTCCGCTGGGCCGGCTCATCCAGGAGTCGATCAAGCGCCCGCTCGCCGACGAGCTGCTGTTCGGCAAGCTGGTGAATGGCGGCGAGGTCAGGGTCCACATCAAGGACGACAAGCCCGCCTTCGAGATCATCTCGGCCGCGCCCAAGTCCAGGCGCGGCAAGAAGAAGGTGGCGGCCCTGCCCGCCCCCAGCGAGGAAAAGGAATAGGAAAAGGGGCGCCGGGCAACCGGCGCCCGTCTTCCATCATGACCCTGCTCGGCTTCCTGCTGCTTGTGAACGTCGTAACTCTGCTTGTCTTCCGGGCCGACAAGGCCGCGGCGGCTGCCCGCGCCCGCCGCGTGCCGGAACGCCGGCTGCTCGCACTGGCAGCCATCGGGGGCACACCGGCGGCCTATGCCGCCCGGCGGGCCTGGCACCACAAGACCCGCAAGCAGCCCTTCACGGCCCGGCTGCACGGGATCGCCGCGCTCCAGGCCCTGCTGCTCGCCGCCACGCTCGTGCGTGCCGGCTGACCGTGCAGGCTGTCGCCGGGGTCAGCCCTTCCAGCCCAGCGACAGGAAGACATTGCGGGGCAAGCCCGGATCGAATCCGCCACCACCGCCCGGGCGAACCCGCGAAGCATAGCGTTCATCGAGCAGGTTGTTGATTCCGGCTCCCACCAGGAACCCGGCTCCCAGCGGCCATTCCACCTGGGCATCCAGAACCTCGTAGCCGGGCAGGAAGAAGTCCGGACTGTTGTTGTCGGACCCCTCCTGGTCGCCGACCGAGGTGAAGGTGAGCGCAGCGCGGCTGCCGTTGTGCCCGATGTGCGACAGTGTCGCCCGCAGCAGGTGGGCCGGCGCATATTGCGGCGTGAAGCCCTCTGCGGGGCCACTGGTGAAGGTCGCGTCCAGCAGCTGGAGGTTCGCCGTCACCCGCAGCACATCCTCTGCCTGGCCGATGCCGTCCGGCCCCAGCAGATCCAGCCGCATCGCGAGATCGATCCCCTGGTTGCGCATGCTGCCCACATTCTGCCGCCGCGCGCCGCCGGTGCCGACCGCGCCAAACGGCGGGGCGGCGGGCAGCGGCCCGGCGAGGAAGCCGACCTGATCGTCCAGCGTCACGCGGAACAGGCCGGCGTCGAGCCTCAGCGGCGGCGCCGGCCGGGCCTGGACGGCGGCTTCCACCGTGAAGGCATAGCTTGCCTCGAAGGTGCCGGCCGCATCCACACCGGCCTGGAAGGTGACACCGTCGTTGTAGAGCAGCGGCTTGAAGCCGCGCGAGGCATTGGCCACGAAGCGAAGCTCGTCGGTGGCATCCCAGGTGACCCCGACGCCCCACAGCGCGATCTGCTCCACGTTGCGGCGGTTGCCGAGCCCGCCGTTGGGGGCGCCCGGGGGGCCGCCGGTCACGCTGCCGAGGCCAAGGTCGAGCGATTCGGTGACCCGCTGGCGCAGCCGCTCCAGCCGGACGCCGGGCACCAGCTGCACGTCGCCGAAGTCCAGCTTCACCTCGCCGAACAGGGCGGCTGCATCGCCGCTGCGGTTCACGCGCGAGACAGCGCCCGCGGTGCCCGCGAAGTCCGAATTGCTTGCGCCCTTGTCCACCCGGACCGGCGCATCGGAGGTGTGGCCGAACAGCCCGACCGTCAGGCTGTGGCGGCCGCCCGCACCGAAATCACGGCGCAGCCTGAGGTCGAGGCCGGCCGTCTCGAACAGCTGCAGCTGGCGGACAAGCACGTTGGCAGCCGGCGTCGGCTGGCCGAAGCTGCCGCCCGCCTGGCGCCAGCTTTCCCGCTCGAAGCGGCTGTAGAAAAGGCGGCTCGTCAGCAGGGTCGCATCGTCGAGCTGCCAGTCGACCGAAACCGACGGCGCAAGGCGCGAAAGCCGGATCCGGTCGCGCGGGGTGGAGACGTTTCGCCGGTCGGCCTCAAACCGGGCCCGCGACAGTCCACCCGGCTCGCCGAACCGGCCCTCATAGGTGTCGAGCGCGACCGTGACGGTTGCCTCGTCGCGCATCAGGTGGCCCCGCACACGCGTCGTCAGCTGGTCGCTGTCGCTGTTCGCCTGGCGCGGGCCGTCACTCACGCCCTTCTGCACGAAACCGTCGAGCGCCAGCCGCCCGTTGGACCAGGCGAGGCTGCCGAGGCCCTGCACCGTGTCGAAGCTGCCCACGGTCAGCCGGGCTTGCCCCTCCACGCCGACCTCGCGGCGCGGGCCCTTCATCACATAGTTGAGCGCGCCACCCGGCTGCGGGCCGTAGAGCAGCCCGGCGGCGCCGCGGATGAACTCCACGCGCTCCACCAGCTCCAGCGGCGGGATGAAATAGGCAGCCGGATAGCTGTACATGTCGGGGACGGCGGGGATCGCGTCCTGCAGCGTCAGCACGTTCCAGCTCTCGTGCGGCTCGCCGAGCCCCCGGTACGACAGCGACGCCCAGGAGCCGTTCGAAACCTCTGAAACCAGGATGCCCGGGATGTCGGCAAGCGCGACCCTGAGGTTGCGGGTGGCGACGGGCGGGCGGTCGGTCAGCAGCGCGACGTCGCCAAGCTTGCCGGCGAAGATCAGCGTGCCGGACATGTCCGGCAGCCGGTCCTGGTCGCGCCGGCCGGTCACGATGATGGTGGAGGCAGAACTCTCGCGCAGGGCAGCTTCGTCGGCAACCTCGGCCGGTGCGGAGTCGGCATCGGGCGCCGCGGCGCGGACGGCCGGCGCGGCAACGACAGAGAGGGCCGAAACGGCAGCAAGGAGGCTCGGACGGGCAGCGGCGGCAAGCAGGTGCAAGGAGGTTCCCCAAGCGTTGTTGAGAAGCATTTGCATTCGCAGCTAGCGGTCGTTGACCAGCCCTGCAAGCGATTTCCTGCGAACGCTTCTCAACTGCGACCCTCTGTTGCACGAATCCCGCAATGCCGCTAAGGGCCCCCACTTCCAGAGACCCGCGCACCCTGGAGGCGCGGGATACAATGAACGGAGAAACATATGTCTGATGTGCTGACGCTCGCCGCGGAAGCACGCGACCGGGCTGGCAAGGGAGCCTCCCGGGCGGTGCGGCGAGAAGGCCGGGTTCCGGCCGTGATCTACGGCAACAAGGAAGCTGCCGTTGCGATCCATGTCGAGGAAAAGCTCCTCACCAAGATGCTCCACACGGGCCACTTCATGAACTCGGTCGTGGAGATCACCGTCGACGGGAAGACCCACCGCACGCTCCCGCGGGACGTGCAGTTCCATCCCGTAAGCGACCGCCCGGTCCATGTGGACTTCCTGCGCGTGTCGGCCGACTCGCTCATCACCGTGAACGTGCCGGTGCGCTTCGAGAATGAAGCCGCCTCGCCGGGCCTGAAGCGCGGCGGCGTGCTCAACGTCGTGCGCCACGAAATCGAGATGAAGTGCCCGGCCAACGCGATCCCCGACGATATCGTCGTGGACGTGACCGGCTTCGAAGTCGGCGATTCGATCCACATCTCGGCGGTGAAGCTGCCGGACGGCGTGAAGCCGGTGATCGACCGCGACTTCACCATCGCCACCATCGCGGCGCCGTCGGGCCTGAAGAGCCAGGAAGCCGCCGACGAGGCTGCAGCCGAGGCGTAAGCCATGCAGGTCTGGGCCGGGCTCGGAAACCCGGGCCCGGCCTATGCCGGGCATCGCCACAATGTGGGCTTCATGGCCGTGGACACGATCCACGGCGCCCACGGCTTCGGGCCATGGAAAGCGCGCTTCCAGGGGCTGACGGCCGAAGGCCGGCTGGGCGACGAGAGGCTCGTGCTGCTGAAGCCCATGACCTTCATGAACGAAAGCGGCCGGTCGGTCGGCGAGGCGCTGCGCTTCTTCAAGCTGGGCCCCGACGCTCTCACCGTCTTCCACGACGAGCTCGATCTCGATCCCTTCCGGGTGAAGGTGAAGATGGGGGGCGGCGCAGCCGGCCAGAACGGCATCCGCTCCATCATCGCGCACGTGGGTGCGGATTTCCGCCGCGTGCGGCTGGGCATAGGCCACCCCGGCCACAAGGATCGGGTAACCCCGCATGTGCTGGGCAACTTCGCGAAGGCCGAGGAACCGGCGCTGGCGGGCATGCTCGCCGACATCGCAGACCTTGCGCCGCTGCTCGCCGCGGGCGACGACGTGCGCTTCATGAATGACCTGGCGCTTCGCCAGCAGGAGAGTTGAGATGGGTTTCCGCTGCGGCATCGTAGGACTTCCGAACGTCGGGAAATCCACCCTCTTCAACGCGCTCACCGAAACAGCCGCGGCGCAGGCGGCCAACTATCCCTTCTGCACCATCGAGCCCAATGTCGGGAACGTCGGCGTGCCGGATGCGCGGCTGAAGCAGATCGCCGACATCGCGGGCTCGGCCAAGATCATCGAGACCCAGCTCGGCTTTGTCGACATCGCCGGCCTGGTGCGCGGGGCGTCCAAGGGCGAGGGCCTCGGAAACCAGTTCCTCGCCAACATCCGCGAGGTGGATGCCATCGTCCATGTGCTGCGCTGCTTCGAGGATGACGACATCACCCACGTCGAGGGCCGGATCGACCCCGTGGCAGACGCGGAAACCGTCGAGACCGAGCTGATGCTCGCCGACCTCGAGAGCCTGGAGCGCCGCGTGCCCAACCTCGTGAAGAAGGGCCAGGGCGGCGACAAGGATGCGAAGTCGGCGGCGTCTGCCCTCCAGAAGGCGCTCGACCTGCTGCGCGACGGGAAGCCTGCCCGCCTGGCGCAAGCGGCAGACCCGGACGAGGCGCGCCATCTGGCGCAGGCGCAGCTGCTCACCTCCAAGCCCGTGCTCTATGTCTGCAATGTCGAGGAAGGCTCGGCCGCAACCGGCAACGCCCACAGCGAAGCGGTGGCGCGGATGGCCGTGCGCCAAGGGGCCGGCGCTGTCGTCATCTCGGCCGCCATCGAGGCCGAGATCGTGACCATGCCGCCGGAAGACCGGCCCGAGTACCTGGAGGCGCTTGGCCTCACGGAAACCGGCCTCGCGCGCATCATCCGGGCCGGCTACGAGCTTCTGCACCTCCTCACCTTCTTCACTGCGGGCCCCAAGGAAACCCGCGCCTGGACGGTGGAAAAGGGCGCGACCGCCCCCAATGCGGCGGGCGTGATCCATACCGATTTCGAGAAGGGCTTCATCCGTGCCGAGACAGTGGCGTTCGCGGACTTCGTGGCGCTGGGCGGCGAGGCCAAGGCGCGCGAGGCTGGCAAGCTCAGGGCCGAGGGGAAAACCTATGTGGTGCAGGATGGCGACATCATGCACTTCCTGCATTCCGCCTGAGGTCGGCTTGCCGCTGGCCCGCGGCTGAGCGACACTGCGTCCATGGCGGCAACCGATCGCGCTCTCGCGCTCAGAAGCGAACTCGAAGCCTCGCTGCTGCGCCTGTCGGTCGTCGCAACGGTGCTGATCGCGGCGCTCGGCGTGCTGTTCGGGCTGCTCTCGAACTCGCTCGCGATCATCTTCGACGGCCTGTTCTCGGTGGTCGACGCCGTCATCACCGGGCTGATGCTGGCAGTCGCCCGGCTGGTGGCGCGGGAAAGCAACCAGAAATTCCAGTACGGCTATTGGCATCTCGAGCCGCTTGTGGTGGCCCTGAAGGCCGCCGTCCTGATGACGCTGGTGGCCTTCGGCTTCCTGGGCGCCGTCCAGAGCCTGATGACCGGCGGCAACGCCCCCGAGCTCGGCCCGGCCATTCTCTACGCCGTCGGAGTCGTGCTGATCTGCGCGGGCACCTGGTTCTGGCTGTGGCGCCAGAACGACCGCATCGGCTCCGCGCTGGTCGCGATCGACCTCAAGGCCTGGGCCGCCTCCGGCATCATCACCACCGCGCTGCTGATCGCCTTCCTCGTGGCCCTGGGCATGCGGGGCACCCCGTTCGAGCCCTGGATTCCCTATGTCGATCCGGCGGTGCTGGCGCTGCTGTCGCTGCTGATCCTGCCCGTGCCCTGGAAGGATGCGAAGGAGGCGTTCCACGACATCTTCCAGATCGTGCCCGTCGAACTCGACGCCCATGTCCATGCCGTGATGGACGCCTTCGTCGCGCGCCATGGCTTTGCCGGTTACGAAAGCTATGTGACGCGCACCGGCCGGGCGAAGTTCATCGAGATCTCGGTTCTGGCCCCCAGGGACATGCCGGCAAGGACGATCGCCCATTTCGATGCGCTGCGGGCCGAGATCGGGAACGCCATCGGCGAGGCCGGCCCGGACCGCTGGCTCACCATCGTCTTCACCGAGGATCCGCGCGAACTATAGCGCCAACGACCCGGCGTCCTTCAGCCCGAGCGGCTGGTGGGTCGCCGCCAGCACCAGCCCGCCTGCCTGCCGATGCGCCTCGACAGCCGCCACCAGCCGCGCCTCCGAGGCCGTGTCGAGCGCGTTCGCAGGTTCGTCGAGCAGCCACAGCCGCGCGCCGCTGGCAAGCGTCCGCGCGATCGCCACGCGCTGCCGCTGGCCGGACGAAAGCTGCCCGCAGCGGAAGGGCATCAGCTGGGTCACGGCCATCGCCTCTGCAGCCGCTGCCACGGCCTCGGGCGACGCACCATCGAGCCCGGCCCAGAAGCCGAGCTCGCTTGCAACCGTGCGGTCGGGCTTCAGCGCCTGGTCGCTTGCCAGAAGCGCGGTGCCGAACGGGTTGGACAGCGTGCCGGCATCGGGGGCCAGCAGCCCGGCGACCAGCCGCAGCAGAGAGGATTTGCCCGCCCCGTTGCGCCCCGTCACCAGCAGTGCCCCGCCCGGTTCCAGCCGGAACGACAACCCCTCGAACAGCAGCCGCTGCCCGCGCACCAGCGCGACGCCATCGGCGACAAGGCATTCCGCGCTTGCCATCAGGCGGGGCGTTCCTTATGGCCCGTCGCTCGTCGGAGCGTAGCGCAGCCTGGTAGCGCATCAGACTGGGGGTCTGGAGGTCGCAGGTTCGAATCCTGTCGCTCCGACCACTTTCGCAAGCGGCTGCCGTCAGTGCGAAGCACTGGTCGGCAGACCCGCTGAAGAAGTGGCCGGCGGGTTCCGGCAGGCCGCCAACCGGCGGCTTTGCCGACCGGTTTGTGGCCTGCCGGAAGCCCGTCCGACAGGCTTGCAGCCCCGCTCTCAAGACCCCGATGCCGTGTCACCCCTGCGACCCCCGGTGCAGCTTGGCGAGCTCGACATAGCCGGCCGCGCCCGCGGCGTTGCGGGCGACCTCGGCGTCGTCGAGCAGGCGGACGAACTTGGCCGGGCGCCCCAGCCACAACTCGCGCGGGCCGATCCGCTTGCCCGGGCTCAGCAGCGCGCCGGCGCCCAGCATGCCTTCGGGCTCGATCACGCAAGCGTCCATCACGATTGCGCCCAGGCCGACGAAGCTGCGGTCCATCAGCTTGCAGCCGTGGATGAGGGCCATGTGCCCCACCAGAACATCATCGCCGATGCTGGTCGCGGCGAGCTTGCGCGTCACATGGACGACCGAACCGTCCTGGATGTTGGACCTGGCGCCGATGCGGATTGGCATCACGTCGCCGCGGACGACCACATTGTACCAGATGGAAGCGCCTGCCCCGATCTCGACGTCGCCGATCACCTGTGCGCCGGGAGCAACCCAGGCGCCGGGCGCAAGGCGGGGCATCTGCCCGTTGAAGGGATGGAGCGGCATCAGATCGTTTTCACATAGACGATATGGGGGCGCACCGGGCTTCCTTCGGGCACGGCCGGATGCTCGAAATCCATGTCGGCGCGGCGCACCATGCCCAGGCGCTGCATTACCCGTTCGGACGGGCTGTTGGTGCGGGCGGTGTAGGCGAGGATGCGCTGCAGCCGCATCGCGCCGAAGCCATGGTCCAGTGCGAAGGCCCCTGCCTCGCTGGCATAGCCCTGGCCCCAGGCGTGGCGGGCCAGCCGCCAGCCGACCTCCCATTGGCCATAGATCGGCAGATTCTCGTGGGCGATCCGGTTGAGGCCCGCAAAGCCCAGGAAACAGCCATCGGCCTTGCGCTCGAGCGCCCAGAAGCCGACGCCGGTGGCGGCGATCTTGCCGTTCACCCGGTCGATCACGCCATCCGCTTCGGCGCGCGACAGGGTTGCGGGAAAATGCGCCATCACCTCCGGGTCGGCGTTCATGTCGGCCCAGGGCGCGCGATCGGGCTCGCGGAAGGCGCGCAGGATCAGGCGGTCGGTTTCAAACATGGTCGGGCATCATCTCTGCATCACATAGGTCACATGTCGCCTGCCGAAATGGCCTTCCGCGATGTCCGGATGGTCGAAATCGAGCGCAGGTTCGTGGGTCATGCCCAGCTTCTGCATCACCCGCTGGCTTTGCGCGTTGCTTGCCGCCGTCATCGCGATCACGCGGGGGCCGAATTCCAGGCCGAGGGCGAGCATCGGGGTCGCGGCCTCGACCGCGTAGCCCCGGCCCCAGCAATCCTGCCGGAACAGCCAGCCGATCTCGATGTCGGCGGGCTCGGGCCAGGGGATGGTGAGCGGCTTCAGCCCACAATTGCCGATCACCACGCCATCCGCCTTGCGGACGACGGCGCGGAAGGAAAAGCCCAGCTCGCGGTCGAAGCGCTGCATCCGCTCCAGCCGTTCGACACTGTCGTCGACCAGCTCCGCCCGTCCGAAATGGTGCATCAGCACCGGGTCGGTCGAGAAGCTCGCCAGGATTGGCAGGTCGGCCTGGTCCCAGGGCCTGAGGATCAGCCGTTCGGTTTCGATCACGGGAACGTTTCGATCACGGGAACAGGGCGGCTGCTTCCAGCCCCATGGTTTCGGGCAGGCCGAACATCAGGTTCATGTTCTGGATCGCCTGGCCCGACGAGCCCTTCACGAGATTGTCGATTGCAACGATCACGATGGCCCGGCCCGGGATCCGGTCGGGGAAGGCGTTGAGCACCACATGGTTCGATCCGCGCACCATGCGGGTGGCCGGCGCCTGGCCCTCGGGCAGCAGGTGGACGAACGGCTCCCCGGCGTAGCGGGTGGCAAAGGCGGTGCGCAGGTCCTCGGCCGTCCTGCCGGGCGACAGTTCCACCGTGATGGTTTCCAGTTCGCCGCGGTTCATCGGGATCAGGTGCGGCGTGAAGCTGATGCTGACGGGTGCGCCGAAGCCGCGCCCCAGTTCCTGCTCGATCTCGGGCATGTGGCGATGGCGGCCGACTGCATAGGGAGCAACGGCCTCGGACACCTCGACGAAGAGGTTGGTTTCCTTGAGGCCACGGCCGGCGCCCGAGACGCCCGAAAGCGCGTTGATGGTGATGTTGGAGGGACGGATCAGCCCGGCTTCGGCGAGCGGCAGCAGGGCAAGCAGCGCGGCCGTCGGGTAGCAGCCGGGGCAGGCGACCAGCTGCGCATCCTTCAGGCGAGGGCGCGCCATTTCGGTGAGGCCGTAGACGGCCTGGGACAACAGATGCGGCGCCGGGTGGGTGACGCCATACCATTCGCCATAGACCTCGGCATCGAGCAGTCGGAAGTCGGCCGAGAGGTCGATGATCTTCGTGTTCTTCAGCGTCGAAAGCAGCTCGGCGGATGCCGCGTGGGGCAGGCAGCCGAAGACGGCGTCGACCCCGCTCCAGTCCACCGCGTCGGCCCGGATCAGGCGCGGAAGGTTCGGATAGGGCGCGAAGTGCGGCCAGATGTCGGCCATGGTCTGCCCCGCCTTCTGGTTGGCGGCGAGCGCGACGATCTCCACCTGTGGGTGGGTGATCGCCAGGCGGACGAGATCCGCGCCGGTGTAGCCGGAGGCGCCCAGGACGGCGATGCGGACCTTCTGTGCCATGGCCTTTCCCTAGAACCGTTCCCGGAAGGGCTTCAAGACCGGAAGGATCGAGGCGAAGCCGTCGGTCCAGGCCGGCACGTCCCTGCGCGTGGCCAGCGGCACCCAGTCCCCGCCCTGCCCTGTCGCTTCGGTGAAGCGCACCATCGCGGCCTCGTCGGCCGTCAGCGCGATCCAGACGGAGGCGTTGTAGCTTTCCGTCCAGCCGTCCGCGTCGGGCTGGTAGAAGAGCAGGCGGGCGCTGAGGCCCATGTCCTTCGCGATCGCCGCCACCACCGGTTCGAGATCGAGGAAGCGGTTCGAGACATGGACCAGCAGCACGCCCTCGGGCGAAAGCGTGCGGCGGTAGGTCTCGAAGGCCTCGCGCGTCAGAAGGTGCAGCGGGATCGCATCCGACGAGAAGGCGTCGACGGCGAGGATATCGAAACGGCCGGCGGGTTCCTCGGCCAGCTTCAGCCGGGCGTCGCCCACCACCACCCGGATGTCGGGCTTGCACTGGGCAATGAAGGAGAAGACCGCCGGGTCGGTCGCGAGGGCAACCATCAGCGGGTCGATCTCGAACACCGTCCAGTCCTCGGTGGGGGTGGCGTAGCAGCTCAAGGACCCGGTGCCGAGGCCGACGACGCCGATGCGCGCTGTCGCCCCGAACAGGCTGGGGGCCGCCTGCATGGCGAGCCCGACTCCGCTGCCGGGCGCATAATAGGTGAGCGGCATCCGCGACTTCGCGGCATCGAGCGACTGGGCGCCGTGCAGCGTTGTGCCGTGGAGCAGGCGGCGCGTCTGCGTGCTGTTCGAATTCTCGATGGTGTAGATGCCGAAGAAGCTGCGCTGCCGGGCCTTTTCGATGGTGGAGATGTCGATCTGCTGCCAGCCGCCGAGCGCCAGCATCAGGTTGGCGAGGATGAAGGCGAACATCAGCGGGCGGCCGATGGCAAGACCGGCGAGCAGGCCCATCAGGGCGATCGCCGCGAGCTGCAGGGGCGGCGTGTCGACGAGCCGGAACGAGGCCCCCAGCCACCAGCCGAGCGCAAGCACGAGCGGCGGCACGAGGATGCGCAAGGCGCGCGCCACGGGCCCGCTGCCCTGCCACAGCTGCCCGATCCTGCGCGTCAGCGGCCTTGCCGGCACCAGCAGGGCAGCCGCCAGCAGCAGGATCGGATGTTCATAGACCCAGTCGAACATCTGCGGGGCGATCAGCGCCGGGAACAGGCCGCCGAGCACGCCCCCCACCGACATCAGCAGGTAGAATTCGGTGAGGCCGGCAGCAGGCGGACGGTCGGCCGCCAGCGTGCCGTGCAGCGCGGTTGCGATGATCAGCAGCAGCAGGAGCGAAGCAAGGCCATAGACGGTCGCCGCCTGGCCGACGGAGAGCAGGCCCGCCGCCCCGAAGCCCAGCAGCGCAAGCGGGGCGAGGAAGACGGCCACGCGGGTCGCGATCGGGCCGATGCCGGAAAAGACGAGGATGAAGCTGACGAGATAGGCGGCAAGCGGCAGCACCCAGAGCAGCGGCATGGCCATGATGTCGGTGGTGATGTGGGTGGTGGTGCTGAGCATCAGCCCCGAGGGGACGGCGGCAAGCAGCACCCAGTGGAGGCGCCGCCCCCAGGTCACGGGGCGGGCGGCCCGGCCCGTAGTGACGTCGGAAAGGGTGGCGGGCGGCTGCACGCCCCCCTTCAGGATCGCGAAGGCGCCGAGGCCGACGAGCGCGAGGAGCAGCAGATAGCCCGCGGACCAGAAGGCCTGTTGCTGCGGCAGCGCGGTGAAGGGCTCGAGCAGGAAGGGATAGGCCAGCAGCCCGCCGAGCGAGCCCGCGTTGGAGGCGGCGTAGAGGAAGAAGGGGCTCGCAGCCGCCGGATCGGTCGAGCGGGCGAACCAGGCCTGCATCAGCGGCGCCTGGGCCGAGACCGCGACGAACACCGGCCCGATGGAGAGGGCGAGCAGCTGGAGCAGCCAGAGCGCTGCGCCGTCGCCGGTGTCGGCCCCGCCGATCGCGCGGATCCCGATGGGCAGCGTGAGGGCGGCGGCCGCGAAGACCGCAAGGTGGATGCCGGCCTGCACCCTGAAGGACAGGCGCTGAAGGGCGTGGGCGTAGGCGTAGCCGATGAGGAGCGCCGCCTGGTAGAAGAGCATCGCGGTGTTCCAGACGCTGGGCGAGCCGCCGAGCACGGGGAGCACCAGGCGCGCGAACAGCGGCTGGATCAGGAAGAGCAGGAAGCTGCCGAGGAACAGGATGGCGACGAACAGCGGGCGGACGGGGAGCCGCGCGGTGGTGGCCGGCGCGGGGTGGGTGGAGAGGGCGGCATCCATGGCCCGCGCCTGCTATCAGAAAAGTGTCGGCTGCAAACCCCGCCAACCTTCATGTTTCAGCAGCCAGGCCTTGGTTTCGAGGCCGCCGGCATAGCCGGTGAGGCTGCCGTCGGCGCCGATTACGCGGTGGCAGGGCACGACGATGGCGAGCGGGTTGCGGCCGTTGGCGGTGCCGACCGCGCGGGCGTTCGGGCCAGGGCCGGAGACCGCGCCGCCGAGCGCGCGGGCGATATCGCCATAGCTGCGCGTCTCGCCGGGCGGGATTCGGCGGAGTTCGGCCCAGACGCCGCGTTCGAAGCGGCTGCCGACGGCGCCGGTGGGGAGCGGTTCGAGGGCGCGGAGCTCGCCGGCGAAATAGCGGGCGAAGGCTTCGGCGAGCAGGGCCGGGGCGGCGACCGGGACAGGCTCGGCAGCGAGCCCGTAGCGGCGAAGGCTGGTCTCCAGCCTCGCCGGGTCTGCGCGGAATTCGGCGGCCCAGAGCAGCCCGGTCGCGTCATGGGCCAGCGCCATCGGCCCGACGGGCGTGTCGATGGCCGAAAGCGCGAGCAGGCTCAGACGGGGACCCCGAAGAGGTCGAACTCGTCGGCGTCCTCGATGAGGACCTTCAGGATGTCGCCGGGCTTCGCCGTTGGAGCGTCGCGCAGCAGGACATGGCCGTCGATCTCGGGCGCATCGGCCTTGGAACGCCCCGTTGCGCCGCCTGCGCCGTCGGCTTCATCGATGATCACCTCCAGCGTGCGGCCAAGTTTAGCCTGCAGCTTGGCGGCAGAGATTTCGGCGGCCTTGGCCATGAAGCGGTCGCGGCGCTCCTCGCGCACCTCGCGCGGCAGCGCACCGGGCAGCTCGTTGGCGGCCGCCCCCGCGACGGGCTCGTAGGCAAAGCAGCCGACGCGGTCGAGCTGCGCTTCCTCGAGCCAGTCGAGGAGATACTGGAAGTCCGTTTCCGTCTCGCCCGGGAAGCCGGCGATGAAGGTGGAGCGGATCGCGATGTCGGGCACTTGTCCGCGCCAGTGGCGGATGCGCTCCAGCACCTTCGCCTCGTTCGCCGGGCGGCGCATGGCACGTAGCACATTGGGCGAGGCGTGCTGGAAGGGGATGTCGAGATAGGGGAGGATGAGGCCGTCTGCCATCAGCGGGATGAGTTCATCCACATGGGCGTAGGGGTAGATATAGTGGAGCCTGACCCAGGCGCCCAATTGGCCCAGTTCGCGGGCGAGATCGGTGACGTGGGCGCGGATTTCGGGGCGGCCTGCCGTTCCGAACTGGGCATGCCTGAGGTCGCGGCCATAGGCCGACGTGTCCTGGCTGATCACCAGCAGCTCGCGGGTGCCGGCGGCGACCAGCTTCTCGGCCTCGCGCAGGATGGCGTCCGGGCGGCGGCTGGCGAGATCGCCCCTGAGGCTCGGTATGATGCAGAAGGCGCAGCGGTGGTTGCAGCCTTCGGAAATCTTCAGATAGCTGTAGTGGCGGGGCGTGAGCTTGAGGCCCGCGCCATCGTCCTCGAAGCGGGGGACGAGGTCGATGAAGGGCTGTGGCGGCAGCGGAGCGGCCGCCTTCACCGCGCCCACCACCTGTTCATACTGCTGCGGGCCGGTGACGGCCAGCACCTGCGGGAAGCGATCGGTGATCGCTTCCGCCTCGGCGCCCATGCAGCCGGTCACGACCACGCGGCCGTTCTCGGCAATCGCCTCGCCGATCGCCTCCAGGCTCTCCGCCTTGGCGCTGTCCAGGAAGCCGCAGGTGTTGACGATCACCACGTCGGCCCCGGCATAGTCGGGGGATAGCTGATAGCCCTCGGAGCGCAGCGAGGTGAGGATGCGCTCGCTGTCGACCAGCGCCTTGGGGCAGCCGAGCGAGACCATCCCCACCTTGCGGGGCGGTGCGATGTCGATCGTATCCGTCAATTCGAGCCGATCTTCATCAGCGCCAGCACTTCCTTGCGGCTGCGGTCATCCTCGCGGAACACGCCCATCATGCGGCTGGTCGTCATGGTGACGCCCGAGGTGAGGACGCCGCGGGCCGACATGCAGGCGTGGGTTGCCTCGACCACCACGGCGACGCCACGGGGATGGAGCCCTTCCTGGATCGCGTCGGCGATCTCGGCCGTCAGCCGTTCCTGCACCTGGAGGCGCTTGGCGTAACCCATGGCGACGCGGGCCAGCTTTGAGATGCCGACGACACGGGTGGTGGGCAGATAGGCGATGTGCACCTTGCCGATGATGGGGGCCATATGGTGCTCGCAGTGCGACTGGAAGCGGATGTCGCGCAGCAGCACGATCTCGTCATAGCCGCCCACCTCGTCGAAGGTGCGGGTGAGGTGGTGGAGCGGGTTCTCGGAATAGCCCTTGAAATACTCCTTGTAGGCGCGCGCGACGCGCCCCGGCGTGTCGATCAGCCCTTCGCGGGTGGGGTCGTCGCCCGCCCAGCGGATGAGGGTGCGCACGGCTTCGAGCACGTCGGCCGGGATGGCGGCGTCGCGGTCCTCGCCAGTCAGCGGTTCGTCGTCGTCGTGCGTGTGGTAGTCGGCCATGCAAGCCCCCGTTTGAAGAGGCGCTCATGTAGGCACTGCCGCGCCCGACCGCAACGTCGGCGGCGGGCAGGTTGCCGCAGGGCAAGGCAGCTGGTGCCGGCTGCAGGAATCGAACCCGCGACCCCCTGATTACAAATCAGGTGCTCTACCAACTGAGCTAAGCCGGCGTGCGCGTCGCTCTATCGAAAGCTGGGCCTGCGCGCAAACCTGTATCAGCCGCTGTTCCTGAGCGCGGTTGCGATCGCGTTGATGGAAAGCTGCAGGCCTTCGGCGATGCGCGGGTCGTCCTCGCCGGCGCGGTGGCGCTTCATCAGCTCCACCTGCAGCAGGTTCAGCGGCTCGATATAGGGCAGGCGCAGCCGGATCGAGCTGTCGAGCGCCGGGTTGCGTTCGAGGAGGCGCGACTGGCCGGTGGCGCCGAGGAGGCTGTCGACCGTGCACTGCCAGCCGGTCCGGATCGCCTCGAACAGGGGCGCACCTTCGGGCCCTGCAAGGGCGGCATAGCGGGCAGCGATCCCCATGTCGGACTTTGCGAGCACCATTTCCATGTTGGCGAGCGTCGCCTGGAAGAAGGGCCATTCGGCGGCCATTGCAGACAGCAGGCCCTTGTCCGGGAAGGCCGTCAGCGCCTGGCCTGCGCCATACCAGCCGGGCAGCATCACCCGGGCCTGGGCCCAGCTGAACACCCAGGGGATGGCCCGCAGGTCCTCGATCGCGTCGGACGCGGTGCGGCTGGGCGGGCGGCTGCCGATCTTCAGCGTCGCGATCTCGCGGATGGGGGTCATCGCGCGGAAGAAAGTGCGGAAACCCGGCTCTCCATAGACAAGCGCGCGGTAGGCGGCGAAGGCGTCGGCCGAAAGCCGGTCCATCGCGGCCTCGAAGCGGGCGCGATCGGCCGCCGGAATGGCCGGCGGGTCGAGTGTCGCTAGAAGTGTGGCGGCCGCCATGGTGTCGAGCGTGCGGGCGGCGGCCTCGGGCGTTCCGTACTTGGCGGCGATCACCTCGCCCTGCTCGGTGATGCGGATGCGGCCGTTCACGGTGCCGGGCGGCTGGGCGCGGATCGCGGCAAAGCTGGAGCCGCCGCCGCGCCCCACCGAACCGCCCCGGCCGTGGAACAGCTGGATCGGCACGTCGGCGGCCCTGAACACGTCCGCAAGCGCGGCTGAGGCCTTGTGAAGCGCCCAGGTGGAGGTGAGGTAGCCGCCGTCCTTGTTGCTGTCGGAATAGCCGATCATCACTTCCTGCGCGCCGCGGGCGCGGGCGGCCCCGGCGACTCCGGGAAGCGCCAGATAGTCGGCCATGATTCCGGGTGCGGCCTCGAGGTCGGCGATGGTCTCGAACAGGGGGACGGCCATCAGCGCCGGCTGCGGGGCCTCGCCGGGAACGAGGAGACCGGCCTCGCGCAACATCAGCAGCGGCTCAAGCAGGTCGGAGAGGCTGGTGGTCTTGGAAACGATGCAGGTGGTGATGGCGGCCTCGCCGTGGCGGGCGCGGGCCTCTCCGGCTGCGCGGAAGATGGCGAGTTCGCCTGCGGTCCGGTCGGAGGGTGGGGCGAGCGGCGTGGTGAGGAGGCGGGGGCTTGCGAGCTCGGTGCGCAGCAGGGCAGTTCGGGCGGCCTCGTCGAGGCCTTCATAGGCGGGCTCGACGCCGGCCAGGCGGAACAGCTCGGCGACGCAGGCTTCGTGCACGTCGCTGTTCTGCCGGAGGTCGAGCGTCGCGAGGTGGAAGCCGAACTGGCGGACGGCGACCCTCAGCGCATCGAGCGCGCCGCCGCCTGCGCCGGCCCGGGCTGCCCCTTCGGCGATGGCATCGAGGTCGGCCAGCAGGTCTGCCGGCGCAGGATAGGGCTCGGCCGGCACCCGCGCGGGCCGGGCCGGGGGCGCGCCGGTCAGCCGCTCGCCGGTGGCGGCAAGCCGCGCATAGATGCCGGTCAGCGCCCGGCGATAGGGTTCGTCGGCGCGGGCGGGTGCCGTGTCTCCGCTGGCCTCGGCGAGGCGCAGGACAGCCGGGGGGATGGGCGCGAGTTCGGACGAGATGGAGAGTTCCGCGCCCAGCGCATGGACCTGGTCGAGATACCAGCCGAACAGCGTCTCGGCATTGGCGCGCATCGCGAGGCGCAGCGTGTCTGCGTTGACGTTCGGATTCCCATCGCGGTCGCCGCCGATCCAGCTGCCGATGGTCAGGAAGGGCGGCGGGATTTCGCCGAGCGCCTGGGCCCAGCCCTGCGCAAGCGCAGGCATAACGGGCAGGAAATCGTCGCGCAGCCAGGCGAGCGCCGTCTCGATCTCGTCGGCAACGCGGATGCGCTCGCGCCGGAGCGGCCGGGTCTGCCACAGCAGCGCAACCTGGCGGCGAATGGCAGCCTCGACGGTCTCGCCGGGGCCCGCTTGGGTGTCGCCGGCATCGCGCAGCGCCATCAGCTCGGCAATTCGCGTCTTGTGGTCGATCATGCTCTTGCGCCGCACCTCGGTCGGGTGCGCGGTCAGCACGGGCGTCACCCGGGCGCGGGCAAGCAGGGCCAGCAGGTCGGCGCGGGAAACGCCTTTCCCCTCCAGCACGGCGACCGCTTCGGCCAGCCCGAACCCCGCATCCGCGGCCGTGCCGGCAAAGCCGGCGGGCAGCGCAGCCCCTGCAGGGCCCTGCATCTGCCGGTCCTCGGCCAGGTTGGCGAGCATCGAGAAGAGCATGAAGCCGCGGGTGAAGGCGAGCGTGTCGTCGAGCGACAGCGCGCCAAGCTCGGCAGCCACGGCCTCGACGGCGCCTTCGCCCTTGTGGCGGCCGACCGAGGCCGCGCGGATCGCCTCCGTCCGGCGGAACAGCGCCTCGCCGCCATGCGCCCGGATCACGTCGCCCAGAATCCGGCCCAGCAGGCGGATGTCGGGGTTCTGCGTGATCGGTTGGGCCTGCGTCATCCGCATGTCTCCTTCGCAAACGCAGCATAGGCCATGACCCCTTCCCTGCAAGGGCAGAGGCGGTTACGAATTCGAATACATGGGTCGGACCATGTCGGGGGAATGTCTGTTCCATGGTCGCGCGCGTTGCGACGGTCGCCTATCTCGGGCTCGAGGCCCGGCCGGTCGACGTCCAGGTCCAGCTGGCTTCGGGCCTTGTCGGGTTTCTTGTGGTGGGCCTGCCCGACAAGGCGGTGAAGGAGAGCCGTGACCGGGTCACGGCAGCCTTCGCGGCGCTGGGGCTCGCCATGCCGGCGAAGAAGATCACGGTGAACCTCGCGCCCGCAGATCTCGAGAAGGCCGGATCCCACTATGACCTGCCGATCGCGCTGGGGCTGCTGGCGGCGATGGGCGTGCTCGATGCCGAGGCGCTAGCCCATTTCGTGGCGGTGGGCGAACTCTCGCTCGACGGGCGGATCACGCCGTCGCCGGGCGTCCTGCTGGCGGCGATGCATGCAGCGTCGGCCGGGCTGGGCCTCATCTGCCCCGCCGCACAGGGGCCCGAGGCCGCCTGGCTTGCCGGCACCGCAGACGGCATGGAGGTGCTGGCAGCGCCCGATCTCCACGCGCTGGTCGCGCACCTGAAGGGCAGCAACCCCCTGCCGGCGCCCGACCCGGCGCGGCTGGAGGCAAAGGCCTTCACCGGGCCCGATCTCGGCGACGTGAAGGGGCAGGAAGCGCCGAAGCGCGCGCTGGAGATCGCGGCTGCCGGCGGGCACAACCTGCTGATGTGCGGGCCGCCCGGGGCGGGGAAGTCGATGATGGCAGCCGCGCTTCCCGGCATCCTGCCCGAACTGACGACCGCCGAGGCGCTGGAAGTGGCAATGATCGCAAGCCTTGCCGGCACGCTGGAGGGCGGGCGGATCGCCCGCGCCCGGCCCTTCCGCTCGCCCCACCATTCGGCCTCCATGCCGGCGCTGGTGGGCGGCGGCACCAGGGCGCGGCCGGGCGAAGTGAGCCTCGCGCACCTGGGCGTGCTGTTCCTCGACGAGCTGCCCGAGTTCCAGCGCGGCGCGCTCGATGCGCTGCGGCAGCCCCTGGAGCGCGGCGAGGTGGAGGTGGCGCGTGCCGCGCTCCACGTCACCTATCCGGCGCGCGTGCAGCTGATCGCCGCCATGAACCCCTGCCGCTGCGGACACCTCGCAGACCCGGCGCTCGCCTGCGCGCGGGCCCCGCGCTGCGCGGCGGACTATCAGTCGAAGATCTCGGGCCCGCTGATCGACCGGATCGACCTCTTCATCGACATCCAGGCGGTGAAGGCAAGCGACCTCGCGCTGCCGCCGCCGGCCGAGCGCAGTGCGGATGTCGCCGCGCGGGTGGCAGCAGCCCGCGCGCTGCAGGCCGCGCGCTATGCGGGAACGCCCGCACGCACCAATGCCGAAGCCGAGGGCAAACTGCTGGAGGCGCCCGACCGGCTGGACGAGCCGGCGCGCCAGCTGCTGACGCGCGCGGCCGAGACGATGAAGCTCTCGGCGCGCAGCTGGACCCGGACGCTGAGGGTCGCGCGCACGATCGCCGACCTCGAAGGCGCCGAGGTGACCGGCCGCGCGCATGTCGCCGAGGCGCTCGGCTTCCGGCGGCAGGCGCTGGCGAGCTGAGCCGGAGCGGCTGGCATAATCCGGTGCGGCGGGTTAGCGTGGCCCCTTGAGGGAGAGGGCGATGGGCCAGTTGATCGACGCGCTGTCGACCGCCGTGCCGGCGGAGCAGATGGATCATCTTGCACGGCTGCTGGGCGACACCCCCGAGGCCACCCGCAACGCCATGGCGGCGGCCGTGCCCGCGCTTCTGGGCACTCTGGCCAACCGGGCAACGCACGGCGGGATGGACGAGGTGATGGCGCTGGTCGGCCCCCTGCTGGAGGGGGGAGACCCGCTGGACCGCTTCACCGCTGCGCTGACCGACAGCAACGTCCGCGGGCATCTGATGGCCGAGGGGCATGCCCTGACCGACGGGCTGCTGGGGCCGGCCACGGGCGCCTTGGCAGCTGCCGTCTCCACGCTCACGGGAACACGCGCGCACACGGTTGCCGAGGTCATGAAGCTCGCCGGCCCCGTGGGGGTCGGGGTCGTGGCACGGCAGCTCGGCGGCGTCGTGACGGCAGACCGGCTGGAAGCCGCGCTGGAGGCCGAGCGCCCTGCCCTGCTGGCAGCCCTGCCCCAGCCGCTCGCGCCACTGGTCGCGGCCAGCGCGGCCGAGCCGGTGCCGCTGCACGGAACGCCGGTGGAAGGGGCCGCCGGTTCCGCGCGCGATGCCGCCCGCTGGCTGCCCTGGCTGGCGGCAGCGGTGCTTGCCATCATCGTCGTCGCCAGCTTCCAGGCCTTCGAGCGCGAGAGCGCCGAGACCGCGTCTGCGCCCGCGACAACCCCCATCATCACCGAAACGGAGGTGAAGCTGGCCGAGGTGCGCCTGCCGGACGGCAGCGTGCTGATGCTTCCGCAGGGCTCGGCTGCGCTGGAGCTTGCCCGCGCGCTGTCGGGCGGGGCCGGGCCGCGGAGCTTCCGCCTGGACGGGTCCGGTGACGAGGCCGTGCACGCGGTCGCGAGCGTGCTGAAGGCCTGGCCGGCCGCGAAGGTCCGGATCGAGGGGCATGGCGACGGCACGGGCGATCCGGCCGCAAGCCTCGCCGAAAGCCGCACGCGGGCGCAGGGCGTTGCCGACATGCTGGCGGCGGACGGCGTGGCCGCAGACAGCATCACGGCAGCCGGCCTCGGTGGCGCCCAGCCCATTGCCACCACCGACACCGCGGAAGGCCGCGCCCAGAACCGGCGGACACTGATCATCCTGACGTCGCCCTGACCCGGACGGCGTCCATCCACGATCAACCTTGAAAGGGACTGCATGGCCTCGATGTTCGATCCGCTCCGCCAATATGCGACATTCCGCGGGCGGTCGCGCCGCAAGGAATATTGGCTGTGGCAGCTGTTCCTGCTGCTGCTGTTCGGCGTGCTGACGGCCTGGCTGTTCGGGCAGGCCGGGCCGATTCCCGAGGGCGCAACCCCGGAAGAGATGAATGCGCTGCTGATGGAGGCCCCCGGCACCACGCTGCCGGTCGCCCTGATTGCGCTTGCGTCGCTGGGGCTGTTCCTGCCGTCGCTCGCCGTGTCGGTGCGCCGGCTGCACGACAGCGACAAGTCGGGCTGGTGGCTGCTTCTGAACCTGATCCCGGTGGGCGGGCTGGTGCTGCTGATCTTCTATCTGCTGGACGGCACACGCGGCCCCAACCGCCACGGGCCCGACCCCAAGGGCCGCACGCTGCAATGAGGTGCAAGGGGCGGCCGCGAGGCCGCCCTTCACCCATCAGCCCCGGCGCATCACCACCGGCAGGCTGCGATAGCCGTGCACGAACGAGGAATAGACGCGCGTGGGCGGGCCCATCACCTCGACGCGCATCTTCCGCTTCTGCATTTCCTCGAGAAGGATGCCCAGCTGGAGCTCCGCGAGGCGGGCGCCGACGCAGCGGTGGATGCCGAAGCCGAAGCTCAGGTGCCGGCGGGCATTCTCGCGCAGCGGGTTCCACACATTGCCGTCCGGGAAGATGCTTTCGTCCCGGTTGGCCGAGAGATACCACATGATCAGCTTCTCGCCGGCACGGATGGTCCGGCCGGCAACCTCGGAATCCACCAGCGCAGTGCGGCGCATGTGGGCAAGCGGGGTCTGCCAGCGGATCAGCTCGGAGACGCCGTTCGAGATGAGCGACGGGTCCGCCATCATCTTCGACCAGTTTTCGGGATAGAGGCTCTGCACCATCGCGGAGCCCGTCATTGTGTTGCGGGTGGTGTCGTTGCCGCCGACGATCAGCAGCACCAGGTTCCCCATATACTCCTGCGGGGTCATGTTCTTCGTCGCGTCGGAGTGGATCATCATCGAGATGAGATCGGGGCGCGGCTCCTTGTTGGCCCGCTCGGCCCACAGGTTGGTGAAATAGCCCGCCATCTCGAACAGGATTTCCCAGCGCGCCTTGTTCTTCTCCGGGTCCTCGATCGACTCGAAATCGACCGCGGCGTCGGACCATTTGGTCAGCAGGCGCCGGTCCTCCCAGGGAAAGTCGAACAGGATCGCGAGCATGCCTGTCGTCAGCTCGATCGACACCTTGTCCACCCAGTCGAAGGTCTCGCCCTCGGGCAGGCTGTCGAGCAGCTCGGTCGTGCGGCGGCGGATGTCCTGGTTCTGGCGCGCCATCTCGGCCGGCGTGAAGGCCGGCGACACGGTGCGGCGCTGGCCGGTGTGCTGCGGCCGGTCCATCGCGATGAACATCGGCAGCTCGGGCTCCTCCAGCCGGTCTTCCGGCCGGTCGGCGATGGTGATTCCGCCCTTGTCCCAGCTGGACGAGAAGATGTCCGGGCGGCCCTCCACCTCCATGATGTGCTGGTGGGTGACCACGCTCCAGTAGGGGCCGTAGATGCTCTCGGGGCAGTAGTGCACCGGGCCGGCCGCGCGCAGCTGCGCGAAATAGGGAAGGACGTTGGTGTAGTCCGTCCAGAGGTGCGGGTTGCCGATGTCGAGGACTTCAAGCGGCAGATCGGCAGTGCGTGCAAGCGTGGCCATGGTTTCACTCCCCGTAAGGTCAATCCCTCTCGTTGGGATTGAGCCTAACTCAAATTGACTTCGAGTCAAGGGAGTGCGGAGTGCAACTCCGCAAAATGGGTCAAACCGTTGACGGCGTTTCCGGGCGGCGCGATTCCCACTCGGCAACCACCGCCGTCGCGACCGCGTTTCCGACCACGTTGGTGGCCGAGCGGCCCATGTCGAGGAAGTGGTCGACGGCCAGGATCAGGATCAGCCCGGCCTCCGGAATGTTGAACTGGCCGAGCGTGGCGGCGATCACCACCAGGCTTGCCCGGGGCACGCCGGCCATGCCCTTCGACGTCACCATCAGGATCAGCAGCATCGCCACTTCCTGCGCGATCGTCAGGTCGATGCCATAGGCCTGGGCGATGAAGATCGTCGCGAAGGCGCAGTACATCATCGAGCCGTCGAGGTTGAAGCTGTAGCCCAGCGGCAGCACGAAGCTGGCGATCTTGGGCGGCACGCCGAAGCGCTCCAGCGCGTCGAGCGTGCGGGGGTAGGCCGCCTCGGAACTTGCCGTGGTGAAGGCAAGCACGAAGGGGTCGCGGATCGCGAACGCCAGGCGGCCGGCATTCTTCATCCCGATCACCAGCCCGCCGGCGAACAGGATGGTCGCCATCAGCAGGGCAAGCGCCACGTAGAAACCGCCCATGAAGGCGCCATAGGTCACCAGCACGCCCAGGCCGCGTTCGGCGATGGTGGCGGTCACGGCTGCAAACACGGCGAGCGGCGCAAAGCGCATCACGAAGCCGGTCACGATCAGCATCAGGTGCATCAGCGCATCCATCGCCTTCAACAGCGGCGCGCCCTTTTCCCCCATCTGCGACAGCGCGATGCCCGCGAACAGCGAGAAGATCACGATCTGCAGGATCTCGTTGGTCGCCAGCGCCTCGAAGATCGACTTGGGCACAAGGTGGGTGACGAACTTCTTGAGATCGAAGGCGGCCGTGGAGATCCCGCTTTCCGCATTGGCGGGCGGCAGCGGCAGGTCGAGCCCGATGCCGGGTTGCAGCCAGTTGACCGCCAAAATTCCGATCGTGATGGAAACGAAGGAAGCGCCCACGAACCAGGCGATCGCGCGCCCGCCGATCCGGCCCAGCGCCTTGGCGTCGCCCCCCATGTGCCCGATGCCCGAAATCAGCGCGGCCAACACCAGCGGCGCGATGATCATCTTGATCAGCCGCAGGAAGAGGTCGGTGACGATGCCGAGGTAATAGACGGTATCTTTCACCGTTTCGGGCGCGGCAGTCCTGTTCACCAGGAACCCCACGATCAGCCCCAGCGCGAGCGCGCCGAGGATCCACCAGGTCAGCTTCTTTCCCATGGTCGCCGCCTGCCAGCTTGGGGGGGCCCGGGCAAGGCGCGGCACGGTTGCAAGTGGCGGATTCCCGCGTCATCGGGGGAAAAATCGGGGATGGAGGCGCAGAATGAACGGTTTCCGGGCGGTGTTGTGGGATTTCGGGGGTGTGATCACCTCGTCGCCGTTCGAAGCCTTCCGCGCCCATGAAGCCGCGCGCGGCCTGCCCGACAATTTCATCCGCACCGTCAACGCGACCAACCCCGACAGCAATGCCTGGGCCCGGCTGGAGCGCAACGAAATCGACGCCGACACCTTCGACACCCTGTTCCGCGCCGAGGCGCTGGCGCTGGGCCATGACGTGCGGGGCGCCGAGGTGCTGCCGCTGCTGTCGGGCCAGGTGCGCCCGCGCATGGTCGCCGCGCTCGACACGCTGAAGGCAGCCGGCCTCATGATCGGCTGCATCACCAACAATGCGCAGGTGGGCCATGGCGCAGGCATGGCGGCGAGCGAGGACCAGTCGGCCCAGGTCCAGGCGATCCTGGCGCGGTTCGACCATGTGATCGAAAGCTCGAAGGCCGGCGTTCGCAAGCCCGATCCCGCCATCTACCGCATGATGTGCGACGCACTGTCGCTGGAGCCGGCGCAGTGCATCTACCTCGACGACCTCGGCATCAACTGCAAGCCGGCCGCCGCCATGGGGATGACGGCCATCAAGGTCTCGGGCGAGGCACAGGCGCTCGACGAGCTGTCGCGCCTGACGGGGTTGCCGCTCTGACTGCAACATGAGTGCCACAAATGCTGTCCTGCGCAGCGGCCAAGGATTCATTGGCCGTTTGAATTGGACTGTTCGGCGGTTGTCACACATTTGACGCAGCGTCGGCAACGCCCGGCCAACAACAACGTCATATCCTTGGGGGGAATCGGAGCAACCGATCGAAAGGATTGACGAAATGGGTTACGCACGTCTTCGCGCGTACTGCGCAGCTATTGTCACTTTTCTTGGCCTCGCCGTCTCTGCGCCTGCCATTGCTCAGGAAAAGCGGGATCCCACCTTCACTGTTTCCTTGAGCCAGGACAGCTTCTTCGGCTTCTACCCGAACTTCAACGGCCTGGTGCCCGTCAGCGACACCATGGATTTCTCCTTCTACGGCATCTTCTGGACCAAGCCGGCCTTCGGCCTCGGCATGGGCAACAGCGGCGACGACCTCTGGACGGAGTTCGGCGTCGGCGTGAACTTCAACCTGATGGACGGCAAGCTGAAGGTGAAGCCGCAGCTCGGCTTCACCAACGGCTCGCTGCTGTCGGGCGGGTCGTTCGACCAGGACAGCGGCACCACGGTGGGCGCCCGCTTCCTCGACGGCATCGTGCCGAGCCTCACGATCAACTACTCGGGCGACAGCTTCGAAGCCGAATGGTACAGCGGCTATTACGCCGCGCTCCGGCAGCGCAACGGCGATGCCGCGCTCGACTTCCTGCACCTCTGGGTGAACGCCGGCTACAAATTCTCCAGCCTCGTGTCGGCCGGCGCGCACTACGAACTGCTCAGCAACTCCCGCAACACCTACCCGGGCGGCGGCACGGCGCGCGTCTACCAGTGGGTCGGCCCCTATGTGCAGTTCACCCTGCCGCAGGGCATGTTCGCCCGCTTCACCGGCGGCGCAGATGTCGAATCCGGCAACGCCGGAGACTTCTACAAGATGACCGTCGGCATGACCTTCTGAGGCGGACCTGCCCGGCCGCTTGCCGCGGCCGGGCAGGCCCCTCTGGCCTTCGGCCGATGGGCCGCTAAAGTCCGCCCATGGCCCAGGGCACCCATGATTTCGCTCCCGATCCGCGCAATGCGGACATTCTCATCAACATCAACGGCCGTCTCACGCCCCGCGCGGAGGCGACCGTTTCCGTCTTCGATTCCGGCTTCATGCTGGGTGACGGCGTTTGGGAGGGGCTGCGCGTCCATGGAGGGCGAATTGCCTTCCTGGACGCGCATCTCGATCGGCTCTGGGAAGGCGCCCGGGCGATCGCGATGGACATCGGCATCACCCGCGCGGAGCTGGTGCAGCGGCTGTACGCGACCATCGATGCCAACGGCATGGAGAGCTGCCACATCCGCCTGATGGTGACCCGCGGCGTCCGCTCCACCCCCTATCAGGACCCGCGGGTCGTCGTGTCGCCCGCCACCATCGTCATCATCGCCGAACACAAGGATCCGCTGCCCGCCACGCTCGAAAAGGGCATCCGCCTGTTCACGGTCCATGTCCGCCGCGGCTTCCCCGACGTGCAGGACCAGAAGCTCAATTCGCACAGCAAGCTCAACTGCATCACCGCCTGCATCCAGGCGACCGAGGCGGGCGCCGACGAAGCCCTGATGCTCGATCCGCACGGCTTCGTCGCCACCTGCAACAGCACCCACTTCTTCCTCGTGAAGACGAACCGCCGGGGCGTGCAGGAGGTCTGGACCTCGACCGGCGACTATTGCCTTGGCGGAATCACGCGCGGCAACGTGATCCTGCTGTGCGAGGACAACGGCATCCCCATCTTCCAGAAGAATTTCTCGCTGACCGACGTGTACAGCGCCGACGAAGCCTTCGTGACCGGCACCTTCGCCGGCGTCGTGCCCGTAACCAGCATCGACGGGCGCAGGCTGACCGACAGGCGCGGGCCGATGGTGGAGCGGTTGCAGACCCTTTACAGGGCGATGGCCGCCGCCGACTGCGCGAAGCAGGTGCGTCCGTGACCATCCGGATTGCGATGTGGAGCGGCCCCCGCAACCTCTCGACCGCGATGATGCGCAGCTTCGGCGCCCGGGCCGACACCCACGTCACCGACGAGCCCTTCTACGGCGCCTATCTGAAGCTGACCGGCGACCCCCAGCCGATGGCCGCCGAGATCATCGCCGCAATGGACTGCGACTGGGCGAGCCTTGCGCGCACCATGAGCGGCCCCGTCCCCAATGACCGCCCCATCTGGTACCAGAAGCACATGGCGCACCACATGGAAGGCCCCATCGGCATCGAAGCGCTCACCGCCCACACCCACGCCTTCCTCATCCGAGACCCGCGCCGCGTGGTTGCAAGCTACGCCGCCAAGCGCACGAAGGTCCGCCCCGAACATCTGGGCGTCAGCCGGCAGCGCGCCTATTTCGACCGGGTGGCCGACAAGCTCGGCCATGCCCCGCCGGTGGTCGATTCCGCCGACATCCTGAAGGACCCGCCGGGCGTCCTCGCCAGGCTCTGCACCGCCCTCGGCATCCCCTGGGACCCGGCGATGCTGTCATGGGCCCCCGGCCGCCGCGAAACCGACGGCATCTGGGCCAGCCACTGGTACAACGCAGTCGAGGCCTCGACAGGCTTCGGCCCGCCGGAGGGGCCGCTGCCCGAACTGGACGCCGAAGCCGCTGCCGTCGCGCAAGCCTGCGCCGAAGACTATGCCTATCTGCACGGGCACCGGCTGATCGCCTGACCGACAGCGGCTTGCCCAGCAGCGCCGGGGCGTCCTATCCTCGACGGCAAGGTTGCCGGAAGAGGTGGGGATGGCACAGGACCTGATCGCGATCGATGTGCTGCTGGAACCCGACGCGCGGATGCTGGCGCGGGCCGAGGCCGACAATGTGCGGCTGCGGGCCATCTTTCCGGGCGGCTTTGCGCTGGATGCGCAGCACAGCCCGCACATCACGCTGCTGCAGGCCTTCGTTCCGACGCACGACCTGGTCGCGCTGAAGGCTGCCGTCGGTGCTGTCATCGTCGGCACCCGCCCGCATCTGCTGGAGTTGCAGGCCGAACGGTTCGGCTACACGCCCGGGCCCGGGATGGGAATTGCCGGCATCTGGGTGGCCGTCACGCCGGCCCTGCTGGAACTGCAGGCCGACGTGATCACCGCAGCGGCACCGTTCCTTGCGCCGACGGGCGGCATCGACGCCTTCACGGAAGGGCACGGCAATCCCGCCTTCGATGCGGCGCTGATCGACTATGTGACCCATTTCACCAGCAAGGGAGCCGGCGCCCATTTCGAACCGCATGTCAGCACCGGCGTCGCGCCCACAGGCACGCTGGAGGCCATGATGGCCGAACCCTTCGCGCCCTTCGCCTTCGCCTGCCCGACTGCGGCGCTCTACCAGTTGGGCCCCTTCGGCACGGCGGCCCGGATGCTGCACCGCTGGGACCCGGCCGCATGACGGCCCTGCCCTCTTGGCGCGAGAGCCCGGCGCGGCGCGCGATCCTGGATTTCGTCGCGCGCGTGACAACGCCCGGCCAGCCGGACTTCGTCGACGCGGCCGACCGGATCGCGGTGTTCGACAATGACGGGACTCTCTGGTCTGAAAAGCCCTTCTACGTCCAGGGGCTGTTCGGATTTGACCGGGTCCGGGCGCTGGCCGCCGACCACCCCGAATGGCACGAGACCCAGCCCTTCCGGGCCGTGCTCGAAAATGACATGGAAACACTGGCAGCCGGCGGCATGGAAGCGCTGGCAACCCTGATCATGGCGAGCCACGCCCACATCACGACAGACGATTTCGCAACCATCGTGATGGACTGGCTGCGCACGGCACGCCATCCCCGCTTCGGCCAACCATTCGACAGGATGATCTACCAGCCCATGCTCGAGCTGCTGCGGTACCTTGAGGCACATGGCTTCCGCTGCCACATCGTGTCGGGCGGCGGGATCGAGTTCATCCGCACCTTCAGCCAGGCCACCTATGGAATTCCGCCCGAGCAGGTGATCGGCAGCTCGATCACCACGCGCTACCAGCTGATCGATGGCAGGCCCGCCCTGATGCGCGAGGCGGAGCTCGACTTCCTCAACGACAATGCCGGCAAGCCCGTGGGCATCAACCGCTTCCTGGGGCGCCGGCCGCTGGCAGCCTTCGGCAATTCGGACGGCGATTTCGAGATGCTGGAGTGGGTGACGGCAGGCGACGGGCCGCGGCTTGGCATGTTGCTGCACCACACAGATGCGGCCCGCGAATATGCCTATGACCGCGAGTCTTCCGTCGGTCGCCTCGCGCGCGGGCTGGACGAAGGGCCGGCGCGGGGCTGGACCATCATCGACATGGCGAAGGACTGGGCCCGGGTCTTCCCGTTCGACTGATCCGGGCCACGCCCCCGATTGCTCAGACCGCCCGGTCCAGCCAGTCCGACAATATCGCGTTCACCTGGCCGGGCGCATCCTGCTGCACCCAGTGCGAGACCCCCGGCAGCTTGTGCAGCTCCAGTTTCGGCACCCACTGGTCCGTGCCGTCGGTGCAGCGGATGTCGATCGCGACATCCTCCTCGCCCCAGACCATCAGCGTCGGCACATGCACCATGCCGTCACCCACCTCCCGCATGTCCGGCCGGCGCAGCAGCGCGCGGTAATAGTTCAGCATGGCGGTCAGGGCGCCGGGCCTCAGCGCGGCATCGGCATAGACCTGCAACACGTCGGCCGGAAAACGCCCCTTGTTCGCCGCCGAGGACAGGAAGGCGTTCTTCACGGCATCTGCGCCGTTCGCCGCAAGCAGCTGTTCCGGCAGCCCGGGGATCTGGAAGAAGAACATGTACCAGCTCTTCTTCAGCTGGTGCCAATACCGGATCTCCCGCTCGGCGCACTTCGGGTGCGGCACGTTCATGATCACCAGCCGCTTGAGCGGCCGAAGCTGCCTTATGGCAAACATCCAGGCGACGATCGCGCCCCAGTCGTGCGCCACCAGCATCACCTCCCGCGCCCCCGACACGTCGATCAGCGCCGCCACATCCTCGACCAGCCGGCCTATGCGATAGGCGTCGATCCCCTCCGGCCGCGACGTCGCGCCATAGCCGCGCAGGTTCGGCGCCCACACCCGCCAGCCCTTCGCCGCAAGCAGGGGCATCTGGTGCCGCCAGGAAAAGTTGAGCTCCGGAAAGCCGTGCAGGCACAGCGCGAGCCGGTCACCGGCGCCGCACTCGGCAAGCTCGAAGCGCTGGCCATTGGCCTCGACAAAGCGGACCGAAATGCCGCTGTCCGCCGCCGGAACCCAGCTGAACTCAGGCGGGGTCACGCCGCCCGCACAAGTGCGCGGCGTCGCCGATCGAAGCTCGACGGAATCCCCATCGCCTCGCGGTACTTTGTCACCGTGCGCCGCGCGAGGTCATAACCGTCACGCTTCAGCAGCTCGACCAGCTTGTCGTCCGACAGCGGCTTCAGCGGCTCTTCGGCATCGATCAGCGCCTTCAGCCGCTGGCGCACCGCCTCGGCCGAGGCATCGACCCCGCCGTCACTGCTCTGGATCGCGTTGGTGAAGAAATACTTCAGCTCGAACACGCCCCGGTCGCAGGCCAGATACTTGTTGCTCGTCACCCGGCTCACGGTCGATTCATGCATTTCGATCGTGTCGGCGATCTGCCGCAGCGTCAGCGGCTTCAGATGCGCGACCCCCTTCTCGAAGAAGGCCTGCTGCTCCTCCACCAGCGCCACCGCCACCTTCATGATGGTGGTCGCGCGCTGGTCCAGCGCCTTCATCAGCCACTGGGCCTGCGAAAGGCAGCTGTCCAGGAACTGCCGTTCGGGCTTCGGGGCCGGGCCGCTGCGGGTGGAACGGGCAGACAGGCGCGCCTGATACTGGCGGTTGACGATCAGGCGCGGCAGCGTTGCGCCGTTCAGCTCGACCGTCCAGCCGCCGCGCGGGCCCCGCCGCACGAAGACGTCCGGCACCACCGTCACCGTGCGCCCGCCACCGTAGAGATGGCCAGGCTTCGGGTTGTAGCCGCGCAGCTCGCGCAGCATGTCGGCAAGATCCTCGGCGTCGACCTGGCAGAGACGCCGCAGCTGCGCGAGATCGCCCCGGGCGACAAGCTCGAGGTTGCCGATGAGGGCCGCCATGCAGGGGTCGTAGCGGTCCGCCTCGATCGCCTGCAGCGCGATGCATTCGGCGAGGTTGCGGGCCCCGACGCCCGTCGGGTCGAAGGTCTGCACCTGCCGCAGCACGCGTTCGACCTCGGCTTCGTCCAGCCCCAGACGCTCGGCGATCTCGGCCACCGGCTCCGTCAGATAGCCGGCCTCGTCGATCAGCGAGATCAGGTGGAGCGCGAGCGGCTGGTCGCCCGGCGGAAGGCCGCGTGCCTGCCGCTCCAGATGCTCGGCCAGCGTGATGTCGTCGGCAGCCACCTGGTCGAAGTTGAAATCCTCGCCCGGTTCGGCCGGCGCACCGCTGTCGGCGATGCTGTCGTGGTGGAACCGCTCCTCCACCAGGTCGGCGTCGAAATCCTCGGCGCGGTGGGCCCCTTCGTCGGCGGCGAGTTCGGTGTCCATCCCGGCGGTGTCGGGGTCCGCCTCCGGCGGGGCGGGCTCGGGCGGTGCCTCGCCGTTGCCGTCGCCGGCCTCGTCATCCAGCTCCAGCAGCGGGTTGCGGTCGAGCTCGGCGGCCAGCTCATTGGCCAGCTCCAGGTTGGACAGGGTCAGAAGCTTGATGGCCGCCTGCAGCTGGGGCGAAATGACCAGCGTCTGGCTGGTGCGGAGATCAAGGCGGGGGCCCAGCGCCATCCCTGCCCCCCTAAAGGGTGAAATCCTGGCCGAGATAGACCTGGCGGACGGTCTCGTCCTTCACCAGTGCCTCCGGTGTGCCCTCGAACAGCACGCGCCCATCATAGATGATGCAGGCGCGGTCCACGATCTCCAGCGTCTCGCGGACATTGTGGTCCGTGATGAGGACCCCGATGTCGCGGTCCTTCAGGTGGCTGACCAGCGTCCGGATGTCGGAGATGGAAATGGGGTCGATGCCCGCGAAGGGCTCGTCCAGCAGCATGATGGAGGGGCTTGCGGCAAGCGCGCGGGCAATCTCGCACCGCCGCCGCTCCCCGCCCGACAAGGCCATCGCCGGCGCGGTTCGCAGGCGGGTGATGTTGAACTCGCCCAGCAGCTGTTCCAGCCGCGCGGCGCGTGCCTGCGGGTCGGGCTCTGACACCTCGAGGACGGCGGAGATGTTTTCCTCGACCGACAGGCCGCGGAAGATGGAGGTTTCCTGCGGCAGATAGCCAAGGCCCAGCGCGGCGCGCCGGTACATGGGCAGCCGCGTGATGTCGACGCCGTCGAGCAGGATCCGCCCCTGGTCCGGCGCGGCAAGGCCCATCACCGAATAGAAGCAGGTCGTCTTGCCGGCGCCATTGGGGCCCAGCAGGCCGACGACTTCGCCCCGGTTCACGCTGAGCGAGACATCCCGCAGCACCACGCGGCTGTCGTAGGACTTGCCGATCGACACGACCGCAAGGCCGACGTCGGGCGCCGCCGGCTGGCGTGACGGGCGCGCCGCGACTGGTTCTGCAGCAGTTGCCAGCGGACGACCCTTCCCTGCCCAAGCCCGATCGGACCGCCAATTGGCCCGGTTCTTGCTGGCTAGCTACACCGGAGCAGGGGGTCGGTTCAAGGGCGCGGCGGGGTTAAAGCGCCGAAGTGGGTGAAATGGGGGGGTGGTACGGCAGCCGGCGGCAAAGCCGCCGAGTCTGCCCGCATGGCTGAAAGACAAGGAAAGAACGAAAAAGGCGGGCAAAGCCCGCCTCCGTCGGACTGGCGGGTGGTAGAGACCACCCGCTCAGCCGGCCGTAGCTCGACGCGAGTCTGCAGGCCTTCCCGCGATCACTTACGCGATCGCGGTCCAGGCTGCAGCCGCTTACGAGCTGTAATACATATCAAATTCCACCGGGCTCGGCGTCATCTCCCACCGCGCCACATCTTCCATCTTCAGCTCGATATAGCTGTCGATCTGGTCGTCGGTGAACACGCCGCCCTTGGTGAAGACGGCCCGGCCCTTGTCCAGCGCGCCCAGCGCTTCGCGCAGGGAACCGCACACGGTCGGCACCTTCTTCAGCTCCTTGGGCGGAAGATCGTACAGGTTCTTGTCCATCGCCGGCCCCGGGTGGATCTTGTTCTCGATCCCGTCCAGGCCCGCCATCATCAGCGCCGCATAGGCAAGATAGGGGTTCGCCATGGCGTCGGGGAAGCGGACTTCCACGCGCTTGGCCTTGGCGCCCGTGCCATAGGGAATCCGGCACGAGGCCGAGCGGTTGCGCGCCGAATAGGCGAGCAGCACCGGCGCCTCGTAACCCGGCACCAGCCGCTTGTAGCTGTTGGTCGTCGGGTTGGTGAAGGCGTTGCAGGCCTTGGCGTGCTTGATGATGCCGCCGATGAAGTACAGCGCCATTTCCGAAAGGCCGGCATAGCCCTCGCCGGCGAACAGGGGCTTGCCCTTGTTCCAGATCGACAGGTGCGTGTGCATCCCCGATCCATTGTCCTCCTTGATGGGCTTGGGCATGAACGTCGCCGTCTTGCCATAGGCCTGCGCCACCATGTGGACGACATATTTGTAGATCTGCATCCGGTCGGCCGTCTGCACCATGGTGCCGAACTCCAGCCCCAGCTCGTGCTGGGCTGCAGCGACCTCGTGGTGGTGCTTGTCGCAGGGCAGGCCCATGTCCAGCATGGTCTGCACCATCTCGGCACGGATGTCGGTCGCGCTGTCGACCGGGGCGACCGGGAAATAGCCGCCCTTGGCGCGCGGCCGGTGGCCGAGGTTGCCTTCCTCGTAGGCACGGTTGGTGTTGGTCGGCAGCTCGATGTCGTCGATCGAGAAGCTGCTGCCGTTGTAGCTGGTGCCGAACTTCACATCGTCGAACATGAAGAATTCAGCTTCCGGCCCCACATAGACGGTGTCGCCGATGCCGGTGCCCTTCAGATACGCTTCGGCGCGCTTGGCGGTCGAGCGCGGGTCGCGTCCATAGAGCTCGCCGGTCGAGGGCTCGACGATGTCGCAGAACAGCACGCCCATCGGCGTGGCGCTGAACGGATCGATGTAAAATGCGTCCAGGTCCGGCTTCAGGAT
>JAIXYT010000049.1 GCA_027490095.1 Sphingomonadales bacterium | reverse complement strand
CTTGCCCTCCTTGCCGTGCTCCTGCCGCGGCTGAATGCCCGTCTGGGCCGGGCGGCGCCAACGCTGATCGGTCCCTCCGGCGGAACGGCCGCCGCCTTCGTCATCCTCTGCGCGTCCGCCAGCTACATCGCGGTTCCCGCCGCCATGCGCCTTGCGCTCCCCAACGCCGACGCGGGGCTCTATCTCGCGATGAGCCTCGCCATCACTTTTCCCTTCAACATCATCGTGGGTATTCCCTTGTACACATGGGCCGTGCAAATGATCGGGTGATGCCCGAGTTTGCCGCCCTCATCGAAGGATATCGCCGCTTCCGCCTCGGCTCCTACCGGGAGCAGCGCGAACGCTATGACAGGTTGGCGCAGGGCCAGGCCCCCAAGGTGATGGTCGTCGCCTGCTCCGACAGCCGGGTCGATCCAACCCGGGTGTTCGATGCCGAGCCGGGCCAGATGTTCGTGCTGCGCAACATTGCCAACATCGTGCCGCCGCTGGCCGCCATCCAGGGCCAGTCCAGCGTGGCTGCAGCACTCGAATATGCCGTCAGCGGCATCGAGGTGCACCATATCGTCGTCTTCGGCCACGCGCGGTGCGGCGGGATCGCGGCAGCCCTCGCCGGCAGCTTCGACAACCCCGTCGCCGGCAGGCATGTGCATGCCTGGATGGAGTTCATCGCGCCCGCGCGCGACGCCGTGAAGGCGGCAGCCGCGCTGTCGCCCGACATCGACGCCCAGCGCGCCCTCGAACAGGCCGGCGTCCGGCTCAGCGTCGAGAACCTGCGAACCTATCCCTTCGTCGCCGAAGCCGAAGCGCGCGGCGCCCTCAAGATCCACGGGGTGATCTTCGACATCGCCGAAGGGGCCCTTCGCGTGCTCGATCGCGCAACCGGCCAGTTCCAGGCCGTCGCAGTCGACTTCTAGAAGTCGCTCAGCCCTTCTGCATGTAGACGACGTCGAGCAGCCGGCCGAACTTCTCGCCGACATTCGTCAGCGTCCCCACATGTCGAAAGCCCAGGCGCGTGTGCAGCGCAATCGAGGCCGCATTTCCGCTGTCGCCGATGACCGCCACGTATTGCCGGAAGCCCGCCTTGGACCCTTCCGCCATCAGCGCCTCCATCAGCCGGCGCCCAAGCCCCCTGCCCTGCAGCCCATCAGCCACATAAACGCTCGTCTCGGCCGAATGCCGATAGGCCGCCCGGTCGCGAAACTGGTTCAGATAGGCATAGCCGAGGATCCTGCCGCCCTCGCCTTCCGCCACCAGCCAGGGCCAGCCCTTCTCCAGGCAGCGACCGATCCTGCGCGCCATTTCGTGCCTGCCCGGCGGCTCCGTCTCGAAGCTTGCCGTGCCGTGCGCCACCTGGGGGTCATAGATGGCCGCAACGCCCGCCGCATCGGCAAGCGTCGCCGGCCGAATCCGCTCAGTAATGGAGGGCCCGTCCATAGGCGTCGAGCACGCTCTCGTGCATCATTTCCGACAAGGTCGGGTGCGGGAAGATCGTCGCCATCAGCTCGGCCTCGGTCGCCTCGCACTGGCGCGCAATCACATAGCCCTGGATCAGTTCGGTCACCTCCGCGCCCACCATGTGCGCCCCCAGCAGCGCGCCGGTCTTCGCGTCGAACACCGTCTTCACCAGGCCATCGGCCTCGCCAAGCGCAATCGCCTTCCCATTGCCGATGAAGGGGAATTTCCCCACCTTCACCTCGTAACCGGCTTCGCGCGCCTTCGCCTCCGTCAGGCCCACCGAGGCGACCTGCGGCCGCGAATAGGTGCAGCCCGGGATGTTCGACTTGTCCATCGGATGGGCATGCGGCTGCCCGGCGATCTTCTCGACCGCCACGATCCCCTCATGGCTCGCCTTGTGCGCAAGCCACGGGGCCCCCGTCACGTCGCCGATCGCCCAGAGGCCCGGCACATTGGTCCGGCCCCATTCGTCGGTCACGACATGGCCGCGGTCCATCTTCACGCCCAGCGCCTCGAGCCCGAGATCTTCCGTATTGGGCGAAATGCCGATCGCGATGATCACATGGCTGAAGGCCTGTCCTTCGCCGTTGATGGTCGCCGTCACGCCATCCGCCTTCACGTCCAGCTTTTCCACCGCCGACTTGGTGCGGATGGTCATGCCCTGCTTCGTCAGCGTCTTGTCCATGAAGGCGGAGATCTCCGCGTCCTCGACAGGCAGGATCCGGTCCAGCATCTCAACGATGGTAACCTTCGCCCCCATATCAGTGAAGAAACTTGCAAACTCCACGCCGATCGCACCAGAACCAATCACCAGCAGCTCGGTCGGCATCGCCGGCGGCACCATGGCGTGGCGATAGGTCCACACCCGCTCGCCGTCAGCCTTCAGATGCGGCAACTCGCGCGCCCGGGCGCCCGTTGCAACGATCACATTCTTCGCGGCCAGCAGCCGCTCGCCCACCTTCACGCTCGTGGCGGAGGCGAGCGTCGCAACACCCTCCACCACCGTCACCCTGTTCTTCTTCATCAGACCCTTAACGCCTGAATTCAATTGGTTGGCGACCTTCCTTGAGCGTTCCGTCACCTTGGCAAGATCGAAGCCGACCGCGCCCGCCGAAAGCCCATAGGCCGAGGCATGGTCCAGATAATGCTTGATCTCCGACGAGCGCAGCAGCGCCTTCGTCGGAATGCAGCCCCAGTTGAGGCAGATCCCGCCCAACCGCTCACGCTCGACGATGGCAACCTTCTGCCCAAGCTGGCTCGCCCGGATTGCGGCCACATAACCACCAGGCCCGGAGCCGATGATCACAAGGTCGAACTGTTCCACGCTCATGCCAGCATCCCCAGCGGATTTTCCACCAGGGCCTTGAACGCGCTCATGAACTCGGCGCCGACCGCACCGTCGATCGCGCGGTGGTCGAAGCTACCGGTGGCCGACATCACGGTCGCGATCGCCAGCGCGTCATCCACGACATAGGGGCGCTTCTCGCCCGCGCCCACCGCCAGGATCAGACCCTCGGGCGGGTTGATCACCGCGTCGAACTGCTTGATTCCATACATCCCCAGGTTCGAAATGCTCGCCGTGCCGCCAGTGTATTCGGGCGGCTGCAGCTTGCCCTCCTTCGCCCGCGCGGCCAAATCCTTCATCTCGGTCGCGATCTTCGAGAGCGACTTGTTCGCCGCATCCCGGATCACCGGCGTGATCAGCCCGCCCGGAATGGCCACCGCCACCGAGATATCGGCCCGGCTGAACTTCCTGAGGCTGTCGCCCGAAAAGCTCACATTCGCATCCGGCACCTGCAGCAGCGCTTGGCCCAGAGCCTTCACCAGCATGTCGTTGACGCTCAGCTTCACGCCGCGGCCTTCCAGCGCCTTGTTCAGCTCGCCGCGCAGCTTCAGCAGCGCATCCAGACGCACATCCACCGTCAGGTAGAAGTGCGGAACCTGCTGCTTGGACTCGGTCAGCCGCCGCGCAATCGTCTTGCGCATGTTGCTCAGCTTCACCGCCTCGAACGGCACGTCCGTCGGCGGAAGCGCAACGGGCGCCAGGGCCGGCGCCGGAGCAGCCGCTGCAGGCGCAGCCGCAACCGGTGCCATCGCGGCAACCGGCGGCTTGCCGGCAGCGGCTTCCACATCCGCCTTCACGATCCGGCCATTGGGGCCCGTACCCGTCACGGCGCCCAGATCGACCCCCAGCAGCTGCGCCACCCGCCGCGCCAGCGGGCTCGCGATGTTGCGCGCAAGCGGCCCCTGCGGCGTCAGAGGCTTGGCAGGGGCCGCAGCAACCGGCGCAGGTGCGGTCGGGGCCGAAGCAGCCACGGGAGCCGCTGTCTGTGCTGCCACCGCAGCAGCCGCAGGCGTCGCAACCGGCTTCGGCGCAAGCGCAGTCTCATCGCCCTCCCCTTGCAGCCGCGCGATCACCGCGTTCACCTTCACATCCTCGCTGCCCTCGGCCACCAGGATCTCGGCAACCACGCCCTCGTCAACCGCCTCCACCTCCATCGTCGCCTTGTCGGTCTCGATCTCGGCAATCACGTCGCCCGGGCGCACGGAATCGCCGACCTTCACCAGCCACTTCGCCAGCGTGCCAGATTCCATCGTCGGCGACAGCGCCGGCATGGTAATGTCGATGGCCATAATCCCGCCCCTCAGATAATCGATTTCACGGCAGCGACCACATCCGCAGCCTTCACCAGCGCCGCCTTTTCCAGATTGTTCGCATAGGGAAGCGGCACGTCCTTGTTGGTTACCCGCAGCACGGGTGCGTCCAGGTCATCGAATCCCTTTTCCATCGCAATCGCAATGATTTCCGAGGCGATGCTGCAAACAGGCCAGCCCTCTTCCACCACCACCATCCGGTTGGTCTTTTTCAGGCTCGCCAGAACCGCGCCTTCATCCAGCGGCCTGAGCGACCTGAGATCGAGCACCTCGGCCGACACGCCGTCCGCCTCCAGCAGTTTCGCGGCTTCCAGCGCAATGCCGACGCCGATCGAGTAGGACACAAGCGTGACGTCCGTCCCCTCGCGATACAGCCGCGCCTTGCCGATGGGCACCACATGCTCGCCCTCGGGAACCTCGAAGCTGTGCCCGTAAAGCAGCTCATTCTCCAGGAAGACCACGGGATCGGGCGATCGGATCGCGCTCTTCAAAAGGCCCTTGGCGTCTGCCGCATCATAGGGGCTCAGCACCACCAGGCCCGGAACACTCGCATACCAGGGCGCGTAATTCTGGCTGTGCTGCGCGGCCACGCGGGAAGCCGCCCCGTTCGGCCCCCGAAACACGATCGGGCAGCGCATCTGCCCGCCAGACATGTAGTTGGTCTTCGCAGCCGAATTGATAATATGATCAATGGCCTGCATGGCGAAGTTGAACGTCATGAACTCGACGATCGGCTTCAGTCCGCCCATCGCCGCGCCGACGCCCAGGCCGGCAAAGCCATATTCCGTAATCGGGGTGTCGACCACCCGGGCGTCGCCGAACTCCTCCAGCAGCCCCTGAGTCACCTTGTAGGCACCCTGGTACTGCGCGACCTCCTCGCCCATCACGAAGACGGCGCCGTCGGCGCGCATCTCCTCGGCCATCGCGTCGCGCAGCGCTTCGCGAACCGTCTGCTTGCGCGTCGGGCCGTCGAAGGCCGCTGCCTGCGCCGGAGCCGCAGCCTGGGGGACCGGCGCATCGGCCTTCACCTGTGGCGCCACACCCGTTTCGGACGGCACCTCGGTGCCGGCCCTGGGCGCCACGGTCCCGCTCGACGCCTCTTCGCCCTCCACCGCAATCACGGCAATCACGGTCCCCACCTTCACACCATCGGTGCCGGCGGCCACATCAAGGCTCAAGACCGTCCCGGCCTCGTCCGACTCCAGTTCCATCGTCGCCTTGTCGGTCTCGATCTCGGCAATCACCTGGCCGGGCTTCACGGCATCGCCCGGCTTCACCAACCAGGTCGCAAGCGTCCCCTCTTCCATCGTCGGGGACATCGCAGGCAGCTTCACATGCATCAGTAACTTCCCACCAGAACATCCGTGTAAAGCTCGGAAAGTTCCGGCTCAGGCGCCTGTTCGGCAAAGTCGGCCGCTTCGGCCACAGTCTTGCGGATTTCCTGCTCGCAGGCCTTGAACCAGGCCTCGTCGGCGTACCCCAACTCCAGCATCTCCCGCTTGGCATGGTCGATCGGGTCCTTGTTGTCCCTGACTGACTGCACCTCCTCGCGGGATCGGTACTTCGCCGGATCCGACATGGAATGGCCGCGGTACCGGTAGGTCTTCATTTCCAGAAGGATCGGCCCATGTCCGCCCCGCACCCACTCCAGCGCCGCATTGGCGGCCCCGCGCACCGCCAGCACATCCATGCCGTCGACCTGCAGCCCCTCGATCCGGAAGCTCTCGCCCCGGCGATACAGCTGGTCCTCGGCCGAAGCGCGATTCACCGAGGTTCCCATCGCATACTGGTTGTTCTCGATCACGAAGATCACCGGCAGCTTCCACAGCTCGGCCATGTTGAAGGCCTCGTACACCTGGCCCTGGTTCGCCGCGCCGTCGCCGAAATAGGCAAGCGCCACGCCACCGTCCTTCTTGTACTTGTGTGCGAAGCCAAGCCCCGCGCCGATCGGCACCTGGGCAGCGACAATGCCATGCCCGCCATAAAAGCCCTGCTCGACCGAGAACATGTGCATCGATCCGCCCTTGCCGCGGCTGATGCCGGCCGCCCGGCCCGTGAGCTCCGCCATGATGGACTTCGGGTCGATGTGGCAGGCCAGCATGTGGCCATGGTCGCGATACCCGGTCACCACGCTGTCCCGGCCAGGCGTGATCGCGGACTGCAGACCGGTCACGACTGCCTCCTGCCCGATATACAGGTGGCAGAACCCCCCGATCAGACCCATGCCGTACAGCTGCCCGGCCTTTTCCTCGAACCGGCGGATCAACAGCATCATGCGGTAGAAATCGCGATATTCGTCCGCGGTCGGCCTGTGCCGCTCGACCTCCGGGATGCGCTCGAGTCGACCCTCGATTGCAGGCGACTTCCCCGCAACCTGCGCCGCGCCCTTCGCTTTCGCCAAAGCCAGTCCCCTTACCAAGCAGTGCCGCGTTCCCATCGATGCACGACGGTACGGCCCGGGCCGTTCTACCGGCCCTGCCTCAACTTTCAACAGCCGGTCACAGAATACGAATGCGCAGCACAGGCATGGGCTGCACGCCCGGCCGGGTCATCCGCGTGCAGCGGGCGACTTCGCTCCATCCAGGGGGACGATCAGCTCGTCAGGCCGGATCACGCCGAGATGCCGGCGAACCAGCTCGTCCGCAAAATCCGGGTCTGCACCCCGCGGATCGAGCAGGTCGATATCCCGGCCCAATGCAGCCTTGCGCTGCTGGAGCAGGGCCTGCTGCTGCAAGAGCTCCGCCTTGGACCGCCGGATATCGTCCAGCGCAAGATACCCGGACGATCCGAACAGGGCATGGACCCCGAAATAAAGGATCACCAGCATGCAGAGCGCAGGAAGCGCGGCGCGCTTCAAAAGATCGATGACGGCGGCAGGCTGCATGATTCACAGAATCACGCGGGGGCCTGCCAGTCAAGGGGCTGACATCGAGGACCAGCGCAACGATTCGGCCACCCTGAAAGGAGCCGATTCGGGCATCGGCACGGCCGAAACCCGCCTTGCGCGCACCACATGGCGCGACGTCGGCCAGCCCCGCACAACCTTGGCCGAAGGGCCAGTTTGACCACAATATCCTGTGGTTTCCGCTACTTCCGATACCTTATTCAACGCGTCTTCACATACTACATTAAGTGCCAAAGCTGTTGGCACGGCTGTTGTAAATTTGCATCACATTGTTCGCATTGAGTGTGAAGAAATGTAAACGCGCGATTTCGGCTCTTTGCGATCACATGGTTACCCGGTATCCCTCGGTTAACGGGCGGAAACAACAAATCGGGTCGCTCAAAAACAGGAGTTCGCCATGTTCAGCCAAGTTGCAAAGGCCGGCGCCGCCCTGATCCTCCTCGCAAGCGGAGGAAATGCTGCACTCGCTCAAATTCGGACGCAAGATTCGAAGGCAGGTGTTTCAGTTCAAACAGAGATCGTCATCGTTAAGACGACACCTCAGAAAGTCGCTTTCACATCACAACAGAGCGGCAGCCGAATGCCGCCAAAGCCGGAAACCGGCACAATCGCAATGCTGATCACAGGCGTCTGCCTGGCCGGCGTTGCAGCGAGCAGGCGAAAGGTCGCTGCCTGATCGCAACTTCCAACCCTACGACAACATGACAACCCTCAGGGCCCGGCTGCCAGCACAGCCGGGCCCATTTCTCGTCAGCAAGGGCCAGAGGCCGGGACTGCCCGGGCCCGCAGGGCCGTCGGATGGCTTTCGAAGGCCGATTCAGATCCGCAGGATGCCCGCGCCGGCATAGCGGGCGCTTTCGCCGAGCTCGGCTTCGATCCTGAGGAGCTGGTTGTACTTTGCGAGCCGGTCCGAACGGCTGAGCGAGCCGGTCTTGATCTGCCCGCAGTTGGTGGCGACCGCGAGGTCAGCAATCGTCGAATCCTCGGTTTCGCCCGAGCGGTGGCTCATCACGGCCGTGTAGCGGGCCTTGTGGGCGGTGTTCACCGCTTCCAGCGTTTCCGAAAGGGTGCCGATCTGGTTCACCTTCACGAGAATGCTGTTCGCAACGCCCTTGCCGATGCCGTCGCGCAGGCGGGCCGGGTTGGTGACGAACAGGTCGTCGCCGACCAGCTGGACCCTGGCGCCGACCCGATCCGTCAGCGTCTTCCAGCCTGCCCAGTCGTCCTCGCCCATGCCGTCCTCGATGGAGACGATCGGGTAGCGGCCGGCGAGGTCGGCGAGGAAGGCTGCCATCTCGTCGGAGGAGAGCGTCCGGCCCTCGCCTTCCATGTGGTAGGCGCCGTCCTTGAAGAATTCGGTCGAGGCGCAGTCGAGCGCGAGGACGACGTCCTTGCCGGCCTTGTAGCCGGCCGTGTCGATTGCCTGCAGGATGACGTCGAGCGCTTCGGTTGCGCTGGAGAGATTCGGCGCGAAGCCGCCCTCGTCGCCGACGGCGGTGGAAAGGCCGCGGCCGTGCAGCGTCTTCTTCAGCGTGTGGAAGATCTCGGCGCCCCAGCGCAGGCCTTCGGAGAAGGTCTCGGCGCCGACCGGCATGATCATGAATTCCTGGAAGTCGATGGGGTTGTCGGCATGGGCGCCGCCGTTGATGATGTTCATCATCGGAACCGGCAGCAGCCGGGCCGCAGTGCCGCCGACATAGCGATAGACCGGCAGGCCCCGCGCGTCGGCAGCTGCCCGCGCGACGGCGAGGCTGACGCCCAGGATCGCGTTCGCCCCCAGGCGCGCCTTGTTGGGCGTGCCGTCCAGCGCGATCATCTGGGCGTCGACATGCTCCTGCTCCTCGGCCTCGAGGCCGATCAGCGCATCGGAGATTTCGCCGTGGACGGCCGCGACGGCCTGGCGGACGCCCTTGCCGAGGTAGCGGTCCTTCTCGCCGTCGCGCTTCTCCACCGCCTCATAGGCGCCGGTCGACGCGCCCGAGGGGACGGCTGCGCGGCCGAGGCTGCCGTCCTCGAGGATGCAGTCGACCTCGATCGTCGGGTTGCCCCGGCTGTCGAGGATCTCGCGGGCGATCAGGTCGACGATGGCGGTCATTGCAGCTCCTGTGCTCGGTTCTGTTGGTTGGGCCAGCGCTTACAGGGGCTCAGCCCCACAATTCAACTGCCGGCGGGTCGACGTCGCTGCCGTGGAAGCGAAGCCCTGCGGGCCGGTCGCCGCCGAGGAGGAGCGGGCCGTCGAGATCGGCGAACTGGGCCTGCATGGCAGCGACGAAGGCGGGCGCGATGCCGAGCGAGGTGGAGAGCATGCAGCCCGTCATGACGCCGAGGCCCCGCTGGCGGGCTGCGTGGACGAGGGCGAGCGCCTCGGTCAGGCCGCCGCACTTGTCGAGCTTCACATTGATGAAGCGGTACCGACCGACGACGTCGCCGAGCTCGGCGCGGCTCTGCAGGGACTCGTCGGCGCAGAGCGGGACGGGGGAGCGGACATGGGCGAGATCGGCATCGTCGCCGGCCGGGAGCGGCTGCTCGACGAGCTCGACATCGAAGGCGTGGAGCTGGTGGCACATCGCCTCTATGTCGATGTTTTTCCAAGCTTCATTGGCGTCGGCGATGAGGCGGGCGTTGGGTGCGGCGGCGCGCACGGCTGCAACGCGCTCAGCATCGCCCTCGCCCCCCAGCTTCAGCTTCAGAAGCTCGCGCCCCGAGGCGGCGCGCGCGGCTTCCGCCATGGTCGCGGGGTCACCCAGGCTGATGGTGTAGGCGGTGAGCATCGGGCGCGGGGCCGGCAGGCCGGCGAGATCCCACACGCGTTTGCCGGCCTGCTTCGCCTCGAGATCCCAGAGCGCCGAATCGATGGCGTTGCGGGCGGCGCCGGGCGGCATGAGGTCCAGGAGACCGGCGCGCGAGATGCCGGACGCGACCGAATCAGCCACGGATTCGGCGAGCGAATGGGCCAGTTCGATGCTGTCGCCCCTGTAGTAGATCGGGGTGCCCTCCCCCCGTCCATGATTGGCGCCATCGGTGATTTCCGCAACAAGAACATCGACATGGTTCTTGACGCCACGGGCGATGACGAAGGGTTTGGCCGTTTCCCAGCGCTCGGTGCGCACGACGAGTTTCCGCATGACGCCCGCCTAGCGCTGCCGATGGCCGGCGGCTAGGCTTTGCAGGCCAGGAAGGAGAGACGCGCATGGCCGAGGACAAACCCGACGAGCAGATCGAGCTGGATCCGGTGGTCGTGGTGGCGCGGATCACCACGCTGGAGATGCTGGTGCGGCAGATGATGGTGGTGCAGCTGCGGCTGCTGGCGGAACGCGGGCATATCGAACTGACGCCGACCTATGTGCAGAGCCTGGCGGACGCCTATGCGGAGAAGGTGGACGAATCGACGATCATCGAGAGCAATTCGGCGGACGTGAACTATGCGTTCAAGCTGAACGTGCTGCACCAGCTGGAGCGGTTTTTCGACGAGATCGGGGCGCATCTGAAGGCCAACCCCTGAGCCGGTTTCTGCATCACATACATCACATGTCGCGTGCAATCGGGCGCTGTTTGCGCCCGGTTTCGGGGCTTTCCAGCGCGGCAATGCGCTGCTAGATGCGCCTTCCCACGCCCTTTCCCGGCAGATTTTTCGGGGCCCGATGGCGGAGTGGTTACGCAGAGGACTGCAAATCCTTGCACGCCGGTTCGATTCCGGCTCGGGCCTCCATTCGCCACCTGATTGGCAAGCGCTCAGCAAAAGATATCATTTTTCTTCAGCGCGATAGGAGCGTTTTCTCACGAATGTTTCAGGGCTGAAACCGGCCGTTCCGCCGAGCCCGAACGCACATTTCATGCCGGAAACGAAAGATACCATATCGGTTTTCTGGTTTATTTACTGCAGGTTGTCATCCATTATTAATTACTTAATGTTTTACTTTAAGTGCAGTTCACACACTGTGTTAACGTGACACGCGAACGGGCGCGGGCGAAAATCGCCCTGCGAAAAAATCGGCGAAACTCGGGAAAATCAGCGCGCGAGCGCGGCGGCGGCCCTGGCGGCGGATTCGATCGCCATGGGGTCGATCGGGCCCTTCCCGACCAGCCAGCTGCCGCCGACGCACAGGACCGCATCTTCGGCGAGCCATTCGGGGGCGGAGGCGAGCGTTATGCCGCCGGTGGGGCAGAAGCGGACGTGGCCGAACGGGGCTGCGAGCGCCTTCAGCGCCTTCAAGCCGCCCGCTGCTTCGGCCGGGAAGAATTTAAAGCGCGTGAGGCCGAGATCGAGGCCGCGCATGATGTCGCCGGCGTTGGCGACGCCGGGAAGGAAGGGGATTTCGCGGTCGAGCGCGGCATGGGTGAGCTTCTCGGTGAGGCCGGGCGAGACGATGAATTCGGCGCCGGCTGCGATGGCCGCGTCGAGGTCGCGGACGTTGAGCACCGTCCCTGCCCCGACGATGGCGCCGGGCACCTGCTTCATCGCGCGGATCACGTCGAGCGCGGCTGCCGTGCGCAGCGTCACCTCGAGAACGCGCAAGCCGCCTGCGACGAGCGCCTCGGCGATCTGAAGGCCGCTCTGCACATCATCGACGACGAGCACAGGGATGACCGGACCCATCCGCATGATCGGTTCGATTGCGTTCATGCCTCTTCCCTCTCGGATCTCTGGGCGAACCAGGCGGCCGCCGCGCCCAGCAGGCCAGGCTCGGGGTGGGTTATGCGGAGGATCGGGATATTGGCCATCCGCGCCTCGTAGCGGCCCTTGGCCGTGAAACGGGCGTGGAAGCCCGACGCGGGAAGCAGATGCTGCACGCGGGGCAGCATGCCGCCGGCAAGCACCACGGCCTCGGCGCCCTGTGCGAGTGCAAGGTCGCCCGCGACGCTGCCGAGCGACAGGCACCAGCGATCGAAGGCGGCTTCGGCCAGCGGATCCTTTTCAACCAGCGCTGCTTCCCACAGCGCCTTGTCGTCGCGCATGGGGACCGCCCTGCCCTCGATCGCGGCGAGTGCTGCGTGGATATTGGCAAGGCCCGGGCCCGCCACGATCCGTTCGACCGAGACGCGGCGGAAGCGGGCGCGATACTGGGCGAGGAGCATGTCCTCCAGGCTGTCGAGCGGGGCGAAATCGATATGGCCGCCCTCGGTCGCGACGACGCGGGGGCGCGGGCCCTTGAGCAGGATCGCGACCCCGAGGCCGGTGCCCGGGCCGATGACGCTGACGACGCCGGTTTCGGGGAGCGGCATGTCGGGGCCGGCGACATGGGCGAAATCGGCGGGCGTGCTTGCGGCGACGGCGTGGGCGACGGCTGCGAAGTCGTTGAGCAGCAGGGCGGACTCGAGCCCGAGCCGCTCAGCGACATGGGCGGGTCGGATGACCCAGGGGTTGTTGGTGAGTTTCAGGAGCTCGCCTTCGACGGGCGCTGCGACGGCGAGCGCGGCGTTGCGCGGGACGGGGCGGTCGAGCCCCTCGCGAAAGGCCTCGAAGGCGGTCTGCAGGCTGGCGTGTTCGGCGACCTTGAGCTTGGCCTCGTGGGACAAGGTGATGTGACCATCACTTTGATTTGTCGCGATCGCGAAGCGGCAGTGTGTGCCGCCAATATCGGCCGTAACGAGTTCCATCAGAGACCGGCCGCTGCGAGGAAGGGCGAGGCGCCGCGTTCGGCGGTGTCGCTCGATTGCCGGAACAGGGCGAAGAGCTCGCGGCCCGTGCCGTCGGCGTCCTCGGGCGGCAAGGCCGGTTCGCGGGCGGCGAATTCGGCTTCGTCGACAAGGACATCGATACGCCCGGTGTTGGCGCAGAGCTTGATGATGTCGCCGTCGCGGACGCGGGCGAGCGGGCCGGTGGCGCCCCTGCCATCGGCGAGCGCCTCGGGGCTCATGTGGATGGCGGCCGGCACCTTGCCGCTGGCGCCCGACATGCGGCCGTCCGTCACCAGCGCAACGCGGTGGCCGCGATCCTGCAGGACGCCCAAGGGCGGGGTGAGCTTGTGCAGCTCGGGCATGCCGTTGGCGCGGGGGCCCTGGAAGCGGACGACGACGACCACGTCGCGGTCGAGCTCGCCAGCCTTGAAGGCGGCGTTGACGTCAGCCTGGTCGGCGAAGACGCGGGCCGGGGCCTCGATGGTCCAGCGGGATGGGTCGACCGCGCTGGTCTTGAAGGTGCCGCGGCCGAGATTGCCCTGGACGAGGCGCATGCCGCCGTCGGGGCGGAAGGGGGTGGCGACTGGGCGCAGGATGCTGTCGTCGCGGGTTTCGGCAGGCGCCGGGTTCCAGACCAGGCGGTCGCCATCGAGCGCGGGTTCGCGGGCGTAATCGGCGAGGCTGGTGCCTGCGACGGTGAGGATATCCGCGTGGACGAGGCCGGCGTCGAGCAGTTGCGCGATGGTGTAGGCCATGCCGCCGGCGGCGTGGAAATGGTTCACGTCGCCCTGCCCCGAGGGATAGACGTTGGCGATCATTGGCACGACGGCGGAGAGGCGGTCCATGTCCTCCCAGTCGAGCTGGATGCCGGCCGCGCGGGCGATTGCCGGCAGGTGGATCGCGTGGTTGGTGGAGCCGCCCGTTGCGAGCAGGCCGACGACGGCGTTCACGATCGCCTTTTCGTCGATGCAGTGGCCGAGCGGGCGGTAGTCCGCGCCTTCCCAGCCGATGGCGGCGACGCGGTGGACGGCCGCGCGGGTGAGTTCCTGCCGGAGTTTCGTGCCGGGGTTCACGAAGGCGGCGCCGGGCATGTGGAGGCCCATCAGCTCCATCATCATCTGGTTGGAGTTGGCGGTGCCGTAGAAGGTGCAGGTGCCGGGGCTGTGGTAGCTCTGGCTCTCGGCTTCGAGCAGCTCCTCCTTGCCGACCTTGCCCTCGACGTGGAGCTGGCGGATGCGCTGCTTTTCCTTGTTGGGGAGGCCGGACGGCATGGGGCCGCCGGGGACGAGGATGGTGGGCAGATGGCCGAAGCGAAGCCCGCCGATGAGGAGGCCCGGCACGATCTTGTCGCAGATGCCGAGCATTGCGACGCCCTCGAACATGGCGTGGCTGAGGGCGACTGCCGTGGAGAGCGCGATGGTGTCGCGGCTGAAGAGGCTGAGCTCCATGCTGCTCTGCCCCTGGGTGACGCCGTCGCACATGGCGGGGACGCCGCCGGCGACCTGGGCGGTGGCGCCGACCTCGCGGGCGTGGATCTTCATCTGCTCGGGGTAGCGGCCATAGGGTTGGTGGGCCGAGAGCATGTCGTTGTAGGCGGTGACGATGCCGATGTTGAAGGCCTTGCCGGCGCGGATGGTGGCCTTGTCGCCCTCGGAAGCGGCGAAGCCGTGCGCGAGGTTGGAGCAGGAGAGCGCGGTGCGGTTGAGGCCCTTGTCACGTTCGCGCGCGATGAGGTCAAGGTAGCGGCCGCGGCTGCCCTTCGAGCGCGCGATGATGCGGGCGGTGACGGCTTCGACCTGTGGGTGGAGGGGCATGGGGTCAGTCCTCAGGGGCACCAGTGGATGTCGATCGCCTGGGATGTGTCGGCGAGCAGGCGGCCGATCGGGTATTTGGAGCCGGCGCCGTCTTTCAGGGCCTTTTCCAGCACCTTGCGCTTCTCGGCGCCGGTGATGTGGATGAGGACCGCGCGGGCCGAGAGGATTGCGGACTTGGTGAGGGTGACGCGGGCGACGGGCGCTTCGGGGGGCAGCGGATCGGGCGTGACGCCGATGGCGCGGTGCGGGGCGGTGAGCGCGGCCTCGAGATCGGGGCCGGGGAAGATGGAGGCGGTGTGGCCGTCTGCGCCCATGCCGAGCCAGACGAAATCGAGCGGCCAGTGCACGGCCTGGAGGCGTGCGTCTGCGGCCTTGCCGGCCTCTGCCACGGGGAGGTCGCCGCCGGTGAGCGGCAGGACACGGGCGCCGAGGGGCAGGAAGCGTTCGGCGAGCATCCGGACGTTGGAAAGCTTGTCCTGGACAGGGACGAGGCGGTCGTCGGTGGGAAGAATCGTGACGTCCTTCCAGCGGAGTTTCGCCTTTTTCAGCAGGTCCAGGGCGGCGAGCGGAGTGCTGCCGCCGGGGAATGCGACGACGGCGTCGCCGCGCGCGTCGAGCGCGCTTTCGATCACGAACTGGGCGTCGCCGGCCACCGCTTCGGTGAGCTCTTCGGCCGAGTCATAGTCCCACCATTCCGCTTCGATCATGTGTCTCTCCTTCGAAGCGGGGCGCTTAATCATTCCAGCTGGCGTTGTCGCGCTCGATCAGCGCGATTGCGGCGGACGGGCCCCAACTGCCGGCTGTGTAGGGGCGTGGTTCCTGGCCGTTTTCGGCCCAGCCCTTGCGGATGCCGTCGATGAAGGCCCATTGCGCCTCGACCTCGTCGCGGCGGACGAAGAGGGTCTGGCGGCCCTCGATCAGGTTGAGGAGCAATTGTTCGTAGGCGATGCGGCGGCGGGTGTCGGCAAAGGCATCCTTGGCGGCGATGTCGAGCTCGACCGGGCGGAGCGAGATGCCGCCGCGCGAGAGGCCGGGGACCTTGGACATCAGCTGGAGCTGGATATTCTCTTGCGGTTGCAGGCTGATGAGGAGGCGGTTGGGTTGCAGGCCTTTCACGCTGTCGCCGAAGATGGAATGCGGCACGTCGTTAAAGGCGATGAGGATCTCGGACTTGCGGGCGGCCAGGCGCTTGCCGGTGCGCAGGTAGAAGGGCACGCCCTTCCAGCGCCAGTTGTCGACATGGGCCTTCAAGGCAACGAAGGTCTCGGTGCCGGACGCGCGGCCGAGTTCGTCTGCATAGCCCTTGACGGGCTGGCCGCCGACGGCGCCCGCGGCATATTGGCCGGTGACGCTGTGGGTGGCGGCGGAGCGGCTGTCGATGGGGCGCAACGAGTTCAGCACCTTCACCTTTTCGTCGCGGACGGCCGTGGCGGTGAAGTGGCTGGGCGGCTCCATCGCGACGAGGGCGAGGAGCTGGAGCATGTGGTTCTGCACCATGTCACGCAGGGCTCCGGCGCCGTCGTAGAAATCGACCCGGCCTTCGAGGCCGACGGTTTCGGCGACCGTGATCTGGACATGGCTGATGGCATCCGAGCGCCAGAGGGGTTCGAAGAGAACGTTGGCGAAGCGGAGCGCCAACAGGTTCTGGACGGTTTCCTTGCCGAGATAGTGGTCGATCCGGAAGATCTGGCTTTCGGTGAAGGCGGCGGCGACGGCGTCGTTGATCTCGGCCGAGGAGGCGAGATCGGAGCCCAGCGGCTTTTCGAGGCCGATGCGGACATTGGGGCCTGCGAGGCCTGCACCGGCGAGGCCCTGGATCGTGGGCTTGAAGAGGGACGGCGCGGTGGACAGGAAGATGCTGATCGACTGGTCTTCGGGGCAGTCGCCGGTGCCGCAGGCGGCCTCGGCGAGGCGGCGGTAGCCCGACATATCGGTTGCATCGAGGGGGACGTAGCTGAGCTGGCCGAGGAAGGCGTCGGCTTGGGACCGGTCCCCGAGGCCTGCCGCCACATGGGGGGCGAGCGCTTCTGCCGCCATGGCGCGGAAGGCTGCGTCGTCGAGGCTGGAGCGGGCGGTGCCGACGATTCGAACGGTTGCAGGCAGCAGGCCGTCGACCGCGAGGCCGTAGAGCGAGGGCAGCAGCATGCGCCGCGAGAGATCGCCGGTTGCACCGAAGAGGAGGACGGCCGTCATGGCGCAGTCCTAGCAACAGAAGGCGGCGAGGCCAGCCTTGAATAGGTATGCATTTGCGCTTTTCGTCTAGAGCGCGCGGAAGCGGACGGCCATGCCGCCGCCCGGCGCCATGGCGATGCGGAAACGTTCGCCCTTTGCGACGTTGAGCTGCTGGATGAGGATGTTCGACCGGCTTTCGTTGCGGAAGTCGGTGGTGAAGCGGCCGGGGCCGTTTTCCGCATCGCGGTAGATTTCGGCAGCGTAGAGGCGGCCGGGTTCGAGGAAGTCGAGGTTGAGCCAGATCTCGCGCGCGGTGTCGTCGGTGCCGGCGCCGAGATACCAGTCCTCGCTGTTGCGGTCCTTGCGGGCGATCACGGCAAACTCGCCGACTTCGCCTGCGAGCGCGCGGGAATCCGACCAGTCGGCGGGCACATCCTTGATGAACTGGAAGGCAGAGGGATGCTTCGCGTAATTCTCGGGGAGGTCGGCCGCCATCTGGATGGGCGAGTAGATCAGCACATAGAGGGCGAGCTGGCGGGCCATGGTGCTGGGGATGGGGGTGCCGCCGCGGCCGGTGAGGCTGAGGATGCCGGGGGTGTAGTCCATGGGGCCGGCGAGCATCCGGGTGAAAACGAGGTCGATCTCGTGGTGGGGCGGGTTCTTCGGGTCCCCCCAGGCATTGTATTCCATGCCGCGGGCGCCTTCGCGTGCGACCCAGTTGGGCCAGGTGCGGCGCAGGCCCGTGTCCTTGATGGGCTCGTGCGGATTGACGGCGATGCAGCGTTTGGCGGCTTCTTCGACGACCTTCAGATGGTGGCGGCTCTGCACCTGGCCGTCGTGCCACTGGAAGCTGCCGTCGGGGGCCTGCACGCCGCCGGCGTCGGCGACATAGCCGGTCTTCACGCTGTCGACGCCGAGACGCTGGTAGAGGTCGAGCGCCTGGCTGAGCTGGCGTTCGTAGACCTTGATGTTTCCGGCGGTTTCGTGGTGGCCCATGATGCGGACGCCCTTCGACATCGCGTATTTCGAGAGGCCTTCGAGGTCGAAGTACGGGGTCGGCTTGGTGAAATCGAAATCATGGCCGGTTGCGAACCAGTCGCCGTCCCAGCCCGGGTTCCAGCCTTCGACAAGCACGGACCTGAAGCCGTGCTTCGCGGCGAAGTCGATGTAGCGGCGGGTGTTGGCGGTGGTTGCGCCGAGCTTCGGGCCGGTTGCCCATGTGGCGGTGTCGAGGTGCATTTCCCACCAGACGCCGACATATTTGTGGGGGGTGAACCAGGACTTGATGTCGGGGATGCGGCTGGGCTCGTTGAGGTTCAGGATGATGTCGGCGGCGTGGGTGAGCGCGGGGGCGTTTTCGGCGACAAGCAGGACGCGCCAGGGTGTTGTGAACGGCAGGTCGCGGACCACGCTGGGGCCCGTGCCGGACGGCGAGAGGCGGGCCTTGAAGCGTTGGCCTTCGACCTTGCGGAGCCACATGCCGGCGTAATCGACCAGCGATGCCTCGTGGATGGCGAGGTGGAGGCCTGTATCCGTGCGGAAGGTGATGGGGGTGTGGGCCTGGCCGACTTCGGAGATTGGCGTCCGGTTGTAGAGATATTCGTAGCGGTTCCATTCGCCGCCGGGGATCCACCAGGCCTTGCCGGCTTCGGCGATGTCGAATTCGGTCAGCTCCTCGACGATGCGCGCCGTTTTCAGGTTGGGCTGCTCGGGGAATTCGATGCGGAAGCCGAGGCCGTCGTCGAACAGACGGACGCGCAGGCGCAGGATGCGCTTGAGCGGGGTCTTCTCGCGGAAGGTGACGGTGAGCTCGTTGTGGCGGTCGGTCACGTACCGGCGTTCGCCCCAGGGCTGTTCCCAGCGGGTGTCGGCGCTGCGGCGCTCGGCCGAGACGATCTCGAGGTTGCGTTCGAGCTTGGGTGCGTCTGCCAGGATGAACCCTAGCCGGGACTTGCCGATGACGATGTCGCCCTTGCGGGTCAGCATCCAGTCGGGGCGCCCTTCCCCGTTGACATCGATGGAAAAGCTGAGCGTGCCGGACGGCGAGCTGACGGTCTCGGGTGCCGCGACGGCGGCCCGGGCGCCCGCCAGCAGGAGCAGGCCGGCGGCGAGGAGCAGCAGGTTTCGCATGGGTCAGCCTTCGATGGCGATGCCGCCGAATGGCGGAAGGGTTTCGGCGCAAGCGCCGTTGACGGCGACGAGCGGGGTGCCTTCGAGACCGAGGGCGCGTGGGGTTGTTCCGAAGTTGAAGGCGAGACGGATGCGGCGGTTGTCGTGCCAGCGCTCGAAGCTGAGCAGGTCGCCGTCGGCCTCGATGCGCTCGAGCCGGCCGAGGCGCAGCGCCGGATCGGCCTTCCGCCAGGCGACGAGGCGGCGGGTGAGGTTGAGAAGCGAGTCCGGATCGGCCTCCTGCCGGTCGACGGCGAGCGCCGAGTGGTCGGCGCCGGTGCGCAGCCAGGGTTTCGCGGTCGAGAAGCCGAGGTTGGGGGCCTGGGCTTCCCAGGCCATCGGCGTGCGCGCGCCGTCGCGCGAGAGGGTGAGCGGCCAGTTGGCGATCGCCTCCGGGTCCTGCAGCTCCTCGAACGGGATGTCGACCTGGGTGAGGCCGAGCTCCTCGCCATAGTAGAGGAAGGGGTTGCCCCTGAGGCCCATGAGCATGAGCATGGTCATGCGGGCGAAGGCGGGGCGATGTTCGGGGGCGGCCCAGCGGGAAAGGCCGCGCGGGGAATCATGGTTGGTGAGCGCCCAGCTGGGCCAACCGAGGCCGGGCTGGTCGGGCCAGTCGGCGAGTGCCGAGGCGACCACCTGGGGGGTCAGCCTTTCCGCGTAGAGGAAGGCGAAGCTGTAGGCGGAGTTGAGGTGCCGGTCGTCGGCGGTGAAAGCGCGCATTTCGGGGATCGGGTCGGGACCGCCGACTTCGGCCACGGTGAAGGTGGCGCCATAGGTGTCGAGGAGCGCGCGAAGCCGGCGAAGGAAGCCCGGAATGTCCGGGTGGGACTGGTTGTGCACCTTCAGCTGGTAATCGAAGGGCCGGGTGCGCAGGCCCGGGGGGGCCGGCGGATTGTCGGTGAGCGCGGGATCGTGCATCGCGAAATTGATCGCATCGACGCGGAAGCCATCGACCCCGCGGTCGAGCCAGAATTTCGCAGACGCCAGCAGCGCATCCTGAACGGCTGGGTTGTGCACATTGAGCTGCGGCTGGCTGCTCAGGAAATTGTGCATGTAGTACTGGCGGCGCCGCGCATCCCAGGTCCAGGCGGGGCCGCCGAAGACCGATTGCCAGTTGGAGGGTGGCGACCCGTCGGGCCTGGGGTCGGCCCAGACATACCAGTCGGCGTGGGCGTTGTGGCGGGACTGGCGGCTTTCGCGGAACCAGGCGTGCGCGTCGGAGGTGTGGGCGTAGACCTGATCGATGATGACCTTGAGCCCGAGGGCATGGGCACGTTCGATCAGCGCGTCGAAATCAGCCAATGTGCCGAATGTCGGATCGACATTGCAATAGTCTGCAATGTCATAGCCGAAGTCTTTCATGGGAGATGTGAAGAAAGGCGAGAGCCAGATCGCGTCCACGCCGAGGCTTGCGACATGCGGCAGGCGCTGCGTGATGCCGGCGAGGTCGCCGATGCCGTCGGCGTTCGAATCCTGGAAGCTGCGCGGGTAGATCTGGTAGATCACCGCGCCCTTCCACCAGGGGGCCGGCGTGGTTTGCGCCTGCGTGTCCCGCTCCATCACGCTGCTCATTGGACGGCCACCGCGCCGGCGCAGACCAGCGTTCCGAAGGGTTCGATCTCGACGGCGAGCGTGCCGGGGGCGGCGGGCATGGGGCATGTTCCGTAGAGCGACTTCGTGACGTCGATGCGCGGATCGATCGGCACATTGGCCTTCAGCGGTTTGGCCGACGTGTTGAAGACGATGACGGTGTCGAGGAAGGGGGCGCGATTGCCTTCGGCCAAGCGCCGGGCAACCGCGAACAGGCCGGGGCCTTCGGTGTCGGCGATCAGCACACGCTGGAGGCCGCGGGTGAGCGCCGGATCCGACAGGCGGACCCGGCTGAGCTTCGCGACATGGGCATAGAGCGGATGGCCGGGGTCGAACTGCGCCTCGGCATGGGTGCGGCTGGTGCCGATGAGGCGGTTGTCGAGGTAGCTCGGCACCTTCGAGGGGAAGAGGGTCTCGCGGGCGTCCTGGTCGTTGCCGTCGCTGACGAAGCCCTGTTCGTCGCCGGAGTAGAGGGTGGGCACGCCACGAAGCAGGAGGAGCATGGAATGGCCGAGCTTCATGCGGGCGAGCAGCTCTTCGGGGCTCGCGGTGGGGTTCGCCTTCACGACATCGTGCGAGAGGCGGCCCTGATCATGGTTGGAGACGAAGGTGGGCAGCGTGAGGGCTGGCCCGGCGCCGCCGGCGTAGACCGGGTCCTTGAAGAAGATGGATTCGAGTTCGGACGGCGGGCGGTTGCGGGCCACGAGGTCGCCGATGCCGATCTTGACCGCGAAATCGATGACCGCGGGGTAGCTGTCGACATGGGTGAAGCGGGCGAGGAAGCCCGGGTCGGCCGTGTCCTGGAAGACCTCGCCGAAGATGTGGAAGTTGGGGATGCCCCTTGCCTTCGCATGGGCGAGCATGGCGGGGACGAAACCCTGCCAGAACTCCGGGTTCACATGCTTGGCGGTGTCGATGCGGAAGCCGTCGATGCCGAACCGGTCGATCCAGCTCTTGTAGATCTCGATCATGCCGTCGCGGACTCGGGGGTTGGCGGTGTTGAGATCGTCGAGGCCGACGAAATCGCCCCAGACGATGCTTTCGCCCTTCCAGTTGCTGTTGCCGCGGTTGCTGTAGAGGAGCGGATCATTCAGCCACTCGGGCTTCTTCGCCTTTTCGAGGCCCTTCGGCACGAAGGGGGTGTAGGCCCAGCGGGGATCCTTCAGGCGGGCGAAGTTCTCGGCCGTCTGCTCGGCCGGGCCGTCGCCGGCGAAGCCCGGGTTGATCGGTTCGCCCCCGGGGCCGCCCCTGCGGCTCCAGGGATAATCCTGGCGGGGGCGGAAGGCGCAGGCGCTGTCGGGGCATTCGGCGTAGCGGATGATGTCGGCGGTGTGGTTGGTGACGATGTCGAGATAGACCTTCATGCCGCGGGCGTGGGCCGCGGCGACGAGGGCCTTCAGGTCGGCCTCGGTTCCGAAATGCGGATCGACGGTGGTGAAATCGGTGATCCAGTAACCGTGGTAGCCCGCGGATTCCTGGCCGGGCGCGCCCTGGACGGGGTTGTTCTTGAAGATCGGGCCGAGCCAGATTGCGGTGGCACCGAGGCCCTGGACGTAATCGAGGCGGGCGGTGAGGCCCTTGAGATCGCCGCCCTGGTAGAAGCCCTTGTGGGTGGGATCGAAGCCGTGCTGCAAGCGGTCGCCCTTCAGGCCGCCGCGGTCGTTCCTGGGGTCGCCGTTCTCGAAGCGGTCGGGGAGGACGAAATAGATGATCTCGTCCTGCGGCAGGCGGGCGCGGACGGCGGACGCGGGATCCTGCGCGGCGGTGGGCGCGGCGGAGAGTGCGGCTGCGGATAGGAGGATCGCGAGCGTCTTGCGCTTCATGCGCGCATCTCCTTGAACTCGGTGAAGGGGGCTGCGCAATTCTGGGCGAGGAAGCGGTCGTGCGGCAGCATGCGCTGGGCGCGTTCGCGGCAGATGCGGGCCTGAAGCGCAAGGAATTCGGCGAGCTCGGACGCGCTGAGGAGTTCGGCGAGCGGGTGCCAGCCCTGGGGGATGACGCCCTGCCCCAGCAGCACCTGTACCCAGCCGACTTCGGCGAAGAGCTCGTTGCCGTCGCGGAAGATGCGGCCGGCTTCGCGGAAGAGATCGATGCGCGTCTGGAGGCTGTCGGGGATGGGCATGGCGGCGCAGTGGCGCCAGAATTCGGAGTCGGTGCGTTCCGTTGCCTTGTAGTGGAGGATGATGAAGTCGCGGATGCGCTCCATCTCGAACACCGTCTGGCGGTTGTATTCGGCGATGGCGCGGGGGTCGGGCTGGGCTGCGGGCAGGAAGGCGAGGATGCGCTCGATCGCGGACTGCACCATGTGGATGCTGGTGGATTCGAGCGGTTCGAGGAAGCCGCTGGCGAGGCCCAGCGCCACGCAGTTGCGGTGCCAGAAGGCGTCGCGGCGGCCGGTGGTGAACTTGAGCGGGCGCGGTTCGGCCAGCGCCTGGCCGTCGAGGTGGGTGAGGAGCTGGAAGGCGGCTTCGTCGTCGGAGAGGTGGGCGGAGGAATAGACGAGGCCGTTGCCGGTGCGGTGCTGGAGCGGGATGCGCCATTGCCAGCCGGCGGTGCGCGCGGTGGAGCGGGTGTAGGGGGTGATGGGTTCGGTGCGTTCGCAGGGGACGGCGAGCGCGCGGTCTGCCGGGAGCCAGTTTGTCCAGTCGGTGTAGCCGACGCCCAGCGCCTCGCCGATGAGGAGGCCGCGGAAGCCCGAGCAATCGAGGAAGAGGTCGCCTTCGATCCGGCGGTCGCCTTCGAGGTGGACGGCTGCGATGTCGCCGGTGTCGGCGAGTTCGGTGCGGGTGATGCGGCCCTCGTGGCGGACGACACCCTTCGCTTCGGCCTTGCGGCGGAGGTAGGCGGCGTAGAGGCCGGCGTCGAAGTGGAAGGCGTAAGGGATGGGCTGGCGGGTGACGCTGGCGGGGCCGGAGTCGCGCTCGAAGCGGTTGGCGAGCGCTGCGACGACATTGGGGCAGTAGGCGCCGAGATCTTGCGCCAGGCCCAGCGATTGTGCGCGGCGCCAATAGTGGTGGAACTGGACGAGGCCGAGATCGCGGCCGACGGCGCCGAAGCCGTGGATGTAGCTGTGGCCCTGTTTCCACCAGTCGACGAACTGGATGCCGAGCTTGATGGACCCTTGCGTTTCGCGGAGGAACTCGTTCTCGTCGAGGCCGAGCGCGCCGTTGAAGAGGCGGATCTGCGGGATGGTCGCCTCGCCGACGCCGACGGTGCCGATGGCGTCGGATTCGACGAGGGTGATCGACCAGCCGGTTTCGAGGAAGCGCGCGAAGGCGGCGGCAGCCATCCATCCGGCCGTGCCGCCGCCCACGATGACGATCCGGCGCGGGCGGGCTTGCTGCTCGTCACGCGAGGGGGTCATGCGCTTGCCTCCTGTTGGCGGCCGGTGTTCCCCGGCCGCCAGCCTTGCCTAGAAGCGGTAGTTCACACCGAACAGGAACCGCCGTCCATAGCTCTCGCTGTCCCGCACCTGCCGGTTGTCGGGGATGAAGTAGGTGCTGAACGGCTCGTTGGTGAGGTTGTAGGCCTGGGCAAGCAGGGTCACGCCTTCAAGTGCCGAGCCCGGCTGGAACTCGTAGCCGATCTGGGCGTCGACGATGGTTTCGCCGTTGGCGAAGCGCCGCTCGAGGCCGCCGCCGAAGCCGCGCCGGTCTGCAAGGAAGCTGGAGCGGTGGCGCACCGAGCCGCGGACCTGGAAGCCGGAGCGTTCGAAATAGGCGGTCGCGTTCCAGACGTGGCGCGACAGGCCCGGCAGCGGTTCGGTCGGGTCGTTCGGGTTGGGCTCGATCTCGCTTTCGGTGAAGCTGTAGCTGCCCTGGAGGCCGAAACCTTCGAGCGCCGGGGTGAAGACGCTGAACGGCAGGGCGCCGGCGAGTTCGAAGCCGTAGAGCTTGCCGCCCTCGCCGTTGTCCCAGATCCGGACGAAGCCTTCCCGGATCACGGGTTCGACAGTGTTGCCTGTCGGGAAGCCGGTGAAGTCCTGAAGCACCTGCTGTTCGTAGATGTAGCTCTTCAGGTTCTTGTAGTAGCCGGCGACCGAGACGTAAGCCTCTGCACCGAAGTATTTTTCGAGGCTGATGTCGACGCCGTCGGCGATCCAGGGCCGCAGACGCGGGTTGCCGCCGTCGCCGCTCCAGGGCGAGCAGCCGAGGTTGACGTCAGTGCAGCCGGCGTTCGACGCATTGTAGTTGTAATTGATGCTGGCGCGCATGTCGTTCATCTTGGCGCGGGCCAGCTGGCGGCCGAGGCCGAGGCGGGCCACGAAGTCATTTTCGCCGCGCACCACCAGGTTCAGGGTCGGCAGCGCATAGAGGTAGCTGGCGCCGTCGGTGATCGGCGTGTTCAAGACGCCGGTACCGGTGCCGGATGAGGCGATGCCGTTCGACGTCTGGTCGGTGTTGACCAGCTGGACACCGACGTTGCCGGTGAGGCGGTTGGTGCCGAGCTGGGTGTCGATGTTGAGCTGGAGGTAGCCGGTCAGCACATCCTCGCGGACGCGCCAGCCCTTGGTGGTGACGTCGGCGTTGGGGTTGCGGACGCGGTTGTAGATGCCGCTGTCGAGCAGGCCTTCGACATCATAGGCGATGGTTTCGCCGAGGCCCAGGAACCCGAGATTGGCGCCGCGATCATAGAGGAACTCTGCCGGGATCGGCACGGAGGTGGTGCCGTCGGTGTTCCCGCGAAGGGCCAGGAAGAATTCGTTCGGGCGCAGGGTCTTCACGCGGCCGGTATAGTTGAAGCCGACCTCGAGCGAGCGGAACATGCCGCCGAGATCGCGCTCGGCGCCGAAGCGGAGCGCGAGCAGCTCGTCCTTGATGGCCCGCTCGTTGTAGTAACCGTCCTGGCCGCCGGGGATGATGTTGTCACCCCAGCCCTGCGGGCTGGTGAGGCGGATGAGGTTGGGGTCGGCATAGTTGAGGCCGGGGCTGAAGAAGGCGCCACGGCCGCCCATTTCGAACCCGATGGTATCCGTTGCGCCACGCGAAACGCCATTGCCGATGTAGCCGCGGCCGGTGCCGGAATAGGTTTCGATATCGAGGTCGGTGCGGTCGACCATCGAGTAGCTGATGTCGATGGTGGCGCGCAGCACGTCGTTGCCGGCCTGGATGTTCCAGCCGGCCGCGAACAGGTCGGCGTCGCGGTTGACGATGTCGTTGCGGACGACGCCCTTCACGCCTGTATTGGGGACCTGGACACCGTTCTCGGTGCGATTGCCGAACGCGCCCGACGTGACGAAGCCGTCCTCGACGGTCGGGTTCGGCTGGAGGGTCGCGCCTGACCAGAAGAGCGGAAGCTCGACGCCGCGGCGGATCTTGTGGTCCTCGAAGCGCGAGTAGAAGAGGTCGACCGAGGTCGAGAAATTCTCGCTCGGCGCCCATTCGAGGGTGCCGTTCACGGACTTGCGCTCGAGTGTGCCGGAGGAGGCGTAGGGCTTGGAGCCGCCGATGACAAACGGCGGGGCGCCGTTCGGGCCGGAACCGGGGTAGCCCCAGGCTTCGAAGCGCTCGATCGGGATTTCCTGCTTGAGCACGCTCGCCGAGACCGAGATGCCGATGGTGTCGTCGGCGAACTGGTCGATGTAGGTGCCTGAGAAGCGGTAGCCCCAGTTGCCGGCATCGGGGTTGAGCTTGGGCGCATCGATATAGTCGGCCCGCGCATTGAGCGCGATGGTCTGCTTGCCGTGGGCCAGCGGCTTCACGGTGCGCATGTCGACGGTGCCCGAGAGGCCCGCACCGATGAGGGCGGCCGACGGCGTCTTGTAGACGTTCACCTGGCCGATCATTTCGGCCGGGAACTGGTCGTAGTCGACGCCGCGGTTGTCGCCGGTCGTCACCTGTTCGCGACCGTTCAGAAGCGTGGTCGAGAAGTCGGGCGCGAGACCGCGGATCGAGAGGTTCTGGGCGCGGCCGCCTTCGCGCTGGGTGGCGAGACCCGGCAGGCGCGACAGCGATTCCGCGATCGAGGTGTCGGGGAGCTTGCCGATATCGACCGCCGAGATGCTTTCGACGATGAGGTCGGAGTTCTTCTTGGACGCGATCGCGTTTGCAAGGCTGGCGCGGAAGCCTGTGACGACGATGTCCTCGTCGGCAACCGCTGCGGCGGGGGCCTCCTGGGCGAAGGCCGATTGCGCGACGAAGAGCGCGAGCGCACTTGCGGACGCCTTCAGCAGCAGATGGCCGGATGCGGTGGCCGAACGGCCAGCGGACGTCGCGTGCATGTGATACTCCCCAGTCCCTGACGGAAGGGTACGGCAAAGTCCCGAAATCGGGTGCGCCCCATCCGCACTTATTTATTGCTGATGTGTGAAGCATCTTCCGCTGCGACGCATTTCGGTTCAAGAAGAGCACATACGTATGCGCAAATGCATCGGGAGGCGCCGTGTCCATGAAGACACAGCCGGTTGGGAGCGGATTGGGGCGTGGTGACAGGATCGAGGGCGAAGTCCCTCAGTCCCGGGCGGATCGTGCGCCGACCTCTTTCGACATCGCGCATCTGGCAGGTGTGTCGCAGCCGACCGTGAGCCGGGCGCTTTCGGGCTCTCCGATGGTTTCGGAGGCGACGCGGCTCAGGATCGAGGCGATCGCCCGGCAGCTGAACTACAAGGTGGACAAGGCAGCCTCGAGCTTGCGCAAGCGGCGGTCGGACACGATCGCCCTGCTGTTCTTCGAGGACCCGACGGCCGACGAGAGCCTGATCAACCCGTTTTTCGTGGCCATGCTGGGATCGATCACCCGGGCGGCGAAGCGGGCCGGCTATGACCTGCTGGTGAGCTTCCAGCAGCTGTCGGACGACTGGCACAAGGATTATGAGGACAGCCACAAGGCCGACGGGATCATCCTGCTGGGCTATGGCGACTGGGAACTGTACCGCGAGAAGGTGGTGCAGCTGGCAGCGCAGGGCACGCGCTTTGCGCGCTGGGGATCGGTGGAGGCGGCAGCCGGGCTGGTGAGCGCGAGGCCGGTCGATTTCGGGACGACCATCGGGTCGGACAACCGGGCCGGGGGGCGCATCGCGGCCGAGCATCTGATCGGGCTGGGGCGGCGGCGGATCGCCTTCCTGGGCCATGCGGCAAGCAACTATCCCGAGTTCGAGGCGCGCTTTCACGGCGTGGCGGACGCGCTGGCGGCGGCCGGGCTTCCGCCGCCGCTGCAGGCCGATGCGATCACCACCGAGGAGGCGGGTGCGAACGCGACCCACGCGTTGATCGAGGGCGGAGCCGGGTTCGATGCGATCGTCGCGGCATCCGACCTGATCGCCATCGGGGCGATGCGGGCGCTGGCCGACCGCGACCTGAAGGTGCCCGAGGACATTGCGGTGACCGGGTTCGATGACATTCCGGCGGCGGCCAGTACGCGCCCGCCGCTGACGACGGTGGTGCAGGACACGCAGCTGGCCGGGCAGATGCTGGTGGATTCGGTGCGCGCGCAGCTGGAGGGGCTGCCGGCGCCCGGCGCGATGCTGCCGACGCGGCTGGTGGTGCGGAGAAGCTGCGGGGCGGGCTGAGGTGCCCTTCCCTGCCCGGTTGCCAGCCAAAGCGAATCGCGCCAGCCTCGCGCACGTGAAAGGGCGGGCCCTGGGAGGGGCTGGAGAAGGCCCGCCGTTGGGAGGTTTCGACAGCTATGGACACGGCGGCATCCCCTGCCCGCACGGAGCGCCCGCACAAGAGCTTCTGGGGACTGTGGAATCTCTCGTTCGGCTTCTTCGGGATCCAGATCGGCTTTGCGCTGCAGAATGCGAATGTGTCGCGGATCTTCCAGTCGCTGGGGACCTCGATCGATGATCTTGCCTTCCTGTGGATTGCGGGGCCGGTAACAGGGCTTCTGGTTCAACCGGTTATCGGCTATTTTTCAGACCGCACCTGGACTCCGCTGGGGCGGCGGCGGCCCTATTTCCTGGCCGGGGCGCTGCTGGCGAGCCTGGCGCTGGTGGGGATGCCCAATTCGCACACGCTGTGGTTTGCAGCCGGCATGCTGTGGATCCTGGATGCGTCGCTGAACATCGCGATGGAGCCCTTCCGGGCCTTTGTGGGGGACATGGTTTCGGAGCGGCAGCGGACGGCGGGCTATGCCTTCCAGACGGTGTTCATCGGGGCGGGTGCGGTAGCGGCGAGCCTGGCGCCCGCGGTGCTGACGCGGGTGTTCGGGGTTTCGAATGTCGCGGCGCCGGGGGAGATTCCGCATTCGGTGCAGCTGGCCTTCTACATCGGGGCGGGGGCGCTGCTGACGGCGGTGTTGTGGACGGTGTTCACGACGCGGGAATATTCGCCGGACGAGATGCATGCCTTCGAGGGCACCAGCGCCGAGGCGGTGGCGGACGAGCCGCTGGCCGCGCCGGTGAACGGCTTCTGGTGGGTGACGGCGGGGGCAGCCGTGATCCTGCTGGTGGCGCAGCTGGAGCTGGACAAGCCGGTCTATATCCTGGGCGGTGCGCTGCTGCTGTATGGAGCCCTGCAGGAGCTGACGCGGCGGCGGGCGCTTGGCGGGAAGGCGGCGGGGCCGATCACGCGGATCGTATCGGACCTGACACAGATGCCGCCGGCGATGAAGCGGCTGGCGCTGGTGCAGTTCTTCACCTGGGTCGCGCTGTTCATCCTGTGGATCTATTCGACGCCGGTGGTGACGCAGTACATGTATGGCACGACCGACACGGCCTCGGCTGCGTTCAACGACGGCGCGGACTGGGTTGGGGTGCTGTTCGGCATCTACAACGGGGTGGCGGCCATCTACGCCTTTGCGCTGCCGGCGATCGCGGCGAAGCTGGGGCGGAGCAACACGCACATATTGGGGCTGCTGGCGGGGGCTGCGGGGTTCGCGCTGTTCCTGGTGATCCGGGATGCGCAGTGGCTGGTGGTTTCGATGGTGCTGATCGGGATTGCCTGGGCGTCGATCCTGACCATGCCCTATGCGATATTGTCGTCGGCGCTGCCGCAGGCGAAGCTGGGCGTCTTCATGGGCCTTTTCAATATCTTCATCGTTCTGCCCCAGCTGCTGGTTTCGGCGGTGATGGGCAATGTGATGAAGCTGGCCTTTCCGGGGGAGCCGATCTGGCTGATGGGGATTGCGTCGGCGATGCTTGTGGCGGCGGCGTTTGCGATGCGCAGCGTGCGCTGAGCGGGCGTAAATCGCCAATCTTGGTGGAAGTCAGTCCCTGATAAGGGAAGTCCACAATGGCTTCACCATGACCGCAAGGAAGCAGATCACGACGATCGCTGTCGAAATGACGTCCAAAGCAGAATGCCGGCCCATGAGCATCGGCTGAAGGGACAAGGTCGTCCAGCCGACGGCAGAGGCTGTGATATCCAGCTTGTCGGCCTTGTTCAGGCCGCTGCCACGATAGGCGGCTGACAAGGCGGCAAGGCAGAGGGTTGCGACGGCAACTGCCCCCAGTCTGGCGTCGAAGTTGAGTCGGACATACCCGACAACGACCACCACGCAGGCGATGTTCAACGCATACCACAAACCGCGAGCGCTGATCCGCGTCATCGTTCGGCATTCCCGCAAAATCGCGCCCGGGGGCCCATCATGCTGCAAAGCTTTCGGGTGCGGCCTTGCAGTGGCGGGCTATCCAGTCGGCGTGGGTTGGGGCTTCGGCTGCGACGCTGGTGATTGCCGAGCGGAGCTGTTCGAGGCGCTTGGGGCCGGGGACGAAGCTGCGGTGGGCGACGAGGGGGTCGGGGCTTTGGGGGATGTTGCCCTGGCCGACGTGGACCGCGAGCCAGCTGGGGTTCTGGAAGAGCTCGTAGCCGTCGGAGACCATGCGGCCGTGGCTGGCGAACTGGGCGATGCGGTTGGCGAGGTTGTCGGGGACTTGGTAGCCGGCGCAATGCTTCCAGAGCTCGCCGTCGGTGCGGCGGTTCAGGTGATAGTGGAGGATCAGGAAGTCGCGGATGCGCTCCCACTCGGTCTGGGTGGTGCGGTTGTATTCGGCGATCGCGTGGGGCGCGAAATCGCGGTCGGGGAAGAGCGCGAGGAGGCGGGTGATGCCTGTCTGGATCAGGTGGATGCTGGTGGATTCGAGCGGCTCGAGGAAGCCGGCGGCGAGGCCGATTGCGACGACATTGCCTGACCAGCTCTGCGTGCGGCGGCCGGCCTTGAACTTCAGGAGCCTCGGTTCGGCGAGAGGCTTGCCGTCGACATGGGCGAGGAGGATCTCGCGGGCTTCGTCTTCGGACATGAAGGCACTTGAGAAGACGTGACCGTTGCCGGTGCGGTGCTGGAGCGGGATGCGCCATTGCCAGCCTGCGCGGTGGGCGGTGGAGCGGGTGTAGGGGGTGAAATCGGCGCTGTTCACCGTGGGGACGGCGATGGCGCGGTCGCAGGGGAGCCAGTTGGACCAGTCCTCGAAGCCGGTGCCGAGTGTCTCGCCGATGAGGAGGGCGCGGAAGCCCGAGCAGTCGATGAAGAGGTCGCCTGCGATTGCCCGGCCGTCTGACAGCACGACTTCTCGGACATGGCCGGTTTCGCCTGCCTGTACGGCCGAGACCACCCTGCCCTCGATACGCTGGACGCCTTGGGCTTCGGCGTGGGCGCGCAGGAACCGGCCGTAGAGGGCGGCGTCGAAGTGGTAGGCGTAATCGTGGGTGGACTGGACCAGGCGCGGGTCGCGGGTGGGGGGCAGGAAGCGGCCGGCCTTTGCGAGGCCCCAGGCCATGCTGTGCTCGTCGAGTGCGGGCGCCTCGCCTGCAGCATGGGCAGCGACCCACCAGTGGTGGATGGGAACCGCGTCGAAATCGGTGCCGTAGGTGCCGAAGGGATGGAAATAGGAATTTCCCTGCCAGCCCCAGTTCACGAACTGGATGCCGAGCTTGAAGGAGCCTTGGGTGGCTGCGACGAAGGCGGCCTCGTCCAATCCCAGCTGCTGGTTGAAGACGCGGATGGGGGGGATTGTGGCCTCGCCGACGCCGACGATGCCGATCTCTTCGGATTCAACCAGGGTGACCCTGGTGGCGCCCCCTGCCCCGCCCTGGCGCCCGAGGCCGAGGCCGTTGGCAAGGGCGGCGGCAGCCATCCAGCCGGCGGAACCGCCGCCGACGACCACCACATGGCCGATCCGGCGATCGCCGGCCTTTGCCTCCCCAACCATTGGTTCTCCTGATGTGATCGACTTCGACAAGGCTCTCATGCCGTGCCCGAGGGCCGGCGGCAACGGGGCAGGAGGCCTGCCTGCAAGCCATAAGCGCCTGTTGCGGGGCTTGCAGTGCTTGGGTAACAGGGCTTCGCATCCTGCCCTCTGTTTCCGGGCTGCGCTGCAACTTTCCGGGCTGCATCGTGCAGCTGCATCAAGGGACCCGACGTCTTGGCATCCGCCGTTTCCGCCTCTCTGCTCGCCCCGCGCGAGGCCATGATCGACAGCCAGCTGAAGCCCTGCGGGGTTGTCTCGCCGCGCACGGTCGCGGCCTTTCATGCGGTTGCGCGCGAGGATTATGTGCCGGAGGCGCGGCGGGGCCTGGCCTATGTCGACGCGGCCCAGCCGCTGGGGCATGGGCGCGAGCTGATGGCGCCGCTGAGCCTGGGGCTGCTGATCGAGAATGCGGACGTGCAGCCGGGCGAGCGGGTGCTCGTGGTGGGCGCCGGTACGGGCTATTCCGCGGCTGTCCTTTCCGTGATGGGTGCGCGCGTGGTGGCACTGGAATCCGAACCCGCGCTTGCCGCGGCCGCGCGCGCGGCGCTGGCCGGGTTTGCCGATATCGAGATTGTCGAAGGGCCGCTGGAGGCCGGTGCACCCGGCCTGGCGCCCTACGACCTTATCCTGATCGACGGGGCAGTCGAACTGCTGCCCCCCGAACTGATCGCCCAGCTGGCCGAGGGGGGCCGGCTGGTTGCGATCCACCATGGCAGCGATGGCGTCAGCCGCGCCGCCCGAGGTCTCAAGCGCGCGGGGATCGCGCCGCTGGAGCCCTTCGGCGAAGCGGCGGCCGCCCTTCTGCCGCCCTTCCGAAAGGCCCCGGCCTTCCGCTTCTGAAAGCCCCCCGATGCATCCCCCTTTCCGATCCCTTCTTCTGCTTGCTGCTGCCATGTTCGCAGCACCGGTTTCGGCCGAGACCCTGCCGGATGCGATTGCAGCGGCCTATTCGTCCAACCCGCAGGTGGCGGCCGCCCGCGCGCAGCTCAGGCAGCTGGACGAAGGCGTGCCGATCGCCTGGTCGAACAAGCTGCCGCGGATCGACACGCGGCTTCTGTTCTCGCAGGACCTCAGCCCCTCGTTCGGCAACCTGGGCCAGACCTGGCAGGCCGGTGTTTCGATCAACCAGGCGATCTGGGAAGGCGGTCGGCTGCGCAGCAACGTCGCCATTGCCACCGCCCGGATCGAGGCCGCGCGGGCGCGTCTGATCGCGGCAGAGTATCGGGTGATCGTGCAGACGGTGACCGCCTATGCCGATGTGCTGCGCACGGCCGAATCCGTGCGGCTGAACGAGAATCAGGTGAAGGTGCTGCAGCAGCAGCTGCGCGCCTCGCGCGACCGGTTCGAGGTTGGCGACCTGACGCGCACCGATGTGGCCCAGTCCGAAGCGCGGCTGGCGGCAGCGGACGCGAACCTGATGGTGGCCCGGAGCCAGGAAGTGCAGGCGCAGCAGGCCTATGAGCGGCTTGTCGGCCGCCCGCCCAAGGATCTTGCCCCCCTGCCCGCGCCGCCGCCACAGCCCGCAACCATGCAGGAAGCGCGTGACATGGCGCTTGCGACCAACCCGGACCTGACCGCCGCGCGGCTGGACGAAAAGGTGGCCGAGAGGGATGTGCGGCTGCAAAAGCAGCAGCGGGCACCGACCGTCGGGGTCCAGGCGCAGGGCGCATACACGCAGGCGACTGGCCCCTTCTTCGGCATTTCGGGCTTCAACCCACGGCTGGCGGTAACTGCAACGATGCCGCTGTACACCGGCGGGCTGATCGCCGCCCAGGTGCGGCAGGCCAAGGCGCGCGAAAGCGAGACGCTGGAACTGATCGACCAGACCGAGCGTGTGGTGGCCGAAACGGCGTCGAACAGCTGGATCCAGCTGAAGACCTCGGAGGCGGTGATCCAGTCGGCCAAGACGGCGGTCAGCGCCAACTCGCTCGCCTCTGAAGGGGTTCGGCGCGAGAATGAGGTGGGCAGCCGGGACATCCTGGACGTGCTGAACGCCGAGCAGGAGCTGCTGAACGCGCGGGTAACGCTCGTCCAGGCCGAGCGGGACCGCTATGTGGCGATCTACCAGCTGCTGGAGACGATCGGCCGGCTGGAACTGGTGCTGGAGGGCGTGGGCGTCGGGCGCTACGACCCCAACGAGAATTTCCGCAAGGTGAAGGGCGATAGCTGGCGGGAGTTCGCCTATGGGCCCGATCCGCACGAGGACCGGGCCAAGAACCAGGCGCCGCTTCTGGGGCCGAAATGATGGGCAAGCCCGGATGGGCAGGCTAAGGAGGGGGACGCCATGACTCGCAAGACGCTGGACCCCAACCTTGCCTCGATCCTCGATTCCATCCGTGCGACGGTTGGCGGGGAGCCTGCGCCGCAGCCGGCGGCGGCACAGGTGGAGCCGGAGCGCGACCCCGTGGAGGAGGAGCCGGAGCCGGCGGCGAAGCCTTCGAAGGCGGCCCGCAAGGCGGCTTCGGTGCCGGCCGCGGCCCCTGTTGTCGCTGCCGCTGCCCTTTCCGGTGGACGGACGGTCGAGGAGTTCCTGGCCGAACTGATCCGCCCGCAGGTGGATGCCTGGCTGAAGGCGAACCTGCCCGAACTGATCCAGAAGATGGCGGCCGAGGAGATTGCGCGGCTGACGGGACGCAAGTAGGCGCCACACCTTTTCATGTCCGCGCGCTGGGGCTAAGCCCCGCCGCCATGCTCGACAAGACCTTCACCCCCGCCGAGATCGAAGCGCGCTGGTATGCGCATTGGGAACAGACGGGCGCCTTCCGCCCGGCGCGGCCGGACGCCGAGCCGTTCACCATCGTGTTGCCGCCGCCCAATGTGACGGGCACGCTGCACATCGGCCATGCGCTGAACCAGACGCTGCAGGATGTATTGATCCGCTGGCAGCGGCTGAAGGGCAAGGACGCGCGCTGGGTGGTGGGAATGGACCATGCCGGCATCGCGACGCAGATGGTGGTGGAGCGGACCATTGCCGGCCAGGGGCTGACGCGCACGGGGATGGGACGCGAGGCCTTTCTTGCGACCGTGTGGGACTGGAAGGAACAGTCCGGCGGGGCGATCACGCGGCAGATGCGCCGGCTGGGGGCGAGCTGCGACTGGGCGAATGAGCGGTTCACGATGGACCCGGCCTTCACCGCGGCCGTGACCCATGTGTTCGTGACGCTGCACGAGCGCGGCCTCATCTATCGCGACAAGCGGCTGGTGAACTGGGACCCCAAGTTCCAGACCGCGATTTCCGACCTGGAGGTGGAAACGCGGGAGGTGCAGGGGCATTTCTGGCACCTGCGCTATCCGCTGGCCGATGGTTCCGGGCACCTGGTGGTGGCGACGACGCGGCCTGAGACGATGCTGGGGGATACGGCGGTGGCCGTGAACCCGAAGGACGAGCGCTATGCGCATCTGATAGGGATGTTCATTGCGCACCCGCTGACCGGCAGGCAAATTCCTGTGATCGGCGATGAGTGGGCCGACCCGGAGCTTGGTTCGGGCTGCGTGAAGATCACGCCGGCGCATGATTTCAACGACTGGCAGGTGTATGAGCGGCACAAGGCCATCGGCTGGATCAACGTGCTGGATGCGCACGCGAATATCCTGGACGATGCGAGCGTGCCGGAAGCCTATCGGGGGCTGGAGCGGTTCGAGGCGAGGAAGCGCATTGTCGCCGACCTGGACGCGCTGGGCCTGCTGGAGCGGGTGGAAGACAAGGTCATCCAGCTGCCCTACGGCGACCGATCGGGCGTGGTGATCGAGCCCTGGCTGACCGACCAATGGTATGTCGATGCCGCGAAGCTGGCGGTTGAGGCGCGCGCGTCGGTGGTGGACGGGCGGACCCAGTTCGTGCCGAAGACCTGGGAGAAGACCTTCTTCAACTGGATGGACAATATCCAGCCCTGGTGCATTTCGCGGCAGCTGTGGTGGGGGCACCGGATTCCGGCGTGGTACACGCCGGACGGGACGCCAATCGTCGCGCGGAGCGAGGCCGAGGCACAGGCTGAGGCCGGGACGGGCGTGGCGCTGGTGCAGGACGAGGATGTGCTGGACACCTGGTTCTCGTCTGGCCTGTGGCCGTTCGTGACGCTGGGCTGGCCGGAGAACACGCGCGATTACCAGCGGCATCACCCCGGCGACGTGCTGGTGACGGCGTTCGACATCATCTTCTTCTGGGTTGCGAGGATGATGATGCAGGGGCTTGAACTGACTGGGGAAGTGCCCTTCAGGACTGTGTACTGCCATGGCCTTGTGCGCGACGCCAAAGGCCAGAAGATGTCGAAGTCCAAGGGCAATACGGTCGATCCGCTGCAGCTGGTCGACCGCTATGGCGCGGACGCGCTGCGCTTCACCATGGCGGCCTCGGAAGCGCAGGGGCGCGACGTGAAGTTCGACGAGAAGCGGGTGGAAGGATACCGCAACTTCGCGACCAAGCTGTGGAACGCAGTGCGGTTTGCGCAGGCACAAGGGATTGCCGCGTCTGCCTCCCCTGCCCCGCCGAGTGCCTCGTTGCCGGTGAACAGGTGGATTGTCGCGGAAACGGCGGCGGCGGCTGCCGAGGCGGAAGCTGCGCTGACGGCGTTCCGCTTCGACCAATATGCGGCCGGGCTCTACCAGTTCGTGTGGAGCCGTTTCTGCGACTGGTACCTGGAGCTGATCAAGCCGGTGATGGCCGAGGGTGGCGCCGGGGCCGAGGAGACGCGGGCTGTCGCCGGCTGGGTGATCGACCAGATCCTGGTGCTGCTGCACCCGGCGATGCCCTTCCTGACTGAGGAGCTTTGGCATGCGCAAGGGGCACGGGCGCATGACCTGATCACGGCGTTGTGGCCGACGGCCGTGGTGGCGGCTGACGAGGCGAGCGCGGAGATCGGCTGGCTGATCGAGCTGGTGTCGGCGATCCGCTCGGCGCGGACGGAGCTGAACGTGCCGCCGGCGGCGAAGCTGGCGCTGCATGTGCCGGAGGCCGATGCGGCGCTGCAGGCGCGGTTGGGGCGGCATGGGGCGGCGCTGGAACGGCTGGCGCGCGTGGAGGCTGTTTCCTTTGCGGCTGCACCTGCGGGCGGCACGGCGCAGCTGGTGGTGGAGGGGCTTTCCTATGCGCTGCCGCTGGAGGGCGTGATCGATCTTGCGGCCGAGCGTGGGCGCCTGATGAAGGCGGCCGAGCAGGCGGAGAAGGAGGCTGCCGCACTGGCTGGCCGGCTGAACAATCCCGGCTTTGTCGAACGGGCCAAGCCCGAGGCCGTGGAGAAGGCGCGCGAGGATTTTGCGGCGCGGTCGACCGAGGCGGATCGGCTGCGGGCGGCGCTCAAGCGGCTGGGGTAGCGCCCTTACCCACCCCCTGCCCCTCCCTCGAAAGGAGGGGGGCGTGTCAGGCTTCGGGGAGCGGGGCCGGGGCTGCCACGATCTTTTCCAGCGGCGGCGCGCCCTTGACGATCAACAGATACATGACCGGGGTCACGATCCGGCTGAGGAAGGTGCTGGAAATCAGTCCGCCGATGATGACCCAGGCGAGTGGCGAGTAGAGGCCGGAGCCCGAGAGCGCCAGCGGCAGGAGCGCGAGGACGGCGGTGACGCTGGTGAGGAGGACGGGGAGGAAGCGGACCTCGCCTGCGCGCTCGATGGCTTCGCGCAAGGGCATGCCCTGCTGGCGGAGCTGGGTGGTGAAATCGACGAGGAGGATCGAGTTCTTGATCTCGATGCCGATGAGGGCGACGAAGCCGATGATTGCGGTGAAGCTGATCGAATTCCCGGTGAGGAACAGCGCGATGAGGCCGCCGAACATGCCGAGCGGGACGACGCCGGCGACCACGATGGTTTCGCGGAAGCGGCCGAATTCGAGCACGAGGACGGCGAAGATGGAGAAGGTGGCGAACAGGATGACGCCGCCCAGCCCGCCGAAGCTTTCGGCCTGCTCAGCCGCCTCGCCGCCGACGCGGAAGCCATAGCCGGAGGGCAGATCCATCGCGTTGAGGCGTTTGCCGACCTCTTCGTTCACCTTCGACGTGAGGTAACCGTCGGCGACATTGGCGGTGAGGGAGACGCTGCGCTGCTGGCCGTAGCGGTCGATCGTGGCGGGGCCGCTGCTGAGGCGCGGGGTGGCGATCGCCGGGAGCGGGACGGCCTCGCCGGAGGCTGTGGGCACATAGACGCGCTCGAGGGCGGAGACGTCCTGGAGGGCGCCGAGCCGTTCGCCGGGCCGCACGCCGGGGAAATCCGGCTGGGGCAGGCGGACGACGACGTCGTAGCTGTCGCCCTCGGCGTCGCGGAAGCGGCCGGCGGTTTCGCCGGCGAGCGCGAGGCGGGTGACGCGCCGCGCGTTGGCCGGCGCCACGCCGACGGTGGCCGCCTTGTCGGCATCGAGGCCGAGATCGAGGTCCAGCCTTTCGAAGGCGAGCGGGTTGCGGACGTCGCGGGTGCCGGGGGTGTCGCGGACGATTTTCTCGGCCTCGAGCGAGAGCTGGCGGAGCTTGTCGAGATCGGGGCCGGTGAGGAACCACTGGATCGGCGCCTCGATGGGGGCGCCGTTCTGGAAGGGGGTGAGCTTGATGCGGGCTTCGGGATAGGTGGCGAAGCGTTCGCGCAGGCGGGCGACCATGGCCGGGCCTTCGGTCGGGTGCCATTCGGTCAGCGTGGCCGAGACCATGCCGAAGTTGGACTGCTGGTTCACCTCGCGCTGATTGTAGAAGATCTGCGGGTTGCCGCGTCCGACATTGGCCATGCGGTTGACGACCTGGGGCTCGGCGGCGAGCAGGCCGTCGACGAATTTAACGGCGCGGGCCGTGGCACCGAGGTCGGTGCCTTCGGAGGTTTCGATCTCGATCTGGAAATAGGGGGCGTCGGCCGGCGGGAACAGGCTGGTGCCCAACAGCGGCACGAGGCCGAAGGCGGCGACGCACAGCGCCATCGCGCCCCAGAACCAGGTTTTCGGCCGTTCCAGCGCGCGGTGGAGGATGGGGGCGTAGAAGCGGTGGATACCGCCGTCGACCGCCTGGAGGAAGCGGTTGCCGTGCTCGGATTCCGTCTTGGGCAGCAAGCGTGAGGCGAGGAAGGGGATGATGGTGAGGGAGACGAAGAGCGAGGCGGTGACGGTGGAGATCACGGCGATGGGAAGGCCGCGGATGAACTTGCCGGCGCCGCCGGGGAGCGCGGTAAGGGGAAGGAACGCGAAGACGATGACCGCCGTGCAGCCGACGACCGCGATTGCGATCTGCTGGGTGCCGGCAAGCGCTGCGGCCGTGCGGGAATAGCCCATGCGAAGGTGGCGGGCGATGTTCTCCACGACGACGATGCTGTCGTCGACGAGGATGCCGAGCGCGACGATGAAGCCTGTGATCACGAGCTGGTTCAGGGTGTAGCCGAGCACGTTCATCACGAAGACGCCGATGGCGAGGCTCAAGGGAATCGAGACCATCACGACGAGCGAGGCGCGGGGGCCGAGCGGGAGCAGCGTGAGGAGGACGAGGGCGAGCGCGAGGGCGAAATCGCGGGCGAGGAGCGCGAGCTTGTCGCGGACGTCCTTGGACTGGTCGAAGGCCTGGACGAGCTTCATGTCGGGCGGGAGTGTCGCCGCATAGGTGTCGGCGGCGGCGCGCAGGCGCTGTTCCACGTCGAGGACATTCACATTGTCCTTCTGGGTGGCGGTGACCCAGATGGCGCGCTTGCCGTTGAAGCGGGTGGCGTGGGTGCGTTCTTCGGTGGCCCATTGCACGTCGGCGACGTCGCCGACCCGCACGACCCGGCCGTCGTTGGCGCGCAGGGGGACTGCGGCGACCTCTTCTGGCGTGCGGAAGGCGCCGCCGGCCTTGAGGTTGAAGCGCTGGTCGCCTGCGCGGATGGGGCCAGGGGGCGTATCCGTGCCACCGACGCGCAGCGCATCGGTGACGGCGGTGACGGGGATGCCGAGTTCGGCGAGGCGGCCGAGATCGAGCGAGACGCGGAGTTCCGGGCGGGGGACACCCCAGACGGTCGCCGTGCGGACGCCCTGCTGGCGCTGGAAGGCCTCCTTCAGGTCCTTGCCGACCTTTTCCATGCGGCGCCACGAGGCGGTTTCGGAGACGATCGCATATTGGACGACGACGGCCTCGGTGGTGCGGAAGCGGCGGAATTCGAGGCGCTGGATGCCGGCGGGGAGCTGGTTCCGGATCGCGTTCACCTCGCGCACGGCCTCGTCGAAGTTGCGGTCCGGGTCGGACTCCCAGGTGAATTCGGCCGTGACGAGGGCCTGGCCGTTGGAGGAGGAGGACTGCAGCTCGGCGATGTTGTCGAGGCCGGCGAGCACATCCTCGATCGGCTTGGCGACAGTCTGTTCCATGTCCGCCGGGTCGGCGCCGGGGAGGATCGCGATCAGCAGGACGAAGGGCGCCTTGAAGTGCGGATCGACCGAGCGCGGGATGGTGAGGAAGGCCTGGATGCCGAGCGCCGCGACCAGGCCGAACACCACCAGCGTGACCTGCCAGCGGTGAACGGCAAAGGCGATGAGATTGTTGAGCACGGCGATCAGCTGCCGCGCGTCTGCACGGGCTTCACGACGGCGCCTTCGGTCAGACGGTCGACGCCTGCGGCAACGATCTGCTCTCCGCGGGCAAGGCCGGACAGGAGTTCAACCCCATCCGGTGTCACGCGGCCGATCCCGACCAGGCGGGCGCGGACCTGGCGTGTTGCAGGATCCATCACCCAGACGAACCCTTCGTCGGCGCGGGCGGCGAACAGGGCTGTCGGCGGGATGGCGATGCGCCCTGCCCTGCCCACATCGGGGAAGCTGACGTCGGCGATGAGCCCGGACCTGAGTGCCGGATTTGCCGGGAGGGCGAGTTCGACCTGGAAAGTGCCCGTGCCGGGGTCTGCGCGGCCGGCGATCTCGATGATCCGGCCGGCCATCGGCGGGGCGGCACCGTCGCGGAACGCAACCTCGGCGGCCTGCCCCCTGGCAAGGCCGGCGACCCGGCTGGCGGGGAGCGGGACCCGCACCACGAAGCCGGAGGCGAACTCGCCGAGGACGACGACCGGGGTTCCGGCCTGGAGCGTCTGCCCGGGCTCGGCAGACCGGGTAAGGATGACGCCGGCGGTTGGCGCCGCGATGGTTGCGAACCTCTGGGTAAAGCGGGCGCCCGACAGCTCGGCACGGGCGGTTTCGGCCGCGGCTTCGGCGGATTCGACCCTTGCCTTTGCCACCCAGCCTTGCGCGTTGAGCCGGCGCTGGCGCTGCAGTTCGGCATCGGCCTGGCGCAGCCGTGTGCCGGCCGACTGGACCTGGGCGTCGATGGCGGTGCGGTCGAGCGTCGCCAGCAGCTGGCCCGCCTGTACGGTATCGCCCTCGCGGACGGTGACGGAGCGGACACGGCCGTCGCTGATGAAGGCAAGCGGGGTTTCGCGGCGGAGACGAACGGTGCCTGCGGCTGTCGAACCGGCGTTGACGCCGACCTCGCCCACGCGGTGAAGCGTGACGGGCGACATCTCGACGGCAGGGGGACCCGGCTCTGCCCCGCTGCAGCCGGAAAGGACGAGGCCTGCCATCAGGACCGCGCCCAGCGAACCGAGAAAGAAGCCTGCCGACCGGGCCACCGCCGGCCCGCGCCTGACCGCATCCCTTCCCGCGCCATGCTGCATGAAGACTGCCCCCGAAGACAGAGTCGCACGCAATTTGCGTGCGACTCAGTTTCTAGCGGCGTCGAAGCCCGGCTTCCAGCGAAAATTTGAGTGTCACTCGGAAGCCGGCCGGGGGTACCGGCGCAGCCCTTCGCAGGCAGGCCCCTACGACATGGCTTGGACCTTGCGCAGGCTCCCTATTCCTCTATGGTCAGTGCGTCCAGGCGGAGGCTAAGTGCCATGCGTCCATCCACTCCGACTTCTCTTGCGGTTTCCGTTACTTGCACCTCTGCCAGAAAGTGGCCTCCAGGCAGGAGATCGGCGTCCTCCGACCAGGATTCGAGGGCTGCGACTGCCTCGGCAAGTTCCTGCGAACCGCCGTTCAGACGGACCTCCAGCTGGTGCCTTGTGCCCGTGAAGGTGAGGCTCGCCCATGGCGCCTCCTGCAGGTCCTCGATCACGATAAAGGGGGCCTGCGGTGCGTCGCCAAGCCGATGCGACCGGTCTGCAAGCAGAATTGAGCCGGCTTCTGCCCCGCCGAGAAGGCCGAGCCGCGTCTGCAGGGCGCGGACCAGGCGGCCATTTGTGGTTGCAAGCCCGGCGCGCATCAGGCGTCCCTCCGGATCGCGGGAGCACCGGCAGGCTTTTCCGATTGGAGGACGGATTCGATATGCTTGCGGACGCGCTGTTCCATCCGCTGCCCGGGCTGTCGCCCGCGGCGCAGATCGTGCACCAGACGCGGGTCGCGGACGCTGTCGCGCCCGAACCGGGACGGCGGGATCTTGGAGATTCTGAGGCAGACTTCAATGGCATGCAGCAACGACATGGCTGGACTACTCCTCGCGTCGACCCAACCGCCGAGTCGGACCGGCAAACCGGCACCCCCCCGTGCCCGACTCGACTGGTTCAACGCTGATAGGTATTTTCCTACTAGTCTAGGCAAAAACTTATGATATATGGGAATGGCAGGCGGCCCAAGGGCGAGACGGGGGCTGGGCCGCGGAAGGCTGCGGAGGAAACCGAACCGATGCCGGACTTGGCCGTGCGCGCTCAGCTGGATTCGCTGATCCGGCAGTCCGGCCAGGGCTATGCCGATGTGTCGCGCCTGATCGGCCGCAACGCGGCCTATGTGCAGCAGTTCATCAAGCGGGGGGTGCCCAAGCGGCTCGGCGAGCAGGAGCGCCGGCTGCTGGCGGCCCATTTCGGCGTGCCGGAAACGCTGCTCGGCGGCCCTCCCGCACCGGCCGGCCGGCTGCAGCCGGAACCATCCCAGCATGTCGTGATCGAGGTTCCCTATCTTGCGAAGGGCGCACGTGCGCCGTCTGCCGTTTCCCTGAGGATCGACGGGACCCTGATCCAGCAGGTGTCGGCCGGGCGCGCGGCCTCGCTGGCGGCCATGATCGTGGAGGGCGATTCGATGGCGCCGACGCTGCTGGCGGGCGACCATCTGCTGGTCGACCTGTCGGACTGCACGCCGCCGCGTGACGGCCTCTATGCGATCGAGAATGATGCGGTGCCGGTGGTGAAGCGGCTGTCGGTGAACCCCGCGACGCAGCGGGTTGCCATCCTGTCGGACAATATCGCCTATCCGAGCTTTCCGGATTGCCAGCCGGCCTCGATCGGGATCCTGGGGCGGGTTGTCTGGATGGGACGGCCGCTGGGCTGACGCTGCTCAGCGGGCGCGCAGCCTGAGGCCCAGCGCGACCAGCGCGCCTGCGCCGAGACCGATGACCGTTCCGGCGGACGGCTGGCCGATGGCAAGGCCGACGCCGAGGCCTGCCAGCAGGCCGATCATCAGGAAGACGCCATAGCCACGGTCGCGCATTGCCACTCCATCGTTTCGCGCATCGACCGCAGGACTGCCGGGGCTTGCCGGTGTCGCGGGGGCGGACAGCGGTGCGGCGGGGCAGCTGGTGGGGCGACCGACGGGTCTCGAACCCGCAACCTCCGGTACCACAAACCGGCGCTCTAACCAATTGAGCTACGGTCGCCACATCTGGACTGCACATCTGGACTGCGGCGCGCAGTGCCCGGGCGGGCACCGTCGCAGCGAGGCCGCCGCCCATACGGCCCGGGCAGCCCCGCCGTCAAGCGAGCTGTCGGCCCATGGGGCGGATCAATGCCGGTGGTCGAAGACGGACAGCAGGAAGCCGCGCAGACGCTCTGCCACCAGCCCGGCGCCGGGCCGCGCGAGGAGGACGGTCGTCACGTCGGGCAAGGCCGGGAGCCCTTCCGCGTCGTTCAGGCGGTGCATGCCGGAGGTGATGCTGCCCCGCGGGAGAATGCCGACGCCAAGACCAGCCCCGATCGCGGAGGTGAGCGCCCCGCGCGAGCTGGCCTCGAACATCAGGTTGAAGGGGATGCCGGCATCGACCAGCGCGCGCTCGGCGGCGGACCGGATGGGACAGGGCGCGGCCGTCATCACCAGCCGCAGGGGCTGCCCGGCCATTCCGGGGCGAGCCTCGGGTTCGGCGCCTTCCGCGACGCACCAGACCAGCGCTTCGCGCATCAGCTCTTCTGCGCCGTCCGGACGATCGCCGAGGATCGTTTCGATCGTGAGATCGAGCGCGCCGGCGGCGCGGTCGTCGGCAAGCCGTTCGGCAGGGCCGGTGCGCACCTGCATGGTAACCCTTGGAAAGGCGCGCGCGAACCGGGCAAGCACGGGCGCCAGATGTTCGGCGGCAAAGGCCTCGGGCGCGCCGATGCGGACCTCGCCTTCCACCAGTGGCTCGGCCATCCGCCCGACAAGCTCGTCATTGGCCGCCAGGATGCGGCGGGCATAGCCCAGCAGCAGCGTGCCCGCCTCGGTCGGCTCGACTCCGCGGCCGCCGCGCTCGAACAGGCGGCATTCCAACTGGTCTTCGAGCCGCTTCATCTGCAGGCTGATCGCGGACTGGGTTCTGAGCAGCCGTTCGGCAGCCCGGGTGAAGCTCTTCACTTCGATGATTGTCACGAAGCTTCTCAGCAGATCGATGTCGATATTCCGCCTGTGCGGCATTCCATAACTCCTTGCGCCATTGGCCCGGCGCATGTTTGCCTACCGGACATGTGCGCAACCTCCCGCCTGCACACCTGCGACCTTGTCGCGGACGCATTACTAGAAAACTCGTTCGGCGTCGGCCAAACAAGAAAAGCTTATGGATATTGCGCACCCGACACGAAAAACCGGCAAGATCGGCGGTCAATATTTCCTGGGAGACATGCAGGCCAAGGTGCTGGCGGCAATGTGACAATGTTATGTAGCGGCGGCCGCCGTGGGTCGGTGGCGGTCGCGAGGGGACGGCCCGCTATTTGCCGACGTTATAGGCAAGGCTTGCGTCGTCGAGCTGGAAGCCCACGAGCACCTCGAAGCTGGCGGCGCGCAAGGCTGCGCGGACCTGCGGGTCGGACAGCGGGTCGACGAGCGCGTCGGCTTCGTCGGGCTTGCGTTCGCGGGTGATGCGCTGCTGCACTTCGGGCGGCAGCGTGACGGCCGAGCGGTGCACTTCGGCGCGGGCGCCGCCGCGGGCTTCGGCCCTGAGGCCGCCTTCGGGGAAGCTGAGGGTGACGCCGGTGAGCTGCTTGGAGACGAGCACATTGCCGCCCTGGGCGAGGCCGACGAAGACCGGCAGATAGACCTCCCGGGCAGGGCCTGCCTTGCGGCGCTGGGCCGTGACGGTGAAGGCAAGGTCGCTGCCGAGATAGTCGTTGCCTTCGGTGCAGGTCGCCGAGACGTCGGAAATCTGGGCGGTGAAGTCGATTGCGTCGGCGTTCCGGCTCTGCGCCGGGTCGAAGCGGGTGACGGTGCCGGCGTAGGTGGGGATGGCGACGGCCGGGCAAGGCGAACGCTTCACCAGCAGCGGATTGCGGTTGCAGGCGCCGAGCGTGAGGGCCGACGCAAGGAGCCCGAGTACCAAGAATGCCTTCGACAAGAGCAGGCTCTCCCAAAAACCGTTGACGCCCCACAGCCGGGCAGTCCTTAGGCCGCGGGGCCTTTCGTGGGAAGGGGCTTCATGGCGGCGGAAACTTGGCGTAAGGGCTGGCGCATGGCATCCCTCCCTTCCCTTCGGGTTCTCGTCGCCGCGCCGCGCGGCTTCTGCGCCGGTGTCGAGCGCGCCATCCAGATCGTCGAGCTCGCGCTCGAGAAGCACGGGCCGCCGGTCTATGTGCGGCACGAGATCGTGCACAACCGCTTCGTGGTGGACAGCCTGAAGGCCAAGGGTGCGATCTTCGTGAAGGAGCTGGACGAGGTGCCCGACGGCGCGCAGGTGATCTTTTCCGCGCACGGCGTGCCCAAGTCGATCCCTGCGACTGCCCAGGCGCGCGGGCTGGACTGGCTGGACGCCACCTGCCCGCTGGTGTCGAAGGTGCACCGCCAGGCCGAGCGCATGGTGGAACAGGGGCGCCACATCCTGTTCATCGGCCACGCCGGCCATCCGGAAGTGATCGGCACCTTCGGGCAGGTGCCGGACGGCGTGATGACTCTGATCGAGACGGTGGAGGATGCGGAAGCCGTGCAGCCCCCGGAAGGGCCGCTGGGTTTCCTGACCCAGACCACCCTGTCGGTGGACGACACGGCCGACATCGTCGCCACGCTGCAGCGCCGCTTTCCGGCCGTGCTGGGGCCCAAGGGCGAGGACATCTGCTATGCGACATCGAACCGGCAGACCGCAGTGAAGGCGATCGCGCCGCAGTGCCAGCTGGTGCTGGTGATCGGCGCCGAGAACAGCAGCAATTCGCAGCGGCTGAAGGAAGTGGCGGCCCGCGAAGGGGCGCGGGCGCACCTGATCCAGCGGGCGGCCGGGATCGACTGGTCCTGGTTCGATGGCGTGGAGACGGTGGGGCTGACCGCCGGAGCCTCGGCGCCCGAGGTGCTGGTGCAGGAAGTGCTGGATGCGATGCGTGCGCGCTTCGACGTGCGGGCGACCGATGTCACCACGGCGACCGAGGAAGTGGTCTTCAAGCTGCCGCGCGCGCTGGTCGCAGCCTGATGGCAGCCACCGTCTGCGCTTCGTCCGCGGCCTGATCCCGCACCAGCGGCATGGCGGTCTACACCGAGGTTCCGGCCGAAGCGCTGGAAGCCTTCCTCGCCCGTTATGACACCGGCGCCCTTGTGTCGGCCAAGGGCATTGCGGAAGGTGTTTCCAACTCGAACTTCCTCGTCGAGACGACGACCGCCCGCTACATCCTGACGCTCTATGAACATCGGATCGACCTCGCGGACCTCCCCTGGTTCATTGCGCTGATGGAGCATCTGGCGGACCGGGGGCAGCCGGTTCCGCGGCCGATCCGGGACCGGTCGGGCCAGGCGCTGCAGCAGGTTTCCGGCAAGGCGGCGTGCCTGATCCAGTATCTTCCCGGCGTGTCGGTTTCGCAGCCGACGGCAGCCCAGGCGCGGGCGGCCGGTGCGGCGCTGGCGGGGCTGCACCTGGCTTGCGCGGATTTTGCGGGCGCGCGGGCGAACACGCTGGGGCCGGCGCAGTGGGTGGCCGCAGCAGCCGAGATCGGCGGGCGGCTGGACGAGATCGAGCCGGGGCTCCGGCAGCTTGTGCGCGACCGGGTGGCGGCCGTGTCGGCGCAATGGCCCCGGCACCTGGCGCACGGGGTGATCCATGCGGACCTGTTTCCCGACAATGTGCTGATGCTGGGGCCGGAAGTGACGGGCCTCATCGACTTCTATTTCGCCTGCACCGACATCCTTGCCTATGATCTGGCGGTGCTGCACGCGGCCTGGGCCTTCCCGCGCGACGGGTCTGCCCCGCTGCCGGCACATGCCGCGGCGCTTTTCGAAGGATATGAGGCGGTCCGGCCGCTTTCGGCGGAAGAGCGGGCCGCGCTGCCCCTGCTTGGGCAGGGGGCGGCCCTGCGGTTCCTGTTGAGCCGGGCACAGGACTGGCTGGCCCCGCCTTCGGACGCGCTGGTGCAGCGCAAGGACCCGCGCCCCTTTGCCCGCCGGCTGGAACATTATGCCCGACAGGCCTGACACCCCCCGCATCCGAATCAGCACCGACGGGGCCTGCAAGGGCAACCCGGGCCCCGGCGGCTGGGCGGCCATCCTGGAATGGAACGGGACGGAAAAGACGCTGTCGGGCGCCGAGTTCCAGACCACCAACAACCGGATGGAGATGACGGCGGCGCTGAAGGCGCTGGAGGCGCTGAAGCGGCCGGCCGAGGTGACGCTGGTAACCGACAGCCGTTACCTGATGGACGGCATGACCCAGTGGATACACGGCTGGAAGCGCAACGGCTGGCGCAACGCAGCCAAGCATCCGGTGAAGAATGCCGACCTTTGGGCTGCACTGGACCTGGCCGCGGCGCCTCACCGCATCCGGTGGGAGTGGGTGAAAGGCCACAGCGGCCACTCGATGAACGAGCGCGCCGACCTTCTGGCCAACGAGGCCATTGCAGCAATGCTCGAAGCCCGTAAGGACTGAACCCATGGCATCCGGTCTCATCGCCCTTCTCGACGACGTCGCAGCCATTGCGAAGGTCGCCTCCTCGTCTCTCGACGACATCGCCGCCGCTTCGGGCAAGGCCGGCGCGAAGGCGGCAGGCGTGGTGATCGACGATGCCGCCGTGACGCCCACCTATGTCACCGGCTTCACGCCCGACCGCGAGCTGCCGATCATCTGGAAGATCGCCAGGGGCTCGCTGAAGAACAAGCTGCTGTTCCTGCTGCCGGCCTTCCTTGCGCTCGCCGCCTTCCTGCCCCAGGCCCTCACCCCTCTGCTGATGCTGGGCGGCGCCTTCCTCTGCTTCGAGGCAGCCGAGAAGGTGATGGAGAAGCTGGGCCTACACGCCCATGCCGGAGGCCATGACCCCGACGTGCCCGTGATCGAGGAACCCGCCGAACAGGAAAACCGGATGGTGAAGGGCGCGATCCAGACCGATCTGATCCTCTCGGCCGAGATCCTTGCCATCGCGCTCGGCACGCTCGGGACGATGTCCCTCGGTCTCAAGGCCGGTGCGCTCGTCGCCGTTTCCATCGTGGTGACCGTGCTGGTCTATGGCGCGGTCGCGCTGATCGTGAAGATGGACGATGTCGGGCTGAAGATGGCGAAGGGTGGAACAGGTGCAGGCCGCGCCATCGGCCGGGGGCTGGTGGCCGGGATGCCGAAGCTGCTGGCGGCCCTCTCCGTCATCGGAACGGCGGCAATGGCCTGGGTCGGTGGCGGGATCGTGCTCCACGGGATGGAGGAAGTCGGTATCCTTCCGGGGATCCCGCACGCCTTCCATGCCTGGGCCCATGCGGCAGCGACCCCCTTCGGCGCGGCAGGGCCCGTCGTCGAGTGGATCGTGAATGCCACCCTCGCCGGGCTTGCGGGCGTCGCGCTGGGCTTCGTGATCGCAGAGGTCGTCACGCGCATCGGCAAGCTGCGCGCCAAGCCCGCGCACTAGCCTCCGGCCGGCGGCCCGCTGAACTTCGGCGGGTTGCGCCCAGGCGACCGCCGTGGAATGGCTGCCCCCTAACCATTGGGGAGAGATTGCCATGACGACCACCCGCGAGATCCGCCTGAAGAGCCGCCCAGTCGGGATGCCGGCCCACGAACATTTCGAGCTTGCGACCGTGGAACTGCCGAAGCCGGATGCCGGCGAAGTGCTGGTGAAGAACCACTATATGTCGGTCGACCCCTATATGCGCGGTCGGATGTATGATCGGCCGAGCTATGTGCCGCCCTTCCAGGTGGGCGAGGTGCTGCAGGGCGGCGCGGTGGGCGAGGTGGTCGAGAGCAATGACCCGTCGCTGACGCCGGGCGACCTGGTGAACAGCATGTTCGGCTGGCGCGAGGCCTTTGTGGCGCCGGCGGCTGCGCTGCAGAAGCTGCCCGCCATCCCGGGCGTTCCGGTGCAGGCGTATCTGGGCGTCCTGGGGATGCCGGGGCTGACCGCCTATTCTGGTTTGCTGGAGATCGGCCAGCCGAAGGAAGGCGAGACGGTGTTCGTGTCGGGCGGGGCGGGCGCCGTCGGCTCGGTCGTCGCGCAGATTGCCAAGATCAAGGGCTGCACCGTGGTGGCGACCGCGGGCAGCGACGCGAAATGCGCCTGGCTGACGGCGGCCGGCATCGACCATGCGATCAACTACAAGAGCTGCGGGAATCTGCTGGCTGCCGTGAAGGCGGCAGCGCCCAAGGGGATCGACGTCTATTTCGACAATGTGGGCGGCGAGCATCTGGAAGTCGCGATCGAGCTGGCGCGGCCGTTCGCCCGGCTGGTCGAGTGCGGGATGATCGCCAACTACAATGCGACCGAGCCGACGCCCGGACCGCGCAACATCATCATGGTGGTGGGCAAGTCCATCCGGATGCAGGGCTTCATCGTGACGCAGTTCGCCCATCTGCAACCGCAGTTCCTGAAGGACATGGGCGGCTGGATCGCCGAAGGCCGGATCAAGTGGGAAGAAACGGTGTTCGACGGCGTAGAGAAGGCGCCTGATGCGTTCGTCGGCCTGTTCACCGGTTCCAACACCGGCAAGATGCTGGTGAAGCTGTAGCGCATTTCCGGCCTGGCCGGCCGCTTGCCCCGACGGCGCGGAGGACTTAGCGACGGGAAGCGGTGCGCCGATTTCCGTCGCTTGTGACGCCGCCTGTCGCCAGCAGCAGTGCTGCGACGCAGAACCCGAACAGACCACCCAGCTGGGCCGCGCCTTGTGTTCCCTGGAACAGATCGAAAGCGACCGAGCCGAGCCCGCCGGCAAGCGCGATCCACCAGATGGGCTGGGTCCGGACGAAGATGACCATGGCCGCACCGCTGAGCGCCATCAGCGACTGGGCAGCGCCGAAGCGGACATTTTCGGGGAAGCCGACCGTCTGATCGGCGAGCACCGCCATGCCCGGCAGGGCACCGAGCCCGCCGCCGGACAGGCCCACCGCCGCCGCGTGGAGCCCGACGGCGCCGCCACCGATCCCGATGAAGACCATTGCGCCAACCGACGTCCGTTCGGCAACGGCGCCGCCGACAACTGCAATCATCAGTGCGGTGAACAGCAGGCGAGAGGGGTGGTTCTGCAGCCATTGGGCCGTCAGCAACCGCCAGGGCTCGGCGTCCATCAGCTCTGCCTGGACCGCACCGAACCCGAGCAGATCTTCCCGCAACTGCTCCTGCAGCAAGGGTTGATCCAACTTCAGGGCCACGAGAACCCAAACGATGACGAGGCTGACGCCCCAGGCCCAGGCAATCCAACGCTTTTCCACGGCATTCACCTTCTGATCGGGTGTTTCAGACTTGCCCTTGTGCAGGTGGGCGGCATCCCTGACGCCGCCAATCCTGTCCTTGAATCGGACTGATCATGACGGAATGTAATCTGACCTGAAAACAGCTTTACAGCAACCGTATATCTGTTAACCTTTATGCAAGAATCAAAAAGAATTCGAGAGGGGTCTGTAATGTCACGTGTTATTCAGGGCATCCTGCTTGCTTTCGGCGCAATGGCACTGGCGGGCTGCGATCCTGCGACCACCGCGCAAATGCAGGGTGATGACGTGGCGAAGGGCCGGGAAGAGGTGCTTTCGGGCAAACATGGCAAGGAAGCGCAGCAGTTCGCCAAAGAGTTCGAGGCGATGCAGCGGATGAGCCCTGCGGAGCGGCAGAAGCGCTTGGCAGAGCTGCAAGCGCAACATGGCGGCAACTGACATGCGCAACCGTTCCGGTCGCGTTGCTGCGCTCTTGGGTGCGGTTGGCCTTTTGCTGGCGGGCTGTTCAGGCGGCGACCCCGGCAAGACCTATCCCCTGCCCTATGACGAGACCTACCAGAAGCTCTATGGCATGGCGATGAACCGCGAGGTCTGCCAGCAGGACTATGGCATCGGGGAAAGCAGTGTCCGGATGGACGAGCGGGGTGCCGATGCGATCAGCTGGGTCGTGCAGTCCGGGCGGGGGGAAGACTGGTATCGGCTGACGGCCACCCTGGTGGAGGCACCCGAGGGCCAGACCGGAACGTCGGTTGCGCTTGCCGCGAAGACGATCCTGAAGGACAACGGGATGGGCAACACTGGCGGCCTCAACCCGATGAACGAGTTCGAAGCGTTGGCGATGTTCCGCGAGAAGGTCGATTCCACCCTGCAGGGCCGCCCGTTCGACTTCCGCCGCGTGGCCGCCGCAGTGGACGAATATCTGGGCTACCCTTCGCCTTCGGACCCCAACCAGCGGGTCGAGAATGTGCAGGACGTGGCCCCCCACATGGACCGCTATGCCATCGACAGCCGGCGGCGGGACAATCCGCCCCGCAACGAGCCGGGCGAAAAGGCGATCTGCTGAGGGATGCGGCGGATCGAGAGGAAATCGGACAGCATCACCCCATTGCGTTTCAGAGGAGCGTAGCGTGCGAGACGGACTTTCGGTCAGATCCAAGCTTGGCCCCCGGCTTCGATTGCCGATGTTGCTTGCGGCATGCCTGGCGATGGCTGGATGTTCGGCGCAGCCGGACGGCAAGACCTACGCGCTGCCTTATGACGAGGCCTATACGAAGCTCTATGGCATGGCGATGACTCGCGAGGTCTGCCAGCAGACCTATGGCCTTTCGAATGCCAGCGCCCGGATGGATGCGCGGACGGCCGAGGAAATCTCGTGGATCGTGTCGTCGGGCGGACGGGACTGGTTTCGACTGACGACCAGGCTGGCGCCTGCGCCCGAAGGCCAGACGGGAACCTTGGTGTCGCTGCAGACCCAGTCGATCGCGACGGATGACGGAACGGTCGGGTCGGGCAGCGCCGATGGCCTCGCTGCTGCCCAGGCTTCGGCGGTGTTTGCGGAAAAGGTCGATTCAACGCTTGGCGGCCGGCCGTTCGAGCTTCGCCGGGTGACCGCCGCGGTGGACGGCTATCTGAACCGGCCCGGACAATCCGGGGGATCGCAGCAATCGCAGGCCATGCAGGCCGGCATGCAATCCGCGGAACGCGACATCATGGAATTCGAGAAGCGCGACAAGCCGACCGGGAATGCGCCGGACGAACGGGCGATCTGCTGACCGGCTTCGTGGACCCCGGTCGCGTTGCCCCCGGGGCACGAACAGGCTATGCCCCCTGTTCAATCTTTCCCCGAGGAATATGCGCATGTCCCGCCGCCGCCAGATCTACGAAGGCAAGGCCAAGATCCTCTATGAGGGGCCCGAGCCCGGCACGCTGATCCAGTATTTCAAGGACGACGCGACTGCGTTCAACGCGCAGAAGAAGGGCACGATTTCCGGCAAGGGCGTGCTGAACAACCGGATTTCCGAGCATCTGTTCACGCTGCTGGGCACGATCGGCATTCCCACGCACTTCATTCGCCGCCTGAACATGCGCGAGCAACTTGTTCGTCAGGTTGAGATTATTCCGATCGAGGTTGTGGTGCGCAACGTGGCCGCCGGCTCGCTTTCGAAGCGGCTGGGGATCGAGGAGGGCACCCCCCTGCCCCGCACGATCCTGGAATATTATTACAAGGACGACGCGCTGGGTGACCCGATGATCACCGAGGAGCATATCGCCTGCTTCGGCTGGGCAGGCCAGGACGAGCTCGCCGACATCGTTGACATGGCGATCCGCACCAACGACTTCCTGACCGGCCTGTTCGCCGGAATCGGGATCCGACTGGTCGACTTCAAGCTGGAGTTCGGCCGCCTGTGGGAGGACGACTACAGCCGCACCATCCTTGCCGACGAGATCAGCCCCGACGGCTGCCGCCTGTGGGACATGAAGACCGACGAGAAGCTGGACAAGGACCGCTTCCGCCGGGACCTGGGTGGCGAAGTGGAGGCCTATCAGGAGGTCGCGCGTCGGCTGGGGCTCTTGCCCGAGGGCTCGGATGGGTCCGTGCTCGACCTCGACGAGGCCCGCAAGGCGCGCAATTCGCAATGAGCCGCGCCCTGCTGGCGGGCGCCCTTCTGCTTTCGGCGCCCCTGTTCGCCCAATCGACCGCGCCTGCGTCGGTGGCCAAGCCCGGTGGGCCGGACCTGCCGCGGCTGATGAACCCGCGGGCCGTGATGTCGCTGCCGGCGGCTGCGCCCACCGAGACCATCAGCTACGGCGAGGCGCCGAGCCAGAAGGTGGAGCTGTTCCTGCCGCAGCCGAACCCCGAAAGCCCCGATGCGCTGCGGCCTGTCGTCGTGCTGATCCATGGCGGCTGCTGGCAGCAGAAGGTCGCGGGCATGGAGCTGGTGCGTCCGGCGGCCGGCGCCTTCCTGGAGAAGGGTTTCGCCGTCTGGTCCATCACCTATCGCCGCATCGACGAGGAAGGGGGCGGCTACCCCGGCACCTTCGAGGATGTGGGCAAGGCGATCGACAGCCTGCGGGACCATGCCGAGGCGAAGAAGCTGGACCTCAACCGCGTGGTGTTCTGGGGCCATTCGGCCGGCGGGCACCTGGCGCTGTGGGCCGGCGGTCGGCACAAGCTGCCTGCCGACAGCCCCTTGCGCACCGAGAAGCCTCTGCGCCCGCGCGGCGTGGTGTCGGTGGGCGGGTTCGGATCACTGCAGAAGTGGGAAGCCGAGATCCGCACCATCTGCGGCGCCGACACGGTGCCGAAGCTTGCCCCGCCGACAACGGCCGACGGCGCCGAGCGCACGGCAGATCAGCGGTTTGCCGACACCAGCCCGGACCGGCTGCTTCCGACGGGCGTTCCGGCCGTGATGCTGCACGGCGTGTTCGACTATGTGGCCTTCCCTGCCATGGGCCTCGATCATGCGCAGGATGGCCGCAAGGCCGGCGACCGGGTGGATATCCAGGTCGCCCCCGTTGCCGGGCATTTCGAGGTGATTGCGCCGGGAACGGCAGCATTCGCGCAAGGGGTTGCAGCGGTGGAGCGTTACGCGCGCTGACGACCTGCGCTCAGGCGCGCCAGGCGACCGGTGCGATGCGCGGCACGCCAAGCGCGAACACCAGCCCCCCGACCAGCGGCACGATGGCGGTAAGGACGAAGGCAGGCTCGTAGCCGACGGCATCGACGATGACGCCGGTGATGACGGGCCCGATGATGCCGGCGAGATTGCCGACGCTGCTCTGGATGCCGACCCAGCGCCCGGCCGAGCCCGGCCCGGCGAGCGTCTGCCCGGCCGTGAACAGCACGACGGTGACCGGGCCGAAGCCGGTTGCCGTGATGAGGAGCGCCGCGATCAGCGTGCCGAGGCCCTGCGTGAGCGGAATGAGCGCGATGCCGAGCGCCGTGAGCCCGAGGCAGGCAAAGAGCAGCCGGCGCCGCACCGCCGAGGCTGCCGCCCCGCGGGCGATCAGCCGGTCGCAGGCGACTGCCATCACTGCCCCGCTGAGCGCCTGCACGAGGAACAGGAGCGCGGTGAGCAGCGCCATCTGGCCGATGTCGTAGCCGCGGACCTTCACGAGATAGAGCGGCATCCAGGCAAGGATGAAATAGAAGGGATAGGTGGCAGCGAAGTGCAGCGCGCACATGGCCCAGAGCCGGGGCGAGCGCAGAAGTTCGGCATAGGGCGCCGCCGTCGCCGGTGCGTTTTTCGGCGGTGCCGGGCCGATCTGCCCGGCCATGAAGGCCCAGGGGATAAGCCAGGCGAGGGTCGCCACGCCGAAGACGATGAACATTTCGCGCCAGCCGAAGGCCGCGAGCAGCGCGCCGCCTGCCAGCGTGCCGATCAGCGGGCCCATGGAGAGCCCCGAGGACAGCGCCACATTGGCCGTGCCCCGGCTTTCCTCGGGCACCCGGGCGATCAGCTTGGAGGCGCAGGGAAAGGCCGTCCCCTCCCCCAGGCCCATCAGCAGGCGCAGCAGCACGAGGGAGACGAGGCCGCCGACAAAGCCCGTGAGCACGGTCGCGAGGCCCCAGATGGCAACGCCGGCTGCCATCAGGCGGTGCACCGAGACCCGGTCTGCAAGCCATCCGGCGAGGATCTGGCTGGGCACATAGGTCCAGAAGAAGGCGGAGACGACGAAGCCGTAGCCGGTGGCGGAAAGGCCGAGTTCGCCCTGCATCAGGGGGGCTGCGACCGAAAGTGCGCCCCGATCGATGTAGTTGAGCGCGATCATCAGGCCGATCATCACGATCAGCCCCCAGCCCGGCACCGGATGTGCTGCGTGATGCCCCCCCATGCCGCCACCTTGGGCACAGGGGCAGCGCCAGTCAAATCGGGCGGGAATGGGGGCCTATTTCAGGCGCTTCACGAACACGCCGCCGTCGCGGCGCTCGACGGCGAAGTTCGGGATCTTCTCGATCAGGTCCGACAGGCGGGAGGCGCCGTAGTTGCGGGCGTCGAACGAGGAGCGGTTGCCGGCGCGGTTGCCGACCTCGCTGAGCAAGGCGTAGCCCTGGGCGTCCCGCTTCGAGGCGGAATAGGCGTCGGTGAGCAGTTGAATGAGCTCGCTGTCGATTCCGCGGGCACCTTGCATGGGCTGGCCGGGCGACACCGGGGCCTCGGGCTTTCCGGTGATGATGAAGCGGGTGCAGGACTGGCGGAAGGATTCGGGGGCCTTGTCGGTGCCGAAGCCGTAGACGGGCATGCCGTCCTGCTTCAGGCGCATCGCGATGGGGCCGAAATCGCTGTCGGAGCTCATCAGGCCAAAGCCGGTGACGCGGCCGGAATAGAGGAGGTCCATGGCGTCGATGACCATGCGCATGTCGGTCGCGTTCTTGCCCTTGGTGACATCGAACTGCTGCTGCGGGACGATGCCGTGCTTGTGGACCAGCGCCTCCCAGCCCTTGAGGGCAGGCTTTTTCCAGTTTCCGTAGGCGCGGCGGACGTTCACGGGGCCGAGTTCGGCGAGCACGTTGAGGACGCTGTCCATGCCGTCGGGCGAGGCGTTGTCGGCATCGATGAGCAAGGCGATGTTGGGGGTTCTGTCGACCATCCTGCTTCCCTTCCCGCGGCCTTTGGCGCATAGGCTGGCGCCCATGAAAGCCCGAGTCACTGTCTCGCTCAAGCCCGGCGTTCTGGACCCTCAGGGGCGCGCCATCCATCATGCGCTGGAGGGGCTTGGCTTTGGCCAGGTGGCCGAGGTGCGGGTGGGCAAGGTGATCGAGCTGGAGGTGGCCGACGGCACCACCGAGGATCAGGTGGCCGATATGGCGCGGAAGCTGCTGGCCAACACGGTGATCGAGAATTTCAGGGTCGAACTGGCATGAAGACGGCTGTCGTCGTCTTCCCCGGCTCCAATTGCGACCGCGATCTGGCGGTCGCGCTGGAACTGGTGACGGGGCAGAAGCCCGCCATGCTGTGGCACGACGATCCGGAGCTGCCGGACGGCCTGGACCTGATCGCGCTGCCGGGCGGGTTCAGCCATGGCGACTATCTGCGCTCCGGCGCGATAGCCGCCCGCTCGCCGATCATGCGGGCCGTTATCCGGGCTGCGGACAAGGGCACGCCGGTGCTGGGGATCTGCAACGGCTTTCAGGTGCTGACGGAAAGCGGGCTGCTGCCGGGTGCGCTGATGCGCAACGCGGGGCTGGATTTCGTGTGCCGCGACGTTCGCCTTGAAGTGGTGACGACCGACACGCCGTTCACTCGAGCCTACACGCCGGGCGAGACGATCACGGTGCCGGTTGCGCACCATGACGGAAATTTCCAGGCCGATGCCGAAACGCTGGACCGGCTGGAACAGCAGGGCCAGGTGGCCTTCCGCTATGCCGAGGACGTGAACGGGTCTGCGCGGAACATTGCGGGGATTCTGAACGCCAAAGGCAATGTGTTGGGGCTGATGCCGCACCCCGAGCGTGTGGTGGAGCCGGCGCATGGGGGCACCGATGGGCGCCGGCTGTTCGAGGGGCTGCTCAGCGTCCTCGCCTGAGGAGCGGGGTCCAGCGCCCGATTGCGCTGAGCGCAACCGGCCAGAACAGGGTGTTCCAGATATCCTTGACGTGCCCCGCCCACTGCATCGGCACGTCGGTGCGGATGTTGTCGATCAGGTCCCAGGCCTCTCCCACGATTGCGAACGCCAACACGACGAGCAGCGGCGGCAGGCTGCCGATGCGCCACCGGGTCAGCGCGAGCAGGAAAACGGCCAGCCCGACATAGATGTGGAGCGCGTCCTTGGAGAGGCCGGTGCTGCCCATCAGGAGCAGCTTCGTCTCCTGGAGCCAGCTCACACCCTGGTCTTGAACGGCGTGAAGTCGGTTTCGACGTCGTAAACGTCGAGGCCTTCGGCGGACTTGATGGCGCCGACGACCTTGTAGGTGACCGGCGTGAGTGCTGCTTCCCAGCCCACCTTCAGCAGATAATTGGTGAGCATCACGGTGAGGATCAGGCTGGTTTCCCAGACGCCGAAGAAGGCGAGCGGGTAGAAGATGAGGGTGTCGACGCCCTGCCCTACTGCGGTGGAGCCGATGGTGCGGGTCCAGAGCATTTTCCCGCCGGTGAGCACCTTCATGCGGGCAAGCACGAAGGCGTTGGCGAATTCGCCGGCCCAGAAGGCGAGGATGGAGGCGGCGAAGATGCGCGGGGCCTGGCCCATGACGGCGGCGAGCGCCTCCTGGCCCTGCCAGTCGGCGGCAGGCGGCATGGCGACGACGACGGCGGCCATGCCGGCCGCGAAGACGCTGGCGGCGAAGCCGACCCAGACGGCGCGCCGCGCGCGGGCGTAGCCATAGACTTCGGTGAGGACGTCGCCGAGCACATAGCTGAGCGGGAAGAAGAGGATGCCGGCGCCGAAGGTGACTGCGCCGAACACCGGCAGGTCGAGCGTTGCCACCTTCCCTGCCCCGATGAGGTTGGAGCAGATGAGGATGACCGCGAAGGCGGCCATGCAGTAATCGTAATAGCGCAGGCGCTGGCCGGCGATCTGCTGTGCTTCGACCGCGCGGACGCCTGCGGGTTCGTCGACTGTCAGTCCGTCCAGCTTCTGCTCGTTCATTGCCACCCCGCGCTCAAAGGCCTGCACCTTGGCGAAGCGGCTCGACTCGCGCAAGCGTTCGCTTTATGTTCCGCGCATGGCTGCGCACCCCCTCCGCTGGCTCTATCTCGATCTCAACAGCTATTTCGCGTCGGTCGAGCAGCAGCTGAACCCGGCGCTCAGAGGCAAGCCTGTGGCGGTGGGGCCGGCGAAGATGGACTCAGGCACCATCATCGCGGCGAGCTACGAGGCGAAGGCGTTCGGCATCCGCACGGGGATGAAAGTCGGCGAGGCGAAGCGGCGCTGCCCGCAGCTGCTGTTCGCGGGTGGGGACCACAGTCGTTACGCCGAATATCACGAGCGGATCCTGGCCGAGGTGTGGCGGCACATTCCGGTAACCGCCGTCTGCTCGATCGACGAAGTGGCGTGCCGGCTGCTGGACAATGAGAATGGGCGCGACCAGGCGGTTGCGCTGGCGCGCCGGATCAAGGCGGGCATCCGGGCGAATGTGGGCGAATGCCTGACCTCGTCGGTGGGGATCGCGCCGTCGCGGCTGCTGGCGAAGATCGCGGCCGATATGCAGAAGCCCGATGGGCTGACCGTGCTGGAGGCACACGACCTGCCGCATGCGCTGCTGCCGCTCCCCTTGCGCGACATTCCGGGGATCGGCGCGAAGATGGAGGCGCGGCTGGCGTCGCGGGGCATCACGACCATGAGGCAGCTGCTCGCCCAAGACCCGACGGCGGCGGGATCGGCCTGGGGATCGGTGGTGGGGACGCGGCTGTGGTATGCGTTGCACGGGGCGGATTTGCCAGAGCGGGCGCGCCAGTCCCGCTCGATCGGGCACAGCCATGTGCTGGCGCCGCAGGTGCGGGACCTGGAGACGACGCGGCAGACGGGGCGGCGCCTGCTGCTGAAGGCGGCGAGCCGGCTTCGGCGGGCGGAGTGCGTCACGCGGCACCTGACGCTGCATGCGCGGTTCGAGAGCGGGCGGAGCTGGTCTGCGACGCGGAAGCTCGCGCCGACGGATGACAGTTTTCCCTTGCTGGAGGCACTGGGGCCGCTGTGGGGGCAACTGCTGCGCGACTTGGGGACCGAGCGGGTGCGGACGATCGGGGTGAGCCTGGACGACATCCGGCCAGCCGAGGGCACGCAGCTGAGCCTGTTCGATGCGCCGAAGCGGCCAACTTTGCAGATCGCCCGCGCCATGGACGCGCTTAACGCGAGGTTCGGGCGCAATGCCGTCACGCTGGGGCCGGTGGGCCAAGGGCGGGTCGGCCGGATCGGCACGCGGATTGCGTTCGGGCGGATACCCGAGGCGGCGGAGTTTCACGAATAGGCTGGCAAGGGCAGATGGATGATGCGCAGGGGTTGTTGAGGAATGACCTGTCATGGGTCCGTCATGTGTGATTGCCATGTTTGCGCTGGCCGGTCATCCAATCGGCACGTCCAATGGAGGCCGACATGTCCAATCTCGCGCTCGTTCGCCGTTTCACTCTCGACTTCCTGGGTTGCGCGGACTTGGCCGCGGCTGACGCCACGCTGGACCCGGATGTGCGCGCCATCACCGGCCTGAAGCCGGACGGCCCGATCGAGGGGCGCGAGGCCTACAAGGCGACCATCAGCGGGTTCGTGGCGGCCTTTCCGGCCGAGAGCCCGGTCGAGATCATCGACCAGTTCGAGGCCGGCGACCGGGTGGTGACGCGGTTCCACAGCCGGCAGCGGCACAGCGGTGACTTCTTCGGGGTTCCCGCCACGAACCAGGTGATCCTGTTCGACGAGACCCATGTGTCGCGGATCCGCGACGGGCGGATCGTCGAGAATATCGTCTCGGCGACGAACCTCGAGTTCGAGATGCTGATGGCGCCGGCGCTGACTCCGCTGATCCTGCCCTGGCTGACGCGGGGCTAGTTGGCGGTCAGTGCAGCTTCAGGCGAGGCCTCACGACCTCGTTCACATGCCCCACCAGCATCAACCCCGTACCCTTCATCCATCCATGAATGGCGACCAGGTGCATCCGGTAGAGCGAGGTGTAGACGAGGCGGGCGATGCGGCCCTCGATCGCCATGCGGCCGCCGACCAGATTGCCCATCAGGCTGCCGACCGTGTTGAAGCCGGCCAGGCTGACGAGCGAGCCCTTGTCCTGATAGACGAAGGGTTTCAGCGGTTTGCCGTCCATCAGCGCGCGGATGTTGTGGTAGGCCGTGGTTGCCATCTGGTGCGCGGCTTGGGCGCGGGGCGGGATGGGGCGGCCGCCCTCTTCCGGCACCAGGAAAGCGCAGTCGCCTATGGCGAACACCCGGTCGTCGCGCGTGGTCTGCAAGGTGGGGCGCACCACCAGCTGGTTGTTGCGGCTCGTCTCCAGCCCGCCGATCTCCTTCAGGAAATCCGCCCCCTTTACACCGGCGGCCCAGACCTTCAGCTCGGCCTCGATGCGCTCGCCGCCCTTGGTGACGATGGCGTCGTCGGTTGCCTCGACAACCTGGGTTGCGGTCAGCACGCGGACGCCCAGCGCCTCGAGTTCGGCGTGGGCGGCGGCTGCCAGCCTTTCGGGGAGCGCGGGCAGGATACGGGGGCCGGCCTCGATCAGCGTCACCTGCAGCCGCTTGCGATCGAAGACTTCGAGCCCATAGAAGCCGAGCGCGTCGGCCGCCGAATAGAGCTCGGCTGCGAGCTCGACGCCCGTAGCGCCGCCGCCCACGATCGCGATCCGGGCGCGGGCGTCGGACGACGGATCGGCTGACATCAGGCGCGAAACCTTCAGGCACTGGTTCAGCAGCCGGCGGCGGAACCTGTCGGCATCCACCCGGCTTTCGAGGCTGAGGCAGTGCTTTTTCACGCCCGGCACGCCGAAGTCGTTGGAGACGGAGCCGACTGCGAGCACCAGATAATCGTAGCGGATGCGGTGGCGGCCGATGACTTCGCGGCCGTCCTCGTCGACGATGGGGGCAACCACGATCTCCTGGGCCTCGCGGTCCACATCCTCGAGCGCGCCGTCGAAATAGCGGTAGCCCCAGCGGAAGGCGTGGCCGCGGTAGCCGACCTCGTCCAGGTTGGCATCGAGCGAGCCGGCGGCGACCTCGTGCAGCAGGGGCTTCCAGATGTGGCTGGTGTTGCGGTCCACCAGGATGATGTCGTGGTCGCGGGACGAGAGGCTGCGCCCCAGGCGGGTGACGAGTTCCAGCCCGCCGGCGCCGCCGCCCACAACCACGATCTGCGTCTTGCGCCCATCGGCGCGTAATCTTGCCATGGGCGGCCCCCTTTTGCGGGCGACATTAGCTGCGAGCCGGGTGACTCTGCAAAGGGGTTTCGCTAGAGCCCGCGCATGACAGCCATCACCCCCGAAATCGTCGCCGAGCACGGCCTCTCGGCAGAGGAATATGATCGCATCCTGAAGGCGATCGGGCGCGAGCCCAACCTGCTGGAGCTGGGCATCTTTTCGGTCATGTGGTCGGAGCATTGCAGCTACAAGAGCTCGCGCCTGCACCTCGCCAAGCTGCCGACCAAGGCACCGTGGGTGATCCAGGGACCGGGCGAGAATGCCGGCGTGATCGACATCGGCGACGGCGACGCCGTGATTTTCAAGATGGAAAGCCACAACCACCCGAGCTTCATCGAGCCCTACCAGGGCGCGGCGACCGGCGTGGGCGGGATCATGCGCGACGTGTTCACCATGGGCGCGCGCCCCATCGCCAACCTGAATGCGCTGAGCTTCGGGCACCCGGAGCACCCCAAGACCAAAGCGCTGCTGCGCGGCGTGGTCGCCGGGATCGGCGGCTATGGCAATTGCACGGGCGTGCCAACGGTCGGCGGCGAAGTTCGCTTCCACCCGCGCTACAACGGCAACATCCTGGTGAACGCGATGTGCGTCGGCCTCGCCAAGGCCGACAACATCTTCTACTCGGCGGCCGCCGGAATCGGGAACCCGGTTGTCTATGTGGGGTCCAAGACCGGCCGCGACGGAATCCACGGCGCCACCATGGCCTCGGCCGAATTCGGCGAGGATGCCGACGCCAAGCGCCCGACCGTGCAGGTGGGCGACCCCTTCATGGAAAAGCTGCTGATCGAGGCCTGCCTGGAGCTGATGGCAACGGACGCCATCGTTGCCATCCAGGACATGGGCGCGGCGGGCCTCACCTCGTCGTCGGTCGAGATGGCGTCGAAGGGCGGTGTCGGGATCCTGCTCAGGATGGAGCAGGTGCCCTGCCGCGAGACCGGAATGACACCCTATGAGATGATGCTGTCGGAATCGCAGGAGCGCATGCTGATGATCCTGAAGCCCGGCCGCGAGGACGAGGCCGAACGCATCTTCCGCAAGTGGGACCTGGATTTCGCGGTGATCGGCGAGGTGACCGACAGCGGGCGCCTGCAGCTGGACTGGAACGGGGAGCGCGTGTGCGACCTGCCGCTGGACCCGATCGGCGAGGAAGCGCCGAAGTACGACCGGCCGCATGTGCCGACCCCGCCACCTGCGCCGCTGGGCGCGGTGCCGGAAAGCCGGGATCTGATGGGCGACCTGGTGACGCTGCTCGGCTGTCCGGACCTCGCGTCGCGCCGCTGGGTGTGGGAGCAGTATGACCATATGGTCGGCGCCGACACGGTGCAGCGGCCCGGCGGAGACGCAGCGATCGTGCGGGTGCACGGCGCGAAGAAGGCGCTGGCACTGGCTGCGGACTGTTCACCGCGCTATTGCTTCGCCGACCCGTTCGAGGGCGGGAAGCAGGCGGTTGCCGAGACCTGGCGCAACATCACTGCAACGGGCGCGACGCCGCTTGCGATCACCAACTGCCTGAACTTCGCCTCGCCGCAGAACCCGGCCGTGATGGGCCAGCTGGTCGGCTGCATCGAGGGCATGGCGGAAGCCTGCAGGGCGCTGGACTATCCGGTCGTCTCGGGGAACGTCAGCCTCTACAATGAATCGAAGGCGACAGGCGGAGGCGCTGCCATCCTTCCGACGCCCTCGATCGGCGGGGTGGGCCTGATCGCCGACTGGGAAAGCTCGGCCACGCTCGCGCTGAAGGCCGAGGGCGACGAGATCTGGCTTGTCGGCGGGACCCGGGGCCATCTGGGCCAGTCGCTATGGCTGCGCGAGTGCCACGGCCGCGAAGAGGGGCCGCCGCCGCCGGTCGATCTGGCAACCGAGAAGGCCGCGGGCGACTGGGTGCGGTCGCTGATCCTGTCGGGCACGGCCACTGCCGTGCATGATTGCGCCGATGGCGGGCTGCTGGTCGCGGTGGCGGAAATGGCGATGGCCGGGCGCCTCGGCGCGACGATCGCGCTTCCCGCCGGAGATGCGGCCGCCGTCGCGTTCGGCGAGGACCAGGGCCGCTATCTGGTCACGGTGAAACCGGGCACTGCGCTGCCCGACTGCCCGGTGCCGCTGGTGCGGCTGGGCACGGTCGGCGGCGGTGCGCTTGCGGTCGAGGGCCATGGGGCCCGGCAGGTCGAGGCGTTGCGGCTTGCGCACGAGGCCTTCCTGCCGGGCCTGATGGCGCGCTAGGTCAGCCCCTGGGGCGGGCCATCGCGAGGCGGATGTTCCGCGAGCCGCGATCGAAGCGGTTCTCGAGGGCGTAGGCTTCCCGGGCGGACAGGCGGCCGCCGTCGGCCGACTGGCGGTCCACGGCGCGATCGAGCGACGCCTGCTGCCGGTTGAGCGCCTGCGCCTCGCGCGGACCGATGCGCCCGGCCGCGACACCCTGGTCGATGCGGTCATCCTGGCGGCCGAGCCGATTCTCGAAGCGGTTTTCGGCGCGATCCGAAGGCGTTGCAGCGAAAGCCGAGCCAGCGGCGCCGAGCAGGATTCCCATCGCAGCAAAACGAGGCAAATGCATGATCTATCTCCCTTTCCTGAGGACTGCTCCTCGGGAAGGAATACGACAGGGCGCGGTTGAATCCCCCGCGCCCGCGCGCAAAAAAAGGGCCGGGGTTTCCCCCGGCCCTCGCCCCTACGATGAAGGATTTCAGGCGCTGACGCGGGCGGGCGCCAGGCGCTGGCGACGCATCGCTGCGCCGACGAGGCCGAAGCCGGCGATCATCAGAGCCCAGCTGGCGGGTTCGGGAATCACGCCGGCAACAGCGATATCGTCGATTTCGAACGCAACGCCGGTGGACGTGAACTTCAGGCCCGTGATCACCTCATCGCCGCCGGCGAAGAAGGTGACCCGACGGTTGGTCGCGTCCAGGTTCTGGTTGCCGAAATTGGCATTGATCAGCGTGGATCCGCTGAGCGTGAAGATCTTGGCGCCACCTGCCCCGAGGACGTCCACCTTGTTGTAGGTGTCGATCGAGCCCCAGTAGAAGCCGATGGCCTTGAGGTCCGGCGTCCGCAGCGTGGCATTGTTCGTCTGCAGCATGCTCGACGTGTAGAAGTAGAAATCCTTCGAGGTGTTCGGCGCGGGAGAGGCATATTGCCCCGAAACCGTGGTGTTCACCCGGCCCCAGCTGCCGCTGAGCGAATAGCCCGCCGGCAGGACGGCGCTTTCGAAATCGATGACCACGGCGAGCGGCGCGGTCGGCCCGGGATCGGGCGCACCCATCACACTGGTGTAGGTGACAGCCCCTGCCGATCCGGCGCTGAGAGCGGCGAAAGCCGCAAGAACCACATTGCGCATAGCAAACTCCTTGACCCTTGAACGCCCATGCGGGCGGTTCCCATCAAAATTAGCAAAAACCGTGCCAAATGCAGGAAAGGGCGCGACCTCGGAGTTTGATATCTGAAACTGTAAAGCCAGCCGACACATGTCGGCGCATTAACCTTTCTGCCGTGTCAGAAGGCCGCCAGCGCGGCCCGCACCAGCATCGTTCCAAGTGCAACCCAGCTCAGTGCGAACAGCGAAAAGCGCACGACCACCTTGTTGGCTGTCGCCTGGACCAGCGAATGCAGCACGCGAAGGCCGACATAGGCCCAGGCCGCGATCACGTGCAGCCCGTCCGCCAGCCCCAGCAGCACGATGGCGATGGCGACCGCGTAGAACAGCGTCGGCGCCTCGAACAGGTGGTTGTAGTTGTCGGCGACGCGGCGGACTTCGCTGGGGATCCGGTCGTGGTAGGTGCCGGGGTGCATCGCCTCCTGCGGGTCGAGCCTGGCCTTCGAGAAGGCCGGCAGGCGCGTTGCGTACATCCACAGGAACATGACGAGCGTCAGCAGGCCCATGGCGAGCACGGCATGGAGCATGGATTGGCTTGCGGCGGTCAGCTCTGTCATTCTGGTTCCTCCCCGAAATTGCGCATTCCGTCTGGCGCCAGCGCTGGCCGCGGGCAAGCGCTGAGGATAGACAGTGCCGATGACCCAAGCTTGCCTCCTCCAGCTCCGCACAGGCCGTGTCACCCTGCAGGGCGGCCACCGCTCCGCCTATTCCAAGGCGCCCCGCGAAGGCCCGGTGCTGGCGCGCACCCTGGGCCTTGAGGGCGACGAGGTGGGAAATCCGCGGGTCCACGGCGGGCCGGAGAAGGCGATCTACGCCTATGGGGCCGGCGTCTATGCCGGCTGGATTGCCGACCATCCCGAGCATGCCGAGCGGCTGGTGCCGGGCGCCTTCGGGGAGAATCTGCTGATCGACGGCCTTGACGAGGCGAACGTGTGCATCGGCGACCGCTGGCGGATCGGTGCTGCGCTGGTCGAGGTGTGCCAGCCGCGCCAGCCCTGTTCGACGATGGCGCGCTGGTTCGGGGACCCGCGGATGGTGAAGGCGATGGTGCGCAATGGCCGGTCGGGCTGGTATCTGCGGGTGCGTGAGGAGGGCGAAATGGCCGCGGGCGACCTGCTGACCCTCGAGCACCGCCCTGAAGCCGCCTGGACCATCGCCGAGGTGCTGGTCGCTTCCTATCGCTCGCCACCCGACACGGCGGAACTCGGCCGGCTTGCCGGGGCCGAGGGCCTTGCCTCCAGCTGGGCCGCCTGGGCCGCGAGCATGGCGGCGGCGGAAAGGCCGAAGGCAAAACCGCTCTAGGCGCGCAACCTGCGCCCCACCTGCGACAGTGGGGCGCCAATCCCGGGATCAGTAGTTGAAGCGCACCCCGCCGGTGAAGCGGCGGCCGAACTGCTCGAACTCGATCGTGCGCGCGTTCACCCCGACGAAGCGGCGGCCCGGCCCGTCGGTCAGGTTGGATGCGTCGAAGTAGATCTCGAAATTGCGGTTGATGGCATAGCGGATCGAGGCGTCCAGCTCCTCGTCGGCCGCCCAGAAGAAATCGCCGCCGACCGCCGGCTCGCCCAGGCTGTCGATCCAGCTCGAGCGATACTGGTACGAGATGCGGGCCGACAGGCCGTACTTCTCGTAATAGGGGCCGAAGTTCCAAACGATGTCCGACGAACCCGGCAGGCGCACCCGCTCGCCGTCCGGCGTCCGCGCCCGCGAGCGGTTGAGCGTCAGGTTGGTCTGCAGGCCGAAGCCGCCCCACCACTTGTCGTCGTCCAGCACATTGTCCAGCTGCATCTGGAAGGCGCCCTCCACGCCGTAGATCTCGCCATTGCCGCCGTTGACAGTGGTGCTGAAGATATAGTCCGACCGGTCGACGCCCGGCGTGTTCAGGATGTCCGAATTGAACTGCCGGGTATCGTCGAACAGCACGTCACGGGCCTTCTTGTAAAAGGCGCCGACGGCCATGTAGCCGCCCTTGCTCGGGAAGAACTCCCAGTAGAGGTCGACCCCCCAGGTCTTTTCGGGCCGGGCATCCGGGTTCCCGCCCGAGATCGTCTGGTTCGCATCGTTGAAGGTGAAGTTCGGGCGCAGCACCGGATAGTCCGGGCGGGCCGCGCCTGTGTTGAACGACAGGCGGACCTTCTGCTCTTCGGTCGGCGTCCAGTTGATGTGGGCGCTCGGGAAAACGCCGGTAAAGTCGCTGTCCACCGTGATCAGCCCCAGCTGCGAATAGGCAGTTGCCGAGTTCTTCACATGCTCGACCCGGGCACCATAGATGATGTTGCCCCAGCCGAAGGTGGTGAGGCCCATCGCATAGCCCGAATAGACCTGCTCGCCCACCTTGTAATAGTTGGCCTCCTGGAAGACCTTCGGGGTCACGGTGGCTGCCTGGGCCACGATGTTGATCAGCGCGGTCTTCGAGAAATAGCGGAAATCATAGCCGAGCGGCAGGCGGCCCTTGTAGGCGCCGTCGATGGTCACGAAGCTGGGGCTGGTGGGGATGCCCGCCCGCGCGATCTGCGCGGTGCCGGCACCCATCAGATACTCGTCCACTTCCTTCTCGCGGTCGTCATACTGCAAGCCGAAGCTGAAACGGGTGTCGCCGAACAGCGTCGTGTCGCGCTTCAGATCGATCCGCGCGGTATAGGCATCCGTCGTGTCGCGGGCATCCACGTCGCGAACCCGGGTCAGGCTCAGCGGGAAATCCTCCAGCTGCCGCACCGGCGCGCCTGCCGACAGCTGGCCGTTCGCCGCGCGCAGCGTGCGGAACAGCGCCACCTGGGCATTGAGCGGGTCCGACAGGTCATAGCCCACCGTCACGCGGTTGATCGCGTTCGCACCGTTGGTGCCGAAGCCCGGGCTGTCATAGTTCAGCTGGCCCGCGGTCGACCGGTCGTCGATCGATCGGGTGTAGTTCCCGCGCCAGCTCAGCTTCCACGCGCCGAACTCATGGTCGCCGCCGATGGTGTTGACCCACACCGACTGCACGAATTCGCGCGACAGATAATTGGTGTTGTTGTCGATGCCGAACACGGTGCCCACGAACGGCGTGTTCCCCGTGCAGACATCGGCATAGCCCGTCGTGTTGGGGGCAGGCGGCGCCGGCACCGGCGGCGGGCAGGCGAGCGGGCTGTTCGGCACCCGGCTTTCCTGGTCGTCCATGTCGAAGATGTGGTTGTTGCGCAGTTCATTGTCGGTGAAGGCCGAATAGATGGTCGTTGCGAAGATGCGCTGCCCACCCTCGGGCTGCCACTCCAGCCGCGCCGTGGTGCTGTAGTTGGCGCGCGTCAGGCGATAGAGCTTGTTCTCGGTCTCGCGCGCCCACACCCGGTCTTCGAAGCCCGGCCGCTGGTCGCGCGGAACGACTTCCCAGTCCGTCTCGAAATTGTCGGTCGCCATCTTGCGCTGGTAATAGCTGCCGGAGATCAGGATCCCGAACTGGCGGTCGCTTCCGAAGCGGTTCGAGAAGAGCAGCGTCGCCTCATATTCGCCGCCGCCGCCGAGATCGACATAACCCGCGCCGGCCTTGGCAGCGACGTGGAGGCCGCGAAAGTCGAACGGCGAGCGGGTCACGATGTCGACGTTTCCGGCGATTGTCTCGCCGCTCATGTCCGGCGTGACGGCCTTGCGGACGATGATCTGCGAAGCAATCGCTGCCGGAATCGAGTCGAAGCGGGCATCGCGGCCTTCCGGGCTGACCACGTTGATTCCGTCGAAACTGAGGGTCGTCCAGTTCAGCGGCGCACCGCGCAGGTTGATGTAGCGGGCTTGGCCCTGATCGCGCTGCACCGAGACTCCGGGAAGCCTGCTTACCGCCTGGGCGATGTTCTGGTCGGGCATCCGGCCAACAGAGTCGGAGGCAATCACGCTCACAAGCGAAGGCGAGTTGCGCTGGATCAGCAACGCCGCCGCCTCGGATTCGGCAATGGGCCGGTTGCCGGTGACGACGATCTCCTCGGGTGCTGCGGGGTCCGTTCCCTGCGCGGCCTGCCCGGCCCCAGCCTCAGGGGCCGATTGCCCGGCATCCACGGCGGGCGCGGCCTGCGCCAGAGCCGGCGCCGCCAGGGTGAAAGCAATGGCGGGCACGGCCGCACCGAGAAGAGCAAGACAGCGAACAGGCAACATCGGACAATCCCCCGCAGGAATGTGGATGCGCTGCCTTGGTTCGGTTCCGGGTCAATTCGCTGACAGTAAGGTTGCCGCTGGATGACATTCGGACAGGGCTGAATGTTCGAGCAGCATTGTTGCCAGAATATCACTCTGCCGGTTTCGGCTGATTGCGTGCGGCTGCTCGCAGCCGGAAAAGGACTGGTGGGCCCGGCAGGACTCGAACCCGCGACCAAGCCGTTATGAGCGGCCAGCTCTAACCAACTGAGCTACAGGCCCCACCTGCGGTGGGTGATAGCCTTGCGCTCGGTTCTTGTCATCAAGGTTAGGCTCTCGGTCACGCGGCCGGCGGCAAAGCCGCCGAGTCCGCTGGGGGTGCTGAAGCGAAGGAAGAGGAAGGTTGCGGGCGAAGCCCGCTCGTCGGACAGGCTTGCCGGCCTTCGGGCCGGCAACCTGCCGGCCGCGTTTTCGGCGAGTCTGCTGATCAGCGCTTTGCGCTGACAGCAGCCGCCTTTGAACGAAAAAGGGCCCGACGGAGCATGCTCGACGTCGGGCCCAGATTTCGGTCGACCCCCGAGGGAGGGAGGGAGAGTGGCGGTCGACCAAGCCGGACCCTCGGGGAGGAGTGAGGGGACCGGCCCTGCGCTGCAATGCAGCAACATCCCCTATCTATGTGAGCGGGATTTATTGTGCAAGTGCGAAAGGAACACGTCAGCTATGCACGAATTGCATGGCCGCAGCTGTCAACGGATCGCATCCCCAAGATTGGCCGGCGTCATCCGGTCGATCAGGAAGTCCCTGAGCGCTGCCACCCGGACCGACCCGCGCAGTTCCGAGGAATAGACGAAATAGGTCTGGAAAATCGCGCCTTGCAGTTCGGGCAGCAACACCTTCAGCTTGCCCGAATGGCGGATCAGATAGGATGGCAGGGCCGCGATCCCGGCGCCGGCCTCGACCGCCTGCAGGATGCCGAAGCTGTTGTTCACGCTGAGCGCCGGCTCGCGGGGCGGGCCGTCATGGCCGATTTCCAGCGCCCAGTTGATCGAGCGGAGATAGGCGGGCGCCTCGGGCCCGTAGGCGATCAGCCGGTGCTTCAGAAGGTCGGCGGGGGTCTTCGGCTCGCCATGCGCCTCGAGATAGGCCGGCGAGGCGCAGAGGCGATGGCGGATGGTTGCGAGCGGGCGCTGGATGAGATCGGCCTGGTGGGGCTTGTGGAAGCGGATGGCGCAGTCGGCCTCGTGGCGGGAGAGGTCGCGCTCCTCGTCGGACAGGATCAGGCTGACCCGGATGTCGGGGTAGAGCTCGATGAAGTCCTTCATCTGCATCGGCAGCCAGGAGGAGCCGAAGCTGACGGTCGTCGTCAGCTTGATCTCGCCGGTGGGGCGGTTGCGGGTCGCCTCGATGGAGCTTTTCGTGCGCTCGATCTCCTCGGCCATGCGCGACGTGGTGGCGCGCAGCTGCTCGCCCTCGTTGGTGAGGGCGAGGCCGCGGGCGTGGCGGTGGAACAGCTTTGCGCCCAGCGCCTCTTCGAGCGCGATGACCTGGCGGCTGAGGGCAGGTTGCGACAGCTTCAGGCGCCGCGCACCCTCGGTGAAGCTGCCGGCCGAGGCGACGGCGTGGAAGAGCCTGAGCTTGTCCCAGTCGATCGGCATGCTCCCCTCCCCCGCCGACCTTGCGCTCAGGCCGCTTGCTGGTGGGCGACGTCGGCCCCGTGCGCCAGGAATCGCTCGGCCTCGAGCGCGGCCATGCAGCCCATGCCGGCAGCCGTGACGGCCTGGCGGTAGAGCTTGTCCTTCACGTCGCCGGCCGCGAAGACGCCGGGCACGCTGGTCGCCGTGGAGTCGGGCGCGGTCAGCACATAGCCCTCCTCGTCCATCGCCAGCTGGCCCTTGAACAGGCTGGTGGCAGGATCATGCCCGATCGCAACGAACAGGCCATCGACGGCGAGTGAGCGTGTTGCGCCCGTCTGAGTGTCGGTGAGGACAATGCCCTCCACACCGTCGGCGCCGGTCACCTCGGTGACGGTGGCATTCCAGACCATTTCGACCTTCGGGTTGGCGAACAGGCGCTGCTGGTTGGTCTTGTCTGCGCGCAGCTCGCCACGGCGGTGGATCAGCGTCACCTTGCTTGCGAAGTTGGTGAGGAACAGCGCCTCCTCGACGGCGGTGTTGCCGCCGCCGACAACCGCCACATGCTTGCCGCGGAAGAAGAAGCCGTCGCAGGTGGCGCAGGCCGACACGCCCTTGCCACGAAGACGCGTTTCGCTGTCGAGCCCCAGCCAGCGCGCACTGGCACCGGTCGCGATGACCACCGTGTCGGCCTCGATGACGCCGCCCGAATCCAGCACGGCGCGGAACGGCCGCCTGGACAGGTCGATTTCGGCCACGATGTCGGAGACGAGCTCTGTGCCGACATGTTCGGCCTGGGTGCGCAGCTTGGCCATGAGGTCGGGGCCCATGATGGCGACTTCGCCGGGCCAGTTCTCGACATCGGTGGTGATCGTCAGCTGGCCGCCGGGCTGTAGACCTTCGACAAGCACCGGGTTCAGCATCGCCCTTGCGCCGTAGACCGCAGCCGTATAGCCGGCCGGTCCCGACCCGATGATGAGCAGCCTGGTGTGCCGGATGTCTGCCATTCGTACGCCCCTGAAGAAGGATGCTGGGGAAAACCGCCGCCAGATGCGGCCCTGAAGGGCCGACTTAGGCGGCGGGGCCCACGTGCGCAAGTTCCGCGGCAAGGTGCGCCGTCCGGCCTGCGGAATGGCTCGCCCTGCCGCAGCGCTTCCCTGGCGGGGCCGAACAAGCCTTGCGCGATCAAGCAACAATATTATAGCAGATCGACCTTTCGGAGACCATAACTGCCAATGAGCCGCACGCATCAGATCGACCAGATCGATCGGGACATTCTCACGCATCTGCAGGCCGACGGCCGGATGACCAATGTCGACCTTGCCAACAAGGTGGGGCTGACGGCGCCGCCCTGCCTTCGCCGCGTGCGCGCGCTGGAGGATGGCGGGGTCATCAAGGGCTATCACGCCGACCTGAGCGCGCATGCGCTGGGCTGGCCGATCACCGTGTTCGCGATGGTGAGCCTGAAGAGCCAGGCCGAGGCCGACCTGCGCGCCTTCGAGGCGCATGTGGCGGCGCTTCCCCAGGTTCGGGAGTGCCACATGCTGAACGGCGAGATCGACTTCATCCTGAAGCTGGTGGCCCGCGACCTGCCGAGCTTCCAGGCCTTCCTGACCGAACATCTGACAAGCGCCGCCAATGTGGCCAGCGTGAAGACGTCGCTGACGATCCGGACCTCGAAGGCGCTGATCGGCGTGCCTGTCGATGGCTGAGGGACGACCGCCCCGGCGCGGGCCGGCAGGCCCCGGACGACCCGCAGGCCCCGGCGGGCCCAAAGGATCCACAGGCCCCGGAGGGCCGAAACGACCGGGCGGTCCCCGCCGGACGGGTGGCCCCGGGCGGCCCGGCCCCGGAACAACAGCGGCAGCGGACCGCACCGGCGGGCGCCGGGCGGCACGCGCGGCCCGAAGTGCCCCGCCGCAGGGGGCACCCAAGGCTGCCGGCGCGGGTGACCGTATCGCCAAGCTGCTGGCCCGCGCGGGGGTCGGATCGCGGCGCGACATCGAGCGCATGATCGCCGAGGGCCGTGTTGCAGTGAACGGCGTTGTGCTGGAAACGCCTGCGACCATCCTGTCCTCGCTGGAGGGGGTGACGGTGGACGGCAAGCCTGTTGCCGAAGCCGAGGCGACGCGCATCTTCCTGTTCCACAAGCCGGCGGGCGTGCTGACGGCGGCGCGCGATCCCGGCGGGCGGCCGACCATCTATGACGTGCTGCCGGCCACCCTGCCCCGCCTGGTGCCCGTGGGGCGGCTGGACCTGAACACCGAAGGCCTGCTGCTGCTGACGAACGACGGCGAGCTGAAGCGGGCGCTGGAGCTGCCGGCGAATGCGGTGCCGCGCACCTACAGGGTTCGCGCGATGGGCCAGGTGCGCCAGCAGGACCTGGAGCAGCTGGCATTGGGCGTGACGCTGGAAGGCGTGCGCTATGGGCCGGTGGACGCCTCGGTCGATCGCCGGGCGCGGGCCGACGGGGCGAATGTGTGGCTGACGATGACCCTGACCGAGGGCAAGAACCGCGAGGTCCGCAAGCTTTGCGAGGCGATGGGGCTGCGGGTGAGCCGGCTGATCCGGACGCATTATGGCCCGTTCCAGCTGGGCGAGATCGCCGTTCGCGGTGTGGAGGAGGCGTCGTCAGGGGCTGTCGTTCAGATGAAGCGCAGCCTGGCGCGCGCCAGCCGACCCCCCAGGGACAGCTGAGGTGCGGATCATTGCGGGGGCCTGGCGCTCCCGCCCTCTGCTCAGCCCGCCGGGTGACGGCACGCGGCCGACGGCAGACCGGGCGCGGGAGACGCTGTTTTCCATGCTGCAGAGCCGGCTGGGGAGCTTCGAGGGGCTGACCGTGCTCGACCTGTTCGCAGGCTCGGGCGCGCTGGCGCTTGAGAGCCTGTCCCGGGGCGCCGCCCAGGCCTTGCTGGTGGAAAAGGCGCCGGCAGCGCGCAAGGCGATCGAGGCGAACATCGCGAAACTGGGCGCGAACGCACGGCTGGTGGGGCATGACGCCACTGCCCTGCCCCGCGCAGCCGCGGCGGTGGACCTGATCTTCCTGGACCCGCCCTATGGCAGCGGGCTGGCGGCAGGCGCGCTGGCGTCTGCGCTGGCGGGCGGATGGGTGGCGCCGCACGCCTGGATCTCGGTGGAGACGGCGCGCGACGAGCCGGTCGAAGTGCCCGGTTTCGTGGCCGAGACGGTGCGGGGCGTGGGCAAGGCGAGCCTGACGCTGCTGCGACCCGTCGCGCTTGCCCCGGCGACGGATGTTCCCTAAACGTTCGCTTGATGTCGGCCTCCCCAATCGAGACTCAGCCGGCCTATCTGGCCGGGCTGAACCCGCCGCAATATGAGGCGGCGACCGTGCTGGAGGGCGCGGTGCTGGTGCTGGCCGGCGCGGGGACGGGGAAGACCCGGGCGCTGACGGCGCGGCTGGCGCATGTGCTGGCGACGAAGCGGGCCTGGCCCTCCGAGATCCTGGCCGTTACCTTCACCAACAAGGCGGCGGCCGAAATGCGGCACCGGCTGGTGCAGATGATCGGGCCTGCTGCCGAGGGGATGCCCTGGGTCGGCACGTTCCACTCGATCGCGGCGCGGATGCTGCGGCGCCATGCCGAGCTGGTGGGGCTCAGGTCCAACTTCACGATCCTTGATACCGACGATGTGCTGCGCTTGTTGAAGCGGCTGATCCTGGATGCCGGGATCGACGAGAAGCGCTGGCCGGCACGGCAGCTTTCGGGCCTGATCGACCGCTGGAAGAACCGTGGTCAGATGCCTGACGGGGTGCCCAAGGGCGAGGCGTTCGCCTTTGCGGATGGGCGTGGCGCAGAGCTGTATGCGCGCTACCAGGCCGAGCTGAAGGCGCTGAACGCGGCGGATTTCGGCGACCTGCTGCTGCACATGATCGGGATCTTCACGACCCATCCCGACGTGCTGGGCGAGTGGCAGCGGCGGTTCAAATACTGCCTTGTCGACGAGTATCAGGACACCAATGCGGCCCAGTATCGCTGGCTGACCCTGCTGGCGGCACAGCACCTTGGGGGCCAGGGGAATATCTGCTGCGTCGGCGACGACGACCAGTCGATCTACAGCTGGCGGGGTGCGGAGGTGGCCAATATCCTGCGGTTCGAGCAGGATTTTCCGGGCGCCAGGATCATCAAGCTGGAGCAGAATTACCGCTCCACCCCGCATATCCTGGCGGCGGCGGCGCATGTGATCCAGCACAACAAGGGGCGGCTGGGGAAGACGCTGTGGACCCCCATCGAGACCGGCGAGAAGGTCGCCTCCATCGCCGTTTGGGACGGGCCGGAGGAGGCGCGGCTGGTGGGGGAGCGGATCGAGCGGTTGTTGCGCGAGGGTGTTCAACCCACTGAAATCGCGATCCTTGTTCGGGCGAGCTTCCAGACGCGGGAGTTTGAGGACCGGTTCATCGCGATCGGCCTGCCCTATCGCATCGTGGGCGGGTTCCGATTCTATGAACGGGCCGAGGTTCGCGATGCGCTGGCCTATCTGCGGTTGGTGGCGCAGCCCGATGATGCGCTGGCCTTCGAGCGGATCGTGAACACGCCGAAGCGCGGGCTGGGGGACAAGGCGCAGGCCCGGGTGCAGGCGCATGCGCGGGCGACGGGGCTGACGCTGCCGATGGCGGCCCAGGCGCTGGTGGAGACGGACGAACTGGGGCCGGCGCCGCGGCGGGCGCTGGCGGAGCTGCTGGCGTCGATCCGGCGGTGGCGGGACCAGATGAACGCGATGGACCAGGCGGCGCTGGCGCAGATGGTGCTGGAAGAGAGCGGCTATGTCGCGATGCTGGAGGCGGACCGGAGTGCGGAAGCCGCGGGCCGCATCGACAACCTGGCCGAGCTGGTGCGGGCTATGGAGGGGTTCACCGACCTGCAGGCCTTTCTGGAGCATGTGGCGCTGGTGATGGAGAATGACCGGGGCGACCATGCCGACAAGGTGGTCATCATGACGCTGCACGGCGCCAAGGGGCTGGAATTCGACCATGTTTTCCTGCCCGGCTGGGAGGAGGGTCTTTTCCCGAGCCAGCGGGCGCTGGACGAGAGCGGGGCGGCGGCGCTGGAGGAGGAGCGCAGGCTTGCCTATGTGGGGATCACGCGGGCGCGGCGGCGGGCGACCATCCTGCATGCGCAGAACCGGCGGGTCTATGGCCAGTGGACGAGTGCGATTCCGAGCCGGTTCCTGGGGGAATTGCCGCCGGCGCATGTGGAGGCGGAGAGCACGCTGAGCGGCGGGGCGAGCCTGTGGCGGGCGGCCGTGAGCGACCGGGATCCCTTTGCGCACCTGGAGCGGGGGACGGGCCGCGGGCCGGGCTGGGAGCGGGCGACGTCTCGTGGGGGACTGAACCGGGCGACGGCTGCGCGGTCCGCTGTGATCGATGCGCGGCCGCTGAGTTCGACCGTGGGGGGTGCGCCGCGGGACGACATCGGGATCGGGGCACGGGTGTTCCATGCGAAGTTCGGGATGGGCACGGTGAAGGGCCAGGACGGGAACAAGCTGGAGATCGATTTCGACCAGGCGGGCGTGAAGATGGTGCTGGACAGTTTCGTAAGCGCCAGTGGTTAGTGCGCAGCGCTAATCCACTGAGTCGCTGAAGAACCGGCCGGCGCGCGGCGGAGACTTCCGCCGACACGTCCGACGAGCGGGCTTTGCCCGCAACCTTTCTTTTACTTCAACCTCTTAAGCGGACTCGGCAGCTTTGCTGCCGGCCGCGAGTTTTCGCACCTTTCACAGTGACTCCCGCGCGGGGCGCGTGTGCGCGTTGCATAAAATCCGGCCTGTAGGACAGCGGTTTCTCGCTGCGGTCTCGACGGTGAAAAGAGCATTTCGGAGGATAGGCACGGTTTGGTTGTGTAGGACAGGGGCTGCCCGATCCTGTGCCGGGACGGGTTCGTTCGTCTGGAATTCTTTGCATCACATACATGACATGTCGCGTGCATTTGGGGACGAAGGCAGGCGATGGTTTGTGCGGCAGGCGCAAATCCACAGCTCCGCCGTAGGCCCGGCCAGCCTGCCGCGAAGCGGACAGGACTGACGAGCGGGCTTTGCCCGCAACGTTTCCTTGATCTAAACTCCGCGGCGGACTCGACGGCATAGCCGGCGGCCGCTCATTTGCAGCTTGCCTAGGTGAATAGTGGCAGACCATCTTAGCCCCGAAGCACGTAGCCGCAATATGAGCCGCGTGAGGGGACGTAACACGAAGCCCGAAATCCATGTCCGCAAGTTACTTCACGGTGCAGGCTTCAGATTTCGTATCCATCGCACTGATATCCCTGGCAGCCCTGACATTTACCTTCCGAGATACCGTTTAGCTATTTTTGTCCATGGTTGCTTTTGGCACGGCCATGAAGGCTGTCGGCGTGCAACGGTGCCGCAAACCCGTGCGGAATTCTGGTCGCACAAGATTGCCCTGAATCGCGCCCGCGACAATCGCACCATCCAGGAACTTGCAGCATCTGGCATTGAATCAGTGACACTTTGGGAATGCCAGCTCAAAAAGCACGAGGAGATTATCGCGAGGATAGAGATGGCAACGGGGCGGATGGGAGTGAATAATGGCTAGACGACCCACGCGAGAAGCACCTGAAGATATTCGGAGTCGATTGATTGATCTGCTAACAAACTTCGCGATTCACCTTCAAAACTCCTCAATTCGTGAACAGGTGCGGGAGTTGATTCCTGCAAATCATCTCCTGCGTGACCTCGGCGCATCGCTGCTCCCTGAGGGAAATCAAATCTCAGCGCGGGACCGAATTCTTGCGTATTTTCGACGATTTCCAGGCTTGGTCATCGATGGCGATGAAATTATGGTTGTTGCAGGGATTAGTGAGTATGCGCGCCGAATCCGTGAACTAAGGGTCCAGGAAGGGTGGCCGATTATTTCCGGCGTTACAGCAAATGAAGGATCAGACGAAGAAACTATAATTCCAAAGCTTCGCTCAGACCAGTATTTGCTTTCTGAGGACAGGCAGGATCGTGATGCAGCGTTCCGATGGAACCGTGCGAATCTCATCAGACGAGGCGACGGGAGCGTGCGTAACAAACTGCTGAATTACTTTCGAGAAAATGTTGGAAAGAGAATTACATCCGAAGAACTCCGCTATGTAGCAGGCGACGTGACCGAATGGGCGCGGCGCACACGAGAACTGCGCACTGAAGAAGGGTGGCCTATAATCACTCGAAACACGGGCGATCCGTCTTTGCCAGTAGGCGTGTACGTTTTGGAGCGGGACGAACAGGCTCCGCCGCACGACCGGCATATTCCTGAGCTTGTAAGGCGTGAAGTCATGCAGCGGGATAATTGGTCGTGTCGCTGGAACGGCTGCAACTGGCCGCATGGATATGGCAGTTCGGATCACCGCTTCCTCGAAGTGCACCATGTCTTGCAGCACGTCCATGGTGGGACGAATGATGCTTCAAACCTAGTCACCTTGTGCAACCTGCACCACGATGAGACCCACCGATCCGGCGTAAGTGGTTGGCCCCCGATTTAGGCGGCGGCTTGTGTCGAAGCGCCAAGCATTTGCAATACGCACTGGCCGATTGCAGCAGCGAGCGGCGGAGGGACTGCGTTACCAATTTGCCGGGCAATGTCGATCTTCGTTCCTGCAAACTCGAAGTCGTCAGGAAAACCCATCAGACGCGCTGCTTCCCTATGGGTTATGGGACGATCCGATTGTGGGTGAAGATAGCGACCCTTCTCTGGCTTGAAGAACTCAGTCCGGATGGTCACGGATGGGCGGTCCCACCACAAACGACCGAACAGATCAGTGCCGCCTGACGTCTTTCGGATCCAGCAGTCGGGCGTTAGCTCCGGAGCATTTCGCTGAAGATCGAACCGATTGCCGCCCGGCGGAACCGCCCTGTACCGCGCCAGGCTCTTGCTTGTAGGGTTGCGCCCGAAGTGGAGATTTAGTGGAGGCGGGGCTTCACGAATTTCAGTGCCGGACGGCTCGGGCAGATCGTCTAGAACATCGCGGACTGTAAGCCAGCGCGGCAAATTCGAACCAGAGCCAGGCGATGAATGTGTTTGGAGCGGTGGGAAGATCGGTGCCGCAAAGGCCTTCCTTCGCCATCCAATCAGGACAGTACGACGTCGAGTTTGTGGCACTCCGTAGTCGGCAGCCATCAAAACCGTTCCTACGGTGTCGAAACCGATCGAAGCAGCATGTTTTCGAATGGCCTCATATTCTTCCGATGCCCGGAGTTCGGCGACATTCTCAATAACAAAGGCGTTTGCCTCCGAACGCCCAACAACATCCATGAACGGCAACCAAAGGGCTCGACGTCGATCTCCAATTCTCTGCTTGTTCAGCAAGCTAAACCCTTGGCAGGGTGGCCCGCCGACTACTAGATCGGCTTTGGGAACGGGGCGATCATTAGCCAACCATTCTTCGATATCCCCACAATCCACATGATTGCCGAAATTTCGTTTGTAAGTCTCTGTGGCCGCTCGGTCGATGTCGAGCGCCCAGACGCTTTTGAATCCCCCGCAGAACCGCGGATCGACAAGCCCTAGCGTCATTCCACCGGCGCCCGCGAACAGGTCGATAACTGCAAACCGTCGGCCTGCAGAGGTGTCATGCTTAACGGCTCCGTCACGGTACATAGCAGGAACATGCGTATACGCGATGGTCCCGGCAAGCAAGCTAGCCTGCCGTGGTTCATACAAGATGTTGTGGATAGTTCGCCGTCCGCGCCCCACTAGCTGCGCACTGTGCCGGCCATGCGCCAAGGCGACATGTCCGTGTCACGAACGAATCCTGTTTGCCCTGCTATGGCGCTGACCAGCGCGGCTGCTGCCGGAGAATACTCTGCCGTCAGCAGCGTCGTCGGGCCATCGCAGGTCGCCCGGTAATCGTCGGCCGCCCAGGATTGGAGAAAAGCCTCCACGGCCATAATGTCTCCGCGAGCATCCTCCAACTCGAACAGCACATGCTCAGGGAGACGCATTGTCCGATACCCGAGCACCTTGAACCGGGACACCTGTTCGATGCGAACGGCAATCTCCGCTGCTGTGAGGTGTCCTTGCAGGATGGCTTGCGTTTGAAAGCTCATGGCGTTGCTCCTCCCGACAGTCATGCCCTTAGAATGTGCAAGACGCCAGGGAGAGTGGAACCACTTTGGCTAAATCCCTTTTCGGCACGAGGTCCCGGATCAAGTCCGGGACGACGCGGTTTTTTCGAGGGCTGCGGGGTTGGCTGGCGCTCGGACGGCACGAGGTCCCGGATCTCCCGCTTTTGCGGGGGCAGGCAAGCCCGGGACGACGGACCAGTTGGCGACTAGGGCTTTGCCGGTGCGGCCGCCGCCTTCGGCCCGTTCGCCTGATGCACAACATAGGCCCGGACAGCCTCTGCATCCGCCGGCGACATCTGCTTGGCGAAGCTGACCATGCCGTTGGAGGCGCGCTGGCCGTCGAGGACGACGGCTTTCCAGGCGGCGGCGTCGGCGCTGGTGGGGCTCCAGCGGAGATCGGGGAGGACGCCGGAGCTGATGGCCATCGGGCCGTGGCAGACCATGCAGTTGCGGCTGTAGGCGACGAGGCCGGCCTGGAGCTGGGCTTGCGTTCCGAAGCGGGGGGCCTGGGGCCGGGCGTCGATGGGGGTGAGTTTGTGGTCGGGGATTTCGCCCTGGGCGCCGAGCTTGAAGGTGATGACGCGGCCGACGACGGCTGGGACGGCTTGCTCGAACAGGAAGCCTGCGGCGAGTGCGTAGGCGCCGCCCCAGCCGCTGGCGACCGTCAGATACTGTTCGCCGTCGATCTCGTACGTGACGGGGGGCGCCATGATCCCGCCCTTGACGTTCCGGCGCCAGAGATCCTTGCCGGTGGCGGCATCGTAGGCGACGAGGTCGCCGCCGACAGTGCCCTGGAAGACGAGGCCGGCGGCCGTGGAGAGGACGCCGCCGTTGGACGGGGTCGGGAGCTCGACCGTCCAGCGGGCCTTGTTGGCGACCGGATCCCAGGCGACGAGGCGGCCCTTGTACATGGCGCGCATGGCCTTGAGGGTGGCGGGGTCGAGCGGGTCGACGGGGAGCCCGTCCTCGAACTTGAAGCCGGTGTTCCACTTGGTGGCGGGGTCTGCGGCGGGCTTGGGGTTGTAGCCCTGGGGCAGTTCCTGCGCGGGGATGTAGGCGAGGCCCAGATCCGGGTTGAAGGCCATGGGGTGCCAGTTGTGGCCGCCCTGGGGGCCCGGCGAATGGAGGTAGGAGGCGTTGACCGGCCGGGCGGTGGGGGTTTCGACGGGACGGCCGTTCGCATCAAGGCCGGTCGTCCAGGTTTGCGGCACATAGTTGTTGCCGGAGAGGAACTTGCCGGTCTTCGCGTCGAGGACATAGAAGAAGCCGTTCTTGGGCGCCTGCATGACGACGCGCTGCCTGGCGCCGCCGGGGCCGGTCGGCAGATCGGCGAGGATGATCGTCTGGGTGGCGGTGTAGTCCCAGTTGTCGCGCGGGGTGGTCTGGTAGTGCCAGTTGTATTCGCCGGTGTCGGCGTCGACGGCGACGATCGACGAGATGAAGAGGTTGTCGCCCTTGCTGTCGGGATCGCGCAGTTGCGCATTCCAGGGGGAGCCGTTGCCGACGCCGAAGACGATCTGGTTGTTGGGTTCGTCGTAGACGATGGAATCCCAGACGGTGCCGCCGCCGCCGTCGGCCGTCCAGCGGCCGGTCTTGCCCCAGGTCGGGTTCGCGAGTTTGGCGAGGATGGCGTCTGAGGCGGCGCCGTCGGGTTTCATGTCCGGGTTGGGGACGGTGTAGAAGCGCCAGACGAGCTTGCCGGTGGCGGTATCGTAGGCGGAGAGGTAGCCGCGCACCCCGAGTTCGGCACCGCCGTTGCCGATGAGGACCATGTTTTTGACGACACGGGGGGCGCCGGTGATGGTGTAGGGCTTGGAGCGGTCGACTGTCTGCACGGACCAGAGGCGTTTGCCTGTCTTCGCGTCGATGGCTTCGAGGCGGCCGTCGATGACGCCGAGGAAGAGCACGCAGACCTTGAGGGCGACGCCACGGTTGACGACGTCGCAGCAGGCATCGACCCCGACCGCCTTGTCGACGGCGGGATCATAGACCCAGAGTTCCTTGCCGGTTTTCGCGTCGAGGGCGTGGAGGACGGACCAGGAGGAGGTGGCGTACATCACGCCGTCGGCGACGATGGGGGTGGTTTCGATCCCGCGGCCGGTCTTCAGATCGTAGGTCCAGGCGACTCCGAGTTTCGGCAAGCTGTCCTTGTTGATGCTGGTGAGGCGGCTGTGGCGCTGTTCATCGGCGGTGCCGCCGTAGGTGAGCCATTCGGCGCCGACGCCATCGGCGGCTTCGGGCGCGGTGGAGGCCTGGTTGCAGGCGGCAAGCGCGAGCAGGGCGGCGATGGCGATGACGGACGCTCGGCTGCGCTGGTGCATTTGCTGTCTCCCCGGCGAGGCCCGATCCGGTTTCGGGTCTGTCGCATTTTTCCCGCGATATGTTCCGCCATTGCGGGGCGGACTGCAAAGCCCCTGCAAATGGGGGGGCGGGCTTTGGCCGGGTGCAGCAAATGTTTCCGCGCAACGACGGGGAGGGGCTGCTAGGGAGCAGGGCGTGACGTCTGACCGCTCGCCCTCCCCTTTCGGCTATCAGCCCTTTCGGGCGTTCTTCGTGGCGAAGCTGGGGTCCACGCTGGCGCAGATCATGATGGTCGTGGTGATCGGCTGGCAGGTGTATGATCTGGCGCGTGCCGACATGCCGATCCGCCAGGCAGCGTTCCTGCTGGGGCTGGTGGGACTGGCGCAGTTTTTGCCGGTGTTCCTGCTGAGCCTTGTTGTGGGCGTGATCGCCGACCGGCTGGACCGAAGGCATATCGCGCGGGCGGCGATCGGGCTGGAGTTGCTGTGTGCGGGGGCGCTGGCCTGGCTGGCGGCGGCGGGCTCGACGCTTTTGTGGCCGCTGTTTGCGGTTGCCGTGACGCTGGGGGTGGCGCGGGCCTTTGCGGCGCCTTCGCTGAGCGCGCTGGCGCCGAACCTGGTGCCGCCGGCGGTGTTGCCGACGGCAATCGCGTGGAATTCGATCGGCTGGCAGACGGGGGCGGTGCTGGGGCCTGTGGTGGGGGGGCTTGCCTATGATGTGGCGCCTCCCCTTCCCTACCTGATTGCCAGCGCCTTGCTGACGGTTTCGCTTGTGGCGCTGTTCCGGATTCCGCCGGTGACGCTGCCTGCGGGGTCTGGCGCGCGGGGGTTTGCGGCGGTGCGCGAGGGGCTGGACTATGTGCGGGGCAACAGGATCGTGTTCGGGGCGATCAGCCTGGACATGTTCGCGGTGATCCTGGGCGGGGCGACGGCGATGCTGCCCATCTATGCGCGCGACATATTGATGGTGGGGCCGGCCGAGCTGGGCTGGCTTAGGGGCGCGCCTGCGCTGGGGGCGGCGCTGGTGGCCCTTTGGTTGACGCGGAACCCGCTGGGCGAGCGGGTGGGCCAGAAGATGTTCCTGAATGTGGGGCTGTTTGCCATTGCGACGGTTGCGTTCGGCTTTTCGACGATCCTGTGGGTGAGCCTGGTGAGCCTGGTGGTGATGGGGGCCGCCGACATGGTGAGCGTGTATGTGCGCTCGTCGCTGATCCAGTTGCACACGCCGGATTCGATGCGCGGGCGGGTTTCGAGCGTTGCGCTGCTGTTCGTGAGCGCGTCGAATGAGCTGGGCGAGTTCCGGGCGGGCGTGATGGCGGCCGCGATCGGGCCGGTGGCCGCGACGGTTGGGGGCGGCCTTCTCGCGCTGGGCGTGACCCTGCTATGGGCGCGGCTGTTTCCGGAGCTGAGGAATGCGGATCGGCTGGAGCTGCCGGAGAGATTGAAGGGCTGAAGGAGAAGCGCGATGCGGGCTCAGAACATCCTGGAGACGATCGGCAACACGCCGCACATCCGCGTGAGCCGGCTGTTCCCGGACGCCGAGGTGTGGATCAAGAGCGAGCGGCAGAACCCGGGCGGGTCGATCAAGGACCGGATTGCGCTGGCGATGATCGAGGATGCCGAAAGGTCGGGCGCGCTGAAGCCGGGGGGCACGATCGTGGAGCCGACCAGCGGCAACACGGGGATCGGGCTTGCGATGGTGGCCGCGGTGAAGGGGTACCGGATCATCCTGGTGATGCCCGAGAGCATGAGCCTGGAGCGGCGGCGGCTGATGCTGGCCTATGGCGCGACCTTCGACCTGACGCCGCGCGAGAAGGGCATGAAGGGCGCGATTGCGCGGGCGCAGGAGATCGTGGGCGAAACGCCGGGCGCCTGGATGCCGCAGCAGTTCGAGAACCCGGCGAACATCGCCGTGCATGTGCGCACGACGTCGCGCGAGATACTGGCGGACTTTCCGGGGGGGCTGGACGCAATCATCACGGGCGTTGGCACGGGCGGGCACATTACCGGGGTGGCGCAGGTGCTGAAGGCGGAATGGCCGGAGCTGAAAGTGTTTGCGGTGGAGCCGACGCTGAGCCCGGTGATTTCGGGCGGGCAGCCGTCTCCACACCCGATCCAGGGGATTGGGGCGGGGTTCATTCCGGGCAACCTGCACACCGAGTTGCTGGATGGGGTGGTGCAGGTGGACCCGGCCGACGCCAAGGAGATGGCGCGCAAGGCGGCACGGATGGAGGGGATGCTGGTGGGAATATCCTCTGGCGCGACGCTGGCCGCGATTGCGCAGAAGCTGCCGGAGCTTGGGCCGCAAGCGAAGGTGCTGGGGTTCAACTATGACACCGGGGAGCGGTATCTGAGCGTGCCGGATTTCCTGCCGGAGGCGTAGGCGGCCGTGGTCAGCGCGGCACGCGCTGATCCACGGACTCGCCGAAGCCTCGGCCGGCGGAGTCGGCGATCTCTATCGCCGACCCGTCCGACGAGTCCGGCTTTGCCGGACCCTTTCTCTTTTCCTGATTGGCACCGCACGGAGAGGACGGGCTTGGCCCGACCCCCGTGCTCGATCCGCGGGAGGTCCCAGCTTTCGCTGGGACGACGGAATTGTGCGAGCCATCAATCTGTCAGCGTCAGCAGCACCAGTTCGGGGGGAACTCCGATGCGCAGGGGGAGCCAGCTGGTGCCGACTCCTGAGGTGACGTGGAGCGGCCAGCCGTTGACGGTGCAGGCGCCGCGGCGGCAGGCGGTGGGGCCGAGAAAGAGGGCGCCGAGCGAGCCGATGACGGGGAGCATGATCTGGCCGCCGTGGGTGTGGCCGGACAGCGCGAGGACCGGGCGATCCGGGACCTTTTCGTAGGCGAACTGATCCCCTTCGTGGAGCAGGAAGAGGATGGGCTTGCCGGGTGGGGTGCGGGCGAGCGTGCCGGGCACATCGGCGCCGTGCTGCACGGAGTTGGCGCCGGCGACGATCAGGGGGCCGACATCCACGCTCTCGTTGAGGAGCAGGCGGGGGCCGGGCTGGCGGGCGAACACATAGGGCGCCCAGCGCATGCTGTCGTGGTTGCCCATGACGGCAAAGACGCCGAGCGGGGCCTTCAGGGCCGCGAATGGGCGGACGGCGGGCTCCAGATGGGGCCGTGGCTCCATGTCGATGATCTTGCCGCCATTATAGTCCCCCGCGAGAAGGATGAGATCGGGCTTCAGCGCATTGGCCTGGGCGACGAGGGCGTGCAGCCGGGCCTCGGGCATGTCGGGCCGGCCGAAATGGGTGTCGCTGAAGAGGAGCACGCGAAGCCGGGTGCCGGCCGGGAGGCCTGGCAGGCGATGCGTCGCCTGGACGACGACGGGCGTGCGCGTGGCGCCCCAATAGCCGTAGCCGAGAAAGAGGAGCGCGGCCGCAAGGGCTAGGCCGAGCAGCCGCGCCAGCCATGTCATCCGGGGCGCCTCATTCGGCGGCCTGGGCCTGCTGGCTCCAGCCGATGACGGCCTTGGTTTCGAGGAACTCGCCGAAGGCGTGGTCGCCCCATTCGCGGCCGTTGCCCGACTGTTTGTAGCCGCCGAAGGGGGCCATGAAGTCGGGACCCGCGCCGTTCAGGATCACCTGCCCTGCCCGCATGCGGAGCGCGACCTGGCGGGCTTCGGCTTCGGGACCCTGCACATAGGCCGCGAGACCATATGGGGTGTCGTTGCCCTGTTCGATCGCCTGGTCGAGGCTGTCGTAGGGGAGCATGGCGAGGACGGGGCCGAAGATCTCCTCCTTGGCGATGGTCATGTCGTTGGTGACGTCGGCGAAGACGGTGGGCTTGACGTAATAGCCCTTGTCGAGGCCGTCGGGCCTGCCCGGGCCGCCGGTGACGAGGGTTGCGCCCTCGTCGATGCCCTTCTGGATGAGGCCCTGGATCTTGTTGAACTGGACCTCGGAGACGACCGGGCCGAGCACGCTGTTGCCGTTGGGGTCGCCGACGGTCATCGCTTCGGCGGCTGCCTTGGCGATGGCCTTGGCCTCTTCCATCTTGGGGCGCGGCACGAACATGCGGCTCGGCGCGTTGCAGCTTTGGCCGGAGTTCATCATCATCGACTTCACGCCGCCGCCGACGGCTGCCGCGAGGTCGGCGCTGTCGAGCACGATGTTGGGCGACTTGCCGCCGAGCTCCTGGTGGACGCGCTTGACGGACGGGGCGGCGTTGCGGGCGACCTCGATGCCGGCGCGGGTGGAACCGGTGAAGCTGACCATGTCGATCAGCGGGTGGCTGGAGATGGCGGCGCCGACAGTGGGGCCGTCGCCGTTGACCAGGTTGAACACGCCTTTCGGCACGCCGGCGGCGTGCAGCACCTCGGCGAAGAGGATGGCGTTGAAGGGGGCGACTTCGCTGGGCTTCAGCACCATGGTGCAGCCCGTGGCGAGAGCGGGGGCGACCTTGCAGGCGATCTGGTTGATCGGCCAGTTCCAGGGCGTGATGAAGCCGCAGACGCCGATGGGTTCCTTGAGGATCATGGTGCCGCCGCGGTCTTCCTCGAACCTGTAGTCCTTGAGGACGGCCATCGCCGTCTGGAAGTGGGCGACGCCGAGTGCGGCCTGCGCCTGCATGGCGAGCCAGGCGGGGGCACCCATTTCCTCGGTTATGACGGCGGCGATTTCGGGGTAGCGCTTTTGATACTCGGCGGCGATTGCGCCGAGCAGTTCCAGGCGTTCGGTGCGCGTGGTGCGGCTGAAGCTGGCGAAGGCGGCGTGGGCTGCGCGGGCTGCGCGGTCGACGTCTGCGGCGCTGCCCATGGCGATGCGGCCCATGGGTTCCTCGGTGGCCGGGTTGATGACATCCAGCATGGTGCCCGGCTGGGCGGGATCGACCCATTGGCCGTCGATGTAGAATTTCGGTGCGTCGCGCATTGGCTCTCTCCCCAGAGGTTTCCCCTGTCCTACGGCGGTGGGGTCCACAAGAAAACGCTCAATGATGGTGGGAGGATGACAGGCGCGGGTGCCGGTCGCCGTTTCGGCCCCGGCTGTCGCCGTTGACGGGTTCACAGCAGCCGGGGCGCGCGCTAGGCGCGGATCGCCCCACCTTCATCGGAGTGACACACAGATGCGCGCTGCCCCCCTCACCTTCCTGCTTGCGGCCTCGATGCTGGCGGCGCCCGCCCTCGCCCAGGAGCGGCCCGCCGGGCTGGTGGGATCGGGCGTGGCGCCCTCGACGCGGGCGAACAGTGCGGAGCGGCCGATAAGCTGGGCGCAGGCCGTTCCCGGAGGAGCTTCGCTGATCATTCCGGTGGCGGGGCCGTTGGACGTGGCAAAGGCGGCGCCGGGGCTGCCGGCGGAGACGGCGGCTGCAATCCAGGCGGCGGCGAAGGCGGCGCGGTTCGAGGCGAAGCCGCTGTCGACCCTGAAGCTGCACGGCGTTGGCGGGCACCCGACGGTGGTTCTGGTGGGGATGGAGGCGCTGACGGCGCCCAAGGAAACCGCGCTGGCGGATGCCGGGGGCAAGGGGATGCTGGCGCTGCGCGAGGAGCCGAACGACATCGCGATCCTGACTGGCGGGCTGCCGGCCGGATCGGCACCCTATGTGGCGTTCGGGGCGGCGCTGGCGCAATATCGCTATGACCGGCTGAAGAGCGAGGCGAAGGCGCTGCCGGCGAACCCCGTGATGGTTGTATCACCGGATGCGGGCGCGCAGGCTGCCTATGAGCGGGATCTCGCGCATCTGGCCTCTGCAACCCGGTTTGCGCGCGACCTGGTGACGGCGCCGGCGAGCGACATCTATCCCGAGAGCTTCGTGGCGGCAGTGCAGCGTGAACTGAAGGGCGTGCCGAACGTGCGCATCACGGTGCTGGACGAGGCCCAGATGCGGGCGCTGAACATGGGCAGCCTGCTGGGCGTGGGCCAGGGCTCGCGGCGGCCTTCGCGGCTGCTGGCGATCGAATATCGCGGCGCGGGCGATGCGGCGCCCATCGCGATGGTGGGCAAGGGGATCACCTTCGATTCGGGCGGGATTTCCATCAAGCCTGCGGCCGGCATGTGGGAGATGAAGGGCGACATGAGCGGGGCTGCCGCCGTTGTGGGCGCGGCTATCGCGGCTGCGAAGCGGGGGGCGAAGGCCAATGTGGTGGCCGTGGCCGCACTGGCCGAGAACATGCCCGGCGGCGGGGCGCAGCGGCCCGGCGATGTGGTGCGGACCATGAACGGCAAGACGGTGGAGGTGATCAACACCGACGCGGAAGGCCGGCTGGTGCTGGCGGATGCGAACCAGTGGACGATCCGGCAGTACAATCCGGTGGCCATCGTGAACATCGCGACGCTGACGGGGGCGATTGTGGCGGCACTGGGCGAGGAATACTCCGGGCTGTTCGCGCGCAACGAGGACCTGGCCGCGCGGCTGGTTGCAGGCGGCGCGCGCACGGGCGAGGAGCTGTGGCGGATGCCGCTGCACCCGAGCTATGCCGAGGACATGGCGAGCGAGATTGCCGACATCAAGAATTCGAAGGAAGGCGGGCGTGCGGGCGCGGGCACGGCCGCGCACTTCATCAGCTTCCTGACGCCCGAGCCGACGCCCTGGGCGCATGTGGACATGGCGGCTGTCGACCGGGCCGAGAGCGACCTGCCGACGGTGCCCAAGGGGCCGCGGGGCTATGGCGTGCGGCTGCTGGACCAGCTGATCCGCAGCTACCAGAAATAGGGCGGACCAGAAGGCGACGGCCCGTCCCGGAGTGGGAGCGGGCCGCTACGCCTACAAAAGATCAGGCCGCTGCCGCGTTCCGGCGGCGGACCGAGAGGCCGACCATGCCGAAGCCGGCGAGCAGCAGAGCCCAGGTCTGCGGCTCGGGCACGATGTTCACGGTGAGCGCGTCGAGCCGATAGCCCTGGCCGAGGTCGCCGCCGAAGCGGACATCACCGCCGACGCGGGTGGTGAGCACATAGCGATCGAAATAGCCCCAGGGGCTCGGGAAGGTGAGCGTGCTGGTCCCCTGGTTCAGGCCGTTCTGGTTGACGACGTTTGCAGCGCCGTTGAGGCCCGAGCGGATGGTGCCGGAGTTGATGAGCGGCACCAGATCGCCGTCGGGCCTGACGCCGAAGAAGAGCAGCGTGTCGTTGGCGTCGACATAGGAGAGGCGCAGGCCACCGATCTGGATGGGCACGTTGGTTTCGAAGACGAACGCCTCGCGGCGGTTCGGCTGGTTGGTGTCGAGCTGGGGCGACGACGCGCCGCCATCGACTCCGACGCCCGGGGCCGACACGCGCAGGCGCAGCGGCGCGCCGAGCTGGCTGAAGCTGGTGAGCGTGGAGGGCGCGGCGGTGAAGCGGACGGCCGACAGGGTGTAGTCGATCTCTCCGATGGAGCCCGTGAGACTGAAGGGGTTTGCGTTGGCGCCACCGAAGAGGATTGTGACGGCGGCAGCCGGCGAGGCGAACGCGACGGAAACACACGCCGCGAGGGCGATCTGCCTGAACATTGGTGCGACCCCATGTTGATCCACCCCGCCTTGTGGCGGGTGTGGGCGTTGTAGTTAATTCTTGTCATAGCCAATGAACACAGGGTTGAAAAGACCTTTGTCACAGAAGTTTGCAATTGGACGTGGAGGTGCGGCGCCAACGGTGCCGAAGGGGTCGGGCATCAGGGCCTGGGGGTGTTTCCGTCGTCGTTGCGATCGGCCGGCGGCTCATCTTTCAGGATGACGCCGTGGCGGATCAGCATGGGCATCTGGGCCATTGCGAACAGGAAGGTGAGGAGGGTGTCGCCCCAGATCTTGAAGTGGAGCCAGATGTCGGTGGAGAAGAAGCGCCAGAAGATCTCGTTGAGGGCGGCGAGCACGAGGAAGAACCAGCACCAGCGCCGGGTGAGCAGTTCCCAGCCCGCCTCGTCGAGGCCCTGGAAGGCGGAGCCGAGCATCGATTTCAGATAGTTGCGCTTTCGCAGGCTTCCGAAGGCGAGGATTCCGGCGAAGATCAGGTAGACGATGGTCGGCTTCATCTTGATGAAGGTTTCGTCCTTCAGCCAGAGCGTGAGGCCGCCGAACACGCCGACTAGGATGGCGGAGAACCAGGTCATGGCCGGGATGTGGCGGGTGAGCGCCCAGGCGAAGGCCATTGCGACTGCGGTTGCCACCATGAAGGCGGCTGTGCCGACGAAGATGTCGAAGCGGGAATAGGCGGCGAAGAAGATGACGAGAGGGCCGAGATCGACGGCGAGCTTCTTCCAGCCGTCCAGCTCTTTTGGAGGTGTGACGGTGTCGTTCATTGCGCGGCGCCGGTGAGGGCTGCGGCGAAGGCGTGGGGGTCGAAGGGGCGGAGGTCGCCCAGCTTTTCGCCTACCCCGATGGCATGGATGGGGAGGCCGAACTTTTCGGCGGCTGCCACCAGGACGCCGCCGCGCGCCGTGCCGTCGAGCTTGGTCATGACGAGGCCGGTGACGCCGGCGACTTCGCGGAAGATCTCGATCTGGTTCAGCGCATTCTGGCCGGTTGTTGCATCGAGCACGAGGATGGTGTCGTGCGGGGCACCCGGCGCCTGCTTGCCGAGAACGCGGCGGACCTTGGCGAGTTCGTCCATGAGGCCCTGCTTGTTTTGCAGGCGTCCGGCGGTGTCGACGAGGAGCACGTCGCGACCCGAGGCGCGGGCCTGTTCCATGGCGGTGAACGCCAGACCGGCTGCGTCGGCATCCTGCTTTGCCGAGATCACGGGAATGCCCAGGCGCTCGCCCCAGACCTGGAGCTGGGCGACGGCGGCGGCGCGGAACGTGTCTCCGGCGGCCATCAGGACGCTGTAGTCGTCTTCCTGGAAATTGTGGGCGAGCTTGGCGATGGTCGTCGTCTTGCCGGTGCCGTTGACGCCGACGACGAGGATGGTGTGCGGGCGGGGGAAGGCGGTGACGAGAAGCGGCTTTGCAAGCGGGGCGAGGATGGCGGCGATCTCGTCGGCTGCGACCTGGCGGACGCGGGCCATGTCGATCCCGCCGGCGAGCCGGGCGTCGGCCAGTTTCGCGACGATCCGGGCAGCGACGGCCGGCCCGAGGTCGGCGGCGATGAGCGCTTCCTCGATCTGTTCGAGCTCTTCCGCCTCGATCCGGCCGCCGCCGACGAGGAAGGTGAGGTTCTGGGCGAGCTTTTCCGACGAGCGGGAGAGACCCGAACGCATGCGGGCGAGCCAGCCGCCCTTTTCGGTGACGTCGTCGGTGCTGCTCATTCGGCGAGTGTTCCGTCCCTGAAGCCTGTCGGCACGACCGTCAGCCGTGCGCCCCGGGCTCGCGGCTCGCGGAAGCGCAGCTTAAGGCCATGGGGCGTGATCCCCTGCCCGCCTTCGCTGATGACGTCCAGCGGTTGGCCGACGAAGCTGCGGGCGAAGGCTGCATGCGCCTCGGCGGCACAGGCCCTGAGTTGGGCCGCGCGCGCCCTTGCGACGGCAGGTGGCAGCTGCGGCATGCGGGCCGCCGGCGTTCCCGGGCGGGGCGAGAAGGGGAAGATGTGGGCGTGGACGAGACCGCAGTCGGCGATGAGCGACAGGCTGCCCGTGTGCGCGGCCTCTCCTTCGGTCGGGAAGCCGGCGATGAGGTCTGCCCCGATCGCGATGTCGGGGCGGCGGTTGCGCAGGGCGTCGGTGAGCGCGATTGCCTGGGCGCGGCTGTGGCGGCGCTTCATGCGCTTCAGGATGAGGTCGTCGCCTGACTGCAGCGACAGGTGGATGTGGGGCATGAGCCGGGGGTCGGCGAAGGCTTCGAGGAGGGCCGGATCGGCTTCGGCGGCGTCGAGCGAGGAGAGGCGAAGGCGCGGGAGCGCCGGGACCCGGGTGAGGATTGCCTGCACGAGGGTGCCGAGCCTGGGCCGGCCGGGAAGCTGCTCGCCGTAGCTGGTGGTGTCGATGCCGGTGAGAACGACCTCGGCGACGCCTTCGTCCGCGAGCGCACGGACGTGCTGCACGACATCGTCCATGGGCACCGAGCGGGAGGCGCCGCGCGCGAGGGTGGTGACGCAGAAGGTGCAGGCATGGTCGCAGCCGTCCTGCACGGCGACGAAGCCGCGGGACTGGCGGGTGACGGCGGGACGGGCGAGGCCCTGGCCGGGGGCGGCCCCGGGGGTGGAGCGTTTCCAGGCGGACGGCGCCAGCTTCTGGGCATTGGGGATGATCGTGGCGATGTCGGCGAAGCGGGCCGGTTCGAGCGTGGCTGCGCAGCCGGTGACGTAGACCGGGCCGGTGCGGGCGGCCTTGCGGGCGGCGGCGCGGGCGTCGCGGACGGCTTCGGCCGTGACGGCGCAGCTGTTGATGACGGTGGCACCGGCCGGCGCGAGGGCAGCGAGCGCGTCCTGCTCGGCAAGGTTGGAGCGGCAGCCTTGGGTGAGGACAGTGGCGCTCACAGGTCGGTTTCGCCGCGGAAGGCGCGTGCGACGGGGCCCGCCATGGTGAGGGTGCCGTTGGCGGTTTCCGAGATCACGAGGTCGCCGCCGGGCAGGCTGACGGTGGCGCTTGCCTCCACGAGGCCGCGGCGGCGGGCAGCGGCGAAGGTGGCGCATGCGCCCGAGCCGCAGGCGAGCGTGAGGCCGGCGCCGCGCTCCCAGACGCGCAGGGTCATGTGGGTGCGGCTGCGGACGGTGGCGATGTTGACGTTCACGCGCTGGGGAAAGAGCGGATCCGATTCGATTTCGGGGCCGACGGCTTCCAGCGGGACGGCGGCTGCGTCCGCCACGAAGAAGATCACATGGGGGTTGCCCATGGAAACGGCGCTCGGACGCTCCAGCTCGCCCCAGCCGACGGGCATGTCGGCCGTGTCCATCGCATAGGCGAGCGGGATGTCGGCCCAGCCGAAGCGGGGTGCCCCCATGTCGATGGTGACGCCGTCGGCGGCTGCCGCGGCGGTGAGGAGGCCGCCTCGGGTCTCGATGGTGGCGCTGCCGCCCATCAGGTGGGCGACGCAGCGCGTGGCGTTGCCGCAGGCCTCGGCCTCGGAGCCGTCGGGGTTGAAGATGCGCATGAAAACGTCGGCCTTGTCGGACGGCTCCATCACGATCAGCTGGTCGCAGCCGATGCCGCGGTGCCGATCTGCCAGGCGGCGCACGCGCTCGGCCGGCATGGCGAGCGCCACGTGCCGGGCATCGAAGATGGCAAAATCGTTGCCGGCCCCGTGCATCTTGAGAAAGGCGGTCGCCATGGATAGAGCATCTATGGACGTAACCCCTTCCTTGCAATGGCAGGTGCTTTTCGGCCTAAGGCCGCAAGTGCGACCGCGCGCCGCCGCTTATGCGGCGCCCCCGCGGAGGGCTTCGCCCGTGAGCGACAAGCAATCCACCACCATTGCATCCGGACGGCTTGGGGAGTAAGGCGCGCGGCCTTGAACGGCCCGCTTGGGGCCCGGACACGCCCTTCCGAGGGGATTTGTTGGATGGCCAGCCTGTCTCTCGATCGCCAGATCAGCCCGGACGAAACGCTTTCGGCAGTGGCCGAGGTGCTGGGTGTGTCGTTGGGCCTTGCGCCGCAGGTGACCGCCGAACTGTCGGCCGACACCCTGCTGTTCGGCAACCTGCCCGAGCTGGATTCGATGGCGGTCGCGACGGTGCTGACGGCGCTGGAGGACCGGTTCCATATCCTGATCGACGACGACGAGGTTTCGGGCGAGCTGTTCGAGACGGTGGGCTCGCTTGCGGCCTTCATCGGGGCCAAGCTGAAGCAGGCCTGAATTCGTTAATTTGCCTGCAGGCTAAGGCTCGGGCCGACTGTCACAATTTTCCGCTTTACATGGGGGGTCCGGGTCGCCATATGCGCGCTCCGCTGCCCCATGGGACTTCCACCGCAAGGCAGTCGATACGTCAACTGTTCCCCGGAGGTCCCTTGAATTGCACCAGCACCATAACGCGCTTCGGGTAGCGCGCGCGCTGCAACCGGCAGCGCCCGTCACCCTTGTCCGCCCGGAAGCCGCGCTCGACGCGGCCCGCTTCTTCGTCTCGGCATTCCCGGGAAAGAGCTTCTATGCCGTGAAGGCAAACCCTTCGCCGCATCTGATCGAGCTGCTGTGGGCCGGCGGAATCCGCCACTATGACGTCGCCTCGATTGCCGAGGTGCGGCTGGTGCGCGGGCTTCTGCCGCAGGCTTGCCTTGCGTTCATGCACCCGGTGAAGGCCGAAGAAGCCATTGCCGAGGCCTATCACCAGCATGGCGTGCGGATCTTCAGCCTGGATACGCATGAGGAGCTGGCGAAGATCGTGCGGGCGTGCAGCACCGACGGCGTGCCGGCCGAGGACCTGACGCTGTGCGTTCGGCTGAAGGTTTCGTCCGCGCATTCCAAGCTGAGCCTGGCCTCCAAGTTCGGTATCGGCGTTGCCGACGCCCCTGCCCTGCTGCTGGCCGCGCGCCAGGCAGCCGACGCGCTTGGCATCTGCTTCCACGTGGGTTCGCAGGCGATGAGCCCGGCGGCCTATGCGGACGCGATGGCCTTCGTTCGCGCCGCGATCGTGGAAGCCGGCGTGACGGTGGACGTGATCGACGTGGGCGGCGGCTTTCCGAGCCGTTACCCCGGCATGGAGCCGCCGAGCCTGGAAACCTATTTCGCGGTGATCGAGCGGGCCTATGAGTCGCTGCCGATCAGCTATTCCGCGGAGCTGTGGTGCGAGCCGGGCCGGGCGCTTTCCGCCGACTATTCCAGCGTGCTGGTGCGGGTGGAGAAGCGGCGCGGGAACGAGCTCTACATCAACGACGGCGCCTATGGGTCGCTGTTCGACGCGGCGCATGTGGAATGGCGCTATCCGGTGAAGCTGGTGCGCGAGGATGCGTCCGAAGCTGAAGCGATGGACTTCGCCTTCTATGGCCCGACCTGCGATGACATGGACCATATGAAGGGTCCGTTCGCGCTGCCGGGCGACATCAAGGCGGGCGATTATGTCGAGATCGGCCAGCTGGGCGCCTATGGCTCTGCCATGCGCACGGGGTTCAACGGCTTCGGCTCGGGGGAGACAGTCATTGTTTCCGACGCGCCGATGGCGTCGCTGATCCCGGCGGGTGGCCAACCGAGCGTGCCGCAGAATGTGGTGCCGCTGGGGATTGCCGCACGCTCCTGAGGGGCGTCATAAGCGTTTCACATTTTCCCATGACTAGTTCCCCACCGCGAGGCCGCGGTGGGGGCCCTTTTGCCGTTGGAGACAAAGATGAGCGAGCAGATTGATCAGCAGCGGAAGGCCGAGCTGCTTTCGAAGCAGGTGGAGCATATCGACATCCGCAGCTTCGATTCGCGGCCCATCATCGACCAGATGGCGAACATGTCGTTCACCAGCCGCGATCTCGCGCGGGCGACCCGCATCTACAACCAGATGCTGGAAGACAAGGACTGCACCATCTTCCTGGTGATCGCAGGCTCGACGTCGGCCGGTGGCTGCATGGACCTGTATGCGGAGCTGATCCGTTCGAACATGGTGGACGCCGTTGTCGCGACCGGCGCCACCATCGTGGACATGGATTTCTTCGAGGGCCTTGGCCACAAGCATTACCAGGCGCTGGAGATCCCCAACGACAACACGCTGCGCTCGCTCTACATCGACCGGATCTACGACACCTACATCGACGAGGAGCAGCTGCAGGACTGCGACCACACCATCGGTGCGATCGCCAACAGCCTGGAGCCGAAGGCCTATTCGAGCCGCGCCTTCATCCGCGAGATGGGGAAGTATCTGGCCGAGCATGGCAAGAAGGAGAACAGCCTCGTCAAGCTGGCGTACGAGCATGACGTGCCGATCTTCTGCCCGGCGTTCGTGGATTCGTCGGCCGGTTTCGGGCTGGTGAAGCACCAGGTGGACCGGATGAAAGAAGGCAAGCCCTATATGGTGCTGGACGCGATTGCGGACTTCCGCGAGCTGACCGACATCAAGATCAAGGCCGGCCCGACGGGCCTGCTGATGATCGGTGGCGGGGTGCCGAAGAACTTCATCCAGGACACGGTGGTCTGCGCCGAGATCCTGGGCCACGACGATGTGGAGATGCACAAGTACGCCGTGCAGATCACGGTGGCCGATACGCGCGACGGGGCATGTTCCTCGTCGACGCTGCAGGAGGCTGCGAGCTGGGGCAAGGTGCAGACCGTGCACGAGCAGATGGTGTTTGCCGAAGCGGGCAGCGTGATGCCGCTGCTGGCGAGCGATGCCTGGCACCGGGGTGCGTGGAAGAGCCGGCCGAAGCGCGGGTGGGCCAAGCTTTTCGGCTGACCGGATCGAAGGGCGGCCCGGCGACGGGCCGCCCTTTTCGCATCCCGCGGTCAATCGAGGAGCGGGAGCGGGCTTTCGACCTTCATGTCGTGCATGAGATCGAGATAGGCGTCGAGATAGCCCTTGTGGCTGGCGCCGGTGATGACGAGCAAGCGCTTGCCGGGCACGACGGCAGCAACCTCGCGGATGTTGGCGGCCATGCGGAGGTTCCGGGTTTCCCACCATCCGAGATAGCGACGGCCGTGGAGCTGGGGCGTGTCCTGCCCCATGGCTGCGCCGAAATCGGTTGCGAAGGCGCGTTCGGCTTCGGCGGGTTCGTTGTAATGGTGGAACATGTCGAGCGTCGCTCGGGGGGTGACAGCACCCCGTTGCACCGCCTTTTCCTGGGCAAGGCGGGCATCGACGGCAGGGTTCTGCCAGAGTGACATGATGGCCTTGTCGAAGTCCTCGCCCAAACCCTGCTGGACGATGTCGGCGCTGTGGTCGTCCATCATCCATACGCGCTCGTGGCCGAGGCGCGATGCGAGGACGGCTGCGATCAGGTAATTTTCGTTCCGGCGGGTGATGGTGGCGTCGAGGAAGGCCGCGAGTTCGGGCGTGAGGCGGTCTGCGGCGCGACGTTCGGCCGGGGGAAGCCGAAGCCACTGGACAAGGGCGGGGGCCGGTTCGCCTGCGGCGAGGAACAGCAAGGCGAGTTCCCTGCGCTGGGCCGGAGTGGGCTCGGCGGGCCAGTCGGCAAGCCTGCTGTCAATCGCCGCAAGGGCCGCCGGGACGTCGAGGCCCGAAGCCGCTGCAGCAGGCCCGGTGTCCATGCAGTAGGTCGTGGCCACGTCCGGGAGCTGCGCCTTGTGGCGCTGAAGCATGTCGCACTGCTGGCCGGACAGTCCCTCGATCAGGATTCGATCCGGACGCCAGCCCTGAAGCCTGTCGAGCAGCAGCGCGAGATTGGCGGGATCGAAGGTCTCGGGCAAGCCGGAAAGATGGGGGACGCCCAGGACCATGACGCTGGTCGGGGCGCCGGCCAGCGGCGCGCGGTGCTGGCGGGGATCGAAGGTCCGGGCGAAGGCGGCGCCCGCCATCAGGACCGAACAGACAAGGAAGAGGAGAGGGAATTGGCGCATGGATGCTCCTTCCGGTCTCTCTCGCGTTCAGGCGTATCAGCCGCCGGATGCGGCTTCAAGCCTGCCTAGCGGCGGAATTCGGCGGCGAGTTCGATGTGGGTGGACCAGCGGAACTGGGCGATGGGCCAGAGGCGGTGGAGGGTGTAGCCGCCGCCCACCAGGCGCTCGGCGTCGCGGGCGAAGGTGGCGGGGTTGCAGCTGACGGCTGCGATGACGGGGACCTTCGAGAGCGCGAGCTGTTCCGTCTGGGCGATTGCGCCTGCGCGGGGCGGATCGATGACGACCGCGTCGAACGGGGCGAGTTCCGCCGCGCTGAGCGGACGGCGGAAGAGATCACGGTGCTGGACCGTGATGGAGCGCCCTGCCCGGCGGGCGGCGCCCTCGAGCGCGCGGATTGCGGGGCCTGCGCCGTCGACGGCCTCGACAGTGGAGGTTGCGGAAAGCGGGAGCGCGAAGGTGCCGCTGCCGGCGAAGAGGTCTGCGACCCGCCCTGCCCTGCCGATGATGGAGAGGACAGCGGCGACCAGTGCAGCCTCGCCGTCGGCGGTTGCCTGGAGGAAGGCGGCCGGGGGCAAGGTGACGGGGACGCCGCCGAGGCGGACGGCGGGATCGCCGGCGGCGACGAGGGTTTCGACGCCCATCGGGCCTTCGACCGAGAGGCGGGCGAGGCCGTGCGTGCGGGCAAAATCGGTGAGGCCCTCGATCAGGGGGAGGCTGTTGGCCTGCAGGTTGGCGAGCAGGAGGTCGACGCCTGACTCCGTCAGCGTCATGGTGATGCCGATGGCCGACCGTTCCTTGAGATGGGGGGCGAGGATGCGGCGGAGCGGGGCGACGAGCGCGAACAGGGCCGGGTGGAGCACCGGGCATTGCTGCATGTCGACGAGGCTGTGCGCGCCCTCGGCATTGAAGCCGAGGCGGACCTCGCCGCCGGTGCGGGTGGCGCGCATTGCGGCGCGTCGGCGGGCGCCCGGGGGCGACAGGTGGACCGGCCGGACGTCGGCAGGGGTGACCCCGACACGGGCGAGGGGCTGGAGCACGCGATCGCGGGCGAAATCGGCGATGGCCGGATCGGCGACATGCTGGATCTGGCAGCCGCCGCAGGTGCCGAAATGGCGGCAGGCGGGCGCGATGTGGTTCGGGCCATGGCTGAGGATGGAGCCGTCTGCACCGACGATATCGCCCGGGACTGCGCCGGCGATGAAGCGACCATTTCGGGTCACTCCGTCGCCTTTTGCGCCCATTCCAACGACTTGTTCTCTTTCCGGCATGTCATTCATGTGACATCAGGCATTCCGTGCATGTTGGGGGGAGCATGCGTGTGCGTAAGCTTGAGGTGAACTGAATGACACGGCTTTTCCTGGTTTCTGCCCTTGTTGCCCCGCTGCTTGGTGCGGCCTGTGCGCCTGCCCCGCTCTATACGTCGAGCGGGCTGCAGCGCGGCGCTGCCACCTGGGGCGAGATTCCGCGCGATGCAAGGGGCGAGCCGGTCTGGAGTGCGATTCGGCCTGCACCGGCCGGGACCCCGGGTGTCAGGCAGGAAGCGGCAAGCGCCCGGTCCACGCCGGCGGAAGATGCAGCAGAAGGCGACGCCGAAGGGAGCCCCAGGCCGCCGAAAGCATGACGAGGAAGCTGCCGAGGACGAGGGCGGTGAGCCCGAACCCGGCTGCGACCTGGCCGGCTTCGAACAGGCCCTGCAGGGCGAAGATCACATAGGCCAGCGCGGAGACGAGAAGCGCACGGCGATCGATCGCGAGCGCGATCAGGGTCAGCACCAGATAGACCATGAGGACAAGGGCGGCGGCACCCGGCCCGGGGGACCCATCGAGCAGGCCGGAGAGCGCGAAGACCGGATGGACGATCAGCGGGGCCGCCAGCAAATGCAGCCAGAAGGCGATGTCGGTGTTGCGGGTAAGGCGCTCGCGGTCGCTGATGTCGTAGCGCATGGCAATCGCGAAGACCGTGAAGCCTGACAGGAGGGCTGCGAACAGCACGCTCCGCTCTGCGCCGAACAGGGCGCCTGCAAGCCCGATGGCGCCGGCTGCGAGCGCTGCCGCACCGGCTGCCAGCGTGATGGGCACCCGGAAGCGGCGCCAGTGGAGGGCGGCAGCCCCGGCGCCTGCAAGGCCGGCGACGATGAACGGCGCGAAGAAGGCTGCCGTCTGACCCTGGATCCGGGCCAGCTTCAGGGCGAGCGCCCAGTGGCTGCCGCCGCTGATCGCAAGGAAGGTGAAGGCGAAGACACCGCCGACGAATGCCAGCAGGAGCAGGATCGAAGGGAGCGCCATGCGGCGACGGGCGGTGAAATATTCGGCGAGCCCCCAGCTGGCGGCTGCGACGAGACCGGCAGCCGCAAGGCCCGGGACAAGTGACGGAATGGCGCCGAGGACGAGAAGGCAGGCCAGGGTCACGAAGATGTCGTTGAAGCCGGTGAGCAGGCGGAAACTCTCGTTGTCGGGGCCTGCTGCGCCTTCGGCCCGGGCGCGGACGAAGGCCAGCAGCCGATCGCGCGCGGCAGCATCGAGAATGCCGGCGGAGACCGCGGCGTCGAGATCGTCCCTGCGAATGTCCATGGGATGAAGGGCTGCCCGGCGACAGGCGATGTGTCAACGGCTGCGACGTCCCGGCGGGTGCACGTCCATTGCAGTTTCACGCACAGCCGCTAAGTCTCGGGCTTGGTCAGCGGAGTGGGTTGAATGCAATTCCTGAAGGGCGTCTGGGGCTTCCTCGTCGGGGTGAAGGACGCACTGGTCCTTGTCTTCATGCTGTTGCTGTTCGGAGCGCTGTGGGCCAGCTTCTCGATGCGGGCGCCGATCGCGAATGTGCCGGATGGAGCCGCGCTGCATATCGAGATGGATGGGCTGCTGGTGGACCAGGCGAGCGAACCGACGCCGCTGGCGTTGCTGGGCGGCGAGGAGGTCGTGCCCGAGATCGAGACACTGACCCTCGTGAAGACGATCGACCGGGCTGCCGAGGACCCCGCGATCAGCCGCATCACGCTGGACCTCGACAGCTTCCTCGGCGGCGGCCTCGCGAACCTGGAAAGCGTCGGCGCTGCGCTGGACCGGTTCAAGGCGAAGAAGAAGACCGTCGAGGCCTGGGCGACGGCCTATGGGGATGACGGCTATTACCTGGCATCGCACGCCAACAGCATCGCCCTGGACCCGATGGGCGCCGTGGTGCTGACGGGACCGGGCGGCAGCAACCTCTATTTCAAGGACGCGCTCGACAAGCTGAAGGTGAATGTGGAGGTGTTCCGCGTGGGCACCTACAAGAGCTTCGTCGAGCCCTTCACGCGCTCGGAGGCATCCCCCGAGGCGAAGGCCGCCGACCAGCAACTGGCCGACGACCTGTGGGCCAGCTGGAGGAGCGGCGTGCAGCGGCAGCGGCAGGAGCTGGACGTGGCGGCCCTGCTGGAAAGCTGGCCGCAGCGGGTGGCCGGCGCCAACCAGAGCCAGGCCGAGCTTGCGAAGGGGGCGGGGCTGGTCGACGAGGTGATCAGCCGCAACGGCTGGGCCGCACGGCTGAAGACGCAGCTGGGCGAAGGCGACGACCCGGATCGGCCCGGCGATTTCAAGCGGATCGATTTCCGCGACTATTGGGCGGCGCGCAAGCCTGCCAACCAGTCGGGACCTGCCGTGGCGGTCGTGCATGTGGCAGGCTCCATCGTGGACGGCGAGGCGCCTTCGGGTGCTGCCGGGGGAGACACCATCAGCCAGCTGATCGAGGACGCGCTTGCCGACAGCGATGTGAAGGCACTTGTGGTGCGGGTTGATTCGGGTGGCGGATCGGCGACGGCGTCGGAGCAGATCCGGCTGGCGATGGAGGAAGCCCGGGCGAAAAAGCTGCCGGTCATCGCGAGCTTCGGCCCGGTTGCAGCGAGCGGCGGCTACTGGATCGGGACGGGCGCGGACAGCATCTTCGCGAGCCCGGCGACCATCACCGGCTCGATCGGGGTGTTCGGCGTGATCCCGACCTTCCAGGGCACGCTGCAGGAGCTCGGGATTTCGACCGACGGCGTGCGCACGACCCCCTTTTCCGGACAGCCGGATATCGTCGGCGGGCTGAACGAGCCTGCGCGGGCGCTGATCCAGTCCGGCGTGGAGGATATCTATCGCCAGTTCCTGACCCGGGTGTCGACGGCGCGCAAGATGCCGGTGGCCGACGTTGCGCCGATTGCGGAAGGGCGCGTGTGGTCTGGCACACGGGCGAAGGAGCTGAAGCTGGTCGACCAGTATGGCGACCTGCAGGCCGCCGTCCGTGAGGCGGGGAAGCGCGCGGGGATCAAGGGCGAGCCGCGGGTGAAGGTGATGAGCCCGCCGCAGCCGTTCCTGGTGCAGCTGCTTTCCGGGCTGGAGGGCGGCAGCGCGATGCCGAAGGACGCGCTGGCGCGGGCGGTTATGGTTTCGCGGCTGAAGGCGGCGGCGCAGGTGGAGGCGGCCGTGTCAGTTGCCAGGGGGCCGACGGTGCAGGCGCATTGCCTGACCTGCATGGGCTATACCATCCCGTCGCGTGAGGGGCCGGCGATCAAATCGGTTGGCGAGGTGCTGCGGGCTCGCCTGCTTGACTGAGGCAGGCTGGACGCGCCGCGACATCCTTGGCGCGTCGACAGGGGCGCTGTCAGCGCTGGCACCCTCGGCCCTGCAGGCACAGGCGGCGGCGCCGATTCTTCCGGGCAAGGCCGGCCGGCTGGCCGATGCGGCGCTGTTTGCCCGAGCCTATGAGACGCTGCACCCCGGACTGTATCGGTACCTGACGCCTGCCCGGTGGCGCGCCGTGCGCGAACGGCTTGATCGGGAGGCGGTTGCAGCCGAACATCATGGGCAGTTCTGGCTGGCCTTCAACCGGGCAGCCGCGGCCGTGCGCTGCGGGCACAGTTATGTGAGCCCCTTCAACATGGGGAAATTGTGGGCCGGGGTGATGAGCGCGCGGGCTGACCGGCTGCCCTTCCATTTCCGCTGGATCGACCGGCAGATGATCGTGACGAAGCCGCTGGTGGCCCACCCGGCGCTGGTGCGGGGCACGCGGGTTTCGACGATCGACGGCGCGGCGGATGGCAGCCTGCTGGCGCGGATGCTGCCGCTTGCGCGGGCCGATGGCGGCAATGATTTCAAGCGGATCGCCAACATGGAGGTTCGCGAGGGCTCCTCGCGCTGGGAGGCGTTCGACGTGATGTGGGCGCTGGACCGGACGCCTGCGCCGCGGTCGGCGAAGCTGCTGCTGGAGCCGCCGCGCGGTGATGCCGTTCTTGTGGAGATGCCGTTGCTGGGGCTCGACAGCCGGGAGGCTGCGACCGAGGACGCGCAGCGCGGCTGGATGCACCGCCACGAAGGCGACGCGACGATCCTCACGATGCCGGACTGGGCCACCTACAACAGCAAGTGGGACTGGCGCAGTTGGCTGACCGGTGTGATCGACGAGACGATCGCGCGCGGCTCGAAGCGGCTGGTGTTGGACCTGCGCGGCAACGAGGGGGGCGAAGATTGCGGGGACCCGATCCTCGCGCGGGTGATCGGCGCTCCGCTGGCCGAGGAAGGCGCGGCGCGGCGGGTGCGGTTCCGCGAGACGCCGCCCGACATGCGCCCGCATCTCGACACATGGGATCCTGGCTTTCACACGCTTGGGAAGGACGCGCGCGGGCCGGATGCGGAGGGGTTCTATACGCTTCCGACTGGCGAGGCCGATGTGATTGCGCCGGCGGACGGAGCGCGGCTGACGGCGAAGCTGATCGTGCTGATCGACAGCGCAAACAGCTCGGCGACCTTCCAGTTCGCGCGGACGGTGCGGGGAAACAGCCTTGGCGTGCTGCTGGGTGAGCCGACCGGCGGCAATCAGCGGGGGATCAACGGCGGGTCGTTCTTCTTCCTTCGGCTCCCCGAAAGCCGGCTGGAAATGGACTTGCCGCTGATCGGCTTTTTTCCACCCGGCAATCCGCCAGATGCGGGGTTGATGCCCGATATTGCCGTACCGACGACGCGGCGGAGCATCGCGACAGGCGAGGATCCGCAGATGACGCGCGCGCTGCAACTGCCACTGGCGTGACGGCGCTGCCCCGGCAGATCGGGGGGCTTGCGGCCGGTTTCCTGGCGTTCAACGGCGTGGTGGGCGCCGGCATCTTTGCCCTGCCCGGCCTGGTGTTCACGGAGTTCGGCGCCTTCGGGCCCTGGCTGTTTCCGCTGTTCGGGGTCTTGATGCTGGTGGTCGCCGTGCCGCTGGCGGCGGTGGCTGCCCGGTTCGACGTGAGCGGCGGGCCGCAGGCCTATGTGACGCAGGCGTTCGGGCCGCTGGCGGGGTTTCAGGCGGGCTGGTTGTACACGATTGCCAAGGCGACGGCACTTGCAGCGAATTCGACGGTTGCGGCTGCCTATGTCGTGGCCGTGCTGCCGGTGGCGGGCGACGCGGCGCTGAAGTCCCTCTTCGTGGTGGCTCTGCTGGGCGGGCTGGGGATTGCGAACTGGCTGGGGTTAAAGGGCGCGATCCGGCTGCTGGAATGGAGCACGCTTCTGAAGGCGGCCCCGTTGATCCTGATGGCGATTGCAGGGCTGGCCCTGTTCTGGCGGGATCTGCCGGCTGTGGCGGTGCTGCCGCCGCTGTCGCGGCTGGAGGCAAGCGCACTTGTGATCTTCTATGCCTTTGTCGGCTTCGAGAATGCGATGGTGACGGCAGGGGAAACGCGGGACGCGCGGCACACCATCCCGCGGGCGCTGCTGCAGACGATCGTGGCGACCGCCCTGCTCTATTTCCTGATCCAGCTGGCCTATACGGCGGTCGATCCGGCGCAGACGGGAACGGGTGTCGATGCACCGCTGATCGCGTTCGGGGCTGCGGTGGCCGGGCCTGCCGGCGGGTTGTTGATGATTGCAGTTGCGCTGGCTTCGTTGACCGGGAACCTGCACGGCAACCTGATGACGACGCCGCACCTGCTGCGGGCGATGGCGATGGGTGGGCAGCTGCCCGGCTGGTTCGGCCGGTTGAGCCCGCGTTTCGGGACACCGGCCAATGCGCTTTGGTTTTTCGTGGCGGCGGCGCTGCTGTTGGCGCTGAGTGGCGGCTTCGTGGTGCTTGCGGTGCTGGGGGTGGTCGCACGGCTGCTGCTGTTCCTGATGATCTATGCGGCGCTTCCCCGGCTGCGGGTGCAGGCGGGCGAACGGGCGATGCCGCGCTGGCCGCTGGTTGCAGCGATGGTGACGGGAACGGCCGTTTGCCTGTGGGCGCTGGCGCAGAACGAGGCCGAGGCCTGGTGGAAGCTGGCAGCGGCGCTGGGGGTGGGCGGCCTGCTGTTTGCCGTCGCGCGGCAGCGACGATCCGGCTAGCCGGGGTGGATGGGGAGTTTCCAGCCGCGCGCGATTGCGCCGGCGCGGATTGCGAAGGCGCATGCTGCCCCTGCCCCGCCTGCGATCCAGCCGTTGAGGCCGAAGCCCGCTGACAGCAGGACGGTTGTGGTGGCGCCAGCGATTGCAGCGGTGACGTAGATTTCGCGCTGGAGGAGGATGGAGGGCTGGCCGGCGACCATGTCGCGCAGGACCCCGCCAAAGGTGGCGGTGATGACGCCCATCAGCATGGCCGGCACGGGCGCGATTCCGAAGCTGAGGGCCTTCAGCGAGCCAAAGGCGCAATAGGCCGAGAGGCCGACGGCATCGAGCCAGCGCAGCGGCTTGCCGGGCCACCGGTCGGTGCGCAGCAGCCAGACAGCGAAGGTGGCGGCGAGACAGACGGCGACGAACCATTCCTGGCGGATCCAGAAGACGGGGGCACCGATGAGGAGATCGCGGATGGTGCCGCCGCCCATGCCTGTCATGCCGGCGAAGAAGGCGCAGGTGACGAAATCCTGCCGCGCGCGGGCGGCGACGAGGGCACCGGTAACGGCAAAGATCGCGACGCCGAGATAATCGAGTGCGATGAAGATGCGGCGAAGCTCGTCGAGGGCGGCCTGGTCCATCATGGCGGGCCGTTACCAGCCATAGTCGGCGCGCTTGGCGGCGGCGAGCTTGGGCGGCATGCGGTCGAGCATCAGGCGTTCGGAAAAGCCGCCCTGCAGCACGCCGGCGCGGCGGTAGGCCCAGTCGACGATGTCGGATTCGAAGACATCGAGGACCTTGCCGAGCTGGTGGGCGCGGTTTTGCGGGCGGTTGATGAGCTCGACGGTGACGAGGTTCGCAACCCTTGCACGCGGGACGGCCCAGATGGTTTCGAAGGCCTGTCCCCAGGGGAGGCTGACCTTGACGATGAAGGCCTCCTCGTCGTCGGCGGGGGCTTCGAAACGGGCCCAATAGTCGGCGAGGCCGGCCTGGGCCTGTCGGCGGGCTTCGGCCATGGCCGCGTCGTCGCCCGCGAACTGCTCCACCGGGTCCGGATCGAGGAGGCCGGAGCGTTCCAGGAAGGATCGGAACCAGCCGGCCATGCTGGGCGCTAGATGTGGATGGCCTTGCCCGAGACCGCCAGGGCAGCTTCCTTGAGCGCCTCGGCGTGGGTCGGGTGGGCGTGGCAGGTGTAGGCGATGTCCTCGGCCGATGCGCCGAACTCCATGGCCTGGGCGGCCTGGGCGATCATGGTGCCTGCCATGCGGCCGATGATGTGGACGCCGACGACACGGTCGGTTTCGGCATCGGCGATCACCTTCACGAAGCCGGCCGTGTCGCGGTTGGTCTTGGCGCGGCTGTTGGCGAGGAAGGGGAATTTCCCGACCTTGACGGTGAGACCCTTTGCTTTCGCTTCGGCTTCGGTGAGGCCGACGGTTGCCACTTCGGGCTGGGTGTAGACAACGGCGGGGATGACCGCGTGGTTCAGCGGGCGCTTCAGGCCGGCGATATGCTCGGCAACTGCCACACCCTCGTCCTCGGCCTTGTGCGCAAGCATCGGGCCTTCGATCACGTCGCCGATGGCCCAGATGCCGGGGACGGGCGTGCGGAGATCATGGTCGGTGGGGATGCGGCCCTTCGCGTCGAGCGCGAGGCCGGCGGCTGCGATGTTTAGGCCATCGGTGTTGGGGCGGCGGCCTGCGGAGAGGAGGACGTGTGACGCCTCGAGGGTTTCGGAGGCGCCGCCGGCTGCGGGTTCGAGGGTGAGGATTGCGCCCTTGCCGCTGCGGTCGATCTTCGTGACCTTGGTGCCGGTGCGGAGGGTCAGGCCCTGTTTGGTGAGGATCTTGGCGAATTCGGCGACGATGTCGGCGTCCATCGCGGGGGTGATGGTGGGGGCGAATTCGACGACCGTGACCTTGGCGCCGAGGCGGTTCCAGACGCTGCCCATTTCGAGGCCGATGTAGCCGCCGCCGACGACGACAAGGTGCTTGGGGACTGCGGGCAGGTCGAGCGCTTCGGTGGAGGTGATGATCACTTCGCCGTCGGGCTGGAGGCCCGGGGGGAAGGCGACTTCGGACCCGGTGGCAATGACGATGTTGGGGGCGCTGTGCTTCTCGCCGGCGACATCAATGGTCTTTGCGTCGACGAACTTCGCCTCGCCCTTGAGCCAGGTGACCTTGTTCTTCTTGAACAGGAATTCGACGCCCGAGGTCAGCTCCTTGACGGCCTTGTCCTTTTCGGCGCGGAGCTTCGCGAGGTCGATCGAGACCTGGCCGTAGCCGATGCCGAACTTGGTGTGTTCGCCGTGCGCGGCCTCGGCGTAGAGCTCTGAGCCGTGGAGCAGCGCCTTGGACGGGATGCAGCCGACGTTTAGGCATGTGCCACCTAGCGTGGCGCGCTTTTCCACGCAGGCGACCTTCAGGCCGAGCTGGGCGGCGCGGATGGCGGCGACATAGCCGCCCGGGCCGGAGCCGATGATGATGACGTCGAAGTCGGCCATTTGGGCTGTCCTGCGGTTGGTTCTTGGTCGGCACGAGGTCCCAGCTTTCGCTGGGATGACAACAACTTAAAGGTCGATCAGGAGGCGGACCGGGTCTTCGAGGGCCTCCTTCACGCGGACCAGGAAGGTGACCGCCTCGCGGCCGTCGATCAGGCGGTGATCATAGCTGAGCGCGAGGTACATCATCGGGCGGATGACGATCTGGCCGTTCACGACCACGGGGCGTTCCTCGATGCGGTGCATCCCCAGCACGCCCGATTGCGGCGGGTTGAGGATGGGGGTGGACATCAGGCTGCCGAAGACACCGCCGTTGGAGATGGTGAAGGTGCCGCCCTGGAGTTCTTCGAGCTTGAGCTGGCCGTCACGGGCGCGCTTGCCGAAGTCGGCGATCTCCAGCTCGATCTGGGCGAAGCCCTTGGCCTGCGCGTCCTTCAGGATGGGGACGACGAGGCCACCGGGGCCGGAGACCGCGACGCCGACGTCCATGTAATCGTGGAAGACGATCTCGTCGCCGTCCAGCCGCGCGTTGACCGAGGGCACGTCCCTGGCGGCGAGCGCGCAGGCCTTCACGAAGAAGGACATGAAGCCGAGACGGACGCCGTGCTTCTTTTCGAAGCTGTCCTTGTAGCGGGCCCGCGCCTCCATCACCGCCGTCATGTCGACGTCGTTGAAGGTGGTGAGCATTGCCGCCGTGTTCTGTGCTTCCTTCAGGCGCTTTGCGATGGTCTGGCGGATGCGCGTCATGCGGACCCGTTCCTCGCGGCGGGCGGGGGCACTGACGGGCGCGGCCTCGGCACCGTCGTCGTTCTTGCGCCACGGCCAGATGTCGACCCCTTCGGCGGCCTTGCGGCGAGCGGTGGGGCCGGTGGTGGGGGCGGAGGCGGGGGCCGGCGCCGGGGCTGCAGGGGCGGCAGGTGCTGGAGCCGGGGCTGCCGGAGCAGCGACCGGCGCGGGGGCCACAGCAGCTGCCGGGGCAGCGGCCGCCGTTGCGCCGGCATTGAGGCGGGCGATCACGGCGCCGACCTGGACGGTGTCGCCTTCCTTGAAGAGCTGTTCGGTGAGCACGCCGTCGGCCGGGGCGTTCACTTCGACGGCGACCTTGTCGGTCTCGAGGCTGACGATCGGTTCATCGGCCTTTACCGCGTCGCCGGGCTTCTTCAGCCACTGGCCGATCGAGGCCTCGGTCACGCTCTCCCCGAGCGTCGGAATGACAACGTCCATGTGTGTCCCCTCAGGCGGCCTTGGAGGCCGACGATTTCAGGCTGGAGCGGATTGCGGCGCGAACGGCCTTGCGGTCCTCGCCGAGTGCTTCGTGGATCAGCTTCGCCTGCTCGGCCGCGTGGCGGCGGGCAAGGCCCGTGGCGGTCGAGGCGGCAGCCGCGCGGCCGGCATAGGTGGCGCGGCGGCCGAGCGCCTCTTCGATGAGCGGTTCGACGAAGAACCAGGCGCCGGCGTTCTTGGGCTCTTCCTGGCACCAGACGACCGTTTCGAGGTTCGGGAAGCGCTTTGCATAGTCGGCGACCACATCACCCGGGAACGGGTAGAGCTGCTCCACCCGCAGGATGTAGACATCGTCGCGCTTCTGGGCGTCGCGCTCGTCGGCGAGGTCGTAATAGACCTTGCCGGTGCAGAGGATCAGGCGCTTCACCTTGTCGGCCGGCGGGGTCGCCAGATCGTCGAGGCAGCGGTGGAAGCTGGAGCCTGCGTCCATGTCGGCGAGCGTGCTGACGGCGCGCTTGTGCCGGAGCAGCGACTTCGGCGTCATGATGATGAGCGGTTTGCGGAACTCGCGCAGCATCTGGCGGCGGAGGATGTGGAAATAGTTGGAGGGCGTGGTGCAGTTGGCGACCTGGAGATTGTCTTCGGCGCAGAGCTGCAGATAGCGTTCGAGGCGGGCCGAGCTGTGCTCTGGGCCCTGGCCTTCATAGCCGTGGGGCAGCAGCATCACGAGGCCGTTGGCGCGCAGCCACTTGGCCTCGCCGGCGGCGATGAACTGGTCGATCATCACCTGGGCGCCGTTGGCGAAATCGCCGAACTGGGCTTCCCACATCACCAGCGTCTTCGGGTCGGCAAGGGCGAAGCCATATTCGAAGCCGAGCACGCCGAATTCGGAGAGCGGGCTGTCGAACACCTCGAAGAAGGCCGAGGAGTCGGGCTGCACGACCGCGCTGATGGGGGCGTATTTCTTGCCCGTCTGCTGGTCGACCCAGACGGCGTGGCGCTGCGAAAAGGTGCCGCGGCCGCTGTCCTGCCCGGAGAGGCGGACGCCATAGCCTTCGGGATCCTCGGAGACGAGGGTTGCGAAGGCGAGGCTTTCGGCCGTTGCCCAGTCGATGCCCTCGCCGGCCTGGATGCTGGCCTCGCGGGCCTTTACCACGCGCTCCAGCGTGCGGTGCATGGTGAAGCCTTGCGGGATGGCGTGGAGCTTCGCGGCGATGTCCTGCAGGCGCGCGGCGGGCACGCCGGTTTCGGCGGCGCGGCGCGCGGTGACGGGATCAGCCGGCTGGTGCAGGCCCAGCCAGCGGCCGCCGAACCATTCGGCCTTGGTGGGGGCGAACTGGGGCGCGGCCTCGAAATCGGCTTCGAGACGATCGATGAAGGCCTTTTCCATCGCGGCGACGTCGGCTTCGGTGACAAGGCCCTCTGCGACCAGTCGATCGGCGTAGAGGCTGGCGACCGAGCGATGGTCGCGGATCTTCGCGTACATGAGCGGCTGGGTGAAGGCCGGCTCGTCGCTTTCGTTGTGGCCAAAGCGGCGGTAGCACCACATGTCGATCACGACGTCGCGGTTGAAGGCCTGGCGGAATTCGGTGGCGACCTTGGTTGCGAAGGTGACGGCTTCGGGATCGTCGCCGTTCACGTGGAAGATCGGCGCCTGGACGATCTTGGCGACGTCGGAAGGGTAAGGGCTGGAGCGCGCAAAGGCCGGCGAGGTGGTGAAGCCGACCTGGTTGTTGACGACGAAGTGGATCGTGCCGCCAGTCGAGTATCCCGGGACGCCGGAGAAGCCGAAGCATTCGGCGACGATGCCCTGCCCTGCAAACGCTGCATCGCCGTGGAGGAGGACGGGGAGCACCTCGTCCTGCAGCTCGTCGGGGCGCGACAGCGTGCGGTTGACGCCGCGGATGCGCTGGGTGGCGCGGACCTTGCCGAGGACAACCGGGTTCACGGCTTCGAGGTGGGAGGGGTTGGGCGTGAGCGACAGGTGGACCTTGTTGCCATCGAACTCGCGGTCGGTCGAGGCGCCGAGGTGGTATTTCACGTCGCCCGAACCGCCGACATCGTCGGGGTTGGAGGAGCCGCCGGAGAATTCGTGGAAGATTGCCTTGTAGGGCTTTTGCATGACGTTCGCGAGCACGTTGAGGCGGCCGCGGTGCGGCATGCCGATCACGATTTCCCGGACGCCCTGCGCACCGCCGACCTTGATGATGGATTCGAGCGCGGGAATCGCGGCTTCGGCGCCTTCGAGGCCGAAGCGCTTGGTGCCGACATATTTGCGGGCGAGGAAACGTTCGAACTGCTCGGCCTCGATCAGCTTGTTCAGGATCGCCTTCTTGCCTTGCGGCGTGAAGTGGATTTCCTTGGTCGCCCCTTCGATCTTTTCCTGCAGGAAGCGGCGCTCTTCCACATCGTTGATGTGCATGTACTCGAGGCCGACGTGGCCGCAGTAGTTGCGGCGGAGGATCTGCACGAGTTCGGCGACGGTGACGGTTTCGATGCCCGCGAATATGCCGCCGATGTAGACGGTGCGGTTCGGGTCGGTGAGGCCGTGGTACTCGGGCGTCAGATCCTCAGGCAGCTTGCGCGCTTCGAGGCCCAGCGGGTCGAGCACGGCCGCGAGGTGACCGCGGACGCGGTAGGTGCGGATGAGCATGGTGGCGCGGACGGTGTCCTGGGCGGCCTTTTGCGCATCTTCGGACGAGGCGGCCGGCGCGGGCTTTCCTGCAGCCCTGGCGACGGCTGCGGCGGCCTTGCCGGGAAGCCCCGCATCCAGCGCGAGGGTCAGCTCGTCATCGGGAACGAGGGGCCAGTTCGGCCGCGCCCAGCTTGGGCGTGGCAGGGTGTGGGTAAGTCCCTGCTCGTCTTGCATCAGTCTGTTCACCTATTACCAAGTCGTGCGGAGATAGCGGTTGAGGCGAAACTCCTCAACCGCTTGCACTCATCGTATGGCAGCCATGCGTCTGTTAACGGCCCGAACAGGGAAAAAGTTCAGGCCGACAGGAGCGCCTTCAGCGTTCGGCCGAGCTCGGACGGGCTGGGGCTGACCTTGATCCCGGCCGATTCCATGGCCGCGATCTTGTCCTCGGCCTTGCCTTGGCCGCCCGAGACGATGGCGCCGGCATGGCCCATGCGGCGGCCCGGGGGGGCCGTGGGGCCGGCGATGAAGCCGACCATGGGCTTCTTTCGGCCGGCCCGTGCCTCGTCCTTGATGAACTGGGCGGCCTCTTCCTCGGCGCTGCCGCCGATCTCGCCGATCATGATGATGGACTTGGTGGCTTCGTCGGCCATGAACTTTTCGAGCACATCGATGAAGTTGGTGCCGTTGACGGGGTCGCCGCCGATGCCGACTGCGGTGGTCTGGCCGAGACCCTCGTTGGTGGTCTGGAAAACGGCTTCGTAGGTGAGCGTGCCGGAGCGGCTGACGACGCCGACCGAACCCTTGGAGAAAATGGAGCCGGGCATGATGCCGATCTTGCACTCGCCGGGCGTGAGAACGCCGGGGCAGTTCGGGCCGATGAGGCGCGATTTGGAGCCCTGGAGCGCGCGTTTCACGGGCACCATGTCGAGGACGGGGATGCCTTCGGTGATGCAGACGATGAGCGGGATTTCGGCCGCGATCGCCTCCAGGATGGCGTCTGCTGCGCCGAAGGGCGGGACATAGACGACGGAGGCGTCGGCGCCGGTTGCCTCGCGGGCTTCCATCACCGTGTCGAACACGGGGAGGCCGAGGTGGGTGGAGCCGCCCTTCCCCGGCGCGGTGCCGCCGACCATCTTCGTGCCGTAGGCGATGGCCGCTTCGGAATGGAAGGTGCCCTGCTTGCCGGTGAAGCCCTGGCAGATGACCTTGGTTTGGCTGTTCACGAGAATGGACATCAGGCGGCCTTCTTCACTTCGGCGACGATCTTGCGGGCGGCGTCGCCGAGGTCGTCTGCGGAGACGATCGGGAGGCCGGATTTCGCGAGGATTTCCTTGCCCAGATCGACGTTGGTGCCTTCGAGGCGGACGACGAGGGGAACGCTGAGGTTCACCTCCTTCGCGGCGGCGATGATGCCTTCCGCGATGATGTCGCAGCGCATGATGCCGCCGAAGATGTTGACGAGGATGCCTTCGACTGCCGGGTCGGCGAGGATCAGCTTGAAGGCGTTTGTGACCTTTTCCTTGTCTGCCCCGCCGCCGACGTCGAGGAAGTTGGCGGGCTCGGCGCCGTTCAGCTTGATGATGTCCATCGTCGCCATGGCGAGACCGGCGCCGTTGACGAGGCAGCCGATGTTGCCGTCGAGCTTGATGAAGGCGAGGTCGTATTTGCTGGCCTCGACTTCGGCCGGGTCTTCCTCGGTGAGGTCGCGCAGCTCCATCAGGTCCGGGTGGCGGGCGAGCGCGTTGCTGTCGAAGCCGACCTTGGCGTCGAGGACCATCAGCTTGCCGTCGTCAGTCACGGCGAGCGGGTTGATCTCGATCTGGGAGGCATCCGTGCCGATGAAGGCGGCGTAGAGCTTGGCCGAGGTGTCGCCCGCCTGTTTGGCGAGATCGCCGGTGAGGCCGAGTGCTGCGGCGACGGTGCGGCCGTGGTGGGGGCGCCAGCCGGTGGCCGGATCGATGGTGAAGGTGCGGATCTTTTCCGGCGTGTCGTGGGCGACCGTTTCGATGTCCATCCCGCCTTCGGTGGAGGCGACGCAGGCGACGCGGCCAGAGGCGCGGTCCACGAGGAAAGCGAGATAGAATTCCTTGGCGATGTCGACGCCGTCGGTGACGTAGAGGCGGTTCACCTGCTTGCCCGAAGCGCCCGTCTGGATGGTGACGAGGGTGTTGCCGAGCATGTCGGTGGCGGCGGCCTTCACATCATCGGCGGAGCGGGCGAGGCGGACGCCGCCCTTGGCTTCGGGCGGCAATTCCTTGAACTTGCCCTTGCCGCGGCCGCCGGCGTGGATCTGCGCCTTCACGACATAGAGCGGCCCCGGCAGCTGGGAGACTGCGGCGACGGCTTCGGCGACCGAGAAGGCGGCGACGCCCCTGGGGATCGGCACGCCCCATTTGGCGAGCAGTTCCTTGGCCTGATATTCGTGAATGTTCATGCGTTTATGGTCCTATGTCTCGGAAGGGACAGGATAGTGATCAGGGCTGGAATGCAACGGTCATGTGGAGGGTCTTTTCGCCTTGGCCCAGGACAAGGCTGCGCGAGAACATGTCCATTCGGACAGGGGTTCCATGTGGCTGTCCGGAATACTCCACATAGTGCACCAGATCGACGCTCTTGGCTTTCAGGCCAGCTGACTGGGCGACGCCCTTGAAGGCGTCCCAATGCGGAAGCGCATTCTCGACATTCGGGACAACGAGGGCGCACAGCGAACGGTAACGCCGCGTCGGATCGAAACGAGCGAGCACGGCGTACACCGTCCGACCCTCGAAACTGCGCTGCCATGTCTTTTCGGAGAGAGGCTTGCTGTAGTTGAAGTTCGGCGACTGAGACTTGGTGACCCCGAACGCGGGGACATCGATCATGTTGCCCGGCAATGGCTTCCATTCCGGGTCGGCGGCGATGGCTGCCTCGCAGGTCTCGAACTGCAGGCCGCCCTCAACGCAGGTCTTGCTGAAGAGGGCGGCGGTGGCCGTTTCTTCCACGATCGCAGCGCCGGCGGCCGAAGCCACGGCAACCGACGCCAGGAGCGCGCCAAGGATGTTCGCCGAGCGCCTCACGCCAACGACGGGTCGATGGCCTTGCAGGCCGTGAGCAGTTCCTTGACCGCGTCGACCGAGACCTGGAAGTTGGCCTTGGCTTCGGGCGTCAGGGCGATTTCGACGACCTTCTCGACGCCGCCGGCGCCGATCACGCAAGGCACGCCGACGTAGAGATTGTCGACGCCGTACTGGCCGGTCAGGTTCACTGCGCAGGGGATCACCCGCTTGTAGTCCTTGAGATAGGCCTCGGCCATTTCGATGCCGCTGGTGGCGGGGGCGTAATAGGCGCTGCCGGTTTTCAGAAGGCCGACGATCTCGCCGCCGCCGCTGCGCGTGCGCTGGACGATGGCGTCGATGCGTTCCTTGGTGGACCAGCCCATCTTGATGAGGTCGGGGATGGGGATGCCGGCGACCGTGCTGTATTCCACCACGGGCACCATGGTGTCGCCGTGGCCGCCGAGGACGAACGCGGTCACGTCCTTCACGCTGACCTTGAACTCGTCGGCGAGGAAGTGGCGGAAGCGGGCGCTGTCGAGGACGCCGGCCATGCCGACGACCATGTGGTGGGGGAGGCCCGAGAATTCGCGGAGCGCCCAGACCATCGCGTCCAAGGGGTTGGTGATGCAGATGACGAAGGCGTTGGGGGCGTTGGCCTTGATGCCCTCGCCGACGGCCTTCATGACCTTGAGGTTGATGCCGAGGAGATCATCGCGGCTCATGCCCGGCTTGCGGGCGACACCGGCGGTGACGATGATGACGTCGGCGCCGGCGATGTCGGCGTAATCATTGGTGCCCTTGAGGTTGGCGTCGAAGCCTTCGACGGGGCCGCACTGGGCGAGATCGAGCGCCTTGCCCTGGGGCACGCCTTCCACAACGTCGAACAGGACGACGTCGCCCAGTTCCTTCGCGGCTGCGAGGTGGGCGAGTGTGCCGCCGATGTTGCCGGCGCCGATGAGGGCGATCTTGCTGCGTGCCATTTTGATCCTCTTGGGTGCTTTGAAATGCTGCGTCGCGATAGACCCCGGCTTTCGCAGGCGTCAACCGCATAGCACCTCGACCTTTGTCTAGTGCGTATCCGGCGCAGGATCCGAGAAGGTGCCGGGCTTCTTCAAAAAGGGCGGGATCAGCGCAAAGCATAGGAAGACGATGCTGAGCACCAGGAAGGCGTCGGCGATGGCCATCACCAGGGCTTCGCGGTGGATGGTGTTGGCCAGCGCGCGAAGGGCAAAGGCTTCGGGATCCGGAAAGCCGCGGGCGATCCCCATGTTCGTCATCATCTCGATCCGCTCGGCGATCTCAGGCCGGGCCGGGTTGGCGGATTCGGCGAGGCGCGCCTGGTGGAAGTTGGTGCGCACGGCCAGCATGGTGTTGATGATCGCGATTCCGACCGCGCCGCCGAGGTTGCGGAAGAGTGTGAAGAGGCCGGTCGAATCCTTGATCATCACCTGGGGGAGCGTTGCGAAGGCCATCACGCTGACCGACACGATGCAGCACATGATGCCGAGGCCGCGCAGCGCCTGGGGCCAGAAGAGCTGCTCGAAGCGCCAGTCGTTGGTGATGTTGGTGGTGATGAAGGTGGAGGTGGCGAGCAGCAGGAAGCCCATGCTGGCGAGGAGGCGGATGTCGATCCGGGTAGAAAGGAAGCCGGCGAGCGGGGCGCCGAGGCCCATGAAGAGGCCGGTGACGAACACGGTGGTGCCGATCTGCTGCGAGGAGAGGTTGGCGACGCGGCCGAGGTAGAGCGGGTAGAGATAGACGAGGCCGTAGAGCCCGATTCCGAACACGGCGCCCATCAGCGCGCCGGCTGCGAAGTTGAGGTTGGTGAAGGGGCGGAGCGAGATGATGGGTTCGGGCGCGTTGCGGATCCGCCACCAGAGGATGAGGGCGGAGGCGAAGGCAATGGCCGCCACGGCGCGCACGGCCTCGTCGTCGAACCACTGGCGGCGGGTGCCGTCCTCGAGGATGAAGACGAAGCCGCCGCACAGCAGCGAGAGTGCGACGAGGCCGAGGAGATCGACGCGCCTGAGGAGCGAGGGATCCGGGTGGTCGTCGAAGCGCACGAGGAGGGCGACGCCGGCCGTGATGAAGACGCCGGGGATGATGTTGATGAGGAACAGCCAGTGCCAGGAGAGGACGCCGGTGAGCCAGCCGCCGAGTGCCGGGCCGATGGTGGGGGCCAGCGTGACGATGAAGGAGATGGCGACCGTGACGCGAGCCTGGCGGGCGCGGCCGAACATCAGGAAGGAGGCGGCATAGACGGTGGGGATCATGGCGCCGCCCACGAAGCCCTGGACGGCGCGGGCGGCGATCATGCCCTCGATCGAGGTGACCAGCGCGCAGGCGAGGCTGGCGAGCGTGAAGCCGGCGCACGACAGGACGAAGAGCAGGCGGATGCCGATGGCGCGGGAGAGGAAGCCGGAGAGCGGGATCATGACGACTTCGGCGATGAGGTAGCTGGTCTGCACCCAGGCGATCTCGTCGGCGGATGCGGAGAGGCCGGCCTGGATCTGGCCGAGCGAGGCGGCGACGATCTGGATGTCGAGGATCGCCATGAACATGCCGAAGGCCATCAGGGTGAAGGCGAAGAAGGTGGCGGCGTCGGGCTTGCCGGTGTCGGAGAGGCCGGGGGCCGGAGGGGCGGGTGCGTCCGCCGGATCGAGGCGGACTGCGGTGCTCATGCGGCGGGCCGGCGGCGGAGATCGACCCGGACGTTCGCCGAGGTGCCGGGGGTGAGGCGCACGGCTTCGGGGAGCGGGCGGTCGATGGTGATGCGCACGGGCACGCGCTGGACGATGCGGGTGAAGTTGCCGGTCGCGTTTTCCGGCGGGATGACCGAGAAGCGCGAGCCCGAGGCGGGCGAGAAGCTCTCGATGCGGCCGTTCAGCGGCGTGTCGGGATAGGCGTCGAGGGTGATCTCGACGGGCATGCCGGGCTTCATGCCCGACACCTGGGTTTCCTTGAAATTGGCGACCAGGAAGGCCTTTTCGACCGGCACGACGACCATCAGCTGGAGGCCGGCCCGGGCGAACTGGCCGGGGCGGACGCTGCGGTTGCCGATCACGCCGTCGAACGGGGCGCGGATGACGGTGTTCTCCAAATCGAGGCAGGCGACCTCTGCCTGGGCGAGCGCGGCCTTGATGGCGGCCCCTGCCCCGCCGGCGTCGCCCGAGGCGGCCTGCTGGCCGGCCCGTGCACCAGCGATGCCCGCGCGGCGTTCGGCGACGAGGGCGGCTGCGGCCTCCGCTTCGGCCCGGCGGGCATCGACGACGGCGCGCGTGGAGAAGCCCTGGGCGAGGAGCCCCTCCGCGCGCGCAGCGTCGGCCTCGGCGCGGCGAACCTGGGCCTCGGCGGCCCTGAGTGCCGCCTGGGCTTCGACCACCTGTTCGGCCTCGGCGACGATGCGCGCGCCGGCGGCACCGCGCTGGCGGGCAAGGCGCTCGACCTCGGCCTCGGCGCTGGCGAGGGCTGCGCGATATTCGGCATCAACGATATGGACGAGCGGATCGCCGGCCTTGACCTGCTGGTTGTCGACCACGTCGACCGCTGCAACATAGCCCGGCACCTTGGCGGCGATGACGGCCATGTCGGCCTCGATGTAGGCGTTGTCGGTTGCCTGCCAGTGCCGGCCTTCCAGCCACCACCAGAGCCCGCCTGCGAGCGCGGCGACGGCGACGAGGCCGAGAAGGATCGGGAAGATGCGGCTCTTGGCGCGGTCCATGAGGGGTTGACTATGGCGCGGGTCGGTGGCGGACAACTAGCCAAAAAATGGCACTGTCAGGCCCGGATTCCATGGCCCTCGGCGAGATAGTCGGCCGACTGCATCTCCATGAGGCGCGAGACGGTGCGGTCGAATTCGAAGCGGCCGTCGCCCTTGGGGTAGAGCTGATCCGGCCGGGCATCGGCTGCGATCATCAGCTTGCAGTGCCATTCGTAGAGCGCGTCGATGAGGGTGACGAAGCGGGCGGCCTCGTTGCGGTTTTCGGGGCCGAGGATCGGCACACCGACCAGGAAGACGGTGTGGTAGGTGCGCGCGATGGCAAGATAGTCGGCGGCACCGCGTGCCTCGCCGCACAGGCGCTTGAAGGAGAAGACGGCGACGCCCTTCAGGCTTTTGGGGACATGGAGGGTGCGGCCGCCGCCGACATCGAGTTCGTTGGTGGGGACCTTTGTGCGGTCCTCGACGGGAAAGTCGGTGAGGCGGAAGAAGAGTTCGGAGAGGGCGGCGGACGCTTCGGGGCCGTTGGGCGTGTAGTAGGTGGGCATGCCGCCCAGGCGGTCGAGCCGGTAGTCGATGGGGCCGTCGAGGGCGATGACGTCGAGCTCGGATTCGAGCAGCGCGATGAAGGGCAGGAACAGTTCGCGGTTGAGACCGTCCTTGTAGAGATCGCGCGGGTGCCGGTTGGACGTGGCGACGACGGTGGTGCCGGCAGCCAGCAGGGCCGTGAACAGGCGCGAGAGGATCATTGCGTCGGCGACATTGGTGACCTGCATCTCGTCGAAGGCGAGGAGGCGGGCTTCGGCGGCCCATTGCGCTGCGACGGCGGGGATAGGATCACCCTCCCCCCCTTCGGCCTGGATGCGGGCGCGTGCCTTCGCGATGCGGGCGTGGGTTTCGAGCATGAATTCGTGGAAGTGGATGCGGCGCGCGGGCGGCACGGACACATGCTGGAAGAAGAGGTCCATGAGCATGGATTTGCCGCGGCCGACGCCGCCCCATAGATAGGCGCCGCGAACCGAGGGTGGGGGCTTGGCGCCGAACAGGCGGGCGAGTGCGCCGGGCTTCTCGACCGGGCGTTCGAGCATGCGGGCGAGGGTTTCGAGCTTGTCGGCAACCGCCGCCTGGGCCGGATCCGGCTTCAGCTCGCCAGCGGTGACCAGCGCGTCATAGGCTTTGCGGACGCCGCTCACCGCGTGCGGGGCACCTTGCGGAGGATTCCGTGCCACTGGCAGACGAGATGGGCGCCCTCGTCCTGGGTGAGGGTGCCGGACACCCAGACCATCTTGCCGGTTTCCTTTACGATGTGGCCCCGCCCTTCGAGCACCTTGCCGATGGCGCCGGCGCCGATGAAATCGGTTGAGCATTGCAGGGTGACGCCCGCGGACTGATCGAGCATGTGGCGGATGGTTGCGAACATCGTGACGTCGACGAAGGCCATCAGGAAGCCGCCGTGCAAGAAACCGAGGCCGTTGGCGTGCTTGCGGGCGGTTTCGATGCAGCAGAGGATGCCGGGGCCGCCGTTGACGGGTTCATCGCGGTAATAGACGTCGCCGAGGCCGTCGACGAAGCGGCCCTCGGGGCGCGCGTGCCAGGCCTTCCAGCCCTTCCAGGGGCCCTCTTCCACAAGTGATGCTGCCATATGCGGGGGTTAGCCCCCTGCCCTGCCGCCTGCAAGGCTGGCGCTTTGGCTGGTCACACCCCCTTCACCGGCATGCAATCGAAGCCTGCGGCGGCCGCATGGGCGCAGAGCTGGATCGCCTGTTCGCGGCTTTCGACGCCCTTTACCTGCAGGCGGACGAGGGGCTTGCCGGGCACGGGTTCGAAATGGGGCTGAAGGCTGCCGAGTTCGGCGCTGCGGCCCTTCACGTTGGTCCAGGCGGCTTCGGCGGCGGCCTTGCCGGTGAAGGCACCGAGCTGGATGCGCCATCCGGCCGGGATGGACTGGGCTGCCGGTTCGGGCATTGCGAGAAGACTGCGTGCGGCCGGTGGGGCGCTGGGGGCCGCCAGCTGGGGCGGGCCGGTGAAGGGCGTGTCGAGACGCTGCAGGACGGCTGCCCAATCGCCCTCGGGCGATGCGGCGATTGCGCGCTTCAGCTCGGCGGCGGCCGCCTCGCAGAAGGCGGCCTGGGCGGTGGGGGATGCGAAGTGGTTGTAGAGTTTGGTCATGTCGGCATCGAGCGCGCGCTGCCAGTTGCCGCCCTTGGCGCGATAGTCGGCTGACAGCTGCTCATAGGCCTCTGCCAGCAGCGCCTGCTTTGCCTTCAGGAAGGCGTTGTAATCGGTGACGATGCCTGGGCCGACCTTCTGCGCACAGCTGAGGGCGGCGACGTTGAGGCCGGCGCGGATGTGCCAGAGGGTTTCGTGGGGGGCGAGATTCTGGTGGATCGGGCTGAGGGCCTGGGGGGGCGCCGGGCGGGATGGTGGGGGTGTTGGCGCAGGGGTGCTGCAGGCGGCGAGGGTGAGGGTTGCGGCTGCGGCGAGGAGGCGGGTGTGGCGCATGAGGGGGAGGCTAGCGGGATGGCGGCCGCGGGCAAAGCCCGCGAGTCCGCTGGGTGGAACAGGAAAGAAAGCAAGGACGTTTTCGCGGCAAAGCCGCGATTCGTCGGACGGGTCGGCGATAGAGATCGCCGACTCCGCCGGCCGCCGCGCGATGACGAGTCTCAAGGCTAGCGCGCTGCGCTAGCTCTCGCCGTCATACCGCGCGCGTGACCATGAGTTTCTTGATCTCCGCGATCGCCTTCGCCGGGTTCAGGCCCTTCGGGCAGACGTTCGCGCAGTTCATGATCGTGTGGCAGCGGTAGAGGCGGAACGGGTCTTCGAGCTGGTCGAGGCGCTCGCCCGTCATCTCGTCGCGGCTGTCGGCGAGCCAGCGATAGGCCTGGAGCAGGATCGCGGGGCCCAGGAAGCGGTCGGAGTTCCACCAGTAGCTGGGGCAGGAGGTGGAGCAGCAGGCGCAGAGGATGCACTCGTAGAGGCCGTCGAGCTTGGCGCGGTCCTCGGGGGACTGCGTGCGCTCTTTCATGGCGGGTGCGGGCGTGACCGTCTGCAGCCAGGGCTTGATGCTGGCATATTGCGCATAGAAATGCGTCATGTCGGGCACCAGGTCCTTCACGACCTGCATATGCGGGAGCGGCGTGATGGTGACGTCGCCCTTCACATCCTCGATCGCCATGGTGCAGGCGAGCGTGTTCGAGCCGTCGATGTTCATCGCGCAGGAGCCGCAGATGCCTTCGCGGCAGGAGCGGCGGAAGGTGAGCGTCGGGTCGACCTCGCCCTTGATCTTGATAAGGGCGTCGAGGACCATCGGGCCGCAATCATCGAGATCGAGGGTGTAACTGTCGTAGCGCGGGTTCGCCTTGTCGTCGGGCGACCAGCGGTAGATCTTGAAGGTCTTGGTGCGCTTGGCACCGGCGGGGGCGGCGTAGGACTTGCCCTGGCCGGAGATCCTGCTGTTAGCGGGGAGTGCGAACTCTGCCATGGTACCCTCAGTAAACCCGCGCTTTGGGCTTGATGTAGCTGACTTCCTCGGTGAGCGTGTACTGGTGCACGGGGCGGGCATCCAGGCTCACCTTGCCGTCGCGGAACCAGCCGATGCTGTGCTTCATCCACTCGTCATCGTTCCGGTTCGGGAAGTCCTCGTGCATGTGGGCACCGCGGCTTTCCTTGCGGTTGGCCGCGCTGTGCATCGTGACGACCGCCTGGCCGATCATGTTGTCGAGCTCGAGCGCCTCGATGAGGTCGGTGTTGAAGACGAGACTGCGGTCGGAAATGCCGATGTCTGCCATCTGCTGGTAGACCGCGTCGATCTTGCGGATGCCTTCCTCGAGGATCTCGGTGGTGCGGAAGACCGCGCAGTTGGACTGCATCGTCTTCTGCATGGCGAGCCGGATGGCGGCCGTCGGGCTGCCGCCCTTGCTGTGGCGCAGATTGTCGAGCCGGGTCAGCGCGAAATCGGCGCTATCCTTTGGCAGCGGCGGAAGCGCCGTCATGGGCTTTACCGTCTGGCCGATGCGCATGCCCGTTGCGCGGCCGAAGACCACGAGATCGATGAGGCTGTTGGAGCCCAGACGGTTGGCGCCGTGCACCGACACGCAGGCAGCTTCGCCCACCGCGAACAGGCCGGGGACGACCTGGTCGGGATTGCCGTCCTTGATGGTGACGACCTCGCCCCAATAGTTCGTGGGGATTCCGCCCATGTTGTAGTGGACGGTGGGCGTGACCGGGATGGGCGCACGCGTGACGTCGACGCCGGCGAAGATCTTGGCGGTTTCCGAAATGCCGGGAAGGCGTTCGTGCAGGATCTTGGGGTCGATGTGGTCGAGGTGGAGGAAGATGTGGTCGCCTTCCTTGCCGACGCCCCGGCCCTCGCGGATTTCCATCGCCATGGAGCGCGAGACGACGTCGCGGCTGGCGAGGTCCTTCGCGGAGGGCGCGTAACGCTCCATGAAGCGCTCACCCTGGCTGTTGGTGAGGTAGCCGCCCTCGCCGCGTGCGCCTTCGGTGATGAGGACGCCGGCGCCGTAGATGCCGGTCGGGTGGAACTGGACGAACTCCATGTCCTGCATGGGCAGGCCTGCGCGCAGCACCATGCCGCCGCCGTCGCCGGTGGAGGTGTGGGCGCTGGTTGCCGAGAAATAGGCCCGGCCGTAGCCGCCGGTTGCCAGCACGACCGAGTGGGCGCGGAAGCGGTGGATGGAGCCGTCTTCCATGTTGATGGCGATGACGCCACGGCACTCGCCATCGACCATGATGAGGTCGATCGCGAAATACTCGATGTAGAAGTCGGCGTCGTGCTTCAGGCTCTGCTGGTAGAGCGCGTGGAGCATGGCGTGGCCGGTGCGGTCGGCCGCGGCGCAGGTGCGCTGGGCGGCGGGGCCTTCGCCCATGTTCTGCGTCATGCCGCCGAAGGCGCGCTGGTAGATCTTGCCCTCGTTGGTGCGGCTGAAGGGCACGCCGAAATGCTCGAGCTCGTAGACGGCGGCGGGTGCTTCGCGGCAGAGATATTCGATCGCATCCTGGTCGCCCAGCCAGTCCGATCCCTTGACGGTGTCGTACATGTGCCAGGTCCAGTGGTCGGGCCCCATGTTGCCCAGCGCAGCCGCGATACCGCCCTGTGCTGCAACCGTATGGCTGCGGGTCGGGAAGACCTTGGTGATGCAGGCGGTCTTGAGCCCCGTCTCGGCGATGCCCATGGTGGCACGAAGGCCCGAGCCGCCGGCGCCGACGACGACCGCGTCGTAGGCATGGTCGATGATCTTGTAGGCTTCGGTCACATCAGGCTCCGAATGCGATGCGGGCGATGGAGAAGAGCGACAGCGCGCCCGCGCCCAGAATGAAGAAGTTGAGCGCCAGGACCGAGAGGAGCTTCAGCCCCTCGGCATGGACATAGTCCTCGATCATCACCTGCACGCCGAGGCGGGCGTGCCAGAAGGTGGAGAGGACAAGGAGCATCAGCGGCACGGCGACGAGCGGCTGGGCGATCCAGGCGACGACGCTGGCGTGATCCAGATTGGGGAGCAGCAGCAGCGACAGGATGAACCAAGCCATCAGGGCGAAGTTGCCGACAGCGGTGACCCGCTGAAGCCACCAGTGGTGAACGCCCGACTTGGCGGAACCGAGGCCGCGGACGCGCTTGAGGCCCGAGGCGCTTTCGAATTTCGTCGCCATCAGTTCGCTCCGGGTCCGAAGAGGTGGAACGCCCAGAAGGCTGCGGTGGCGAGCGTGCTGGCCGCGACGGTCCAGCCGGCGGTGAGGGGCGACAGGCCGCGTTCATAGCCCCAGCCGGTGTCCATCAGCAGGTGGCGGATGCCCGACATCAGGTGCTGGAAGAAGACCCAGCTGAGGCCGACCCAAACGATCCAGCCGAGGGGGCTGGTCGCGACGGACAGGAAGGTCTTGTAGGCGTCCGGCGAGGTGGCGGCAGCCGCAAGCCACCAAGTGAACAGCGCAAGGCCGGCGAAGGCGAGCGCGTTGCCCGTGACCCGATGGAAAATGGAGGTCGCCATGTGGACCCGCCATTTCCAGATGGAGAGATGCGGCGAAAGCGGTCTGCCGGCTTCTGAGTTGGACGCCATCGGCTCTCGAAGTTCCCTTCTATCCCCTTATGGAGCGTGCATTGGTCCGAATTGGCGCCTCATGCAACAGGTGAGGCTGTCGCAGCGCAGCACCGGGCCCGGCTGTGGCAGCCATGCCGCAGTTGCATGGCGACCGAGCATCACCCTGTTTCGACCTCGTTGGCGCCGCACTGCAACAGGACTGTGCGTTCGAGGGCGGCGTAGCGATGGACGAGACCTTCGCGGTAGGTCTCGTCGGCCATCATGGCCAGGAAATGCTGCCGGCTGGGGTAGCGCACGATCAGCATGCGGTCCCAGTCCCCGTCGGCTTGCGTGCCGGCAAGGATGCGCATGGCCGGGCCGTTGTAGAGGGGCTTGGCCTGGCTCACGGCGCCGACCGTCTTCGTGAACAGGGCCTCGTAGAGGTCGTATGCGGCCTCGCCGCTGATGCCGGCGTTGGGGTGGCCGTCCGGATAGGCAGCAGATTCTTTGAATTTCAGCAGGTTGAGCATGACGACCGGGCCGTCGGGGCCGTTGTCGCGGAGGTCCTTGATGCGGGCCCCCGTGGGGTCGATGTCGGCATGGTAATTGGGCGGAGGGAAACTCATGCGATGTCCCTTTCCTGGAGGCGGGCGAAGGTGGCGTAGCGGGGGTTGTCGGTTGCCAGCCGCGCGAGCGCGGCCTGGCGGATGGCCTTGAGAAGGGCCGGATCCTGCGGGTCGATCCCACCGTCGCGCAACGCTGTGCAGAGCGCGGACACGCCGCCGAAGGGGGCGAGCGCCTGCGCTTCGGCTGCGTCCGGATCCTGCGCCAGTTCGCGCTGGACGATTGCGAGGCTGTTGGCGGCCACCCTGGCATGGAAGGCGAGCCGGCCCGAAAGGGCGCCTTCGGCCTCCTTCAGGAACAGCTGCACCGCCTGCAGAAGCTCGATGGCAGTCGGGTGGCTCATTACAGATCTCCGAACGCGAGGAGATAGGTGAGATCGGCGGCGACCTCGCTGACGCGGCGGCCGATCGCGGCGCGCTCCACGCTGGGCACCCGGCCCGACACATGATCGTCGGCGAGCTGCAGGCAGCTCATGCCCCATTTGAGGTTGCCGTAGACCTCCCAGATGTGGAGCTCCTGGGGCTGCACCGTGCCGCCGGCTGCCCTGTAGGCGGCGAGCAGCGCCTCGCGCGTGCCGAAGCCGCCGACGGGCAGCTGCCACTGGCCGAAGCGCCAGGCCTGGACGCAGAGCCAGCCCAGATCCTCGGCGGGGACCGACAGGTGCGTGAGCTCCCAGTCGATTGCGGCGGCAAGACCGTTGGTGTCGACCAGCAGGTTGCCGGCGCGGAAATCGCCGTGCGACAGGCAGGTCGGGCGCTCGGTGGGCATGCGCGGCTTCAACCAGGCAAAGGCAAGGTCGAAGGCCGGGACATCGACGCCGATGCGGCGGTACCAGCGGAACATGTCGTCGAGGAGGTCGGCGCCCGAGCCGCCTTTCAGCGGAAGGTCGGCCCAGTGGCTTGCCGGGGCGGCGTGGAGACGGGCCAGCGCTTCGGCGCATTGCGCTGTGAGTTTTGCGCGCGCGGCGGCATAGTCCGGCAGCTTGAGCCAGCGGGGGGCGAGCGCCTCGCCGGCAACGAAGGCGGTGAGAACGCCGTCGCCCAGATCATCGGAGGCCTCAGTGGTTGCGAGCACGCGCGCGACGGGCACGCCGAGCGCTGCCGCGCGCGTCTGCACCCGGGCCTGGGTTGCGCGGGAAATGCCGCGGTCGCCCTCGGCTGCAGCGGCATCGCGCTGAAAGATGAAGCGGCCGGCGTCGGCCTCGACGAGGTAGGTGGCGCTCGACGCCCCGCCCGAGAGCTGCTGGACGGCGGTGATCCCGACAGGCTTGCCGAGTGTGCGTTCGATCAGGGCCTGTAGGGCGGAGCGGCCGTCGGTTGCGGGGTCACGCATCGGCAGATCTCGCCATCAGGTGCAGCCGCTCGTGGGGCTGGACATCGAAGCGGACGTGCAGGGCGGCATCGGAACAGGGCAGCAGCCCGGCCTCGACCAGGACGGCGCGGGCAGCGCCGTTGTCGTGATGGGTGATTGCGACGACCCCGAGCAGGCCTGCGCTTTCGAGGAGCCAGCAGCCCAGCAGGCGGACGGCGCGCTGGGCAAGGCCGCGCCCCCGGGCGGCAGGGGCGAGTTCGAAACCGATCTCGGCGTAATCGCCGTGGGCCGGCCAGTGGAGGCCGATGTCGCCGACGACCGTCTGGCCCTCCAGCAGGAGGAACTGGCGCCAGCCGGGGCTGAAGGGCGGCTCGGCGGCCATCGCCTGCAGCAGCTCGCGGGCGGCCGCGACGGACTGGAGCGGGGACTGCCAGGGCCCGGCATGGCTGCGGATCGCGTGCCAGTCGGCGGCGTCCTCGGGCCGGGCCGGACGGATTGCGAGATCGCCGTCTGCCAGCTCGGGCCATTTGACAGGCCCGCCCCTTTTCGCCCACGCCTCGGCAACCATGCGCACCTATCCCCGCCTTTCTCCCGCATGTCGGTTTGGCGAGCGGACGGGCGGGCTGCAACCTGCCATTGGCGGGAGCAACCGGCCCGTCCGCGGGAGCCACCGGCCTTGAGCTGGCAGGTGGAGGCACTGGCGGCCGCCCTGCTGCTCGCGAATGTGTGGCTGGTCGCGCGGCGGTCGCTTTGGAACTATGCCTTCGGGATCGCGGCCGTGTCGCTCTATGCCTTCGTCTTCCTTGAGGCGCGGCTGTACGCGGCTTTCGGGCTGCAGTTCCTGTTTCTTGCGCTCAATCTGTATGGCCTTGCCAATTGGCACCAGGCGCAGGCCTCCGACGGCGAGGTGACCATCGGTCGGCTGACCGGGCCCGAGCGGATCGGAACGATAATGGCGACGTTGAAGCTCGGCGTGCTGGTGGGGCTGCTGCTGTGGCTGACGACGGACGCTGCCCTGCCCTTCTGGGACGCCGGCAACACGGCTCTGGCGCTGGCCGCGCAATATTGGCAGGCGCGGCGCCGGGTGGAGACCTGGCCGCTGTGGTGCCTTGTCAACATCGGCTCGGTGGGGCTGTACGCGACACAGGCGCTGTGGTTCACGGCGGCCGTTTATGCCGTGCTGCTGCTGGTCGCGCTGTATGGCTGGCGGGAGTGGCAGCAGCGCGCCGCCATGCGCGACGAACGGGGGGTCTGATGTTGCGGGTCGTGCTTTCGGGCGTGGAATCGGTCGGGAAATCGACGCTGGCAAGGGAGCTTGCGGACCATTTCGGCGGGCTGCTGGTGCCGGAGTTCGGGCGCACCTACACCGAGCGGCTGCGCCGTGACCTGACGCTGGAGGATCATTATGCGATCGCGGAGGGGCACGAGATCTCGGCCGACCAGGCGGCGGCAGCGCGTCCGCCCGTGCTGATCGAGGATACGGACATCGTGATGACGGGCGCCTGGGCGACCATGTTGTTCGGCGACCGGGAGATTGCCGCCACCGGCGGCGGGCGGGACCCGATCCTGGCCGCCCGGAAGAGCCGGGGGGACCTCCACCTGCTGCTGGAGCCGGACGTGCCGTTCGTGGCCGATCCCGTGCGGATGTTCGGCGAGCCGGGCGAGCGGCTGCGGTTCCACGCCATCGTCGTCGCCGAATTCAAGGCGCGCGGGATCGTGCCGGTGCGGATCAGCGGCAGTTGGGCGGCGCGCCGGTCGGCTGCCATTGCCGCGGTAGAGGCACGCCAGTGAGCGGGTTCGTCGCGCGGATCGCCTGCAGCCGCGCGGAGGCCGATGCGATTGCGCTTGTTGAGGACCCGCTTGGCGGATTCGACCCGCCGCCGAGCCTGGTGGCTGCGGAATCCGACGTTGGGTGGGAGTTGAGGCTCTATACGGAGGAGGCGCCGGACCCCGCCTTGCTCGCGGCCTTTGCGGCGCTGGCGCCTTCGGGCAGCACACCGATCGTGGAAGCACTGCCCGACGACGACTGGGTGACGCTGTCGCAGGCGGGGCTGGAGCCTGTGCGCATCGGACGGTTCCACGTGCACACGGGCGAGCAGCGCGGGCGGGCGCGGCCCGGGCAATGGCCGATCCGGATCGATGCGGGGTTGGCGTTCGGAACGGGGCAGCATGCGACGACTGCCGGGTGCATCGCCGTGGCGGCGCGGCTGCGGAAGCGCGGCGGGGCTTCAGGGGGCCGGGCGCGCAATGTGCTCGATGTGGGGACCGGTTCGGGCCTGCTGGCCTTTGCGGCGCGCAGGCTGAACCCCGACGCGCGGCTGACGGCGGCAGATCTCGACGGCGTGGCGGTCAAGGTGGCGGTGGAAAATGCGCGACTGAATGGCGTGGTGCGGGGCCGCGGGGTTGGGCAAATCACGCTGCTGACGGCGCCCGGGGTGGAGCATCCGCTGATCGGCGCGCGGGCGCCCTATGATCTGGTGTTCGCGAACATCCTTGCCGGGCCGCTGGTGGCGCTGGCGCCCTCCGTTTCGGCGGTGGTGGCGCGCGGCGGATATCTGATCCTGGCCGGCCTGCTGCAACCGCAGGCGCGGCGGGTGATCGCGGCCTACAGCGCGCAGGGGCTGCGGCTGGTGTGGCGCGACCACGGGGCCGAGTGGCCGGTGCTCCTCCTGAAGAAGGTGCGTCCGGCCAGCCGGCGGGGGGTGCTCAGGGCTTCCAGGCGTGAAACAGCGGGACGTGGGTGGAAGGCAGATTCAATCTGACATTCCGGGTTCCACGGCCGCGGGGCGTGACCAGCCCACCGGTTTCACGGGTCAGGAAGACGAGACGGTCGAAGCTCCACATGAGCCTTCTCCTTGGTTGTCCCTCTCCTGAGGCGTGAAATGGGAACGGGCCGGTGCGGTTTGCAGGGCCGCCGGCGTTTCACGAGCCATGCAGTCAACGCATGGACTTAGCCCAAGATGCACGTACCTCAGTCGCCCATCTTCGAAAAAATCACTACGTGTCCGATCACGCCCGACGCTGCAGCCAAGACCATTCCAAAGCTCGAAATGGCCGTGCCATCAAAGCGCGGGCTCAATGCAAGAACTGCCCCACTGGCAAACCCAACAACCATCGCACCCATGGTTAGCCAGCCGGCCCGGGTAACTGGCACGTAGGAGAACAGGCCGGACTTCCGGAACCAGTTGGACAAGTGGGACCTCCCTAAACGCCGGAAAGGATTGCCAGCCAGTCGGCTTCGCTGATCACCTGGACGCCCAGCGCCTCGGCCTTGGTGCGCTTGGAGCCGGCGTCGGCGCCGGCCACCAGAATGTCGGTTTTCGCGCTGACGCTTCCCGACACCTTGGCGCCGAGTGCTTCTGCGCGGGCCTTGGCCTCGTCGCGGCCCATGGCTTCGAGCGTGCCGGTGAAGACGATCGTCTTGCCCGAGACCGGGCTTTCGCGGGTTTCGAGGCGGACTTCGGCGGGCTGAACCTCGCGCAGCAGGTCGTGGACCAGGTCGCGGTTGTGGGGCTCGGCCCAGAAATCGGCGAGGGCGGAGGCGACCTCGGGGCCGATGCCGGCGACGCCGACGATGGCTGCCCGGTCGGTCGCGACACGCTTCCAGTGCTTTGCCTCTGTCTCACCGAGCGCCGGTTCGGGGGCGTGGGCGACCAGGCGGTCGAGAAGTGCCTCGACGTTCGGCCAGATGTTGCAGGCGCGGGCAAGGTCGCGCGCGGTCACTTCGCCGACATGCCGGATGCCGAGGCCGAAGAGCAGGCGGTCGAGCCCGACGGTCCGGCGCGCCTCGATGCTGTCGATGAGGTTCTGGACGGACTTGTCCTTCCAGCCCTCGCGACCCTTCAGCTCATCGGCGTGGTGTGCCAAGCGGAAGATGTCGGCCGGGTTGGCGATCCAGCCCAATTCTATGAACTCTTCGAGGCTCTTGCCGCCGAGCCCGTCGATGTCGACCGCGCGGCGGGAGACGAAGTGGCGAAGGCGCTCGTAGCGCTGGGCCGGGCAGATGAGGCCGCCGGTGCAGCGGCGCACCGCCTCCCCCTCTTCGCGGACGGCGAGGCTGCCGCAGTCGGGGCAATGGTCGGGGAACGCATATTCGGCGCGGGCGGCATGGGCGGCCTCGTCGCCGGTCCAGCCAAGCAGCTGGGGGATCACGTCGCCGGCGCGTTGCACTTCGACGGTGTCGCCGACGCGGAAGTCCTTGCGGCGGATCTCGTCCTCGTTGTGGAGCGTGGCGTTGGTGACGACGACTCCGCCGACGGTGACGGGCTTCAGCCGGGCGACGGGGGTAAGCGCGCCGGTGCGGCCGACCTGGATGTCGATTGCGACAAGCTCGGTGAGGGCGCGTTCGGCGGGGAATTTGTGGGCGAGCGCCCAGCGCGGGTGGCGGGCGACCTGGCCAAGGCGCTCCTGAAGGGCCAGGCTGTCGACCTTGGAGACGAGGCCGTCGATGTCGTAGCCGAGCGTGGGGCGGGCCTGCTGCAGGGCGCGGTAACGCTCCATGACTTGCGCCATGCCGGCGCAGCGGGCGAGCGTGTCGGAAACGGGGAAGCCCCAGGCCGCAAGCTGCTGCATCGCTTCGAACTGGGTGTCGGCGAGCGGGGCCGAGAGTTCGCCCCAGCCGTGGGCGTAGAAGGCGAGCGGGCGGGAGGCCGTGACCGACGGGTCGATCTGGCGGAGCGAGCCGGCGGCGGCGTTGCGCGGGTTGGCGAAGACCTTGCCGCCATTGGCCGCCTGCGAGGCGTTCAGGGCCTCGAACGCGTCCCAGCGCATGTAGACCTCGCCGCGGACTTCGAGGATCTCGGGGGCGTCGGCAGGCAGGCTGTGGGGGATCCCGTCGACGGTCAGGGCGTTGGCGGTAACCTCCTCGCCTTCGGCGCCGTCGCCGCGCGTGGCGGCCGTGACGAGCCGGCGGTGCTCGTAGCGCAGACTCAGCGACAGGCCGTCGATCTTGGCTTCGGCAGTGAAGGCCATGGGCTGGTCTGCGGCGAGGTTCAGGAACCGGCGGATCCTTGCCTCGAACTCTTCGGCGTCGTCCTGTGTGAAGCCGTTGTCGAGGCTGAGCATGGGGCGCGCGTGGCGGACCTTGCCGAAGCCTGCGGCAGGCGCTGCGCCGACGCGCGCGCCGGGCGAATCGGGGCGGACGAGATGGGGGAAGCGGGCTTCGAGCGCCTTGTTCTCTTCGACCAGTGCGTCGAAGGCGGCGTCCGAGATGTGGGGCGCATCCTCCTGATAATAGGCGCGGGCATGCGCCTCGATCAGGGTTGCAAGCTCGGCCAGGCGCGCTGCCGCCTGGGTTTCGGTCATTCCGCGATCACGCCCGTCCATGCCGATGTCCCTAGCAGGCGGGGGCGTGTGCCCGGAAGGGCCGATGGGCTCCACGGCTGGTCGCCGGCGCGGTCTGCGACCGTGACGATGCGGCGGGTGGCAGTGGTGATTGCAGTCGGGCCTGTTCGGCGAAGGGCGGGCGTGTCGAGCCGCTGCCAGCGGGGCTTGCAGGCGGCGGGCAGCCCGAAGGGGGCGGTGACGATGTCGGCGCGCCGGCAGGCCGCGACCAGGGGCGCGATCCGCCCCCCCTGTTCGGGATCGGCAGCCTCTGTCAGCGCCAGCAGGGCAAGGCCGTTCAGGCGGAGCGTGCAGCCGGCGGCTGCGCAGCGGGCGCCGGGGAGATCTGACAGCCGCGCGTCGGGGCTGGCGGCTGCCTGCTCGGACCAGTTGCGCAGCGTGAACCCCTGCCGGTGGCCGCGCAGGAGGTACAGGCGACCGTCGACGACGACGCCCACCTGCCGCCCGTCCCCGCTGACGAGAAGGTCGGGCCTGGGCGCGAGCAGGGCGAACAGGATGCCGGCGGCCAGAGGCGGTGCGCCGGCCCAGCGCAGGGGGCCTGCGAGCAGCAGAAGCAGGGTTGCACCGGCGACCAGCAGCAGGATTGCCGACAGGGGCATTGCCGGCAGCATGAGCGTGGCGCCCGGCCAGCCGGCGACTGTCTGGCCGATGGCGGCAAGCCCATCGAGCGCGAGGACCAGCGGGCCCTTGACGAGCGCGCCTGCGCCCAGTGGGTGCAGCAGCAGCCAGGCCGCCAACAGGGGCATGATGAGGAAGCTGGTGAGTGGGACGGCCAGGATGTTGGCAATCACGCCATAGGCCCCTGCCCTGCCGAAATGGTGGAGCGCGATGGGCGTGAGGACAAGCTCTGCAACGAGGCCGGCCGCCAGCAGGGCTCCGCCCATGCGCGCCAGCCGAATGAGGAGGCCGTCGTCCTCTCCGGGGCGGAACAGGGCACCTAGACGGGAGCGGGCGAGCACGGCGAGCGCGAGAACGGCTGCAAAGCTGAGCTGGAAGGAGGGGCTGACCAGCGCTTCGGGCCGGGCGAGCAGGATCAGCACGGCTGCAAAGGCGATCAGCCGCGGCGCCAGCGGGTCGCGCCCAAGGACGAGGGCTGCGAGCACCACCCAGGCCGCGATCGCGGCGCGCACGGCCGGCGGCTCGGCGCCGGACAGGATTGCGTAGGCCGTGCCGCCGAGCCCGGCGAGCACGGCGGCGATGCGGGTGACGGACGTGCGCAGCGCCAGCCAGGGCCAGAGAGCGAGAAGGCGCCGGAGGAGGAAGAGGAGCCCTCCGACCGCCACGCCGATGTGGAATCCGGACACGGTGAGGATATGCGCGAGGCCGGCCGTGCGCATGTCGGCCAGCAGTGCGGGGCGGATCCCGCCCTGGTCCCCGACCGTCAGCGCAACCGCAATCGCACCGGCGTCGCCGCCCAGTGCTGCGCCGATCGCTTGCCCGAGGCTCTGCCGCGCGCGGGCGAGCGGGAGCCGCGCGGCTGGTGCGGGGGCAAGGAGCGTTGGGGGGCCGAGGGCGCGCCCGGTCGCCGACACGCCTTCGAGCCAGGCCTTGCGGGCCGGATCATGGGCGCCGGGCAGCGCAGGGCCAGGCAACGGCCCGAGGGTCGCCACCACCCTGACGCGCGCGCCGGGCTCGACGCCGGACGGCAGGGGCCCCCTGAGCCCGATGCGCACCGTGACGGCAGGATCGATGCTGCTGGCGTCGCGCCGAAGGATGAGGCTGTGCCTTGCCCCGCCCTCCTGCCGGGTGAGGCTCATGACGGAGCCCTCGATCGGGGCGGCGGTGAGGCGGTGGTGGAGCCGGGGGGCCGCCATCTGGGCGCTGCGCCATTCCGCGGCAAGCAGCCCGAGCGCGATCAGGAGGCCCGCGCCCATGAGCAGGGGGCGCATGGCCCGCGGGAGGAAAAGGCCGAGACCGGCGGCTCCAAGGGCAAGAAGGAGCAGCGCCTGGCGCTGGTGGTTGAACGGAAGCAGGAACCAGAAGGCGATTCCGGCGCCGAGTAAGACGGGCACGAACAGCAGACGCTGCTGGGCCTCGTCGGCAAGCGCCGACCTTAGCCACGCGCCGAGCCGCCAGCCCGGTGGCCCGGGCACCGTCTCCGGGCCGATCCCGGCAGGTTTTTGCTCCACGCCTGCGATGGTGCTAGCCACGCGCCCGAACAGCCCCCCAAAAGGGCCGACCCCGGCCCCAGATTTCGGACGCCCGAATGCCAGACGCAAGCGATTCCATTGCCGCAAGCCCGGCGACAGATGCCATAATGCCGGAATTTGCCGGTTTGCCACGCCCGGTGACGCGCTTTGCCCCCTCCCCCACCGGCTATCTGCACATCGGGGGCGCGCGCACGGCGCTCTTCAACTGGCTCTATGCCCGCCACCATGGCGGGACGTTCCTGCTGCGAATCGAGGACACCGACCGGGCACGATCGACCGAGGATGCCATCGCCAAGATCCTGGACGGGATGGACTGGCTGGGGCTGACGGCCGACCGGCCACCTCTGTTCCAGTTTGCGCGCGCCGGCCGCCATGCCGAGATCGCCCACCGGCTGCTGGCGGAGGGAAAGGCCTATCGCTGCTATGCGACAGCGCAGGAGCTGGAGGCGATGCGCGAGGACCAGAAGGCCCGGGGGCTGCCGCAGCGCTATGATGGCCGTTGGCGCGACCGGAGCGATACACCCGACCTGCCCTTCGTGATCCGCCTGAAGGCGCCGCGCGACGGCGAGACGGTGATCGAGGACCGGGTGCAGGGCCGGGTGCGGCAAGCGAACAGCGAGCTCGACGATTTCGTGCTGCTGCGGTCGGACGGAACGCCGACCTACATGCTGGCGGTGGTGGTGGACGACCATGACATGGGGGTGACCGACATCATCCGGGGCGATGACCATCTGACCAACACATTCCGGCAGCTGGCGCTGATCCGCGCGCTGGGCTGGCCGGAGCCGGTTTACGCCCATGTGCCGATGATCCACGGACCGGACGGGGCGAAGCTGTCGAAGCGGCATGGGGCCCTTGGAGTAGAGGCCTACGCGCAACAGATGGGGGTGCTGCCCGAGGCGCTGGAGAATTACCTGCTGCGGCTGGGCTGGGCGCATGGCGACACCGAGCTTGTGACCCGTGGCGAGGCGATCGGCCTGTTCGATCTTGACGGCGTGGGGCGGTCTCCGGGACGGTTCGACCTCAAGAAGCTCGAGAGCGTGAATGCCCACTATCTGAAGCAGGCCGACAACAGCCGTCTTGTCGCGCTGGTGGCACCGCGGATTACCGAGTCTCTGGGGGCGGAACTGACCGATGGACAGCGCGAGGTGCTGCTTCGCAGCATGGACGAGCTGAAGCCAAGGGCCAAGAACCTGAACGAGTTGGCAGGATCGGCGCTGTTTCTTGTTCGCAACCGCCCACTCGCGATAGACGAGGCTGCGTCAAAGTTGCTAGACGCCGACGGGCTGTCGCTGCTGGCTGACACACGGGGTGCGCTGGCAGCAGTTGCAGCCTGGGACCGCGAGGGACTCGAAGCGGCGGTGAAGGCCGTTGCCGAGGCCCGTGGGCTCGGGCTCGGCAAGGTCGCCGGGCCGCTTCGGGCGGCCCTGACGGGCCAGGCCAATGCCCCCAGCGTGTTCGCCGTGATGGCGGCCCTGGGGCGGGATGAAAGCCTGGGGCGCATCGACGATGCGCTGGGCAAGATCGGGCGCATCGACGATGCGCCGGGCAAGGTCGGGCGCATCGACGATGCGCCGGGGCAGGAAACAGGTGCCGGCGGCGCCGGCGGATAGAGACTGGAAGGGTCATTGATGAGCGAGCAAGCCAAACTCACCCTGGGCGCAAAGGCGCTCGAGATGCCGGTGATGGACGGCAGCATCGGCCCGCAGGTGATCGACATCCGCAAGATGTACGCCCAGACCGGTGCCTTCACCTTCGACCCGGGCTTCACCTCCACCGCATCCTGCCTGTCGGCGATCACCTACATCGATGGCGACGAGGGCGTGCTGCTGCACCGCGGCTATCCGATCCAGCAGCTGGCCGAGCATTCGAGCTTCCCGGAAGTCGCCTATCTGCTGACCGAGGGCGAACTTCCCACCAAGGAAGAGCTGGACACGTTCGTCTACACCATCACCCGGCACACGATGGTGCACGAGCAGCTGATGCAGTTCTTCCGGGGCTTCCGGCGCGATGCCCATCCGATGGCCATCATGTGCGGCGTCGTCGGCGCGCTTTCCGCCTTCTATCATGATTCGACCGACATCGATGACCCGAAGCAGCGCATGATCGCCAGCCACAGGCTGATCGCCAAGATGCCGACGATCGCGGCAATGGCCTACAAATATTCGGTCGGCCAGCCGTTCGTCTATCCGGACAACTCGCTGTCCTACACGGGCAATTTCCTGCGGATGACCTTCGCCGTCCCGGCCGAGCCCTATATCGTGAACCCGGTGGTGGAGCGCGCGCTGGACCGCATCTTCATCCTCCATGCCGATCACGAGCAGAATGCGTCGACCTCCACGGTCCGCCTGGCGGGATCCTCGGGCGCCAACCCGTTCGCCTGCATTGCGGCCGGGATTGCCTGCCTGTGGGGCCCGGCCCACGGTGGCGCCAACGAGGCCGCACTCAACATGCTGCGCGAGATCGGCCGGCCCGAGCGGATTCCGGAGTATATCGCCCGCGCCAAGGACAAGGACGACCCGTTCCGCCTGATGGGCTTCGGCCACCGCGTCTACAAGAACTACGACCCCCGGGCGACGGTGATGCAGCAGACCGTGCGCGAGCTGTTTGCCGAGCTGAAGGTGAGCGACCCGATCTTCGAGGTGGCGCTGCAGCTCGAGGCAATGGCGCTGAATGACCCCTATTTCATCGAGAAGAAGCTGTTCCCCAACGTCGACTTCTATTCCGGCATCATCCTGTCGGCGATCGGCTTCCCCACTTCGATGTTCACCGCGCTGTTCGCCCTTGCCCGCACGGTCGGCTGGGTGGCGCAGTGGAACGAGATGATCGGCGATCCCGAACAGAAGATCGGCCGCCCGCGCCAGCTCTACACCGGCGCGCCGCAGCGGGACTATGTGCCGATCAGCAAGCGCTGAGGCCTGAGCAACCGGCGCTGTCACGCCGGCGACGCAATCGGTCGGCAGGAGGCTCCCCGATACGGAAGGAGCAAAGGATGCTGATCGACCGGCGGAGGCTGTTGCAGGCGGGGAGCGCAGGGCTTGCCCTCGCGGGCCCGTTCCAGGCCGTGATGGCGGCGCAGAAGCGCGCATCGGACGTGGGGCTCACGACAGCGGCCGGTGCCCAGCTGCGCCCGGCCGACAGCCCCTATGGCCCGCTGGCGCCGGTGGCCGACGAGGCAACAGGGCTGCCGTTGCTGATGTTGCCCAGGGGCTTTCGCTACCGCAGCTTCTCGTGGACCGGCGACCGCATGGATGACGGGCTGCCCGTTGCCGGCCGGCATGACGGCATGGCCGTGGTGAAGACCGAAGGCGCCGACCTGCTGATTGTGCGCAACCACGAGGTGCGCAATGGCCCTGCGCTGGGAGCGGGTCGTATCGTCTATGGCGGGAGCGGGGCCGGTGGAGCGGGTGGCGGCTGCACGATGGTCCGGCTTCGGAATGGCCGGCCGGTCGAGCAACGCGCCGTGCTCGGCGGCACGCTGGTGAACTGCGCTGGAGGCCCCTCGCTCTGGAACAGCTGGCTGAGCTGCGAGGAAACGACGGAAGACCGGACCGCGAAAGGCGGGCAGCGCCACGGCTATGTGTTCGATGTGTCTCCCCATGCTGGCGAAACCTCGGCCGTTCCGCTGACGGCCATGGGCCGGTTCCGCCATGAGGCCGTCGCAGCCGACCCGCGAACGGGGGATGTGTTCCTGACCGAAGATGACCGGAATGCCGCGGGGCTCTACCGGTTCCGGCCCGCTGACAACCGCCGCCGCTATGGCGCGCTGGAGGGCGGCGGGGTGCTGGAAGCGGCGCGGGTGGTTGGCAGGCCGGGGGCCGACCTGCTCGCGCTGGCGGGCCCCCACCCCGGCGCCGTCGCGCGCGTCGGCGAGACCGTGGCGATCGAATGGGTTCCCCTGGACGCGCCGGACAGCGAACCTGTCCGATGGCGCGACCCGAGCGATGCCGACCCCAAGGCGCGCGAGGTGTCGGGCCCCTTTGCCGAGGCCCGGGCCAAGGGCGCACTCAGGATGAGCCGCGGGGAAGGCATCTGGTGGGATCCGCGGTCGGATGCTGCCTACATCGTCGACACCAGTTTCGGCGTGGGCGAGAACGGGCGGCCCGGTCATGGACTGGGCGGCATCTGGGCCTATCGGCCGGACCGAACGGAGCGCAACCGCGGCACGCTGACCCTTGTCTATGCAGCCGCTGCCCGCGTGGCCGGCAACAACCCGGACAATATCACGGTGTCGCCGCGCGGCGGCCTGCTGACAGTGGACGATGGCGATGCCGTCGACGACGGCTATGGGCCGGGCAACCGCATCATGGCCTATCGCGCCGACGGGCTCGCCACCATCTTTGCGAAGAACAGCATGCAGCTGACCGAGGCGGACATCGCGCGGATGGGCCGTTCGGGGCAGTTTGCAGCGAAGGACTATCGCGGGTCGGAGCTCTGCGGTGCCTGCTTTTCGCCGGACGGCAAGATGCTGCTGGTCAATGTGCAGAGCCCGGGGGTCACGTTGGCGATCACCGGGCCCTGGCGCAACGGCATGCTTTAGCTAAGCTTCCCTCTGGCATTGGACCTGACGAAGGGACTGGCGGCCTGAGACGCGGGCGGCTCGCCGGCCGCCCGTGGCTCGACTTGATTGCAAAGGGACGGGGGGCGCAGCTGGCTGCGCCGCCCCTGCCCTAGCGACCGCTGAAGCAGCTGTTGTAGCCGGTCGAGTAGGCCTGCTCGGAGCGGCTGTTGAAGCTGCCGGCGTGACGGTAATAGTCGCGGTCCTGACCGCGCGACTTGTCCTGCCGGGCGGCGTCGCAGCCCTTGTTCCAGCTGGTCTGGTAGTCGGACGTCCCGGACTGCTTCCCCTTGCTGGCTGCCGCAGCGATGGCTGCGGCCCCGAGGATGGCGCCGATCGCAACAGCGGCCTTGGCGCCGTCGTTGGAGGATTTGCGCTCCTGCCCGTAGTAATAATTGTTGTCGCCGTGCCAGTTGCTGCCGCCGTAGCTGGTCTGGAACTCGGCGCGGCAACCACCGGTCACCCAGATCCCGTTGCGGTCATGCCCCCAGGTGTCGCCTTGGTAGCAGCCCTCGCGGCTGAGCTGGTTGGACAGATAGACGCCGCCGCGGGTGTTGGCCGGGCAATAGCGTTCGCGGCCGTTCACGGATTCGCAGCGGATGGTTTCGGCGACCGCCGGCGCGGTGACGCTGAAGGCGGCGAGGATGGCGGCCGCGGTGCGGATGGTCTGCATGTGGCTGTCTCCTCAGAAGGCGCGGCTGGGGCGGACGGTGTCGTGCCATTCGGCCGGCGTCAGCGCGCCATCGCGATTCGTGTCGCCGCTGTCGAAGAGCTTGCGCATGGCGGCGTTGAAGGTGCCGGAGTCGATGTCGTTCTCGGGCCTGGGGGCGCTGGGGCCGGCCAGCGCCTGAAGCTCGGTGATCTGGAGGATGCTGTCGTTGTTCGCATCGACATGGCCGAACAGGCGCATGGAGCGGTTGCGATACTCTTCCCAGCTGATGGTGAGGTCCTCGTCGCGATCGGCGTAGGCGAACGCGACCTGCGAGGCGGTGTCGCCCGCTGGCGCGAGCCCGGCCGCGTTGTTGGCCATCGGATCATTGGCAAGCTGGGCGACCGCAGGCGTGGCCAATGCCATCACCAGAGCCGCAAGGCTGATGCGAATCATGCTTTCCCCTTCCCTGCCGGCACAGCCATCGGCTCTCCAGCCGGCAGGTGCAGGCTGCACCGGCTGCGCCCGGCTGGTCAACCCTGTCTGAAAGGCTCGATCCGATCAGGGCGATGCCCCCTTCGGCGCAGCAGCCGGGCTGCCAGCCAATGGGCCGCCGGTGCGGCAAGCGCGAGGGCTGCGAGCGTGCCCAACAGAAGGCTTTCCCAGTCCGCCTGGGGGTCAAGGGTGAGCAGCAGCGGCATGGCGGCGCCGGTGAGAACGCCCGCCGTCAGCGGGAACAGAAGGATGGCAAGGTGGAGGCGCAACCGCGGTGTGGGCAGCTCAGGGGACGGCGGCGGCATTCCGGGGCATGCGCCGTTCCAGGGTGGGTGATCGGGGCCTGCGTACATGGCCATCAGCAATCGCGTGCCGCAGCCGTTCGGGCAACCGCAATCAGGCGGCTTCGTTTGCGGCTTTCAGTCCCAGGCGTTTCAGCTTTTCGACCAGTGTCGTGCGCTTCAGGCCGAGCAGACGCGCGGACTCGGCGATGGTGCCGTTCGAGGCCTCGAGCGCCTGCGCGATCAGGGTGGCCTCGGCCTGCGCGAGCAGCGCCTTCAGCTCGATGCCGGGGGCCGGACGGGATTGGGCGGCGAGCCACTGCGCAAGCCGGGCTTCGCGCGCAGGCGCGTTTTCCGGCGGTGCGGCGAGCCAGCTTTCCATCGGGCGCCGCCGGGGTTGCAGCAGGCGGTCGACCGTTTCGGCGCACAGCACGCGCTCGCCAAGCGCCAAGGCCCGTTCGACGAGGTTGCGAAGCTCCCTGAGGTTGCCCGGCCAATCATGGGCCTGGAGGCGGGCGAGGCCGTCGGCCGGCAGGTGCAGCCGCTGGCGAAGCTGGGCGGCGAAGTGACCGACCAGCGCATCGATGTCCTCGATCCGGTCGGCCAGCGGGGGCAGTTCCAGCATGACGACCGCGAGGCGCCAGTAGAGATCCTCGCGGAATGCGCCACGCTGGATCGCGGCGTCGAGATCGACATTGGTGGCCGCGATCAACCGGAAATCGATCGCGATGGGCCGGCCGCCGCCGAGGCGCTCGATGGAGCGGGTTTCGAGCGCGCGGAGCAGCTTCACCTGCAAGGCCGGCGGAAGCTCGCCGAGCTCGTCCAGGAACAGGGTTCCGCCGTTTGCGGCCTCGAGCCGGCCGATGCGGGTGCGGGTGGCACCGGTGTAGGCGCCGGCCTCGGCCCCAAACAGTTCGGCTTCGGCGAGGTCCAGCGGGATGGCGCCACAGTTTACGGCCTCGAACGGGCCGTGCGCGCGAAGGGAGGCGGCGTGAAGGGCGCGGGCGGCGTTTTCCTTGCCGCTGCCCGAAGGCCCCATGACGAGCACGGTCGCGTCGGTGGGACCGACCCGCGCGATCGTCTCGCGCAGGGCCCGCAAGGGAAGCGAATTGCCGATCAGTTCGGCGGACACGCGCGCCATGCGCAGTGCGGACTGGGCCCGTGGCCCGGAAAGCGGAACTTCGCCCATACCTCTCCTTTCGCGCCAGCCGGCGGAGCCGGCTGGCGGGGTTGGTGTGAAGTGTCGTGACCCATGCGACAGCCCGTGTGACCTATTCCCGTTGTCGATCGGCCTCCCCGCACGGCCCTTCCCCGCGCAGTCCGGCCCCTCCTTTCCGCTGCTGTTAACCACCCTTGCACCCCGTAGCCCTCGGCAGGCGGCGGACCACCCGTTGACCTTTCGGCTGCCGCTGGCACAGTGTGCGCGGGTCGGCGGCATGTTGCATGGTTGAAGCAAGAGCTTGAGCCTGTTCCTGTCCGCTCTGGCTGGTTTGTCGAAGGGGCACGCGCCGAGTTCGACGCCTGACCGGGGAAAATTCACGGTTTTCCATGGGTTAGGACCATTGCCTTGGGCTATACAGCTACATCCGAAATGAATGGGGTTTCGGCGCCGGACCTGCGGTTGCTGGTTGCCGGAGACGTGCCCGGTGCCGCCGTGGAGCGGTGGCGCGCCGTGCGGGCCGGGGCCGACCTGGTGGCGGATGTGCGGCGCGAGCGGCCAGACCTGCTTGTGATAGATGCATCACTTGCGACCGTAGAACTGGCGACTGCGCTCGGCGACACCCTGATGGAGGATCTGCCCGTCATCCTGCTGACTGCGGATTCGGATGCCGACGCGGTCGGCCTGCTCCTCGAGCGGCGGATCGAGCTGGTGGACAAGGGCGCCCGGATCCCCGTTCTTCAGGCAGCGATCGACCGCTCCGTCGAGCGGCGGGCTGCCGACGCCGGCGGCCGCTATGTGGACGACCGGCTCGCCACGCTGAGGCGCGACGCGGAACGGGTGGCCGCCGCGCTTCAGGAGCTGACGGGAGCGCGTGCCTCGGAAGGCGCGAGGCCGGTGACCGCCCAGCGCGTCCGTGCCCATATCCGCAGCCGGCGCCTGCGGGAGAAGTTCTTCGAGCCGGGCCTGTTCGCCGATCCCGTCTGGGACATCTTGCTCGACCTGTCGGCCGCGCGGCTGGAGCAGAAATCCGTCAGCGTCTCCAGCCTGTGCATCGCCGCCAGCGTGCCAACGACCACGGCGCTCCGCACGATCAAGCAGATGGTCGACAGCGGCCTGCTGGTCCGCCGGAGCGACCCGAGCGACGCGCGCCGGACCTTCATCGAGCTGTCGGTGCCGTCGGCGCGGGCCATGGAGGGGTGCCTGGATGCCGTGCTGAACCTGGAAGGGCTGTGACGGCCGGCCGCACCCCGGCTTGAAGCCCCTGATAGTTGCGCTTTCTTGTCAGAAGCGCCGTTTGCCGCCACGGGAGCCCCGCACCAGACGGAACCGGGAGGGATTTCAATGCGGACACTGGCGATCGTGGGGTCGGGGCCTGCGGGCTTCTACACGGCAGAAGGCGCGCTGAAGGCCTTCGGCGACGATGTCCGCATCGACATCCTCGACCGGTTGCCGACCCCCTATGGCCTGATCCGCGCCGGCGTTGCGCCGGACCACCAGTCGATCAAGGCGGTCTCCCGCCGCTATGACCAGGTGGCGACCGACCCGCGCGTGCGGTTCCTTGGCCATGTGAGCGTCGGCGAAGACGTGTCCGTCGAGGAGCTGACGGGTCTCTATGACGATGTGGTGCTGGCCGTCGGCGCGCCCGAGGACCGGTCGCTCGGCGTCCCGGGCAGCGACCTCAGGGGCGTGATGGGCTCGGCCGCCTTTGTCGGCTGGTACAACGGGCATCCGGCCTTCAAGGATCTCGACCCGCCGCTCGATGCCGAGGCCGTGGTGGTGGTGGGCAACGGCAATGTCGCGATCGACTGCGCGCGAATTCTCGCCAAGACCGTGGCCGAGCTGCAGGACAGCGACATCGTGAACCATGCACTGGATCCGCTGTCGCGCTCGTCGGTGAAGCGGGTGCATATCCTGGGCCGGCGCGGGCCGCACCAGGCGAGCTTCACGCTGAAGGAAGTGGGCGAACTGGGCGAGCTGGACCGGGCGACCCCTCTGGTGCGGGCGGAGGATTTCCCGCCGGCCGAGGCCGATGCCGCGCTGGAAACCGGCCAGCGGCGGGTGGTTGAAGTGCTGCGCAAGTTCGCGGCAGCCGGGCCCGATGCCGCCAAGCCCGTCACCGTCAGCCTCGATTTCTTCCACCGGCCGCTCCGCGTGCTGGGCGAGGACCGGGTGACGGGGCTGGAGGTAATGAAGACCCGGCTGGACGAGGCGGGCCAGGCGGTCGACACCGGCGAGACCGGCGTGATCCCCTGCGGATTGGTGGTAGCTGCCATCGGCTATCGCACGGCGCCCATCCCGGGCGTGCCCTTCGACGAGCGCGCGGGCAGGTTCGTGAACAGGGATGGGTCGATCGCGCCGGGCCTGTGGTGCGTGGGCTGGGCGCGGCGGGGGCCTTCGGGCACCATCGGGACGAACCGTCAGGACGGCTTCAGCCTGGTGGAGCGGATCGCGGCGACCTCGCCTGCAGGCGGCAAGGCCGGACGCGAGGGGCTGGATGCCCTGTTGGCGGCGCGCAAGGTGGCGATCGCAAGCTTCGAGGACTGGCAGAAGATCGACGCGCTGGAGATCGCGCGCGCCCGGGCAGGCGCCCCGCGCGAGAAGATCGTGGCACTCGACGAGATGCGCTCGGTTTTCGTCGGCTGAGGCCGCTTTTCCGTGCTTGATGGGGCCGGGCCTGTTTGGCGGCTTGACGCCGCCGAGGGGTGCGACTATCCCGCCGCCTCGGTCCGGGGAATAGCTCAGCCTGGTAGAGCACTGTCTTCGGGAGGCAGGGGCCGGAGGTTCGAATCCTCTTTCCCCGACCATT
>JAIXYT010000020.1 GCA_027490095.1 Sphingomonadales bacterium | reverse complement strand
TTGCCCACCTTCTGCCGCGCACCCGACAAAGCGTTGAACAGGCTTGTCTTTCCGGCATTGGGATGGCCCACCACCGCCACCAGCGGCAGGCGTGCGCCCGGGCGCTGCTCCGCGCCGTCGCCCGGCCGCGCGGCCACCGGCGTGCTGACCGTCATGCCGCGTCCGTCACCAGCACCGCGCGCGCCAGCGCCCGCCGCAGCGCCACGACCGATCCGTCGACCCGCACCGCAATCGGGTCTCCCAGCGGCGCCCGGTGCAGCGTCTCCACCTCGGCGCCTTCGTCGAACCCCAGCTCCAGCAGGCGGTCGGCAATGTCCGGCGCCACCGGCGCAAAGCCGGCAACCCGGGCCAGGGCGCCGGGCGCCAATGTGTCGAGTGTCGGGGTGCTCACTTGCGAACGCCTATCAACAAGCGCCGGGGAAGGAAAGCCGGAAAGCCTCAGCCCTCCACAGGATAGCGGAGCCGCCCCAGGAACCGCAAAAGGCTCGGCCCCTCGCCGGTCCGCGCCTTCAGCTTCGCCTTGGCGGTCTCGATCCGCATCACGCCTGCGATCCGCCGGTCGAGAAACGCCCAGCTGTCGGCCGACCCCTCGCTCTCGTCGTTGAGCCAGTACAGCAGCGTCGCGGCATAGACGCTGCCAGCCAGCGCGCGCTTGGAATAATGGTTGAAGTCGGTCGAGGTGTCGCCCGCCAGCCGCCAGATGGTGTCGGCGGTCCGCCAGGTCAGCCCTGCCGTCTTGCGCGCATTGGCCGGAAAGGCCAGCACGGCGGCAGCCCGCCGGATCGCCTCGCGGTGCGCTGTCGCCTGTTCCAGCCGGGTGCGGATTGCCGTGGTGATCTTCTGCCGGATCTTCAGCGCGTGGAATGCGGGATTGTCCAGCGCCGCAATCATCTTCGCATCCGCCGTGCGGATATATGCGTCGACCATCTGGAAGGCGCCGCCGGGAAAGGCGAGCCGCGCGACCGCCGGCTTGATGCCCAGCTCCGCCGCAGCTGTCTCCAGCGCGCCTTCCGTCCAGCCGTCGAACGGCACATGCGGCAACATCGCCTCCACCAGATGGGGGCGCAGCTCGTCGAGCGTCATGTCGGCGTAGGGGATGGTGTCTGCCATGCCGATCCCTTACGGGCTTTCCGGGGGTCAGGAAAGGCGGCGGCCTGTCGCCCTACAGGCGACCAACCAAAACTTCGCCCTACAGGCGACCAACCAAAACTCCGCCCTACAGGCGACCAACCAAAACCTCGCCGCACAGGCGACCCAGCAAAACCTTGCCGCTAAACCCCCTCTTTGCTATGGGCCCGCCAGCGACGCCGGGGCCACCGGCGGCGAGCCCGATTCTTTTCGGGTTGCCAAAGGTGGCGGCTGCCGGTGCAACCTATTGAATTTCTTCCGGGAAGGTGCTGACCCTTTTATGCAGATCATCGTTCGCGACAACAATGTCGACCAGGCGCTGCGGGCGCTCAAGAAGAAGCTCCAGCGTGAAGGCGTCTACCGCGAGATGAAGCTGCGTCGGCACTATGAAAAGCCGTCGGAAAAGCGCGCCCGCGAAAAGGCCGCCGCCATCCGCCGCGCCCGCAAGCTGGACCGCAAGCGCGCCGAGCGCGACGGCCAGCGTTGATCCCGCTCAGGCAGCGCATCCAACATGGCTGATGCAGCGACCGGAGGCTCGGGCCTCGGGAAATGGATCGTCGCGGGCCTCGTGCTCGCAACCGGTGCCGTCAGCCTCGCGCTCGCCGGCACCTCGTCTCTCAGGGCGCCCGCCAAGGAAGCCAGCGCCTTCCTCGTCGCCAACCAGGAGAAGCCCGGCGTGAAGACCACCGCTTCCGGCCTGCAGGTCGAAATGCTCGCCGTCGGCGAAGGCCCGACGCCCACCGCCACCGACACCGTGCTTGTCCACTACGAAGGCCGCCTCGCAGACGGCACCGTGTTCGACAGCAGCTATCAGCGCGGCCAGCCGGCCGTCTTCGGCGTCGCCGACGTCATCCCCGGCTGGACCGAAGGGCTGCAGCTGATGCGCCCGGGCGGCAAGGCCCGCTTCACCATCCCGCCCGAGCTCGGCTACGGCGCCCGCGGCGCCGGCGGAGTCATTCCGCCCAACGCCGTCCTCGTGTTCGACGTGGAACTGCTGGCAATCGCACCTAAGCAGCAATAAGTCCGGGCAACAGTGACGTTCCGTCCGCTGGCCTTTCGCCTGCGAACACAGATACAAGGGGCCGTGGAAACGCGGCCCCTTTTGCTGTGCCTGCTGCTGGCCTCCGCCCCGCTGGCGGCGAAGCCCGTCCCGCTGGTCGAGCTCGTCGCAGACCCGATCCCCCTTACGAAAGTCCAGCTGAAGCGCGGCCCCGTGAACGTCCGCGTCAGCCTCGGCTTCGACAAGGCCCTCCTCCTCAACCTCGCGCCCGCCCAGGCGCTCGGCCTCAAGCCCTTCCCGATCTTCGGCAAGTTCAAGTTCAAGAACCCGCAGATCCCCGGCGGCGAGGCGATCATCCGCGGCAACCTCGTCTCCGGCGACGTCGGCGGCACGGGCAAGCAGAAGCTGCCCACCGTCTGGATCGACAAGGACGTCGTCCCCCCGCCCCAGGCCGGTGTCGTCTCGGTGATGGCCTTCGATGCCGAGCGCGTGATCATCCGCAATCCGTCCGGCACCCCCGGCGGCCGCGCCTATGTGCTGCCCCGCGCCGGCCGCAACGACAGCGACATCAAGTGGAAGCTGGGCGGTGACACGGTCCGCGTCGTCCTCGATTTCACCAGCGAGCGCACCGTCCTCAACGCCCGCGCCGCACAAATCCTCGAGCGCGAGGGCCTCGTCCGCCGGTTGGGGCGCGTCGGCCTCTGGAGCCCCGTCCCCGCCCTCACCCTGCCGGTCCAGCAGCTCAGCCCCATCGCCGGCGCAAACATGATGGGCCTGCCCCTGCAACAGCCCTTCGCCCGCATCACCCGCGACGAGGCAAAGGCCCTCGACGCCCGCGCCGCAGCCGGCATAGAGGGCGACAGTCCGGACGACGAGGATGCGATCGTCGTCACCGCCAAGTCGAAGGAAAAAGAGGGCCGCGCCCCCTGGATGCTGATCGGCCGCGACGTGCTCAAGCACTGCAGCAGCGTCGTCCTCGACCGCCAGGCCGCAACCTGGACGCTAACCTGCGCCTTCGCGGGTTGACCCTGTAACCGTCGTCCCAGCGAAAGCTGGGACCTCATGCCGAAAAAGCGCCAGCCTACCCAGCCCGCTTCGGCTTTGGCCCACCCTTCGGCTTCCCGCCCTTCGCCGCCCACGGCTTGGGCGCATAGCGTTTCGGCGGCCCGGCGCGCTCCGGTGCCGGCTGCTGCGGCCGGTTCGGCCCGCCATGCTGGCGCTGCGCCGCAGGCGCCGGCCGCACATCCCCCATCGCCTCGAACAGCACGCCCGCCTCGTCGCCGTCGCCCTCCTGCGCCGTGCGGTTCACCGCCGCCATGAAGCGCCCGGCGCTCCCGCGCGGAATCGCGAAGTGCGTCTCGTTCGCCTGGATGCGGATCGCGCCCACTTCGTTGCGCGTCAGGTGCCCCCGCCGGCACAGCAGCGGCAGCAGCCAGCGGGGATCCGCATTGTGCCGGCGCCCGATGTTCATCCGGAACCACACCACATCGTCGAACCCCTCGCGATGCTCCTTGGGGCCACGCTGTTCCTCGCGCGCGCCGCCGTCCACCATCTCCTCGGGCGCCGGCATCTTCGCCCGCCGCGCCGCGATCAGCGAAGCTGCCAGCTCCTCCGCCGTTCGCGCTGCCACCAGCTCGGCCACCAGCTCCCGGTCGGCCTCGTCCATCTCCACCGGCGCCTTCAGCTCCTCGATCAGCCGCGCCCGATCCCTGGCCAGTATCTCCTCGGCCGTCGGCGCCCGGCGCCATTCCGCCGTCACCCGCGCGTCCCGCAGCAGCCCTTCCACCCGCCGCCGCCGCGGATAGGGCACCAGCAGAATGGCAGTCCCCTTCCGCCCCGCACGCCCTGTCCGGCCCGATCGGTGCTGCAGCGTCTCCGCATCGCGCGGCGTCTCCACATGGATCACCAGGCTCAAGGTCGGCAAATCGATCCCCCGCGCCGCAACATCGGTCGCCACGCACACCCGCGCCCGCCCGTCGCGCAGCGCCTGCAAGGCCTGGTTCCGCTCCGACTGGCTGCTCTCGCCCGACAGCATCACCGCCTCGAATCCGCGCTCCACAAGGCTCGCGTGCAGCCGCCGCACATTCTCCCGCGTCGCGGCAAACAGCATCGCCGTCTCCGCCTCGTGGAAGCGCAGCAAATTCACCACCGCATGCTCGATGTCGGCCGGCGCCACCGCCACCGCCTGGTAGCTGATGTCGCCATGCCCCCGGTCCTGGCCAATGGTCTCGATCCGGTGCGCATCCTTCTGGTAGCGCTTTGCCAGCATCACGATGGGCTTGGGCATCGTCGCCGAGAACAGCAAGGTCCGCCGCCCCTCGGGCGTCGCGTCCAGAATCTCTTCCAGATCCTCGCGGAAGCCCATGTCCAGCATCTCGTCGGCCTCGTCCAATATGGCGACCGACAGGCTCCCCAGGTCCAGGCTCCCTCGCTCCAGATGGTCCCGCAACCGCCCCGGCGTGCCCACCACGATATGCGCCCCACCGGCCAGCGCCCGCCGCTCCTTCACCGCATCCATCCCGCCCACACAGGTCACGATGCGGATGCGCGCCCCGGCATACAGCCACTCCAGCTCCTTGGAGACCTGCAGCGCCAGCTCCCGCGTCGGCGCAATCGCCAAGGCCAGCGGCGCAAAGGCATGCCGAGGCTTTCCATCTTCCCCCAGCAGCTGCGGCGCAATCGCCAACCCGAACGCCACCGTCTTGCCGGACCCCGTCTGCGCCGAAACAATCAGGTCGCGGCCTTGCGCCACCTCCTCCAGCACAGCCGCCTGAACAGGCGTCGGCTCGGCATAGCCACGCGCAGACAGCGCCTCGGCAAGGAGGGTCGGAAGAGCAGGAAAGGGCATGCAAGGTCCAGTGCAGGAATCGAGGGCGCGGGCACGGATGCCCCGGCGCGGAATGGCGCTCCTAGACAGCAACACTGTGGCAACCGCAAGGCGGATGTGCCGCGACGCTCCGTCCAATACTCCGTCGCCCGGCCCCAAACACGTCGTCCCAGCGAAAGCTGGGACCTCATGCCGCCATAGCACCCCACCACCCGCCAGAGCCAAGCCCAAGGGGCGCCGCCCCTCGGGACACCCCGGCAGGGGCCAAATGGCCCCTGCACCCACCACATTTTTCAGAGCGTTGGTACCGGCTCCGATCCCGGCCCTAGCCTGAGCACCACACAACTGATGGCGCGATCCTTTGGCATCGCCGTTAACACCATTGACCGCATCGTGATGATCCGATCGCGCGCGATGCGTTGTCGCTCCAAATGCCGGCCGTAGAGGATTACGTAACCGTGCTCCTCCAGCCTGTTTGCCGTGGCAAGGATTTCACGTGCTGCATCAAGGCGGCCCGTGGCGGGGATATCCTCCCAAATGTCGCCCCAATCGGTAACAAGTTCCTCAAGCTCGGCCGCGACTTCAAGCGCCGAATCCCGTACCTGGGAGAAATCCATCCGCCGGCCCTCACAGCCTGCCACCATCTCTTGAGCCTGCTGCACACTCGTTAGCCGCACCACGGGAACAACGACAGTGTTCCTCTGGGCCTCTTCTATTTCGCGACGTGTGCGCGCCTCCTCCTCGGCCGAGGGCTTGCGGAAAAAGTCGACCTCAACCTGCATGCCACGTTGAAGCGAGCGAAGCGCCTGCTGGTCCGGAGCACGCTTGCCACTTTCATAGTTTTCGATGGAGCGCGTGCTAAGGCCGCACAGCTCGGCAAGGTTTTCTTGCGTCAATCCATGATGTTGTCGGTACAGGCGCAGCCTCTTGGCGACATAGTCGGGATCCATAGTGCAAGTATTGTGGCTCATGGTCATCTCCTTCTCAATGCCATGACCATGCCGACAGGCGGCGTCGGCTGTCCCCGAACACATCCCGAACGGCACCCACACACTTACTAATCTGTCCTACACACCCAAATCCTGCCAGCCTCTTGGGTTCGCTCTTTGCATCGCCGGCACACGAACAGAAAAGGCTGTCCTACAGCCCCCGATCCATGCAACGCGCGCCCGCACACGCCTGAGCAGGAGTCAGCGGGAAAACCGGGAAAACTCGGGGTCGAAAACAGGCTGGAACAGGCGCCGAGTCCTCAGCCCTTCTTCGCCAGCAGGGCCTCCAGCCACTTGATCGAGTAATCGCCCGAGCGGAAATCCGGCTCGTCCATCAGCCGCTGGTGCAGCGGAATCGTCGTCTTGATCCCGGCCACCACCATTTCCTCCAGCGCGCGCTTCATCCGCATGATCGCCTCTTCACGCGTATCCGCATGCACGATCAGCTTGGCGACCAGGCTGTCATAGGTCGGCGGCACCCGGTATCCGGAATAGAGCGCACTATCGATCCGCACCCCCGGGCCCCCGGCCGCATGGAAATCCGTCACCAGCCCCGGCGAGGGCGCAAAGGTCTGAGGGTCCTCGGCATTGATCCGCGCCTCGATCGCATGGCCGAACAGCACCACCTCGTCCTGCGTCTTCGACAGCGGCATACCGGCCGCCACGCGGATCTGCTCCTTCACCAGGTCCATGCCGGTAAGCAGCTCGGTCACCGGATGCTCCACCTGCAGGCGGGTGTTCATCTCGATGAAGTAGAACTCGCCGTCTTCCCACAGGAACTCGATGGTGCCGGCGCCCCGATACTTCATGTCGGCCATCGCCTTGGCGCACACGGCCCCCATCCGCGCCCGGTCGGCCTCGCCCAGCACCGGCGACGGCGCTTCCTCCAGCACCTTCTGGTGCCGGCGCTGCAGCGAACAGTCCCGCTCGCCCAGGTGAATGGCCTTGCCCTTGCCGTCGCCGAACACCTGGAACTCGATATGCCGCGGGTTCTTCAGATATTTTTCAATATAGACAGCATCATGGCCAAACGCCGCCTTCGCCTCGGCACGCGCCTGGCGGAACGCGCCTTCCAGCATGGCGGCATTTTCCACCACCTTCATGCCGCGCCCGCCGCCGCCGGCTGCCGCCTTCACGAGCACCGGCAGGCCGAATTCCTCGGCCACGCGGCGCGCTTCCTCTACCGTCTCCACCGCCCCGGCAGAGCCCGGCACCAGCGGCAGGCCCAGCGCACCCGCCGTCCGCTTCGCCTCCACCTTGTCGCCCATCGTGCGGATATGCTCCGGCGACGGCCCGATCCAGGTGATCCGGTGCTCCTCCACGATCTCCGCAAAGCGGGCGTTCTCGCTCAGGAACCCGTAACCGGGATGGATCGCATCGGCCTGCGCGATCTCGGCCGCCGCGATGATGTTCGGGATGTTGAGATAGCTGTCGGACGCCGGCGCCGGCCCGATGCAGATCGCCTCGTCGGCCAGCCGCACATGCTTGGCGGTCGCGTCGGCGGTCGAATGCACGGCCACCGTCTTGATGCCCATCTCGCGCGCTGCCCGCAGGATGCGCAGCGCGATCTCGCCCCGGTTGGCGATCAGGATCTTGCGGAACATGTGGGGCCGATTACTCGATGATCACGAGCGGCTGGTCATACTCGACCGGCTGCTCGTTGGTGACCAGGATCGCCTTCACGCGGCCGCCCTTGGGCGCAACGATCGGGTTCATCACCTTCATCGCCTCCACGATCAGCAGCGTGTCGCCTTCCTTCACGGTCGCGCCCTCGCCCACGAAATTCGCAGCACCCGGCTCGGGCGACAGATAGGCCGTCCCCACCATCGGCGACTTCACCGTGCCGGGGTGGTCGGCCAGCGTCGGCGCGGCCGGCGCCGCAGGGGCAGCTGCCGACGGAGCAGCAGCGGCAGCAACCGGGGCCGCGGCCGCAGGCGCCACGGTGCCGCGCGCCACGCGGATCGCCCGCTCGCCGTCATGTACCTCGATCTCGGTCAGGTTGGTCTCGTCCAGCAGGCTCGCCAGCTGCCGCACCAGGTCGATCTCCACACGCATTCCCGCACCGTCAGCCGCCGCGGGCCCCTTGGAAGCCGCCATCTCTGTCCCTCCAGAAGATATCGTTGATTAAAGGTCGCCTTGCCGCATCGCGGCAGCCGCGTCCAGCGCCAGTGCATAGCCCTTCGCGCCGAAGCCCTGGATCACGCCCTTGGCCACCGGCGACACATGGCTGCGGTGCCGGAAACTCTCCCGCGCAGCCGGGTTCGAAAGATGCACCTCGATCACCGGCACCGATATCGCCTTGATGGCGTCCCGCAGCGCAACCGACGTGTGCGTGTAGGCCCCGGCGTTCAGAATCACGGCACACGCCCCGCGCCCGGCTGCCTCGTGCAGCCAGTCCACCAGATGCCCCTCATGGTTCGATTGCCGCATGTCCACGATCAGTCCCAGCCGGTCGCCCTCAGCCACCAGCATCGCGCCGATGTCATCCAGCGTGGTCGCGCCATAGATCTCGGGCTCGCGCGTCCCCAGCAGATTGAGGTTGGGGCCGTTCAGCACCAGCACCAGGTTGGTCGCGGATTGCTCGGGCAATTTGTCCCTCCGGTTGAGCCTTGTCGGCCAAGCTCTATAGAGGCTCCCATGCAAATCGCCATCACCCTGAACGGAGAGCGGCGCAGCATTGCTGCCGGCACCAGCGTCGCCACCCTGGTCGAGACCCTCGAACTCAAGAAGGGCCGCGTCGCCGTCGAGCGCAACCGCGAGATCGTGCCCATGAGCCAATGGCCCGACACCCCCCTGGCCGACGGCGACGCGCTCGAAATCGTCCACTTCGTCGGCGGGGGGCAGGATTCGGTCTGGCCGCCCGACGGCAACGCCGGCGACACCTGGTCGGTCGCCGGTCGCACCTTCCGCTCCCGCCTCATCGTCGGCACCGGCAAGTACAGGGACTACGCCCAGAACGCCGCCGCCGCCGAAGCCTCGGGCGCCGAAATCGTCACGGTCGCCGTCCGCCGCGTGAACCTGACCGACAAGTCCCAGCCGCTTCTCACCGACTATGTGAAGCCCGACCGCTTCACCTACCTCCCCAACACCGCCGGCTGCTTCACCGCCGACGACGCGCTCCGAACCCTGCGCCTCGCCCGCGAAGCCGGCGGCTGGACCCTCGTCAAGCTCGAGGTGCTCGCCGACCAGAAGACCCTCTTCCCCGACGTGATCGAGACCATCAAGGCGACCGAGGTCCTCGTGAAGGAAGGCTTCGACGTCATGGTCTATACCACCGACGACCCCGTCATCGCCCGCCGCCTCGAAGACGCCGGCGCCGCCGCCATCATGCCGCTCGGCGCACCCATCGGCTCCGGCCTCGGCATCCAGAACCGCGTCAACATCCGCCTCATCGTCGAACAGTCCAAGGTCCCCGTCCTCGTCGACGCCGGCGTCGGCACCGCCAGCGACGCGGCAATCGCCATGGAACTCGGCTGCGACGGCGTCCTCATGAACACCGCCATCGCCGAAGCCAAAGACCCCATCCGAATGGCCCGCGCCATGAAAGCCGCCGTCGAAGCCGGCCGAAACGCCTACCTCGCCGGCCGAATGCCCATCCGCCGCTATGCCGACCCGTCGTCGCCCCTGGCCGGCTTGATCTGACACCATGCCAAGGGGCTCTGCCCCTTGGATCCCCGCAAGGGGACTGTAGTCCCCTTGACCCCACAGTTTGCAGAAGAGGGCCCGCGAGAGGTCTGGTGCCAGCGGCACTGTTCTCCCGGGGGCCCTCTTCTGCAAACTGTATGAGGTGCAGGAGGCTAAATGCCTCCTGCTGGGGGTCCAGGGGGCAAAGCCCCCTGGCACAGCTCAGCGCAAGTGCGGCCCCAGTTCGGCGACGAGTTGGGCGTAGAGGTCGCGTTTGAAGGGGACGATCAGGTCGGCGAGGCGGTTCAGCTCCGCCCATTGCCAGGCCTTGAACTCGGCGTGGCCGGCGGCTGCATGGGCCATCAGGTCGACGTCGGCGTCTGTGCCATGGAAGCGCAGGGCGTACCATTTCTGCCGCTGGCCCCGGTACTTGCCTTTCCAGATGGTGCCCAGCAGCTCGGGCGGAAGATCATAGGTCAACCAGTCGTTGGTTTCGGCGATCAGGCTGGTGAGGTGGCCCTTGACGCCGGTCTCCTCTTCCAGCTCGCGGAGCGCCGCGACATAGGGGTCTTCGCCCGGGTCGATCCCGCCCTGGGGCATCTGCCAGGCCTCGACGAAGGCATCGAAGCGCTGGCCCACGAACACATGTCCGTGGGGGTTCACCAGCATGATGCCCACGCCGGGGCGATAGGGGAGGTCGCTCATCCGGCCAGCAGTCCCTTCTTGTGCTCGCTCATGCGAGCAACGCCTTCAGGTCCGTGATCTGCTGCTCGAGATCCGTCTGCGCCGAGGGGATGGCGCCACGCACCTGCGCGCTGCCGTGCACCTGGCCGGCCGCCTCGCGGAAGATCACCCGGTTGCCGCCCGCGATCAGCTTCGCCGCATAGGCCCGGCCCTGGTCGCGCAGCGGGTCGAGCCCGCAGGTGAACACCAGCGCGGGCGGCAGGCCCTCCCAATCGTCGCTGTGCAGCGGCGAGGCGTGCGGGTGCAGCAGGTGCGCCTCGTTCTGGATATAGTGGGCGCCGAACCAGGCCATCACCTCGCCCGTCAGCAGATAGCCTTCGGCAAAGGATTCCATCGATCCGCCGTTCGCGGTCATGTCGACACCCGGATAGATCAGCCACTGCGCCGCCACGGGCAGCTCGTGCCGCAGTTCCCGTGCACAGACGGCCGACAGGTTCCCGCCCGCCGAATCGCCCGCGAAGATCTGGCCGGTCACCGCATGGCCGATAACCGCCGGCTGGCTCGCCACCCAGCGTGCGGCCGCAAGGCAATCCTCGACCGCACCCGGGAAGGCCGTTTCCGGCGCCAGCCGATAATCGATCGCGATCACCGTCAGACCGGTCTGCAGCGCGATCTCGGCGGCCAGCGAATCATGCGTCTCCAGATCACCGATCACCCAGCCGCCGCCGTGGAAGAAGGTGACGACGCGCGTGTCGGTCGCAGTCGCCGTCGCCTGATAGATGCGCGCCGGAATGGCGCCAGCCGGCCCGGGGATCGACATGTCTTCCTTGCGCGCCAGCGGCGGCGCCGGGCGCTCGGCAATCGCCCCCATCTGCCGATAGGCAGCCCGGCCCTCTTCCGGCGTGCCCTGGTTCATCGGCGGCGCGCCCACGGCCGCCATCATCCCCAGAAGCTGCTGCACGTCGTCCCGCACGAACACCATCAGTCTCTCCCCAATTCGTTGTTTCAGCTCAGGAATTGTTCCATCAGGATGCGGTCGTCCAGCGCATAGTCCGGGTCGAACAGCAGCTCGAGCCGGCGCGTGAGATCCGAGGTGATCTTCACATGCACCACGTCACGCACCTCCACCTGGTCGGCGACCGCGCTGACCGGCCGGCGTTCGGCCTCCAGCACGCGGAACTCGACGACACTGCTGTTCTTCACCAGCGCGCCCTTCCACCGCCGCGGCCGGAACGGGCTCAGCGCCGTCAGCGCCAGCAGGTCGCAGTCGAGCGGCAGGATCGGCCCGCCCGCCGACAGATTGTAGGCGGTGGAACCCGCGGGCGTCGACACCAGCACCCCGTCGCAGGCGAGTTCCTCCAGCCGCACCTTGCCGTCGATCGAAATCTCGATCTTGGCGGCCTGCCGCGTCTCGCGCAGCAGCGACACCTCGTTGATCGCTGGGCTCACCACCGTCTCGCCCGACGCCGTCGTTGCCTCCATGGTCAGCGGCGACAGGAAGAAGCTGGTCGCGTCGCGCACGCGGTCGGCCAGGGCGTCCGCGCTGTAGTGGTTCATCAGGAAGCCGACCGTGCCGCGGTTCATCCCGAACACCGGCTTGGGATTGCGCGCGTGCAGCACCCGGTGCAGCACCGCCAGCATGAAGCCGTCGCCGCCCAGCGCGACCACGGCGTCGGCCTCGGGAATGTCGACGAAGTCATGGCCACTGCGAACCTCGGCCGCTGCCTCCTCGGCCTGCGGCGTGTTCGAGACCAGCAGCCCGAGCTTGGGAGTGAACAAACCCCCGAGCTTGTTTTCCCCGCGCATCAGCCGCCCGTCATGGACATGTGGCGCGAAACCGCCGGCGCGGCCTCCCGCCGCTCGATCACGAAATCATGGCCCTTCGGCTTCAGCTGCATCGCCCGGTCGAGTGCTGCATCCAGCGCCGCCGGCCCGCCTTCGCGCAGCAGGTCGCGCAGCTCCACCCGGTCCTCCTGGCCCAGGCACATGAACAGCGTGCCGGTTGCCGTCACGCGCACCCGGTTGCAGCTTTCGCAGAAATTGTGCGTCAAGGGCGTGATGAAGCCCAGCTTCTGCCCCGTCTGCGCGACGCGAGCATAACGCGCCGGCCCGCCGGTGCGCTCCGGGCTGTCCACCAGCGTCAGCGTCTCTTCCAGGCGCGCACGCACCTCGGTCAGAGGCAGGTAGCGGTCGGTCCGGTCCTCCTCGATCAGCCCCAGCGGCATCGTCTCGATGAAGGTGAGGTCGAAGCCCTGGTCGCCCGCCCAGGCCACCATGTCCGGGATCTCGTCCGCGTTCAGACCCTTCAGCGCCACCATGTTCAGCTTCACCGAAAGCCCGGCGGCCTTGGCCGCGGCAATCCCCTCCAGCACCGGCGCAAGATCGCCTGTCCGCGTGATCTGCCGGAAGCGCGCTGCGTCCAGTGTGTCCAGGCTCACGTTCACCCGCCGCACCCCGGCCGCGAACAGCGGTTCGGCAAAGCGCGCCAGCTGGCTGCCGTTGGTGGTCAGCGTCAGCTCGTCAAGGCCAGCCCCGATATGCCGGGACAGCCCCTGCACCAGCTCCAGAAAGCCCTTCCGCACCAAGGGCTCGCCCCCCGTCAACCGGATCCGCGAAACCCCCCGCGCCACGAAGGCGGACGCCACCGCGTCCAGTTCCTCCAGCGTCAGCACCTCCGCCTTGGGCAGGAACGCCATGTCCAGCGGCATGCAATAGGCACAGCGAAAGTCGCACCGATCCGTCACCGACAGCCGCACATAGCTGATCCGCCGGCCGAACCCGTCGATGAGGGGACGCTCGCTCATTGCCACGCTATGTAGGGGCGCGCGCACGCCGCCGGAAGCGCGAAAATAGACGAGGGTGTCGACACCTGTCAGCGGTGCGCGATCAAGGCTTGCCGCGCTGCTTCTACCGTTCTTGCCACGTCATTGCTGCTGGTGTTCCAGCCGCAGACACTGATCCGCATGACCCGTTCGCCGTTCCAGGTGCCGCCACTGACGAACGCTTCACCGCTGGCGTTGATGGTTGCGATCACAGCGTCGCTGATATTGCTGCCGTCGCTGCCATCGAAGCGGACAAGTCCCTGGTTCATGGTCGGCCGCGCTATTCCGGTGGCGCCGGGCAGGGGGGCAATTCCGTCGTAGATGGCTGCGGCATGGTCGCAGCACCGATCGATCAGTGCGGCAAGGCCGCTGCGGCCGAGCTCCATCATGGCCGCGAGCGCCGGCAACGCGCGCGCGCGGCGCGACCATTCGGGTGTGAAGTCCATCGGATCCCGCACCGCTCCGCCACTCGTCAGATAATCCGCTGTCATCCGCATTGCTGCGGAATGGGCGGCCGCATCACGCACGATCGCCATCCCGCAATCATATGGCGTGTTCAGCCATTTGTGGCCGTCGGTCGCCCAGCTGTCGGCCTGTTCGATACCAGCTACCAGCGGCGCCATGCGCGCGCTGGCACGTGCCCAGAGACCAAAGGCCCCGTCGACATGCACCCAGGCTCCCGCCGCCTGCGCGATCGGGCAGAGGAGGCTGAAATCGTCACAGGCGCCGATGTTCAGGTCCCCTGCATTCAGGACAAGGATCGTGGGGCTGCCCGGGGCGTCGGCAAGCTGATTCCGCAAAGCGTCGGCCGACACCTTGCCTGGCGTTTCCGAACCCAGTGGCACGACGCAGTCGCTGCCCAGGCCCAGCAGGCGCAGCGCACGCGTGACCGAGGCATGATGGTGGGCATTGGCCAGAACCCGGATCGCCGGTGCCCCTGCCAGACCCTGCCGTTCGACGTTCCAGCCAAGCCTCTCGAGAACCCTGTGCCTTGCAGCTGCAAGGGCCGTGGCATGCGCCATCTGGCAGCCGGTGACGAACGCGTAGCTCGCCTCGGCCGGCAGGCGGAGTGCATCCAGAAGGAATCGCCCGGCCACCTCCTCCAGCACAGCGCCGGCCGGGCTCGTGGAGGCAAGAACGGCATTCTGATCCCAGGCAGAGCACATCATGTCCGTGGCCAGCGCTGCTGGCAGCGCACCGCCCTTGACCCAGGCGAAGAACCGTCCGGTCGCGCTTCCGGTCAGGCCTGGCTCCGCAGCGGCTGCTATCGCCCGCACGACCTCGGAAGCATCCATTCCCTGGTCAGGGAGATGTGCCGGAAGGGGCGCCAGCATGTCGGCCGTGGTGCCGCGCGAGGCAACGGGGCGCGAGTCCAGCGAGGCGAGGTACCGGCGCGCTTCTGCGAATGCGATGTCGAGTGTGTCCATTCGCGGTCAGTAGCAACCATGCCCTTGCATGTCTCGTCAGCCTGCAACGCAAGCTGCGGCATTTGGGACGTGGGCGCAGCTCCCTACTGCCCGAAGCCCGGCTCAGCGGCTGCCGCCAGCGCCGCGCGGGCTGCCGCCACCAGTGCGCCGGCCTTCGCCTCGCACTCGCGCTGTTCGCTCGCCGGATCGGAATCCGCGACGATCCCGGCGCCCGCCGTCACGTGCATCACCCCGTCCTTCACCACGGCGGTCCTGAGAACGATGCAGCTGTCCATCCCGCCGTCGGGCGCGAAATAGCCGATGCCGCCGGCATAGGGCCCGCGCTTCTCGCCCTCCAGTTCGGCGATGATCTCCATCGCGCGCACCTTGGGCGCGCCCGACACCGTGCCCGCCGGAAAGCCCGCAAGCAGCGCGTCGATCGCATCGGTCCCCGCCTTCTGCTTACCCGTCACGTTGGAAACGATGTGCATCACATGGCTGTAGCGCTCGACGGTGAAGCGCTCGGTCACCTTCACCGTCCCGGCTTCCGCCGCCCGGCCCACGTCGTTGCGGCCGAGGTCGAGCAGCATCAGGTGCTCGGCCAGCTCCTTGGGGTCCGCCAGCAGGCTCTCCCGGTTCGCCTCGTCCTCCGCATCGGTCTTGCCCCTCGGCCGGGTGCCGGCGATCGGGCGGATCGTCACCTCGCCGTCGCGGGCGCGCACCAGGATCTCGGGGCTGGAGCCCGTTACCGCAAAGCCAGGCAGATCGAGGTGGTAGAGGAAGGGCGAGGGGTTCACCCGCCGGAGCGAGCGGTAGAGCTGGAAGGGCGGCAGCGGGAAGGGCAGGGAAAAGCGCTGCGCCAGCACCACCTGGAAGATGTCGCCAGCCGCGATGTACGCCTGGGCGGCGGCCACCATCGCCCGGTAGCGCTCGGGCGGGGTCGCCGAAACCGGGTCTGCCGTGGCCGGAAGCGCCTGCGGCTGCCGCCGCGCCGGCAACGGCCGGGCAAGCCGGGCGGCCGCCGCCTCCAGCCGCTCGTCGGCCGCCGCCACCGCCGCCTCCGGGGCAAGGCCGCTGTCGGCATAGATGGGCGCCACCAGCGTCAGCGTGTCGGCCAGCCGGTCGAACACCAGCAGCAGCCCGGGGCGCACGAAGAACATGTCGGGCACGCCAAGCGGGTCGGCCGCAGGCACCGGCAGCTTCTCCACCAGGCCCGCTGTCTCATAGCCGAAATAGCCGACCAGGAAGGGCAGGGCAGGGGGAAGCCCGGCCGGCACCTCCATCCGGATCGAGGCGACCAGCGTGCGCAGCGCGCCCAGCGTGGGCTCGGCCTCGGCAACGAACGCGTCGCGGTCCCGCCGCCAGTTCCGGTTCAGCGCTGCCGCCGACCCGGTTGCGCGAAAGGCGAGGTCCGGATCCAGCCCGATCAGCGAGTAGCGCCCGCGGGTGCGCCCGCCCTCCACCGATTCCAGCAGGAAATCGCCGCGCCCCTCCTCGGCCAGCTTCAGCCAGGCCGAAACCGGGGTCTCGGTGTCGGCATCCAGCACCAGGTGGCGGCAGGCATGGCCGCCCGATGCCAGCCGCTGGATCGCGGCGCCCGGTTCGCCGGCTTCGGCCACCCTCTACTCGACGATGGCGCCGGTGAGGCGGCGGTTGACTGCCTTCAGCGCGTCGGGCTTCTTCACCACGCCGACCGACTGCTCGATCGCGCGCACGAAGCTGTCGGCGATCTCCTCGCCGCCCTCGCGAACCAGGCTCTGGCGAACGGCGTCCACCAGCTGCGGCGCCTGGCTCACGTCGCCCGGCACCACGTCGTCGACCTTGACGACGAACCAGCCCTGTCCCTGCGGCGCCGGGATCACCCGGGCCTGGCCCTTGGGCGTGTTCAGCATCATCACGACCGGGGGCGGCACCTGCTGGCCCTGCTGGGACATCTGGGTCAGCTCCAGCCGCCGGATGGAAAGCGCCTGCGCCGGCGGCAGCGCCTTGCCGGCGGTCGCCTCGGCCAGGGTCTGGCCCTTGCTCACGGCGGCCGCAATCCGCTCGGCCTCGGCCTTGGCCGCATCCGAGCGTGCCTTCACGCTCCACGCCAGCACCACATCGTCGCGGATCTTGGCCAACGGCACCAGCTCCGGTGCAATCACGTCCGTCACCTCAAGCAGGGCAAAACGGTTGGGGGCGATTTCCACCACCTGAGGGCCTTCGGAGGTCTCCGCCTCGAACACCTTGGGCAGCAGCGGCTGCTCCAGGCGCGACACCTGATAGTTCGCATCGAACAGCCGGCCGTCGGCGGCCAGCGCCGGCGAGGTCTGCACGGGGATCCCCAGGCCCTTGGCGACGTCGGCCAGCGATTCGCCGCCGGTCAGCTTGTCTTCGGCCGAGGCCACGGTCTCGGCCAGCAGGTCGGCGGACCTTTCGGTCGCCAGCTTCTGCTCGATTTCGGCGCTGACGGTCTCGAACGGCCTGGCAGACGCCGGCGAGATGCGGGTCACCTCGAGGATGTGCCAGCCGAGGTCGGACTGGACGGGATCCGACACCGTGCCCTGCTTCAGCGCAAAGGCCGCCTTCGACACCTGCGGGTTCACTGCATCGGCGAGGCCGTCTGCAGTCTGGTCGCCCAGGTCGATGTCGATTGCCGAAAAGCCTTCGGCCGCCGCGGCGTCCGCAAAGGCCTTGCCGCCGCGCACGCCGGCAACAAAGGCCTTCGCCTTCGCCTCGTCGCGCAGCACCACCTGGCGGATGGCCCGAATCTCCGCACCGCCGAAGTCGGCGATGTTCTCGTCATAATATTTGCGCACCTCGGCCGCGGTCGGCTTGGCCTTCTCGGCAACCAGGTTTGCGTCGAACTCGGCAAAGCGGAAGGCGCGCCGTTCGGGAAGCGTGTAGGCGGCCTTGTTCTCGGTGTGGAACGCCGCCAGCTGCGCATCGGTGGGCGTGCCCGGGTCGGGCATCGCGGCCGACGGGATCGGCAGGATCGAGCCCCGACGCACCTCCAGCAGAAGCTGGGCGAAAGGTTCGGCCATGCCGCGCGGGATCGTCGTGCCGCCCAGCACCGGCTGCAGCAGCTGGCGGCGCAGCAGGTCCTGCTCGATGCTGTCGCGCAGCTCTGCCTCGGTCAGCCGCTGGTCTGCCAGCAGCCGGCGGAAGGTGCCGTCGTCGAACTTCCCGTTCAGCTGGAAGGCCGGAACGCTCGCGATCTCGCCGTCCACCATCCGGCGCGAGATGGCCATGCCATTGGCCTGCGCGAAGGCCTGCATGGCCTTGCCCGCAATCAGCTGTCGCATCACCATGTCGCCGCCGCCCGCGCCGATGAAGTCCGGATTGGTGATGCCGGGGGTCCGCTGGCGCTCCCGGTTGACCATGCGGTCGACGGTGGCCAGATAATCGCTTTCGGTGACGGCCCTGTCGCCGACGGTTGCAAGAACCTGGCCGGATTGCGCCGGCCCGCCCGGGGCCGTCGGCTGGAACAGGGTGAACACCAGCGCGCCGAGCGCGAGGCCCAGGATCAGGATACCCACCCACGAGGACACGGATTTGCGCAGGAACTGGAGCATGAACACCCTTCTTGTGGCGTGCGCCAGGCCGCTTGGGGCAGGCGCAATTCGGCGCACCTGTTAGCGGCATGGCAGGGCTTTGGCCAGCGGGCTGGGCACCCTGTGCAACAGCGTCCCCGATGAACGCCGCGGCAGCCCCGCTGATCCTGACGGTCGCCCTTCCCGACAGGCTGCAGCGCCAGGCGGACACGGTGCGGAATGCCCTAGCGCCCGCCGCCGCGGCACGTGCACCGGCCCATCTCACGCTGTTCCGGCATCTGCCCGGGCTGCAGCAGGCCGAGGTGGTCAACCGGCTCCGCAGGATGGCTGCGAGGCCGGCACCAGCGCTCAGCCTGGGCCCGCCGACGCGCCGGGGGAGCCGGTGGGTGGCCCCCGTGACGGCGCCGGCGCTCGATGCCGCAAGGGCCGAGCTTGCAGACCAGCTCTCCGGTCTGCTGGCCCCCGGCGACCATGCGCCCCCCCTGCTGCACATCAGCCTGTCCAGCGACCGGGACGCGCCGCCCGCACTCGACGAAGGTCCCTGGACGGCGCGTGGCCTGCTGCTCTGGCGGCACGAGGGCGCCCATCGGGCCTCGGAAGGCAGCGGGCCCGGGCCGGCCCCGGAACGCGGTGGAGCGTTCTGGACGCCGCTTGTGGCCTTTGCCTTCCGTGGGTAAGACGCGTCGCATGACGCCCCATTCCGCTCCGGCTCCCGGCATTCGCGCCAGCGGCCCCGTCCCGTCTGCCAGCATCCCGTCCGCCCGGTTCCTCGCGGCGTCGCTGCTTGCCGTTTCGCTGGTGCTGACAGCGGGTTGCGCGCGCAACCGCAACAAGCCCAAGGCCGACCAGGCCTACATCGCGCGCGACGTGGAAACGCTCTACACCATCGCCCGCAGCACGCTGGACAAGGGCGACTACCGCCTTGCCGCTGCCATGTTCGACGAGGTGGAGCGCCAGCACCCCTACTCGGTCTGGGCGCGGCGCGCCCAGCTGATGTCGGCCTTCAGCTACTATGCCTCACGCCAGTATCCGGAGTCGATCCAGACGGCGCAGCGCTTCCTCAGTCTCCACCCGGGGAACCGCGACGCGCCCTACGCCTATTACATCATCGCGCTCAGCTATTACGAGCAGATCGCCGACGTCTCGCGGGACCAGAAGATCACCAGCCAGGCGCTCGCGGCGCTCCAGGAGCTGGTCCGTCGCTACCCGGACAGCCGTTACGCGGCCGACGCGCGGCTGAAGATCGATCTGGTGAACGACCATCTCGCCGGCAAGGAACTCGACATCGGGCGGTTCTACGCCCGCAATCGCCAGTGGATCTCGGCCTCGGTGCGCTATCGCAACGTGATCGACGAGTATCAGACGACCAGCCATGTGCCCGAGGCGCTCTACCGCCTCGTCGAAGCCAGCCTTGCGCTCGGCCTGCCGGAGGAGGCGCTCCGCAACGCGGCCGTGCTCAGCGCGAACTATCCCGGCTCCAAATGGTACGAGCGCTCCTACCAACTGATGCAGCGCCATGCGCCCAACGTCACGGTCGAGGGCAAGCCCGGCGGGGGAGCGCCCGCCCGGCCGGGCGCCTGATCGCTTGCTCGTCAGCCTTGCGATCCGGGACCTGGTGCTGATCGAGCGCGTCGTGCTCGACCTCGGCACGGGCCTCTCGGTGCTGACGGGCGAGACGGGCGCCGGAAAATCCATCCTGCTCGACGGGCTCGGTCTTGCACTCGGCGAGCGTGCCGACGCCGCGATGGTCCGCAGCAGCGCATCGCAGGCCAGCGCGACCGCGAGTTTTCAGCTGGCGCCCGACCATCCGGCGCTCGCCCTTGCTGCCGACAACGAGATCGCGCTCGACCAGCCCGGCGAACTGGTGCTGCGGCGGACTCTGAAGGCCGATGGCGGCAGCCGCGCCCATGTGAACGACGTGCCCGTCTCGGCGACGCTGCTTCGGCAGTTCGGCCAGCTGCTGGTCGAGGTGCACGGCCAGCACGACGAGCGCGGCCTGCTGAACCCGCGCGGCCACATGGCGCTGCTGGACGCCTTCGCCGGCCACGCCGCACTGCTGGCCGAGGCTGCAGAAGCCCATGCCGCCTGGAAGGCAGCCGCCGCCGCCCGCATTGCTGCCGAAGCCGCCGCCGAGCGTGACGCGCGCGACAGGGACTGGCTGGCGCATGCGGTGTCGGAACTCTCTGCCCTGAAGCCCCGGCCCGGCGAGGAAGCCGAACTCGCCGAGGCGCGCAGCACCATGCAGAAGGGCGCACGGCTGGCCGAGAGCCTCGACGCGATCGACACGCTGGTCTCGGCGGCTGACGGCGCACTCGGCCAGCTGCGCCAGGCGGCGCGCCGGCTGGAGCGCATCGCCGATGCCGATCCGGCCCTCCAGGCGGCGCTGGACGGCATCGACCGGGCGCTGGTGGAGGGCGACGGGGTGGAGGCGAGCCTCGCCGATGTCCGCGCCCGATTCACCATTTCGCCCGAGGCCCTGGAAGCCGCCGAGGCCCGCCTGTTCGAGCTGCGCGCCATGGCCCGCAAGCACCGGGTGGAGGTGGATGCGCTGCCCGCGCTCGCGGCCGACCTGTCGGCGCGGCTGGCGGCCGTGGATGATGCCGGCCGTGGCCTGGAGCGGCTGCGGGCCGAAGAGGCGCGCACCCGCGCCGCCGCCGAACGGGTTGCCGTGCGGCTGACCGCGGCCCGCGCGGCTGCCGCCACCCGGCTCGATGCTGCCGTCAACACCGAGCTTCCAGCGTTGAAGCTCGAGGCCGCACGGTTCCGGACGGCGATCGAGCCCGCGGCCCTGGGCGAGACGGGTGCCGACCAGGTGCGGTTCGAGGTTGCGACCAACGCGGGCACCGCCTTCGGGCCACTCACCCGCATCGCCTCGGGCGGCGAGCTCAGCCGCTTCATCCTGGCGCTGAAAGTCGCGCTTGCCAGCACCGGCACCTCGGGCACGCTGGTGTTCGACGAGATCGATCGCGGCGTCGGCGGGGCAACCGCCAGCGCGATCGGCAGCCGGCTGGCGAAGGTCGCCGAGGGCGCGCAGGTGCTGGTGGTGACCCACAGCCCGCAGGTGGCGGCAGCCGGCGCGCATCACCTCAGGATCAGCAAGTCCTCGGGCGCCACCACCGTCGAGCCGCTGGACACCGAGACCCGCCGCGACGAGATCGCGCGCATGCTCTCTGGCGCGGAAGTGACCGCCGAGGCCCGGGCGCAGGCCGAGAAGCTGCTGGGCGCCTGACGCCTAGAACTTGAAGCCCGGCGGCAAGGGAAGACCTGCCGTCATCTTCTGCATTTCGGCATGCGCCGCCTGGTCGGCCCGCGCCCGCGCATCGTTCAGCGCCGCCACGATCAGGTCTTCGGTCATTTCCTTGCTGTCCACGGTCAGCAGGCTCGGGTCGATGTCCAGCCGGATGATGCGGCCCTTGGCGCTGGCGGTCACCTTCACCAGGCCCCCGCCCGAAACGCCTTCCACCTCGATCCTGTCGAGACCCTCCTGCGCCTGCGCAAGCTGGGCCTGCACATTGTTCGCCATCTGCAGGATTTCATCCAGGCTCTTCATGCCGTTGCACTCCTCAAGGGTGGGGCCGCAGGCGTCCGCGGCGGCGCCGGGCTCACCACTTCGGCACCGGGAAACTCGGTCAGCAGCGCCTGCACCATGGGGTCTTCCAGCGCTGCCTCATGCGCGATCGCGCGCGCCCTGTCGGCCTGCTGCCTCAGGCTCTCCGCGCCCTCGGGCGCGGCCTCGATCCGCACTTCCCAGGGCGCGCCAGTCCAGCCCTTGAGGCACTTGCGCACATCGGCTGCAAACCCCGCCGGCAGCGAACCCAGCTGCCCCAGCACCAGAAGGCCCGGGCTGACCGTCAGGATCGCCACATCGTCGCGGAGCTGCTTGGCAAGCAAGGCCTCCAGCCGCTCCTCGAACAGCGCGACCAGCCCCGCTGCGTCGGTCGGGCCATCGCCGCGCTCGGCAGCGGGCGCCGGCGCCATTGCCGGGGCCGGCGCAGTTGCCGCCGGTTGGGTCTGCACGGCCGGCGTTGCCGCCCCGGCCCCGGCCGCCACAAGCTTCGCCAGCTTTTCCGGGTCCGGCAGGCCGGCGGCATGCACGCAGCGCAGGATCGCCATCTCGGCCGCCTGCGACGGGATCGGCGCCTGGCCGACTTCGGCATGGCCCTTCAGCAGCAGCTGCCACAGCCGGTGCAGCGCCGGGAACGACAGTTCGGCCGTCCAGCGCGCGATGGCCGCCCGGTCGCCTTCGGACAGCGCCGGATCCGCGCTGCCGGACAGGCGCGCCCGGGTGACGCCATGCACCATGTCGAGCAGGCCGCCGATCAGCGCCTGCGAATCGACGCCGGCCGCGTGCGCCGAATCGACCGCCACCATCGCCGCTGCGGCATCGGCTTCCAGGATCGCGCCCAGCAGGGTCGCCGTCCGCCCCCGGTCGGCAAGGCCCAGCATGTCGCGCACGGCATCCGCCGTCACCGGCCCGGCGCCCGCCAGCGCGATCGCCTGGTCCAGCATCGACAGCCCGTCGCGCACGCTGCCCTCGGCCGCGCGTGCGATGATGGCCAGCGCCTCGCCCTCGGCCTCCACCCCTTCGGCATCCGCCACCTTGCGGAAGTGCCCCGCCAGAAGCTCAGCCGGAATCCGCTTCAGGTCGAACCGCTGGCAGCGGCTGAGGATGGTCGGCAACAGCTTCTGCACGTCCGTCGTCGCGAACACGAACTTCACGTGCGGCGGCGGCTCTTCCAAGGTTTTCAGCAGCGCATTCCAGGCGTTCTTGCTCAGCATGTGCGCTTCGTCGATGATGTAGACCTTGTAGCGCGCCGTGGCCGGGGCGTAGCGCACCGCCTCGATGATCTCGCGCGCGTCGTCGACGCCGGTGTTCGAGGCCGCGTCCATCTCGATCACGTCGATGTGCTGGCCCTCGGTGATCGCCACGCAGTTGCTGCACACCCCGCAGGGTTCCACCGTCGGCCCGCCGGTGCCGTCGGGCCCGATGCAGTTCAGCGCCTTGGCGATGATCCGCGCGGTCGAGGTCTTGCCCACGCCGCGCACGCCGGTCAGCAGCCAGGCCTGCGCCAGCCGGTTGCGTGCAATTGCATTGGCGAGCGTGGTGACGACCGCCTCCTGCCCGATCAGCGCATCGAACGCCGCCGGCCGGTACTTGCGGGCCAGCACGCGATAGGGTGCATCTTCGGGGAAGAGACTCATGGGATGTGAGTGAGGCTTCGAGCCGCCACAATCAAGAGAGACGATGCCTGACTTAGTCCAGCCGCAGGCCGGGCGCCATTCCATCTCGGCCGAAGGCCGCAAGCCCGACCGGGCGCCCGCGCCAGTGCGCGGAACCGGCCGCAGGCCGGCAAAAAAAGAACAGTGGGAGCCGACACGACCCGTACCGGAAATCGTTACGGCTGCTTCCTTCCGGACCTGACCGGGTTGGCGAACGGCACGTCCATGCCGGCTCCCGGGCGCCATATGGCGACTTGCCGGCCCATGCGCAACCGTCCACCAATCCGCACCGTGCAGCTTACCGCAGCGTGGGGCAGGGCGGCTCCTGGCCGCGAACCGGGGGCGGGGGCCTGGCCGGGTCCCGGGGGGCAGCCGCCAGCCCGCCCGGCAGGGTGCCGCCGATCGCGATCCTCTCCGGCACCCGGCTGCGCTTCTCCTCGGGCGCCCGCGTGCCGGCAAAGGCGGCGCGCACGGTTGCCGGGCACACTGTCTCCACAGTGCCTGCCAGGCGCAGCTGCCCGTCTTCCGCCACCAGAGTCGCCGACAGCCGTGCCACTTCGCCCGTGGCATCCGACAGCGTGGCGGAGCGGATCTCGGCGGTTCCCCCCTGTTCCCACCCGGCAAGGCTGGTGATGGGCCCGGGGCCCGTCATCTCGCTGTCCAGCGCCAGCTTCAGGGGCGCGCCGCCGCCGAACCGGACGCCCATGCCCGACAGCACCAGTTGCGCCTGCGTCGGCAGCCGCGGCCCGGCTGCCTTCGTGTCGGCCGGCGTCTCGCGCAGATGCGCCTCGAAGCTGTCGGCCTTTACCGGCACCGCAAACAGGCCCGTTGCGATCGTCGGCGTCTGCCACACGACGGACAGCCGGGCGATCCGCTCGTCGTCCAGCCGCAGGGATGCCAGCGCCTCGGGCGCATCCACCACCACATTCGCCCCGGCAAGGGGCGTCAGCGCCGCCCGGGCCTGCGACTGCCCCATCGTGATAACCTGTCGGTCGCGCTGCCAGGGAACCCGGTTGATGGTCGCATCCTCGGCGGCAAGGCCCAGTTCCAGCGCGGAGTCCCGGTGTTCCAGCTTCACGGTCGCCAGCCGCGCCTCCAGCCGATAGGGAAAGCCCGCCGCATCGATCGCCACGTCAGCCGGCAGCACCTTGCGCAGGTCGGCTTCGAAGCCGGCCTCATGGCCGCGCCAGATGAAGCCCCACACGGCAATTCCCAGCAGCAGCGGGATCAGCGTCGCCCACAGCGGGATCCGGTTGCTCATGCCAGCACCTCGGCCGTCAGCGGATCGCGGTTGATCGCGCAATGCACGGCGGCCTCCATCTCCTCGCGCGGGAGCCCGGCCGGCACCTCGGGCAGAAACGCGACCGTCACCGTCCCCGGCTGCTTCGCAAGGCCGCGCGTCCAGCAGAGCGCTGCGTCGTGCGTCACGGGCACCACGGGCACCTTCAGCCCGCCGTAGACGCCGAACAGGCCGGCCTTCAGTGGCGGCTGGGTGCCATGCGCCACGCGGGTCCCTTCCGGGAAGATGAAGATCGGGCGGCCGTCGGCTGCGCGCGCCTTGGCTTGCCGCAGCATGCCCTTCAAGGCAGCGCCGGCCTTGCCGCGCTCCACGAAGATGCTGCCGTGGCGATCCGCGACAAAGCCCCAGATCGGGATCTTCCGCAGTTCCGCCTTCATCACCACCGCCGGGTGGTGGAACAGGTAGAGGGTGAGAATGGTCTCGTACATCGAGGTGTGCTTGGACGCGATGATCACGCCCTCTTGCGGCACCCGCCCGCGCACCACCAGGCGAATGCCCAGGAACAGGCGCGCGCACCACACGAACCAGCGCGCCCACTGGTGCGCGCCCCAGCGCACCAGCTCGCGCGAGAAGGGTGCGGCGATCGCGATGCTGCTGGTGATCAGGATCGAACCGGCCAGGAACACGATGTTGAACAGGATCGCGCGAATCGTGCCCATCATGCCGGCCTCACCCTCAAGAGAACCCACGAAACCTGGAACTTCGCATATTCGATCAGCATCGCGCCCAGCGGCAGGCCGGCGTTCACGCCGTCCGGCACCACCAGAACGTCGTCCGGCAGCCGTGCCTCGAGCTCGGCCTGCGCCCGCGGCATGTGATAGGCGGCCGTGACCAGCCTGATGGACTTGAAGCCGTGCTTCGCAACCCAGGCCGACACTTCCTGTGCGTTGGACCGTGTGCTGTCCGCCTCGAAGCCCAGATCGACGCAGCAGCTGTTCAGCCGCTCGGGGATCCGGGCGGCGGTCCCCAGTTCGCCGGGCTTCACGCTGGGGTGCACACCCGACACAAGCATCCGCTCGGCAAGGCCGGCAACCAGCACGGCCACCCCGTGCGGCACCCGCCCGGGCCCTCCTGTCAGAACGGCGACCCCGTCGGTCCGCGTCCCGCTGGCAGCCGGCCCCGGCAGGTTCAGCACGAACAGCACGAACCCGCCGATCCAGGCGAGCAGGGCAAAGGCAGCCGTGCGGGCAAGGCAGCCGATCGGGCCGACGGCGGCCGGGCCTGAGGACCGGCGGCTTGGGGACCTTGGGGAGGCGGATCGCTCGGAAGCCATAGGCGCGCCCCCATAGACGGGCGCGGGCCACCCACGCAATCGGCCGGCGCCGAAGCCGCCGCCGTCCGCGGCAATCTGCTGTTGCGTGCGCTCTCTTGTGTCGATGGGGGAACCTGTGGGAAAGGCGCTGCATGCAGCTCACCTGCCCCAATTGCGGGGCCCGCTACCGGATCGATGCAAGCGACTGGCCGACCGAGCCCGGCGCGGACGGCGAAGTCGTGTTCCGGCCGCGCCGCGCGCGATGCAAGGTCTGCCGCAGTGTCTGGGCCGCGACGCCCGAGGAAGAGGTGCTCGAGCTCGAGGATCCGCTTCCCCCGGACGAGGAACATCCACGTCTCACGGATGCGGCCTGGGCAAGCGTCAGCGGCTGGCCCGAGCCGCGGCCGATCGCGCCGCCCCTTCCGCCGCTGGCCGAGCCTGCACCCGAGCCTGAGCAGCCCTCCCCGGTGTTCACGCCGGCGGGCTTTGCGCCGACTGCAGCCCCGAAGCCGGATTTCACGCCGCCGCTGGACCGGCCACCCCCCGTGTTCACCCCGCCGGGCTTCACGCCGCCCAAGGATCCGTCCTCGCCGCTGTATGCGCCACCGGCGCGCCCCACCATCCATTTCGAGGCGCCGCCCGTTCCGGTTCCGCAGCCCGAGCCGGCCGCTGTCCGCACCCGGCTCCCCGGCCCCGGTGCCCTTGTCCAGGGGATCGCCGAGGAGGTCGAGACCGGCCGGGACACCCTTGCGGCCGAGCTGCCAGAGGAGGAGCCGGTCGTTCCCGAGCATGATGGCTGGGAGGACGAGGGCGACGAGGCGGAACCCCGCTCGGGCCGGTGGCGCTTGCTCGTCGGCGCAGTCGCGCTGCTTGCGCTCGGCTGGGCAATCCTCGTCATGACCGGCCGGGTGGCGCCGGAAGACTATGGCCTGCCGCCCTACAACCCGGCGGCGATCGGGCTTCCCGAAGTCGCCGTGCCGGCGGTCAGCCTGCCGCGCGCCGCCCCGCCCCCGCTTGCGATCGAGGCGGAAGCCGCCCGTCGCAGCCTGCCCGGCAACCGGCAGGTCTGGGAAATCGCCGGCACCATCAGCAACCCCACGGACAAGGTCCAGCCCGTGCCGCCCGTCGAACTGCTGCTGCTGGATGCGCGCGGCGGAGTCGTTGCCCGCTGGACCGTCAGGCCGGAGGCCGCGACGGTGGCGCCCGGCAAGGCCGTGCGGTTCGAAACCAGCGCGATCGACCCGCCGCCAAGCGCCGTCCGCCTGCGCATGCAGCTGAAGCCGGCGGAGCTCGGCCGCATCTGATCAGGCCCGGGCGGTTTGATCGAGCGCAAGGCTAAAGGCGCACGAACCTCTCTTGTTCCCACAGGTTGCAGGCCACCGATTCACCCGGCAAGGTCGGCGGCGCACCACTCATGATGGACACCAGGGGAGACACCCATGCACTTCGACTATTCGCCGCGGACCCAGGAAATGCTGGAGCGGCTGCGCGCCTTCATGGACGAGCACATCTATCCGAACGAGGCCCGCTACGAAGAGGAAGCGCACAAGGGTGAGCGCTGGAAGGTCATCCAGGTCATCGAGGAGCTGAAGCCCAAGGCCCGGGCGGCGGGCCTGTGGAACATGTTCGTGCCGCCGAGCCATGGCGGTGTGCCCGTGCACCATTTCCACTTCGACGGCACGCCGCTCACCAACCTCGAATATGCGCCGCTCGCCGAGGAGATGGGCCGGGTCGGCTGGTCTTCGGAAGTGTTCAACTGCTCCGCGCCCGACACCGGCAACATGGAAGTGCTGGCGCGCTACGGCACGCACGAGCAGCAGCAGCAGTGGCTGGTTCCCCTGTCGAAGGGCGAGATGCGCTCCGCCTTCCTGATGACGGAGCCGGCGGTTGCCTCGTCGGACGCGACCAACATCGAGACCTCGATCCGCCGCGAGGGCGACGAATATGTGATCAACGGCCGTAAATGGTGGTCGTCGGGCGTCGGCGACCCGCGCTGCAAGATCGCGATCGTGATGGGCAAGACCGACACCTCGGCGCCCAAGCACCTGCAGCAGTCGCAGATCCTCGTTCCGCTCGACGCGCCGGGGATCACCAAGGTCCGCCCGCTGCACGTGTTCGGCTATGACGACGCCCCGCACGGCCACTTCGAGGTGCTGCTGGAAAATGTCCGCGTGCCGGCTTCGAACATGATCTTCGGCGAGGGGCGCGGGTTCGAGATCGCCCAGGGGCGCCTGGGGCCGGGCCGTATCCACCACTGCATGCGCTCGATCGGCGCCTCCGAGCGTGCGCTGGAGAAGATGGTGAAGCGTCTGAAGTCCCGCGTCGCATTCGGCCGCCCGGTTGCCGACCAGGGTGTCTGGCACGAGCGCATCGCCAACGCCCGGATCGAGATCGAGCAGGCGCGGCTGCTGTGCCTGAAGGCGGCCTACATGATGGACACGGTCGGCAACAAGGACGCCAAGGCCCTGATCGCGATGATCAAGGTGGTGGCGCCCAACGTCTCGACCAGGATCATCGACATGGCGATCCAGGCCCATGGCGGCGGTGGCGTCTGCCAGGATTACGGCCTTGCCTCCAGCTATGCCGGCCAGCGCACCCTGCGCCTTGCCGACGGCCCGGACGAGGTGCACCGCGTGACGGTCGCGAAGGAAGAGCTCCGCCGCTACAACTGAGCTGGGGGTAAATCAGCAAGGGGGGCGGGCGTCACATGGCGTCCGCCCCCTTCGTCTGAGTGCGGGGCCGGGCCAACGTCCATAGCCGCCATGCCGGTTCACTATAGACAAACGGCATTTCCCATGGACGCCAGACTGCACGACAAGCAGGTCGCAGGGGTCCGATTGGGAACGAGACGACATCAGATGGCAGCCAGGAACCCGACGGGAGTCTTGCAGCGCGAGGACGACGCGACCGGCGTCGCGGCCGGTGCGCCGACCGGCTATCGGCCGCGGGCGTTCACGGCGGACCCGGGGCTCGGGCTTCGATGGGCCCGACCGCGCAACCTGTCCGACCGCTTTGCCGCCCATGCGCATCCGGAGCTTCTGATCGGCCTGACCCGCGGAGGGCGCGAGGAATTCGTCGACAACGGAAGGCCCGGCCGCTCGCTTCCCGGCATGGTCCGCTTTCTGCCCCCCGAGGTCGAGCACCAGGGCGGTGCGCCGCCCGGAGGCCGGTGGAGCTATGACGTGCTCTATGTGCCGCCGGGGCTTGCCGCCGAGCTCGCCGGTCTGCTTGCCGAGACCGGCTTTCCGGCCATCCGCTCCTCGCTTCTTGTCGATCCCCTGCTGGCCGGCGCCGTCGACCGGCTGTTCGCCGTCCTCGAATCCGGCGAGCCGCTCGCTGTTGCCGAGCAGCTGTCCCGGGTGCTCCGACGCGCGGCCGATACGCACACGGCCGCGACCCTTCCGCCCGTGGCCGCCGTGCGCCATCGCTGCCTGGAACGCGCCCGCGACCTGCTCCATGCCCATGTGCACAGCCGGGTCCGGCTCGACACCCTGGCGCAGGAGGCCGGGCTTTCGAAATTCCATCTCATCCGGTCGTTCCGGATGCACACCGGGCTGACCCCCTGGCAGTATCAGACCTGCCTCAGGATCGAGCTGGCCAAGGCGCGGCTTGCAGCCGGCAACGCGCCCAGCCGCGTGGCGCAGGAGCTTGGGTTCGTCGACCAGAGCCACTTCACGCGCACCTTCCGCAGCCTGGTCGGCACCACGCCCGGCGCTTGGGCCGATCGGTCCTGAAACGCGTGGCCGCCCCGCCGTCCAGCCGGATCAGGCGTGCATGGCCTTGCGATAGCGTCCGGGCGGCATGCCGATCCGCTGCTGGAATGCCGTCGTGAAGTGGGCCTGCCCGGCATAGCCGCAGCGGTGCGCGATCTCGACAATGGGAATGCGCTGGTCGGCGAGCAGCTCGCAGGCGTGCGCCATGCGCCGTTCCAGCAGGAAGCGGTAGGGGCTGAGGCCCGTCGCCACGCGGAACACCCGTGCGAAATGGAAGGGCGACAGCGCGGCCACGCGCGCCATGTCGTTGAGCCCGATGTCGCGGTCCAGGTTCGCGGTCACGAAGTCCGTCACGCGCTTCAGCCGGATCGGCGTGATCACCATCCGCTCTCCACCGCAGGAACAGCCATGGGCCAAGGCATCGGCGAGCGTCAGCAACAGGGCATCATAGACAAGCCGGGAACCTGGCCCCGGCTCCTGCAGTTCGCGGTCGAGCGCGAGGAACAGGCTGGCGACGCGTGGCAAGGCAAGGCCGAAGCGGACGGCGCCGATCTCCGTGCCGGCGTCGGCAAGCACCGGGTCGAGATCCTGGACCGGAACGGCAAGGATGGCAGCCGCCGCGCTGCGTGGCGGGAGCAGGCGGCATTCGGTGCCGGCCGGCACCAGCCCCAGATCGCCATGCCGGATCTGCACCCGATGCAGCACGCCGTCCGCACGGGCCTCCAGCCGGCAACCGCCGGTCAGGCTGAGGTGGAGCAGGTGCGTTTCCAGCCGCGGGATCGAGACAAGTCCGTCGCCCGCGCCGGGAATTCCATAGTGGCGAACCAGCCAAGCGCTGCTGTCGGGCACCTGTCGCGCCAGCGCCCGTGGCTGGTCAGCGAAGGCGATCGAATCGTAGGCCTTGCATCCCGTTGCCGGGTGGAAGGTCGGCTCGTGGGAATCCCCGGTCTGCAGCGCGCCGGCTGCCTTGAGCTCCGTCACCATGATCTGCTCCTGTCGTCAGCAGGAAGCTATGCCTGGCGGGGGCAGGCGGCAACGGAAAATATCAAGTAAAAACAGATATTAGCAACATGCTACCAAGCGCAAGACAAGACAAAGCAGGAAGCTGACAGAGCAGGATTTGGACATTTGCCGACAACCGCACGAGCCCACCAGGATGCGTGATGTTTCGATAGTGCCCTCAGGGCCTTGCGGATTTGGCAAGGACTTGGGCCGATCTGTCGGTCAGGGAAGCCGCACCATCTGCGCCGCCTCGCCCGCGCGTCAGCTGTTGAGAGCCCGGTAGCGGCCGGGGGGCATTCCCAGCGCCCGGCCGAACACGGCCGTGAAGTGCGACTGGTTGGCATAGCCGCAGGTCCTGGCGATCTCCGCCAGGGGCAGGCTGCCTTCGGACAGCAGCCGGCAGGCCCGGTCCAGCCGCCGCTGGGCCACCATCTGGTGCGGCGTGATGCCGGTTGCCCGCTTGAACACCCGGCTGAAATGGAACGGCGACAGCTGGGCGACGGCGGCCAGTTCCCGCAGCCCGATCTCGCGCGCCAGATTTTCCTCCACATGGTCCTGCACGCGCCGGATGCGCGCCAGCGGCAGATGGATGCGCTCCGCCTCGGCAGCCGTCGCCTCCAGATCAAGCCGCGTCAGCACGGCCGCGATGGCTCGCGCCAGGCCTTCGGTCATCAGCGCTGGCGCCGGCCCGGGCGCGGAGATCTCGGCTGCCATCATGCGGACCAGCTGCAGAAGCTGTTCGTCGGTGCGGAACATGAGCGGCCTGAAAGCCTGCCGCGGCAGCTCTTCGACCAGCCCGGCCAGATAGCCCATCGGAAAGGCAAGGTTCAGGCTCCGGGCGGGCCGGCGGAAGCGGATCAGCCCGTCGCACCCCTCGGGCACATAAGATGTGCGGACCGATCTCCTGGCGTCGAGCTCAAAGGGGCTTCCGGCGACCTTTCCCTCCACGGGGCCCGCCCCGTAGGAGACGAAGATCAGGTCCGACGCATCGCCGGGCCGTCCCAGTTCGCCGATCATGCCGGGTGCGCCCGTGGGCAGCATCCTCTCCACCACGATTCCGGTGGCAGGCGACCGCCATTTCAGAAAGGAGATGCTGTTCTGCGTTTCGGCAGCAAACGGGCCTTCGCCGGGGCATCCCCATGGCTGCTCGATCTCCTCGCGGATCGCACGGATCCGGCCATCCCCCGATGGGCTCCTGAACCCCCTTCCCTCTGATGTCCTGTCCGCCGACACGATCATGGCTGCATCCTGGCCCCGACTTTCTGTAGCGGATGCTACATATACTGGGCGCGTCGTCAAGACGGACGCTCCGGCGCATGCTGTCCTGACGGGATGCCGATCTGCTGCCGGAACGGAACGACCGGCTTCAGGCTGGCCCTGGCAAGCCCTGCGCCCACCAAGGGCAGGTCCTCGATCATCGCGCGCGCACGGCGCAAGGGAAGGGGGCAGAGCAGCGTCAGTTCATTGCCCTTCAGCGAGACCAGCGCCAGCAGGAGCACGCCTTGCTCGGCCCAGCAGCTCAGCAACTCGAACTCCGCGTCGCGATAGAAGCGGACTTCCTCGTCCCGCACCTCCGGGCGCAGTGCGATCGTCACCAGCGTCAGCGGGCGCGCAAGTTCCAGCTGCGGGCCGGAAACCGACTCGGGCCTGGACTCGACCCAATCCTGCAGCCTCTGCCACGGCATGATCGGCTCCTTTGGGCCATTCAACCATGTCGGCCCGCCAGTGGCTTCCCCACTTGTGCCCATTTCATGCCAGCCGTGCCTTTTCGGGGTTCCTGCCCTTGTGCGCGATCGTGCGATGCGCTGGCCTTGCCGGCTGCAGGCGCCCGCACGAACCCGACAATGGAGGCGCCCTCCGGAAGCCCGGCCCCTCCTTTTGCGACATGAAACCGATCGGCGGCCCCGGACAGTCCGACCGCGATCCAGAAGTGGGGTTTCAAGATGGGTAGCAGAGACACAAGCATGGCAGCACGCGCCCTCTGGGCATTTGCGGCAGCCGCAGTCCTGGCCGGCACGGCCCGGGCCGAAGTCGTCGTGCGCGGCAAGGAAGGAAAACCGCTCGACGAGGTGCGGGAGTCGCCCGCGTCCATCCATCCGGACCTCAGGACCATCGTCGCCCAGCCGAGCCCGTCGGAGGTCAATCCCTCTTTCCTCGGCCCGCACCTCATCATGAAGTCCGCCCATGTGGACATGGAAAAGGGCACAGCCACCTTGCCGCTTCGGCGCGGCAAGCTGAAGACCGGCGAACCCGTGTGGTTCATCCTGACGGACTCGACCGACGAGAATCTCTCCGATCTGCACGGCCTCGCCTATTCGCCCAAGCTCGCCTACGGGCTGACCGGTCGCGCGACCCGCAAGGCGACGATCGAGAAGGACGGCAGCTTCACCTTCGCGACCGGCAAGGTCGATTTCCGGCCGGCCCGTGCGGTGGAGCCCGGCCCGGCGAACGCGCCCTTCCCGCCCAAGAGCTTCCAGCCCGGAAGCGTGGGCGACGCCACCTACACGCCGCTGGTCTTCGTGGAGAATTCGGCGAAGTCGGTGATCCTGAACGCGCCGGTCGTCTCCATGGCATCGGAAGCCGAGCTGAACGCCATGTGCGCAGGCGAGGTCGACAAGGCGAAGGTGCATGACAAGGTGGTCCGCATCTGCCCGAAGGACGGCACGGTGACGATGGAGCTGACGCTCGGTTTCACCTTCGACAAGCCGATCTTCTATCTCTCGACGGAGGCCAACAACCCGCTGGTCGCGACGCTGGAAGGCGCTACCATGACGCCTGCGATGGACGACATGCCCTTCGCGCTGGAAGACGCCTCGCCCGGCGAATCCGCCGAACGGATCGTCGTTGTCGTCAACGGGCCGACCGGCCTCGACAACCCGCACCGCCAGGGCCTCTACAGCGCGCTGACCGACGGGCGCGGGCCCTTGAACGTGCTTGGCGGCATCCCGACCATCAACCTGGATTACTCGCCCATGTGGCGGCTGTTCCCGGCGGTCTGGACGGACGAGGCGATCCAGAAGGGGTATCGCTTCCGCCTGACGAGCGCGCTGCAGGCCGCCGAAATGGCCGAGCGCGGCTTCCTGAAGAGCCTCGACGGTGGGGAGTTCCGGGCCATCGGCTTCGTCGTGAACTGCCCGGTCGTCTACCGCATCAACTGACGAGCCCCTGCGGCCGCGCACTTCCCCCGCGCGGCCGACCGGCGGGGGCTGCCGACTGCAACCCTTCGGCAGCCCCCGAACCGCCCCGTTCCGACACTTGTCATTCTTGGCCCCGGTGATCTCAGCCGGGGAGGGAGATACGCATGCTTTGCAGACCCTTGTTCCAGGCCGCCCTCGGCCTTCTTGCCGCCACCGCGGCGCTTCCCGCCCAGGCCCAGGAATGGACCCCACTCGGCGGCGAGAGCTTTGGCACCGAGCTGACAGCGAAGTGGATCCCCGTTCCCAATGGCGAAAGCGGCGCGCCGCGCCAGGGCTGGCTCGGCACCGCCGACGGCTTCTTCACCCGGGAAGTCCACCTGGCCTATGATTATGTGGACGGGGGCGACAGCTTCGACAGCCACCGCATCCTCGGCCGCTTCCACCTGCCCGTGTCGCGCCGGCTGTGGATCGGCGCGGAGGTCCCCTTCTACCAGACCGTCAACGGCGACGGGGATTTCGGTGACATCACGGTCACCGGCCAGGTTATGCTGCACGAAAGCCGGAATGCATCGCTGAACTTCGGCAATGCTTTCCGCATCCCGACGGGCAGCTCGGCCCAGGGCAATGACGTCTTCGCCTGGCAGCCCCAGCTCAACCTGTGGACCGACATCGGCAAGGGCTTCTCGCTGCGGGGGCGGGTCGCCTGGGAGTTCCCCGACTCCGGAATCTCGGACGCCTTCATCGCCAACGTCTCGATAGGCCAGACCACGACCGGGCATGACGAGACCCCGTTCGGCGACTTCACCTGGTATGTGGCCGGCAACCTCCGCGCGCCGACCGACGGCGACACCTTCGTCTCCATCACGCCCGGCCTTCGCACCCATGTGGGCAGCAACCTCTTCCTGCTGACGGGTGTCGAGCTGCCCCTCACCAGCCGGCGCGACAGCTTCTCCCAGCGCTGGGTGGTGCAGCTGGTGAAGGGCTTCTGAGGGATGGGCCTTCAGGCGGCCGCCGTTGCGCTCCTGCTGGGCGCCGGGGCGGCCACCGAGCCCCCCGTCCCCCAGATGCCCGGGGACGCGCCCGCAATGCCCGATGGGATGGACCCGGAGGGCGTTGCCGGCGAGATGATCGCCGAGATCGTGGTCACGGGTCCGCGGGTCCGCTCCCGCTTCAACGCGCCAGCCGGCGGCAGCATCCTCAGCGGCGACGAGCTGCTGTTTGCCGCACGTCCCACGCTCGGCGACACGCTGGCGGGCACGGCCGGTGTCTCGTCGACCTCCTTCGGCCCCGGCGCCTCCCGCCCGGTGCTGCGCGGCTTCCAGGGCGACCGCACCCGCCTGCTGGTCGACGGCATCGGCAGCCTCGATGTCTCCGCCACCAGCCCCGACCATGCGGTTGCGATCAACCCGCTGGTCGCCGACCGGATCGAGATCCTGCGTGGCCCGACGGCCCTGCTCTATGCCTCTGGCGCAACCGGCGGGATCGTCAACACGATCAACGCCCGGCTTCCGGCCCGCCGCCCGGATGGCCCCGGCGAGGGTGTCGCGGCGCTGGGTTTCGCGAGCGCTGCCGACGAGGTGAGCGGCGGCGCCCGGCTTGCCTTGCCGCTTGGCGAGCGCTTCGCCCTCCATGTCGATGGCCATGCCCTCGACGCCGGCGACGTGCGGACGGGCGGGTTCATCCTTGCCCCCGCGGTCCGTGCCGAGGCGCTGGCCTCCCCGGACCCTGCGATCCGCGCCCTTGCCGACGCCCGTGGGCAGCTTGCCAACACCAGCGCCCGCACCCGCAACATCGCCGCCGGCGCAGGCTTCTTCGACGAGGGGGGCAGCGCCGTCCTGTCGGTCGCCTGGTTCGAGAGCCTTTACGGCCTGCCGACCCGGGTCTCCCTCGATCCGGCCAACCCGGCCCCGGACACGCGGATCGATCTGGGCCAGCTCAGGATCGATGCACGGGCCGGCGTTCGTTTCGGTGGACCGGTCGTCGACGAACTGCGCCTGCGCTTCGGCTATGCCGATTATGGTCATGACGAGTTGCTTGCAGACGGCAGCCGCAGCGCCCGGTTCGAGAATGACGCCTGGGAAGGCCGCGCGGACATCGTCTTCGCCGATGCGGGGCCGCTGCACGCGACGGCCGGCCTGCAGGCATCGCACCGCGATTTCCGGGTCATGGGGCCGGCGCCGCTGTTGCCGCCGACGCTGACCGACAGCATCGCCGTCTTCGCGCTTGCCGAGTTCGACCTCGCACCCTGGCGCCTGGAGCTGGCGGGCCGGGCCGAGGACAACCGGGTCCGCGCCGCCGCCGACCCGGTCCTCGGCAACGATCCGCTCAGGCGCCGGTTCCGGGCGATATCCGTCTCGGCGAGTGCCGCGATCCGCCTGTCGCCGTCGTTCAACATCGGTCTCAACGCCGACTACGCAGAGCGTCCGCCTGCCGCCGAGGAACTGTTCACCCGCGGGGTCGACCCGGGCACCCAGGGCGTCCTCCTCGGCAATTCCGCCCTGGCCGAAGAGCGAAGCTGGGGGGTCGAGGCCAGCCTGCGCGGCTTCACCTCCGCCGTCACGGTCGAGGCATCGGCCTATTTCCACCGCTTTTCGGACTTCGTCTTCGCCGCCGACACGGGGCTTCGGGTGGACGGGCTGCCGGTGTTCGCCTTCGCGTCGGACGACGCGCGCTACTGGGGCTTCGATGTCCAGCTTCGCGCCGACCTTGCCCGCGCCCAGGGGTGGCGCTTCGAGGCCGACCTTCTGGTCGACTATGTCCAGGCCGACCTGCTGGGTGGCGGTGGTCCGGTGCCGCGGATCCCGCCGCTCAGGTTGCTGGGCGGGGCGGTCGCCCGCAACCCGGCCTGGACCATCCGGGCCGAAGCCGAATGGACCGCCGACCAGCGCCGGACGGCGGCCTTCGAGACCGGAACCGGCGGATTCGTGATGCTGAATGCCGACATTGGCTGGCGCCCGTTCGCCGAAGGGTCCGCCGAGGGCCTTCTCCTTGCACTCTCGCTCAGGAACCTGCTCGATTCCGAGGCCCGGCGCCATGCAAGCTTTCTCAAGGACTTCGCGCCGATCGCCGGCCGCGACATCCGCGTCAACGCCCGGCTTGCCTTCTGATCCCGAGCCGCCCGGCCCGCGGGCGCTGCTTGCGGGAACGGGCCCGACCGCCTATGTGCGGCGCTCTTTCCCGCCAACAGGTCGAGTTGCCCGCACGTGCTGATGAACTTCCTTCTCGTCGTCCATGGACTGATCGCGCTCGCGCTCGTCGGCGTGATCCTGATCCAGAAGTCGGAGGGCGGCGGCCTCACCAGCGGCGGCAATGCCAGTGGCCTGGTCTCGGCCCGCGGCGCGGCCGACCTTCTCACCCGCACCACCGCGATCCTCGCGACGCTGTTCATCGTCTCGTCCCTCGGCCTTGCCTGGCTTGCCGGCCACAGCAACCGGCCCAAGACGATCGACACCACGCTCGCCCGCGAGGCACCAGCCGTCGGCCCGCTTGGCGCGCCGACCAGCCCTGGTCCGCTCGGTGCGCCCACAGCGCCCGCGCCTGCAGCCCCCGGCGCCCTGCCGGCAGCACCAGCCGACGCGCCTCCGATCGCCAACTGACGGCACCACCGACGCTGCCGGGCAGCCGCCCGGAGGCGGTCCACGCACAAATCCTGTTGAAAACTGCCGCTGCGGCGTGACAGCCACAGCCGGGACAGCTAGGTCTTTTCTCCCATGGCGCGGTTCATCTTCATCACCGGCGGCGTGGTGTCCTCCCTTGGCAAGGGCCTGATGGCCGCTTCGCTCGGCGCCCTGCTGCAGGCGCGCGGCTACCGCGTCAGGATCCGCAAGTTCGATCCCTATCTCAACGTCGATCCGGGCACGATGAGCCCCTACCAGCACGGCGAGGTCTACGTCACCGACGACGGCGCCGAGACTGACCTCGACCTCGGACATTACGAGCGCTTCACCGGCGTGCCCTCCCGCCAGACGGACAATGTCACCTCGGGTCGGATCTACCAGCAGATCATCACCCGCGAGCGCCGCGGGGATTATCTTGGCGCAACCGTGCAGGTGATTCCCCACGTCACCGACGCCATCAAGGCCTTCGCGCTGGCGGACACCGACGATCTCGACTTCGTGCTGTGCGAGATCGGCGGCACCGTCGGCGACATCGAATCGCTCCCTTTCATCGAGGCGATTCGCCAGCTGAAGAACGAGCTGGGCCGTGGCAACAGCATCTCCATCCACGTGACCCTGGTGCCCTTCATTGCGGCCGCCGGCGAGCTGAAGACCAAGCCCACACAGCACAGCGTGCGCGAGCTCGCCTCGCTGGGCGTCCAGCCCGATGTGCTCGTCTGCCGCTGCGAGCGGCCGCTGCCGGCCAGCGAGCGCGCCAAGATCGCGCTGTTCTGCAATGTCCCCACCGAGGCCGTGATCCCCGCGCTCGATGCGAAATCCATCTATGCCGTGCCGCTGCAATACCATGCCGAAGGCCTGGACGAGAGCGTGCTGAAAGCCTTCGGCCTCGAACCCGGGGAGGCACCCGACCTCTCGCGCTGGGAGGACATCGTCGACCGGCTGGTGAACCCTGAGGGCGAGGTCACGATCGGAGTCGTGGGCAAATATGTCGGCCTGCCGGATGCCTACAAGAGCCTCAACGAGGCGCTGGTGCATGGCGGGATCGCCAACCGGGTGAAGGTGAACATCCAGTGGATCGACGCCGAGCTGTTCGAGGCGGCCGACAGCGACATCGCGGCCCGGCTGGAACCCCTGCATGCGATCCTGGTGCCCGGGGCCTTCGGCGAGCGCGGGGCCGAGGGCAAGATCGCCTCCATCCGCTTTGCACGCGAACATCGCGTCCCCTATTTCGGCATCTGCTTCGGCATGCAGATGGCCTGCGTGGAGGCGGCCCGGAATCTTGCAGGGATTTCCCACGCCTCCTCGACCGAATTCGGGCCGACGGACGAGCCCGTGGTCGGCATGATCACGGAATGGATGTCATCCGAAGGTCTGCAGCAGCGCGCCGAGGGCGGTGACCTTGGCGGAACCATGCGCCTGGGCGCCTATGAGGCGAAGCTCGCCGGCAACAGCCATGTCGCCGCCATCTACGGCGAAATCAGCATCTCCGAACGGCATCGCCACCGCTATGAGGTGAACACCGGCTATCGGGACCGGCTGGAATCCTGCGGTCTGGTCTTCACCGGCATGTCACCCGATGGCCGGCTTCCGGAGATCGTGGAGCGCCCGGATCACCCCTGGTTCGTCGGTGTGCAGTTCCACCCGGAGCTGAAATCCAAGCCCTTCGCGCCGCACCCGCTGTTCGCAAGCTTCATTGCGGCTGCGCTGAAGCAGTCGCGGCTGGTGTAGCCACGGCCTCGGCCGGTGCCGGAACCGGTTGGGGTGCAGCCTCCGGGGCAGCCACTTGCGCCGAGCTTGCGGTTTCGGTGCCGGGCACCGCGGCAGGCGCAGCGCCGCCCGCCACGGGCAGCGGGTCGAACGGGGTCACCACGATCTGCGACGAGGGCGGCCTCTTCACCGGGCACACCTCCTCCACGCCGTTCGGCTTCGAGTTGATCAGCAGCGCGATCTCCTCGAGAACGCCGTTGTTCTTCTCGTCCGCGTCCAGCAGCTTCTTGGCTCGGGCGCAGAAGCGGCCGTCCTCGGCATATTCGGAATAGCGGTTGGCAAGCGCAGTCGTGAACTTGTCGTATTTCGACTGGTCGCCCTCGCGCACGAAGTGCGCCAGCAGCTTCTGTTCGCCAGCAAGCAGCTTCGCCTTCGCCCGCCCGACCCACTTGTTGTAGGCCAGCGGCATGTCCGGGTCGGCGCGCCCGCACTTCAGGGCGCTCACCATCAGCACCGTCTGCAGGTCGCGCATTCGGGCCGCTTCATACTCCTCGGGCTCCCAGCACGCCGCAGCCACGGGCGTGGCTGCCCCGCTCATGCACGCCAGCAGCGCCAGTCCAATCGCCCAACGTCGCATGAATTCGTCCCCCTCCGCCAGCAGTCGATACCCCTGAAACGGCCGCCGGACGAACGCTTGAATGAACGAGATCGCAAGCTCTGTGAAGGGGGTTCGTAGGTCCCGCGACAAGGATGTCGCATGTGGGCCGGGGAACCGGTGCTGCAAAGCGGCCGGGCAGGAAAAAGGCCGCCTGGCGGTCTGCCGGGCGGCCTCTCTCGATCTTACCCCTTGAAGCCCCTGTGGATGACGCCGGCCTCTTGCTGGACCGGCTGGCACCCGGGCTTGTCCCGAACCCTGACTGCATGCCGTGGTGGTGATGGGATGCTAGGGCGCACGACGCCGCCTGTCATCAAACTGGAACATGGGTTCCGCAATTCGCCGCAGCGCTGTTGCGGCCAAGCCACAGGTTCGGCTAACGACCCCGCCTGCCGTCAGGGCCCGGCAAGGCCCGCTCGAAACGAGGATCTCCCGTGCTTCTCTCCCGCTATCTCCTGCCCGTCATGAAGGAAACCCCTGCCGACGCGCAGATCGTCTCGCACCAGCTGATGCTGCGGGCGGGCCTCGTCCGGCAGACGGCCGCCGGGATCTACGCCTGGCTGCCGCTCGGCCTTCGCGTCCTCGACCGGATTTCCGCAATTGTCCGGCGCGAGCAGGACCGCGCCGGCGCCATCGAGCTGCTGATGCCCACCATCCAGTCGGCGGACCTCTGGCGCCAGTCCGGCCGATATGATGCCTATGGTCCTGAAATGCTTCGCTTTCAGGATCGGGGCCAGCGCGAGATGCTGTACGGTCCCACCAACGAGGAGATGATCACCGCCATCTTCCGTGACTGTGTCCGCAGCTACCGCGATCTCCCGCGCACGCTCTACCACATCCAGTGGAAGTTCCGCGACGAGGTGCGCCCCCGCTTCGGCGTGATGCGCGGGCGCGAGTTCCTGATGAAGGACGCCTACAGCTTCGACATGGACGAGGCTTCCGGCCAACTGAGCTACTACACGCAGATGCTAGCGTACCTGCGAACGTTCGAGGCGATGGGATTGCGCGCCGTTCCGATGCGGGCTGCTACAGGCCCTATCGGCGGAAACTTGTCGCACGAGTTTATCGTGTTGGCAGACACTGGTGAAAGTGAAGTCTATTATGACTCTGACTATGAACATCTGAACTGGAACCAGTCTGCCTTCGACTATGGCAATGCGCAGGATCTAGATGCCTTCAAGCGCATGTTTAGCCATATGTACGCCGCGACAGACGAAACGCACGACCTACGCGCTTGGGAACAAGTGCCGGATGAAAGAAAGAAAAATGGGCGTGGCATCGAAGTCGGCCACATCTTCTTCTTCGGCACCAAATATTCGGCCGCCATGGGGATGCACGTGCAGGCGAAGGACGGCAGCCTGGTGACCCCCCTGATGGGCAGCTACGGCGTCGGCGTCTCGCGCCTGATGGGCGCCATCATCGAGGCGAATCACGACGCCAACGGCATCATCTGGCCCGAGGCCGTCGCCCCCTTCGACATCGGCCTCATCAACCTCCGCCCCGACGATGCGGCGTGCGCGGCCGCCGCACATGATCTGCAGGCCAAGCTCGAGGCCGCCGGGCGCAGTGTGCTCCACGACGACCGCGACGCCCGCGGTGGCGAGAAGTTCGCCACCATGGATCTCATCGGCCTGCCCTGGACCGTCACCATCGGCCCCAAGGGCGTGGCCGCCCGCACCGTCGAGGTGAAGCGCCGCGCGACGGGCGAGAAGCAGGAGGTCTCGGTCGAGAGCCTGGTCGCCGGCCTCGCGAAATCCGACACCATGGGCGCCCTTTGATAACCAGCTACGAACGCATGATCGCCCGGCGCTACCTGCTGCCGGGCCAGGGCGAACGCTTCATCGTGCTGGTGGCCGGCATCAGCCTCGTCGCGGTCGCGCTGGGCGTCGCCGCGCTGATCGCCGTGATGAGCGTGATGAACGGCTTCCGCGCCGAACTGTTCGACCGCTTCCAGGGCCTCAATGGCCATGCGGTGGCCCAAGGCTATGGCGGGCGCCTGCCCGATTGGCGGATGGTCATCGACGAGGCCAGGAAGACGCCCGGTGTCGTCACCGCCATCCCGCTCATCGAACAGCCGCTGATGGGCTCGGCCCGCGGGCGCGTGGAGGGCGTGCTGGTCCGCGGCATGGCGATCGAGGACATCATGAAGACCGATGTCATCGCGAAAACCGTGAAATCCGGCGACATCCGCCGCCTGAAGGAGGGCGAGCAGGTCGTCGCCATCGGCTCGGGCCTCGCGCAGAACCTGGGGCTCAGGGTCGGCGACCGCATCGCCCTGATCTCGCCCGACGGAAACGTCACCCCCTTCGGCTCGGTTCCGCGCATCGTGTCCTACGAGGTGGGCGCCATCTTCGAGATCGGCATCTGGGATTTCGACAAGGCCTTCGTCGTGCTGCCGCTGGGCGAGGCGCAGGCGCTGTTCAACATGGGCGACGAGGTGGGCATGGTGATGATGACCACCGAAGACCCCGACAAAGTCGAGCGCTACGTCCGCCCGCTTGCCGAGAAGATCGGGCTGTCGGCGCTGGTGTCGGACTGGCGGCAGCTGAACAGCGCCCTGTTCGAGGCGCTGGTGGTCGAGCAGGTGGTGATGTTCTGGGTGCTCTCCATCATCATCCTGGTGGCCGTGTTCAACATCCTCTCGTCGCTGATCATGCTGGTGCGCGCCAAGACGCGCGACATTGCGATCCTGCGCACGATGGGCGCCAGCCGCGCCGCGATGATGCGGGTGTTCGTGACGGTCGGCACCTCCATCGGCGGCTTTGGCGTGCTGCTCGGCTGCGCACTCGGCTTCCTCATCCTGCACTACCGGCAGGGCATCATCGGCGGCGTCTCGCGCCTCACCGGCTCCAACCTCTGGGACCCGTCGGTGCGCTACCTCACCGAGCTTCCCGCCAAGACCGATCCGGTCGAGGTCGCGGCAATCGTCCTCCTCACCCTCGTGCTCAGCTTCCTCGCCACCCTCTACCCGGCGTGGAAGGCCGCCAGCACCGACCCCGTGACGGTGCTGCGCTATGAGTGACGCCGCCCTCGAACTCATCGGCCTTACCCGCAGCTTCCAGCAGGGCAGCGTCACCATCGAGGTACTCAAGGGCGCCGACCTCAGGCTCGCCCGCGGCGAGATCGTGGCGCTGCTGGGCCCCTCGGGCTCGGGCAAGTCCACCCTCCTGCAGGCCGCCGGCCTTCTGGAGGGCGGCTTCGGTGGCAGGATCCTCATCGATGGCGTGGAAGCCGCCGACCTGTCCGACCAGGCCCGCACCAACATGCGCCGCGACCGGCTGGGCTTCGTCTATCAGTTCCACCATCTGCTGCCCGACTTCTCGGCGGAGGAGAATGTGGTGCTGCCCCAGATGGTGAAGGGCGCCGACCGTTCGGCGGCTGACGCCCGGGCGAAGGAGCTGCTGGAGGCGCTCGGCCTCGGCGCCCGCCTCGATCACCGCCCTTCGCAGCTGTCAGGCGGCGAACAGCAGCGCGTCGCGGTGGCAAGGGCTCTGGCCAACAAGCCCGTCCTGGTGCTCGCCGACGAGCCCACCGGCAACCTCGACGAGGACACAGCAGCCAAGGTGCTGGACGAATTCCTCCGCCTCGTGCGCAGCCAGGGGTCAGCAGCCCTGGTCGCCACCCACAACCGTGCACTCGCAGCCCGGATGGACCGCGTCGTCCGCCTTGAACATGGAAAGCTCGTCGAGGGCTGACCGCTCAGGCCAGCGTCAGCGCCCCATGGTCGTCACAATGCCCGGCATGCACATGGTGCAGGCGGCCATCGACCAGGTAATCGACATGGTCGCCGTGCGGCACCGCTTCGTGCCCGCAGCCGGGGCCATGCACATGGCCGCCGCAGTCCAGCCGGGTTTCGCAGCCGTCCGGGTTCGCCGCGCTCACCGCGATCACATGCTCGTCCACATGGTCGCCGTGCACATGGTGCAGATGGCCGTCGTGCAGATAGTCCACATGGCCCTCGTGCAGCACGGCGGTGTGGCCGCAGTCCTTGCCATGGGTGTGGGCATGATTGGCGTGGGTCGTGCAGCTCATGGGCATCTCCTGTCCAAATTTTCATACATTTGCGATGTCAATAGAGCCAGACAGAAATCCCTGTTCCAGGGCTTGTCCCCATAAATCTCCGGCATGCCTCTTCCGCCATTCCGCAGCCGTCGCCACTATGGGCGCATGTTCATTCCGCTCCGGGTCCAGAGCTGTTTCTCGATGCTCGAATCGACCATCGAGGTGAAGGCGCTCGCCAAGGAAGCTGCCAAGCGCGGCTTCCCGGCAATCGGTCTTGCGGATCGCGGCGCGCTGTTCGCCGCCATGGCCTTCTCCAAGGCCTGCATGGACGAAGGCGTCCAGCCGATCATCGGCACCATGCTGCCCGTCGTGCGCACCCTGCCGCCCGGAAGCTTGCGCCCGGGCTCGAAACCGCCGGTCGACCACCTCATTCTCTATGCCCAGAACGCGACAGGCTGGCAGAACCTGCTTCAGCTCGTCTCCGCGTCGCACATGGAAGGGGAGGGCGAGCTCGATCGCCTCGCCGGCCGGACCGAAGGCCTGCTGGCGCTGACGGGCGGCGCCGACGGCGCGCTCGCCCGCCTGCTGGCAGACGGCCAGGCCGACGAGGCGACCGCGCTCGCGAAGCGCCTCAAGCAGCTGTTCGGCGACCGGCTGTTCGTGGAAATCGCCCGCACCGGCAACGCAATCGAACAGGCCAGCGAACATGGTCTCCTGCAGCTTGCCCATGCCGAAGGGCTGCCGATCGTCGCCACCAACCCGGCCCGCTTCCTCGAGCCGTCGGGCCATGCCGCGCATGACGTGATGCTCTGCATCGCGGAAGGCGCCTATCTGGAAACCGCAGATCGCCAGCGCTCCAACCCGCGCCATTACCTCCCCACCGCCGCCGACATGGCCGAGCGCTTCGCCGATCTTCCCGAGGCGCTCGCCATGACGGAGCATGTCGCGCGCCGCTCGGCCTTTGCGCTCAAGAAGCGCGATCCCGTCCTTCCCAAGCTGGTGCCCGATGCCGAGGCCGAAAAGGCCGAGCTCGTGCGGCTGGCCGAGGAAGGCCTGCGCCGCCGCCTCGCCGCCATGTCGGTCGACGAACAGCCCTATTGGGACCGCCTCGCCTTCGAGCTGAAGATTATCGGCGACATGGGCTTTTCGGGCTATTTCCTGATCGTCGCCGACTTCATCCAGTGGGCAAAGGCGCAGGGAATTCCCGTGGGGCCCGGCCGGGGATCAGGCGCGGGCTCGGCGGTTGCCTGGGCGCTCCTCATCACCGATCTCGATCCGCTGGCACTGGGCCTGCTGTTCGAACGCTTCCTCAACCCCGAGCGCCGCTCGATGCCCGACTTCGACATCGACTTCTGCGAAACCCGCCGGGAAGAGGTGATCCGCTACGTCCAGCAGAAGTACGGCCGCGAGCAGGTCGCCCAGATCATCACCTTCGGAACGCTGAAGGCCCGCGCCGTCGTGAAGGACGTCGGCCGGGTGATGCAGCTCCCCTATGGCCAGGTGAACCGGCTTTCGAATCTGATACCGGCGAACCCGGCCGACCCCTGGGATCTCCAGCGCACGCTGAACGGCGTTCCGGAATTCACCCAGGAAATGAAGGCCGACCCCAAGGTCGCACAGCTTGTGAAGGTGGGCCTCCAGCTCGAAAACCGGCCCCGCCACGCCTCCACCCACGCCGCCGGCGTCGTCATCGGCGACCGCCCGCTCGCCGAACTGGTGCCGCTCTACCGCGATCCCCGCTCGGACTTCCCTGTCACCCAGTTCGACCTCAAATGGGCGGAAGAAGCCGGCCTGGTGAAGTTCGACTTCCTCGGCCTGAAAACGCTGTCCGTCCTTGCCCGCGCCACCCAGCTTCTGAAAGCGCGGGGCACGGAAATCGACCTCGATACCCTCCCCTGGGACGACGAGACCGTCTACCGGCTGATGACCCGCGGCGACACGGTGGGGGTGTTCCAGTTCGAATCCGAAGGCATGCGCCGCGCGCTCGCGCTGGTGAAGCCGACCCTGTTCGAGGACATCATCGCGCTTGGCGCGCTCTACCGACCGGCCCCGATGGACAATATCCCCAGCTTCGCTGCCCGGAAGTGGGGCCGCGAGCAGCCCGATTACCTGCACCCCATGCTGGAGCCCATTCTGAAGCCGACCTACGGAGTCATCATCTACCAGGAGCAGGTGATGCAGATCGCGCAGGTGCTGGCCGGCTATTCGCTGGGCGAGGCGGACCTTCTGAGGCGCGCGATGGGCAAGAAGATCAAGGCCGAGATGGACGCCCAGCGTGCCCGTTTCATCGAAGGCGCCAAGGCGAACGGCGTGCCCGACACCCAAGCCGAGTTCATCTTCAACCTGGTCGACAAGTTCGCCGGCTACGGCTTCAACAAGAGCCACGCGGCCGCCTACGCGCTGGTCGCCTGGCAGACCGCCTGGCTGAAGACGCACCACCCGGCCGCCTTCTATGCCGGCTCCATGGCCTATGACATCCACCTGACCGACAAGCTGGCCGTGTTCGTGGACGACATGCGCCGGCTGGATGTGCCCTTGCTGGGGCCCTGCATCAACGCCTCCTCGTCCGACTTCACGCTCGAGAACTTGCCGCCAGAGGCGGCGGGCTCGGACCATGAGGGCAGGATTGCCGTCCGCTATGCGCTGGGCGCGCTGAAGGGTGTCGGCGAGGGCGCCATGGCCGACATCTGCGCCGAGCGCGCGGCCAACGGGCCTTTCCGCAGCCTCGACGATTTCGTGAACCGCATCGACCCGCGCGCGCTGAACCGCCGCCAGATGGAGGCGCTTGCAAGCGCCGGCGCCTTCGACTGTTTCGGGCTGGACCGCGCCCGCGTGTTTGCAGGCGCTGAACTGCTGATGGCCGCCGCCACCCGCGCGGCCGACGCGCGGGTCACGGGGCAGGGTGGCCTGTTCGGCGGCGTCGCGGAGGCCGAGGCCGTGCCCCTGCCCGAGGCCAAGCCCTGGCCGCTTGGCGAACGCCTCAGCCGCGAACGCGAGGCCTTCGGCTTCTGGTTCTCCGGCCACCCGGTCGAGGCCCATTCTGCCGTGCTGGCGGCAATGAACGTGATGACGGCGGCCGACGCGCTGGCGAAGCGGTCGCCGGCCGGCACCCGCCTGTCCGTGCGCATGGCGGGCCTTGTCGAGGACACCCGCTGGCGCGTGCCCCAGGGCAAGGGCCCCGACCGACGCTACATGATGGCCGACCTGACCGACCAGTCCGGCAAATGGGGCGCCACCAGCTTCAACGCCGAGGCACAGGAAGCGCTGCTCGCAGCCCTTACCTCGGGCGAGCCGCTGCTGCTGGATGTCGAGCTGCAATGGCGCGAAGGCGACGAGAGCCCGCGCCTCACCATCCAGTCTGCCCGGCCTCTGAACGCGCTCGTGAAATCCGCCCGGGCGCTGCTCGCGATCGAGCTTGCACCCGGTGCCGATCCCAGCCTGATCCCCGCGCTCGCGTCCTGGTTGCCGCGCGGCGGCCGCAGCGTTGTCGAGGCGAGCGTGCCGATGGCCGGCGGCGGCCATGCCGTCATCCGGCTGGGGCAGGACTTCGCACTGCCCGCCGGCGCCGACACCGAGATTTCGCAGCTGCCTGGCGTCGCAAGGGCGCAGGTGACTGCGATGACCCAGCCCTTGCGGCTGGTTGCCTGAAGGGCTGGCGGAGCCGCGGCGCCACGCCTAGACATCCGCGAAACCGAGGGAGACCCACATGCCGATTTCGCTCTACGACGCCTTTGTCCCCAGCTGCCGCCAGATCGTCGGCTCGACGCTCGCGCTGATCGAAAAGGCCGAGAAGCACTGCACCGAGACCGGCTGCGCGCCAGCCGAGATCGCCGGCGCCAGCCTGCACCCCACCATGCTGCCGCTCGGTTTCCAGGTGAAGTCGGTCGCCCAGCACAGCGCCGGCGCGATCGACGGCGTGCGGGCCGGCACCTTCAACCCGATCGGCGGCGAGATGCCGACCGACTTTGCGGGCATGAAGGCGATGCTGGAAAAGGCCGAAGCAGGGCTCGCCGCCGTCACCGCTGACGAGATGGAAGGCTTCATCGGCCGCGACATGCTTTTCGAGATGCCGGGCCTGAAGCTCCCCTTCACGGCGGAAGGCTTCCTCCTCTCCTTCTCGCAGCCCAACTTCTATTTCCACGCGGCGACAGCGTACGACATCCTGCGCGCGAAAGGCGTGGCTCTGGGCAAGCGCGACTTCCTCGGCGCGCTGCGCCTCAAGATGTAGGCGGCTGGTGTCAGTGCGAAGCGCTGATCAACAGACTCGCCGAAATCTCGGCCGGCGGGGCGGAGGCCTTCAGGCCGACGAGCCCGTCCGACGTCAGCGCGGGCTTGGCCCGCGCCACCTTCTTTTTCTCGCGGCGCTCGTCGCCGGCACCAGCTACATGGCGAGCTGGGCGCTCCCGATCCCCGACTGGGCGGCGATGGCCTGGAAGGGGATGGGGGTGGGCCTGCTGGCCACCTGGGCCAGCCGGCAGGGCAGCAGCCTCGACCACGGGCTGCTGGCGATCGTCCTCACGCTCGGCGCCACCGCCGACATGGTGCTCGAGCTCAACTTCGTCGCCGGCGCCGCCATCTTCGCCCTGGGCCATGTTGTCGCGATCGTCCTCTACTATCGGAACCGGATGGCCAACGCCCCACTGTGGCAGCGCCTTCTCGCGGTCGTGGTGGTGGTCCCCCTGCTCTGGGGCCCGATCGTGCGCGCGGTCCCGGCCGACTGGCAGGTGCCCGTCGCCGTCTACAGCCTCTTCCTCACCGCGATGTTCCTGATGGCCGCCTATTCCCGCTTCCCGCTTGCGGCGGTCGGTGCCGCCCTGTTCGCAATCTCAGACAGCCTGATCTTCCAGCGCATGGGTCCGCTCGAAGGCGCCCAATGGGCCGACTTCGCCATCTGGGCCACCTACTTCGCCGGGCAGGCCCTCATCGCCTGGGGCGTTGCCACCAAACTTGACTCGCGGGCCGTCCCCGACTAACCGCCCCGCCCATCCCTCATGCAGGGGGAAACCTTCCGGTGTCTCGGCCACAGCCGAAACTCACCCCTGCAGCGGACCAACCGGTTAGGAGAACACACATGACGACACCCGACGTGTCGATGCAGGCGCTGCTGGAAGCTGGCGCGCATTTCGGTCACCAGACCCACCGCTGGAACCCGAAGATGAAGCCCTACATCTTCGGCGAGCGCAACGGCATCCACATCCTCGATCTCTCGCAGACTGTGCCGCTGTTCGCGCGCGCGCTCGATTTCGTCCGTGCGACGTCTGCCGCCGGCGGCAAGGTGCTGTTCGTCGGCACCAAGCGCCAGGCGCAGGAGCCGGTGGCCGAAGCCGCCCGCCGCTCGGGTCAGCACTATGTCAACCACCGCTGGCTGGGCGGCATGCTCACCAACTGGAAGACCATCTCGGCCTCCATCAAGAAGTTCAAGACGCTGGAAGAGCAGCTCTCGGGCGATACGCACGGCTTCACCAAGAAGGAAGTGCTGAAGATGACCCGCGAGCGCGACAAGTTCGAAGCCTCGCTGGGCGGCATCCGCGACATGAACGGCCTGCCCGACCTGATGTTCGTGATCGACGTGAACAAGGAAGACCTGGCCATCAAGGAAGCCAATGTGCTCGGCATCCCGGTGATCGCGATCCTGGATTCCAACACCGATCCGGCGAACATCGCCTTCCCGGTGCCCGGCAACGACGACGCGGCGCGCGCCATCCAGCTCTACTGCAACGCGGTGGCGGACTCGATCCTCGCCGGCAAGCAGGGCCGGCAGGTCGCGCAGGGCGTGGACATCGGCGCTGCCGCCGAGCCGGAAGCCGAAGTCGCGCTGACCGCCTGATTGCCTGACCGGCGGGGCACCCCCCGCCGCTGTCATCAAACCGAAAAGCGGGGGTTGCACGGGGACCGTGCGACCCCCCTCACCATAGAGCAAAGGAGCCCATGATGGCCGAGATCACTGCCGCCCTTGTGAAAGAACTGCGCGACCGCACCGGCGCGGGCATGATGGACTGCAAGAAAGCCCTGTCGGAAACGCAAGGTGACTTCGAAAAGGCGGTCGACTGGCTGCGCACCAAGGGCCTGGCGTCTGCTGCCAAGAAGGCCGGCCGCACGGCTGCCGAAGGCCTTGTCGGCGTGGTCGTCGAGGGCACCCGCGGCGCCGTCATCGAAGTGAACTCCGAAACCGACTTCGTCGCGAAGAACGCCCAGTTCCAGGATTTCGTCGCCGAAGTCGCCAAGGTTGCGCTGAAGACCGGCGAGAATGTCGAAGCCCTTCTGGCAGCAGCCTATCCGGCCGGCGGCGGCAGCGTGCAGGACGTGCTGACGAACAACATCGCCACCATCGGCGAGCAGCAGGCCGTGCGCCGTGCAACCATCGTGGAAGCGACCGGCGCGGTTGCCTCCTATGTGCACAACGCGGCCGCCCCCGATCGCGGCAAGATCGGCGTCCTCGTCGCCATCGACAGCACGGCTGCCGACAAGGCGGCTCTCGCCGCGCTCGGCAAGCAGATCGCGATGCACATCGCAGCCGCGAACCCGCTCGCGCTGACCGCCGACGACATCGACCCCGCGCTCCTCGAGCGCGAGCGCGCCATCGCCGCCGAAAAGGCAGCGTCCTCGGGCAAGCCCGCCGACATCGTCGAGCGCATGGTCGATGGCGCAGTCCGCAAGTTCGCCGGCGAGCAGGCGCTCCTCTCCCAGGTGTTCGTGATCGACGGCAAGTCCAAGGTTTCCGACGTGGTCGCGGCGCAAGCCAAGGCGCTCGGCGCCGATGTCACCATCTCGAAGTTCGTCCGCTTCCAGCTGGGCGAAGGCATCGAGAAGAAGGAATCGGACTTCGCAGCCGAAGTGGCCGCCGCCGCCGGCGTCGCCTGAGCTGAAAGAACCGTCTTGCCGGGGCCGTGCTCTCTCTTGAGAGCGCGGCCCTGTCTCGCTAAGCCGGGGTGACAATCCGCAAAGACAGGCCAATCATGTCCCGCCCGCCCTACAAGCGCATCCTTCTGAAGCTCTCGGGCGAGGCGGCCATGGGCGACCAGGCCTTCGGCATCGATCCTGCAACGGTCGCCCGCGTCGCCGGCGAGGTGAAGGCCGCGAAAGACGCCGGCTTCGAGCTCTGCCTGGTGATCGGCGGCGGCAACATCTTCCGCGGCATGGCAGGCGCTGCCAAGGGCATGGACCGCGCGACTGCCGACTATATGGGCATGCTCGCCACCATCATGAACGCGCTTGCGATGCAGGACGCGCTGGAACAGCAGGGCGTCGAAACCCGCGTCCAGTCGGCGATCCCGATGAACGCGGTCTGCGAACCCTACATCCGCCGCCGCGCCGAACGGCACCTCGAAAAGGGCCGCGTGGTGATCTTCGCGGCCGGCACGGGAAGCCCCTATTTCACCACCGACAGCGGCGCCGCGCTGCGGGCTGCCGAAATGTCGTGCGACGCGCTGTTCAAGGGCACCTCGGTCGACGGAGTCTACGACAGCGACCCCAAGACCAACCCGGCCGCGCGCCGCTACGACCGCATCGGTTACGACCGGGTGCTGGCCGACAATCTGAAGGTGATGGATGCGGCGGCAATCGCGCTGTGCCGCGACAACCGCATCCCCATCGTCGTGTTCAACATTCGCGAGGAAGGAAATCTCGCCCGGGTGCTATCCGGCGATGGCATTTCCACCACAGTTGGCGAATAAGGAAAATCCAAGGGGAGTTTCATGGCCGAATTCGATGCCAATGCGGTGAAGACCGATCTCGAGCGCCGGATGAAGGGGGCGGTCGAAAGCCTGCAGAGCGATCTCGCCGGCCTTCGCACGGGCCGCGCGAACACGTCGCTGCTCGATCCCGTGCAGGTCGAGGTCTATGGCGCCAACATGCCTTTGAACCAGGTGGCAACCGTCACCGCGCCGGAACCCCGCATGCTCGCCGTCCAGGTGTGGGACAAGTCGAACGTGCAGATGGTCGAGAAGGCGATCCGCGCCGCCGGCCTGGGCCTCAACCCGATCTCGGAAGGTCAGACGCTCCGCCTGCCGATCCCCGACCTGACCGAGGAGCGCCGCAAGGAGCTGGCGAAGCTTGCCACCCAATATGCCGAAAAGGCCCGCATCGCGATCCGCAACGTGCGGCGCGACGGCAACGAGGGGCTGAAGGCCGCCGAGAAGAAGGGCAAGCTCAGCCAGGATGAACTGAAGCGGCTGGAAGGCGACGTCCAGAAGCTCACCGACAAGGCGATCGCCGAGGTGGACGCCGCGGCCACATCCAAGGAGAAGGAAATCCTTGGCAAGTGAGCTGGTTCAGCCCCGGAAGGACACGCGCGGTGGGTCCTGCCGCCGGGGCTGAGCATGCCGCGGACGGCGAGCCCGCGCCGGTTGCCGGCGGCCCGCGGCACGTCGCCATCATCATGGACGGCAACGGCCGCTGGGCAAAGGCCCGCCGCCTGCCGCGCCTCGCCGGCCACAAGGCCGGCGTGGAGGCCGTGCGCCGCATCGTCCGCGCAGCGCCAAGGCTCGGCATCGAGACCCTGACCCTCTACGCCTTCAGCTCGGAAAACTGGCGCCGCCCGGCCGACGAGGTCTCCGACCTCATGAGCCTGCTCCGCCACCACCTGCTCGCCGAGCTGGAAGAGCTCGACAGCAACGGCGCGCGCCTCAGCCTGATCGGGGACTGGCGGGCGCTGAAGTCCGATGTCGTCGAGCGGCTGGAGAATGCGATCGAGGCGACGAAGACCAACAGCCGCTTCCGCCTGGTCGTCGCGCTCAACTACGGCGGCCAGGACGAGCTTGTCCGCGCCATGCAGGCGATCGGCACCCGAATCGCGGACGGCACCGTCACGCCGGGCTCCATCACCCCGCAGATGATCGAAGCCGGGCTCGACACGGCAGAGCTTCCGCCGGTCGACCTCATCATCCGCACCTCGGGCGAGCAGCGGCTGTCCAACTTCCTGCTCTGGCAGGCGGCCTATGCCGAACTCTGGTTCACGCCCGTCCTCTGGCCTGACTTCGACGAGGCCGTCCTGCGCGAGGCTGCGGAAAGCTTCGCCGCGCGCGAGAGGCGCTATGGCGGCCGCTGACCCGGGTGCAGCCCCAACGCAGGCCGGTCGGTCGAACCTTGCCTCGCGGGTCATCGTCGGCGTCTTCCTCGCCGTCGTCGCAATCGCAGACATCTGGATCGGCGGCCCGGCCTTCACCCTGATGATCGTGGCCGGCGTCGCGATCGTGCTGTGGGAATGGTGCGCCATGCACGGCATCCCCTTGCCCTGGCGCATCGCCGGCATTGCAACCCTCTCGGGCGCAAGCGGGCTCGCCCATTTGGGCCTCGCCCTTCAGGCCCTGGCGCTGCTTGGTGGTGCTATCCTCCTCTTCATCCTGCTCTCGGCCGCAACCCGAGCCGCCGGCAAGCGTTGGCTCTCCACTGGCCTTCTCTATGCCGGGCTTCCGGCGGTCGCCCTGATCTGGCTGCGCCAGCAGCCCGACGGCTTCGCGCTGGTGATGTGGACCATGGGGGTCGTCTGGGCGACCGACATCTTCGCCTATTTCGCCGGCCGCGCGATCGGCGGCCCGAAAATCTGGACAGCGATCAGCCCCAACAAGACCTGGGCCGGCCTCATCGGCGGCATGGTCGCCGCAGCGCTCTTTTCCATCCTGTTCGGGCGATTTTCGGGCTGGCCGCAGACGGCGCTCGCCATGGCGCTGATCGGCGCGCTGCTGGCGATCGTCGCCCAGATCGGCGACTTCTTCGAAAGCTGGCTGAAGCGCCGCGCCGGGGTCAAGGATTCCGGCACCCTGCTCGGCGGCCACGGCGGCGTGATGGACCGGGTTGACGGCCTCGTTCCGGTCTGCGTGGTTGTCGCGCTCTGGGTCAGCTTGCAGGCGCCCGCAAACCTGGTTCTTGGCACGACGGAGGCTCTGGCTTGAAGCGGCTCACCATTCTCGGCGCAACGGGCTCCGTCGGCAGCTCCACGCTCGATCTTGTCGCCCGCAACCCGGATCGGTTCCAGATCGCCGGCCTCGCCGCCGGCAAGGACTGGGCGCGCCTTGCGGACCTCGCTCGAACCTTCCGGCCCACGCGCGTCGTCATCGCCGATGAAGCAGGCTATGACCCGCTCAAGCAGGCGCTTGCCGACCAGCCCGAAACCGAGGTTGCTGCCGGCTCGGCGGCCCTCATCGCGCTTGCCGCGGCTCCCGCCGACCTCGTGGTCGCCTCCATCGTCGGCGCGGCCGGCCTTCCCAGCACGCTCGCCGCGCTTGACGCCGGGATCACCGTCGCACTTGCCAACAAGGAGGCGCTGGTCTGCGCCGGCGGCCTGATGACGGCCGCCGCCCGCCGCAGCGGCGCACGGATCCTGACCATCGACAGCGAGCACAACGCCATCTTCCAGGTGCTGGAAGCGGTGGATCGCGTGCGCCGCATCATCATCACCGCGTCCGGCGGTCCGTTCCGCACCTGGACCCGCGAGGCAATGGCGGCCGCCACGCCCGCCCAGGCGGTGAAGCACCCCACCTGGTCCATGGGGGCCAAGATCTCGATCGACAGCGCGACCCTCATGAACAAGGGCCTGGAGTTGATCGAGGCCTATCACCTCTTCGGCCTGCGGCCCGACCAGCTCGATGTGCTCGTCCACCCGCAGAGCCTCGTCCACGGGCTGGTGGAGTATATCGACGGCTCGGTGCTGGCGCAGCTGGGTTCGGCCGACATGCGCGTGCCGATCGCCCATGCGCTCGCCTGGCCCGAGCGGATCGAGACCCCCGTCGAGCGGCTCGATCTCGCCCGCATCGGACGCCTGGAGTTCGAAGAGGCGGACCGCGACCGATTCCCGGCCCTCGCGCTTGCCGAGGCGGCCTTGCGCGAAGGCGGCTGCCGCCCCTGCATTCTGAATGCCGCCAACGAAGAGGCAGTCGCCGCCTTCCTTGCAGGCCGGATCGGCTTCCTCGACATTGCAGCCGTCGTCGCCGAAACACTGTCCGCCATTCCGGCCCGCTGCCCCGAGACGCTGGACGACGTCGCCGATGCGGACGCACGGGCCCGGGCGAAGGCGCAACAGAATATTACCCTGCTGAAACATTCCCCCTTTGCCGCCCGCCAGGCGGCGGTCTAAGGGAGCATCATGGAAACTCTCGCCAGCCCGGGGCTGCTCTTCACGGCAGCCGCCTTCGCCCTCGTCATCGGCGTCCTCGTGTTCGTTCACGAATATGGGCATTACGGGATGGCCCGCCTGTTCGGCATCAAGGTCGAGACCTTCGCGGTGGGCTTCGGGCGCGAGATCATCGGCTGGACCGACGGCAACGGCACCCGCTGGAAACTGGGCTGGCTGCCGCTGGGGGGCTATGCCAAGTTCGCGGGCGACGCGAATGCCGCCAGCATGCCCAGTTCGGATCCGGACGCCGACAGCCGCTGGTCGCCCGAGGATCGCGCGAACCTGTTCCACAACCGGCCGCTCTGGCAGCGGTCGCTCGTGGTGGCCGCCGGGCCCGCGATCAATTTCCTGTTCGCGATTGCGATCTTCGCGATCTTCTTCATGGCCTATGGGCACCAGATCACGCCGCCGGTTGCCGGCATGGTGGTGGAAGGCAGCCCGGCTGCCGCCGCCGGCCTCAAGGCCGGGGACAGTTTCGTGTCGCTCGACGGCCAGCAGGTTGCCCGCTTCGAGGACATCAGCCGCATCGTCGCGGTCAACACCGGAACACCGATCGAAGCCGTTGTCGAACGGGACGGCGCGCTGAAGACCGTCACGATCGTCCCCAGGATCGTGACCGAGGTCGACCGGTTCGGAAACACCTACCAGCGCGGCCAGGTCGGGCTTGCCTCCGGTGAGCGGGTGATCGTCCACCATGGACCGATCGACGCGATCCGCTGGGCCGGGATCGAGACCTGGGGCGCGGTGCGGATGATGTGGGACACGACGGCCCAGGTGGTGACCGGCCGGCGCGCGATCGCAGACCTGGGCGGCCCCGTGAAGATCGCGCAATTCTCCGGCCAGAGCGCGTCGCTCGGCCTTCCGGCCCTGATTGCCTTCATTGCGCTGATCTCGATAAACCTCGGGTTCATCAACCTGCTGCCAATCCCGATGCTGGACGGAGGGCATCTGTTCCTCTACGCGCTTGAGGGTATCCGGCGTCGGCCGCTCAACCCCAGGTTGCAGGAATGGGCGTTCATGTCGGGATTCGCGCTGCTGATGTCGCTGATGCTTGTTCTTACCTGGCACGACCTGCAATCGGTCGGCCTCTGGGACAGACTGGCAACAGCCATCGGCTGACGCCAGCCAGGAACCAGGGTTACGTGACGAGCATTCAGGTGGCAGCAGGGCAGGGCCCTGCACGGTTAACCATCCTCCGGCAGACCCTTCTTCCGCTCCTCCTGCTGGGCGCGGCGCCCGGCGTGCATGGGGTGGTGTTCGCGCAAGCCGCGCCGGCCCCTCGGCCCGCGCCCGTCGCCCCGCCTGCGGCCCCCACGCCGCCGGCCCCCCCGCTGCAGGCCGGCCAGTCGGCCGCCGCGCCGGTCATCGCGCCCACCCAGGCGCCCGAGGTGCGCGTCATCCGCTCGCTCAACGTGGTCGGCAATGAACGGCTCGAGGCCGACACGGTCCGCTCCTACATCGACCTGCGCCCCGGAGAGACCTACGATCGGGTTCGGACAGACCGCGCGCTCAAGGCCCTGTTCGCAACCGAACTGTTCGCCGACGTGGAAATCCGCGACGATGGTGACGGCAATCTCACCATCGACGTGCGCGAGAACCCGGTGATCAACCGGGTGCTGATCGAGGGCGCCAAGCGCGTCAAGGAAGACAAGATCCGCGAGGAGATCAAGGTCGCCCCCCGGCAGATCTTCACCCGCAGCCGTGCCCGGGCCGATGTCGCCCGCATCCTCGAACTCTACCGGCGCGGCGGCCGTTTCGCCGCCCGGGTCGAACCCAAGATCGTCCAGCTCGAACAGAACCGCGTCGACCTCATCTTCGAGATCTCGGAAGGGCCCAAGTCCAAGGTCCGCCAGATCAACATCATCGGCAACGAGCAGTTTTCCGACAAGGAGCTGCGTGGCGAGATGGTGACCCGCCAGGCCCGCCCCCTTCGGCTCTTCACCTCGAACGACACCTACGATCCCGATCGCCTCGCCTTCGACCAGCAGAAGCTCCGCCAGTTCTACCTGACCCAGGGCTATGCCGACTTCCGGGTCGTCTCGTCGGTTGCCGAACTGACCCCCGACCGCCGGGACTTCATCGTCACCTACGTGGTCGAGGAAGGCGAACGCTACAAGTTCGGCGATGTCGACCTCACCAGCGAAATCCGCGACGTGAAGGCCGAGACCTTCAAGCAGCTGCTCCCCATGAAGAAGGGCGATTGGTACAACGCCAAGCTGGTCGAGGACACGATCGACGGCCTGACCGAATCCGTCGGCCTTCTGGGCTATGCCTTCGGCGATGTCCGCCCGAACTTCGACCGGGACAAGGACAAGCGCGAGATGAACCTCACGTTCGTCGTGAAGGAAGCGCCGCGCGTCTATGTCGAAAGCGTCACCGTCAACGGCAACACCCGCACCCGCGACGAGGTGATCCGCCGCGAGTTCCGTCTGTCCGAAGGCGACGCCTTCAACTCGGTCAAGGTCAAGCGCTCCCGCGACCGGATCCAGAGCCTCGGCTTCTTCCAGGAAAAGCTCGAGGTGAAGCAGGCACCGGGCACCGCCCCCGACAAGGTCGCGCTCCAGGTCGATGTGGAGGAGCGGCCCACCGGCTCGCTCCAGCTCTCGGCAGGCTTCTCCAGCCTCGAACGCTTCATCTTCAGCTTCTCGATCGAGGAGCGCAACTTCCGCGGCCGTGCCCAGCAGCTCCGCCTCAGCGCGAACATCTCGCAGTTCCAGCGCTCGGTGGAGGCCGGCTTCACCGAACCCTATCTGTTCGACCGCAACCTCGCTGCCGGCTTCGACATCTTCCGGCGCGATCTCAACAACTTCAACTTCACCACCAGCGGTCAGCGCAACACCACCTTCGAACAGGTGACCACCGGCTTCCAGATCCGCGCCGGAACGGCGATCACCGAATTCTGGCAGGCCCAGCTGCGGTACGGCTTCTCGATCGACGATGTCACGCTCGACGAGGACCAGTTCTTCTCGCCCGACCCGGTAACCGGCGTCCTCGAGTGCGACCCGCTCAAGGCCGGCCGCTTCCTGTGCGACACCGTCGGGCGGGCAACCATCTCGTCCATCGGCTACAGCCTGGTGAACGACACGCTCGACAACCGGCTGCGCCCGTCCAGCGGTCAGCGCTTCATCCTCAGCCAGGATTTTGCCGGCCTCGGCGGGTCGGTCAAATATCTCCGCACGCGGGTGAACTATGATCGCTACTGGCGCCTTCCCGCCAACTTCATCCTGAACATCGGCGGCGAGGCCGGCAACATCTTCGGCTGGGGCGGCTCGGACGTGCGCCTCGTCGACCGCTCCTTCCTCGGCGAGCCCCGATTCCGCGGCTTCGGCATCCGCGGCGTCGGCCCGCGGGTGCTGCGCTACTTCCGCGACGGCATCGACACCGATCCCAACACCGCTGGCATCCAGGACACCCTCATTCTCGATCGCGATCAGGCCCAGGACGATTCCATCGGTGGCCAGAACTATTATCTCGCCCGGGCCGAGGTCGAGATCCCGCTCGGCTCGGGTGGCCGCGAACTCGGCCTGCGTCCGTCGGTCTTCGTCGACGTGGGCGCCCTCTGGAGCGTGCCCACCCCCGAAACCATCTCCCAGCCGTCCGTCCCGACCAATTGCGACGCCAACGGGCAGAATTGCCAGAGTGTGATCCCCGGCTTCACCGAAGTGTTCGTCGGCGACAGTCCAAGCCCGCGGGTGTCCGTCGGCATCGGCGTCTCGTGGAATTCGCCCTTCGGCCCCTTCCGCTTTGATCTTGCACGCGCGCTCAAGACGGTCGAAGGCGACCTTACCCAGATCTTCCAGTTCAACGTAGGAACCCAATTCTGATGACCATGTTTCTGAAGTCCGCCGCTGCAGCCCTGCTGCTCGCCTCTGCCGCCGCCCCGGTTGCAGCCCAGCAGCTCAGCCCGCCTGTCATCGTGATCGTCGACATGGACCGCGTCGTGAACGAAAGCGCCGCCGGCAAGCAGGCCGGAACCGAGCTGCAGGCCAAGGCCCAGGCGCTGCAGACCCGCCGAACCACCCTTGCCGGCCAGCTGCAGTCCGAAGCCCAGGCGATCCAGCAGGGCCAGCAGAACAAGACTCTCGCCGGCCCCGCGCTGGAACAGCGCATCAAGGCCTTCCAGGACAAGGAAAACAGCGCGAACCAGGAACTGGCCCGGGGCCAGGACGACATCGGCCGCGCCCGCCAGTATGTGATCCAGCAGATCACCACCGCCGCAGACCCGATCATCACCCAGGTGATGCGCGAGCGCGGCGCCTCCGTGGCCCTGCAGAAGGGCGCAACGCTACAGCACACCGCCTCGCTCGAAGTGACGACCGACGTCGTCACCCGGCTCAACACCAGCCTGCCGCGCGTCTCGGTCACGCCGCCCGCCCAGCCGGCTCCGGCTGCCGCCCCTCGCCAGTAAGCCGACCACCGGGCATGGACATCACCGCCGTCCTCGCGCGACTGCCGCACCGCTTCCCCATGCTCCTCGTCGACCGCGTCGAGGAGCTGGTGGACGGCGAGCGGATCGCCGCGATCAAGGCGGTGACGTTCAACGAGCCCTTCTTCCAGGGCCATTTCCCGGGCCGGCCGATCATGCCGGGCGTGCTTATCGTCGAGGCGCTTGCCCAGGCAGCCGGAATCCTCGCCATCGAGACGCTGGGCCTGCAGGGCTCGGGAAAGCTGGTCTACTTCATGGCGATCGAGGAGGCCAAGTTCCGCAAGCCTGTCGAGCCCGGGTGTCTCCTTCGGCTGGAGGCGCGCTTCCTCCAGCGCCGGGCAACCGTCTGCAAGTTCGAGGGACGCGCAACGATCGACGGACAGCTCGCCGCCGAGGCCCGCTTCACCGCCATGGTCGCCGACGCCCCGGCCTGATGCCGGACCGGCAGGCCTCGGAACCCCGGCCCTAGTCCGTCCGCTTGCGCCCGTTGCCGCTCCGCCGCACCAGAAGCATGAGCGCAGCCGCCATTCCAATCGCCACGAACCCGCTTGGCGCGGCAACCAGCGACATCAATGTCTCGATGGTATCGATCACGACTCGGCCCCCACCGTTGTTGCAGTGCAGCAATAGCCGAAATCAATGACAGCTGCTTGTAGAAATCCGACGAACCGACGTCCCATTGCGCCCAATCATGGTAAATCCGTGGGGGCATTGATGTTCCTGAGACCGTGGACCGGGCGTGCCCGGGCCCCGGCCTCCGCGATCCAGCGCCGGGCCGAAACGGCGCCCTCGCGGCGCAGCAGTGCCTCCAGCCTCGGCGCCAGCGCTGCCGGCCACAGCCCCAGCAGCCATTGACCCTCGGCGACGGCCGGGCCCGGCGCCAGCAGCCCGGCCGCCGTTTCCACCCCCAGCAGGTCGCAGGGCGCAACAAGCACGTCGGCGAACCCGTGCGCTGCGGCATGGGCAAGCGCGCCGCACAGGCCCCCCATCGGGCCAAGTCCGGCTGCCGGCCGGTCCGCAACCTGGACATGCCCGCCCCAATCGCGCCCGCACAGCACCAGCGCGTCGCACTGCCCCAGCAGGGCATCGGCCACATGGGCGATCAGCGGCTTGCCTTCGTGCAGCGCCAGCGCCTTGTCGCTGCCGAAGCGGCGCGAGGCCCCGCCCGCCAGAATGGCGCCCAGCCGGGCGGGTCGGCCGGCCGCAGCCACGGCGTCAGGCCGTTTCCTCGAACAGCTCGCGCCCGATCAGGAAGCGCCGAATTTCCGAGGTCCCGGCCCCGATCTCGTACAGCTTGGCGTCGCGCAGCAGCCGGCCGGTGGAATAGTCGTTGATATAGCCGTTGCCGCCCAGCGCCTGGATCGCCTCCAGCGCCATCCAGGTCGCCTTCTCGGCCGAATAGAGGATCGCGCCGGCGGCATCCTTGCGCGCGGTTTCCCCGCGGTCGCAGGCCTCGGCGACCGCATAGACATAGGCGCGCGAGGTGCTGAGCGCGACATACATGTCGGCAAGCTTGCCCTGCATCAGCTGGAACTGGCCGATCGGCTGCCCGAACTGCTTGCGGTCGTGCACATAGGGCACCACCACATCCAGGCAGGCCTGCATGATGCCAAGGGGCCCGCCGCACAGCACCACCCGCTCGTAATCGAGGCCGCTCATCAGCACCTGCACGCCGCGGCCCTCCTCGCCCAGCACATTCTCGAACGGCACTTCGCAGTCCTCGAAGATCAGCTCGCAGGTGTCGCTGCCGCGCATCCCCAGCTTGTCCAGCTTCTGCGCGGTCGAAAAGCCCGCCATCCCCTTCTCGATCAGGAAGGCGGTGATACCGCGCGGGCCGGCGTCGGGGTCGGTCTTGCCATAGACCACCAGCGTGTCGGCGTGCGGGCCGTTGGTGATCCAGAACTTGTTGCCATTCAGCACATAGCGGTCGTTCCGCTTCTCGGCCTTCAGCCGCATGGAAACGACGTCCGAACCCGAACCCGGCTCCGACATGGCAAGGCTGCCGACATGCTCGCCCGAGATCAGCTTCGGCAGATACTTGGCCTTCTGCTCCGCCGTGCCCCAGCGGGCGATCTGGTTGATGCAGAGGTTTGAGTGCGCGCCATAGGAAAGCCCCACCGACGCGGAGGCCCGGCTGATCTCCTCGATCGCGATGGTGTGCGCGAGATAGCCCATGCCCGCCCCGCCGTCGGCCTCTGCCACGGTGATGCCATGCAGGCCCAGTTCCCCCAGCTTCGGCCAGAGATCGCGCGGGAACATGTTCGTCCGGTCGATTTCGGCTGCGCGCGGCGCAATTTCGGCTTCCGCAAAGGCACGAACGCTGTCGCGCAGCATCTCGATGTCGGAGCCATGGTCAAAGCGGAGCTGGGTCAGCATCAGGCAAGCCCTTGTGAAAACAGGAGTCGGTGTTCCCCGTCCTAGCCGGTCGAGCGGCAAAAGGGGAGCGCCCGGAAGGTCGCATTGACAGGAAACGAATCATTGCCTATACACAACGATATGAGCGACGAACTGCACAATAGATTGCCCATGTTCCGCGCCGAGCGGGGCATGAGCCGGCGCGAGCTCGCCGAGCTCGTCGGGGTGAACCCGCAGACGATCGGCTTTCTGGAGCGTGGCGAATATGGCCCCAGCCTGATCCTGGCGCTGAAGATCGCCCGCGTCTTCGACGTGCCGATCGAAACGCTGTTCGCGCTCGATCCCTTTCCATCGCTGGGCGAACAGCTCGCCCGCGCAGCCCGGGAGTCCTGACATGATGCAGGCGACGAAAAGCTTCCAGATCCCGATGCAGCCGGCCCGCGCCAGGCTGTTGTCGGTTGTCGCGATCGCGAGCCTTTCGGTGGGCTATCTGGGCAGGGCCTGGCTTGGCGATGTGGCAGGCCCGGTGGACCTCGGCCTGTCGGTGCTCAAGCTCCTGGGGCTTGTCTCCACCATCCTCCTGTTCCTCTCCAACTATGGCCAGATGAGCCAGCGCCGCGAGGCCGAGCTCGACGAGCGGGAGGCGCAGCTTCGCAACCGCGCCTATGTGCTCACGCACCAGATCATGGTGAGCCTGCTGTTCCTTGCCTTCTTCTATGTTGAGGCCGCAGCCAAGCTCGGCTGGTGGCTTCCGGACGCCGGGGAGGTCGGAAACCTGATCACGGCCTTCGCGCTCGGTTCGATGGCGCTTCCCGCTGCGATCCTCGCCTGGCGCGACCGGGCCTTGCCCGACGAGGGGTGAGCCCCCATGTCGCCGTACAGACGTTCATCCGCCGTTCGGAAATCATGGGTTAGGCAGGGCAAGGGTCAAGGGGTGCGTTGGATGGTTCGGGGACCGAAGCGCGACATCGGGATGAAGCTGGCAAGGCCGGTCCTTGTCCTCATGCTTCCCTTCGTTGCCCTCCCGATCCTTGGCGCCTGCGCCGAACGCAGCGACGCGCGCGAACCCTGCGACCGGCCGATCAACTGCCCCGAAAAGCGCCCGCTGCCGATCCTCTACTGATCGGCGCGCGTCAGCGTCACCAGAAGCATTCCGTCCGTCACCTGCGCGCCGGCCGCCACCGACACGGCCTCCACCGTGGCATCGAAGGGCGCGGTCAGCCGATGCTCCATCTTCATCGCCTCCAGCACGGCGAGGCGCTCGCCCGCTTTCACCTGATCGCCAGCCTTCACGAACAGCCCCAGCACCTTGCCCGGCATCGGTGCCGTGATCTGACCGTCGGCGGGTCCGCTGGCGCTCTGCCCGGCCCAGGCCGGATCCTCCCCGAAAAAGCGCCAGGACCGGCCCTTGCGCCGCGCCTCGACACCGTCGCCTGCCGGAACGACGACGACATCCCGCGGGACGGGTGTCGGGCCGTCGCCATTGCTCCAGACGCTGCCGTCCGGATCGATGCCGATCGCGTGCTCGGCGCCGTCCTCGGTCCACAGGGCAAAGCGGCTGTAGGCGTCCATGTTCAGCCGGAACGGCCGTCCGAAGGGCCCCCCGCCTGCGGGGTGCCGGGCCATCCAGGCGGCGGCTGCCGCTGCCACCACATCGGCTTCGGCCAGCCGGGTCTCGAACAGGCTTGCCTCGTGCCGGCCGATGAAGCCGGTGTCGACTTCGCCGCCGACGAAGGCCGGGTGCGCGGCGAGCCGGGCAAGGAAACCGCGATTTGTCGTCACGCCCTCGACTTCGGTGCGGTCGAGCGCCGCAACCAGCCCGGTGAGCGCCTCCTCGCGGGTGGGGGCATGGACGATCAGCTTGGCGATCATCGGATCATAATGGACGGTCACCTCGCCGCCCTGTTCGACGCCGGTGTCGATCCGCGCATCGGGCCCGAAGGCAAGGCGGGTGAGCGTGCCGGTCGAGGGCAGGAAGCCCTTGTCCGGATTCTCGGCATAGAGGCGGGCTTCGACCGCATGGCCCCTGCATTCGATCGCGTCCTGCATCAGCGGCAGCATCTCGCCGCGCGCCACCCGGATCTGCCACTCGACGAGGTCTTGGGCCGTGATCATCTCGGTCACGGGATGCTCGACCTGCAGGCGGGTGTTCATTTCCATGAAGTAGAATTTCGGGTCGCCGTTCGCATCGAGGTCGTCCATGTCGAGGATGAACTCGACGGTGCCGGCATTCTCGTAGCCGATGGCATGGCCGGCGGTGACGGCGGCGACACCCAGCACATGGCGGAGCTGGTCCGAAAGGCCGGGCGCCGGCGCTTCCTCGATCACCTTCTGGTGCCGGCGCTGCAGCGAGCAGTCGCGTTCGAACAGGTGGACGATGTTGCCGTGGCGGTCGCCGAAGATCTGCACTTCGACATGGCGCGGCCGGGCGATCAGCTTTTCCAGCATCACCCCGTCGTTCCCGAAGGCGGCTGACGCCTCGCGCTTGGCGGCCAGAAGGGCCTCGGTGAACTGGGACTTTTCGGCAACCGGGCGCATGCCCTTGCCGCCGCCGCCGGCAACGGCCTTCACCAGCAGCGGATAGCCGATCATTTCGGCCATGCGCTCCAGCCGGGCGAGCGACTGGTCCTCGCCCATGTAGCCGGGCGTCACCGGCACGCCGGCGGCCTTCATCTTGGTCTTGGCACTGTCCTTCAGGCCCATCACCCGGATCGCCTGGTCGGAAGGCCCCACGAAGATCAGCCCGGCCTTCCGCACGGCTTCGGCGAAGTCGGCGTTTTCGCTGAGGAACCCATAGCCCGGATGAATCGCGTCGGCGCCCGTCTGGCGGGCGGCCGCGAGGATCTTTTCGGGCAGCAGGTAGCTCTCCCGTGCAGGCGCCGGGCCGATGGCGACCGCCTCGTCGGCGAGGCGCACATGGGGCGCGTTGGCGTCGGCCGTGGAATGGACGGCGACGGTGCGGATGCCCATCCGGCGTGCGGTGCGGATGATGCGGCAGGCGATCTCGCCGCGGTTGGCGATCAGCAGCTTTTTCATTTGGGAGCCCATGTCGGTTTGCGCTTGTCGAGGAAGGCCTGGAGGCCTTCGCGGCCTTCGGGCGACGCGCGGCGGTCGGCGATGCGATCGGCGGTTTCCGCCCGAAGGGAAAAGCTGATCGGACGGTCGGAAACGTCGCGAATCAAGGACTTGGCGTCGGTGATCGCGCCCGGCGCGCCGAGCAGGAGGTTGGCGAACCAGGCGTCCACATGGGCTTGAGGATCGTCGCTGACGACGTGCGCGAGGCCCATGGCAAGAGCCTGTTCGGCGCTGAAGCTTTCGGCGGTGAGGAAGTAGCGGCGGGCGTGCGACTGGCCGATCTTGGCGACGACAAAGGGCGAGATGGTGGCGGGCGTGAGGCCGAGGCGGACTTCGGAGAGGCGGAACTGGGTGTCGGGTCGCGCGACGACGAGGTCGGCGCAGGCGACAAGGCCGACGCCGCCGCCGAAGACATTGCCGTGGGCGATGCAGATTACCGTTTTGGGGCAATCATTTATCGTCGCCAGCATGTCGGAAAGCCGCATCGCGTCGGCGCGGTTTTCGGCGTCGGACGCTGAGGCCTGTTGGCGCATCCAGTTGGCGTCGGCGCCGGCGCAGAAGCTGGGGCCGTTGCCGGCGAGAAGGACGGCGCGCACGGCAGGGTCTGCCCCAACCTGTTGAAAGGCATGGGTCAATCCGAGGATGATCTCGGCGGTGAAGGCGTTGTGCTTGTCGGGGCGGTCGAGCGTGATGGTGGCGAGACCATCGGGCCGCGTCTGCATCACATACATGACATGTCGCCTGTATTTGCGCTCACATCCGGAACAATCCGAAGCGCGTTTCGGGGATTTCGGCGTTCAATGCGACCGCAAGGCTGAGCGCAAGGACGTTTCGCGTGTCTTCGGGCGCGATGATGCCGTCGTCCCACCGTCGCGCGGAAGCGCAATAGGGATTGCCCTGGCGTTCATACTGGTCGCGGATCGGGGCCTTGAAGGCTTCCTCCTCTTTCGCGCTCGCGAAGCCGCCGGTCTTCACCGTCGCAAGCACGCTCGCCGCCTGTTCGCCGCCCATCACGCTGATCCGGGCGTTGGGCCACATCCAGAGGAATCGGGGGCTGTAGGCGCGGCCGCACATGCCGTAGTTGCCGGCGCCGAAGCTGCCGCCGATGACGATGGTGATCTTGGGCACGGCGGCGGTGGCGACGGCGGTGACGAGCTTGGCGCCGTGCTTGGCGATGCCCTCGTTCTCGTACGCGCGGCCGACCATGAAGCCGGATATGTTCTGCAGGAAGACGAGCGGGATCTTCCGCTGGCAGCAGAGCTCGATGAAGTGGGCGCCCTTCTGGGCGCTTTCGGAAAAGAGGATGCCGTTGTTGGCGATGATTCCGACCTGGATGCCTTCGATGCGGGCGAAGCCGGTGACCAGCGTTGCGCCGTAGAGCGGCTTGAAGGGGTCGAAGCGGCTGCCGTCGACGATGCGCGCGATGATCTCGTGGACGTCGACGGGGTGGCGGGTGTCGACGGGCACCAGCGCGTGGAGGTCGTCTGCCGGGAAGGCGGGGGGTTCGGGCGGTGCGCGGTCGGGCGTGAGGCCGTTGGGCACGGTTTCGAGCGCCTGGCGGACGAGCTGGAGGGCGTGGGCGTCGTCTTCGGCGAGGTGGTCGACCACGCCGGAGAGACGGGCGTGGACGTCGCCGCCGCCCAGATCCTCGGCGGTGACGTCTTCGCCGGTCGCGGCCTTCACCAGCGGGGGCCCCCCCAAGAAGATGGTGCCCTGTTCGCGCACGATGATCGATTGGTCGGCCATGGCGGGGACATAGGCGCCGCCGGCGGTGCAACTGCCCATGACGGCTGCGACCTGGGCGATGCCGGCGGCCGACATGTTGGCCTGGTTGAAGAAGATCCGGCCGAAATGATCGCGGTCGGGGAAGACCTCGTCCTGGCGGGGGAGGTTGGCGCCGCCCGAATCGACAAGATAGATGCAGGGGAGCCGGTTCTGGGCAGCGATTTCCTGGGCGCGCAGGTGCTTCTTGACGGAGAGCGGATAGTAGCTGCCGCCCTTCACCGTGGGATCGTTGGCGACGATCATCGCGAGACGGCCTGCAACCTGGCCGACGCCCGCGATGAGGCCGGCGGCGGGCACGTCCTCGCCGTAGACGTCGTGCGCGGCGAACTGGCCGATTTCCAGGAAGGCGGTGCCGGGATCGAGCAGGCGTTCGACGCGGTCGCGGGGCAGCAGCTTGCCGCGGGCGATGTGGCGCTGGCGGGAGGCCTCGGGGCCGCCCAGTGCGATCTCGGCGGCGCGGGCGCGCAGGTTTGCGACGAGGTCGGCCATGGCTGCCCGGTTCGCGTCTGACTCGGGGCCGGCGGGGACGTTCGATCCGATGGAAGGCATGGCGGCCTGTTAGAGGGGTTTCGCGGCCCTTGCAAAGCGGCGAACCCTGCAATTCGCCCCGACTGCTTGCCACAGGCCCGCATTGAAGCTATGCGCGCCGCCTTTCCAAGGCTGGTCGGAACCAGCCGCTGACAAGAGACTGGACAAACCCATGCCCAAGGCCGGCATTCACCCCGACTATCACACCATCAAGGTGCAGATGACGGACGGCACCGTGTTCGAGACCCGCTCCACCTGGGGCAAGGAAGGCGACACGATGGCGCTGGACATCGACCCGAAGAGCCACCCGGCCTGGACCGGTGGCGCTGCCAAGCTGCAGGATGGTGGCCGCGTGGCGAAGTTCAACAAGCGGTTCGGCGGGCTGGGCGGCCTTACGAAGTAAGCCGAAAGGCGGCTGCGATCTGGACCGGGATTGCGAAGCAATCCCGGGAAGATTCGCAGACTCGCCGAAGGCTCGGCCGGCGGGGCCGGGCCCTGCAGGGCCCGGAACCCGTCCGACGTCCAGCGTGGGCTTTGCCTACGCCCCTTCCTTCTTCCTTACCTCTTCACCCCGTCCCCGGGGCTTGCACCCCCGCGCCCAAAGGTTAACAGTGCCCGGACCAACAGGAGGGCACTGGATGGGCATTCGGGACGACATGCCGCTGCTGGCGCGCCACGAAGGCGTGTGGGACGGCACCTATCGGCATTATGACGCGGCGGGAAAGCTTGCGGACGAGCATCAGAGCCGCGTGCTGTGCCGCTTTCCGGAGGCGGGCGACTTCGCCTATGTCCAGACGAACCAGTTCAGCTGGGCCGATGGCCGCACCGTGACGCGGGATCTGCCGGCCTCGTGGCGCGACGGCCGGCTGTGGTACGACACCGACCAGATCATCGGCTGGGCGACCGAACTGCCGATGGACGACAGCGGGCGGACCATGGTGCTCTACTGGCAGTATCGGGCGGACCCGGGGCTTTATGTCTATGAGATGATCCAGCTGTCGGACTGCGGGAAGAAGCGGTCGCGCACCTGGCAGTGGATCCGGGACGGGGAGATCGAGGCCCGGACCACGATCGACGAGAAGCTGGTGACGCGGGACTGGCAGCGCATCGACGCGAAGCTGAAACGAGCCGCCTGAGGGCGGTGGGATGCTGCCGCAGCCCATCCTGACTGCCGCCGCGATGCGGGCAGCCGAAGCGGCGCATTTCGCAGGCGGCGTGGACAGCCATGCGGTGATGACGCGGGCGGCGGGCGAGGTGGCGCGGGTGGCGGCGCAGCGGCTTGCGCCCGGCGCGCGGGTGCTGGTGCTGGCCGGGCCCGGCAACAATGGCGGCGACGGGCATGTGGCGGCGCGGCTGCTGGCCGAGCGGGGCTTTGCCGTGGCGGTGCAGCGGCTGGGGGCGCCCGCGACGGCGGATGCGCGGCGGGCGGCGGCCGAGTGGGCGGGACCGGTCGGGCCGGCGGAGCCACGGGATTTCGACCTGATCATCGATGCCTTGTTCGGGATCGGGCTGGCGCGTGCCGTGACGGGCGAGGCGGCCGCGCTGGTGGAGGCTGCCAATGCGTCTGGCGTGCCGATCCTGGCGGTGGACATCGCCTCGGGCGTGGATGCGGATACGGGTTCGGTGCCCGGGCCGGCGATCCGGGCGGCGGAGACGGTGACCTTTCATGCAGCGAAGCCCGGCCATCTGCTGCTGCCGGGGCGGGCGCACACGGGGCGGCTGACGGTTGCCGATATCGGCCTGCCCCCTAAGCTATCGGACCTGTTCCTGAATGCGCCTGGGCTGTGGGCGCTGCCGGTGCCTGGGCTGGACACCCACAAATATGCGCGCGGGGCCGTGCTTGTGTGGTCAGGCCCGGCGCTGATGACGGGGGCTTCGCGACTGGCGGCGACCGCTGCGCTCAGGATCGGGGCGGGGGCGGTGACGCTGGCGGGGCCGGCCGACGCGCTGCGGGTGCAGGCTGCGCATGTGACGGCGGTGATGCTGGCCGAGGCCGAGCCCCAAGGGTTTTCGCGGCTGCTGGCCGGGGGGCGGATCCGCGCGGTGTGCGTGGGGCCCGGCGCCGGGCCGGATGCGCGCTGCGTGGCGGGTGCGGCGTTGCAGTCGGGCGTGGCGACGGTGCTGGACGCCGATGCGCTGACGGCCTTTGCGGGCGAGGTGGATCACCTGGCGCGGCTGGTGCGGCGGCATGACCGGCCGGTGATCCTGACCCCGCACGACGGCGAGTTTGCGCGGCTGTTCCCGGACATTGCCGGCGACCGGCTGGCGCGGGCGCGGGCGGCGGCGGCGCTGACCGGGGCCGTGGTGGTGCTGAAGGGGGCGGACGGGGTGGTGGCGTCACCTGACGGGCGGGCGGCAATCAATGCCAATGCGCCTGTGTGGCTGGCGACTGCGGGCTCGGGCGATGTGCTTGCGGGATTTGCGACGGGGCTCCTGGCGCAGGGGCTGGGGGGCTTCGAGGCGGCGGCGGCCGCCTGCTGGGTGCATGGCGATGCGGGCGGGCGGCTGGGGGCCGGGCTGATCGCGGAGGAGCTGTGCGGGCCGGTGGTTCGGGAGAGCCTGGGAGACATTCTATAGGGAATGTGGCAATTCCGCTTCCAACCTAAGGGCCGTAGTCGACTTTAAGTCGGATTGGGATTAACGTCCCTTCTTACCCAAGTCCCTCATTGCTTCTTTTTTTTCCTTGATCTCTCGCATCAGTTCGGCATGCCGCTTGGCGTCTTCGTCGTCCTTGCCCTTCTCGAATCGGCTCATGCTTCATCCTTTCTATTCTTGGCTCAGTGGAGGTTTGAGCCCCTCGCATATTCCTCCAACTTCGTCGTTTTCGCAATCGTCAAGGTTGAGCCGGTCAGGCGGCCGCCTTGGCTTCGAGCAGGCCTCGGGCGGCTGAGTCGAGGGCCCTTTCGAGATCGGGTTCGCCGCTGGACCGGCCGATCCGGCCGCCGATGCGGACGTCGGCCGGGCCGCCGCGGGCCGTGAGATCATAGGGTTGCGCCCATGTGGCTGCCATGCCGTCGAGGAGCCCATCGGCCATGTGTTGGGGCAGGAGGGCGACGAATTCGTCGCCGCCCCAGCGGGCGAGAAGGCCCGGCGGTGGAACGGTGGCGCCGAGGCGGGCGGCGACCTGCTGGAGGAGGGCGTCGCCGACGATGTGGCCGTGGCTGTCGTTCACGGCTTTGAAGCCGACGAGGTCGATGAGGATGAGCGCCTTGGGGCCGGCCATCCGGCCCCAGGCCTGGGCAAGCGCGCGGCGGTTGGGGAGGCCGGTGAGGACATCGTGCCGGGCCTCTTGCTCGAGGATGGCGAGCTGGCGGCGTTGGCGGATGATGACGGCGACGAGGATGAGGAGGAGGGCGCCGGAAAGGACGGCGAGGGACTGGGCCGGCATCGGGGGGGGCGCCCTCAGCCGATGGGTTCGTTGGGGTAGACGCCGAAGCCGTGTTCGCGGAGCAGGTAGCCCGAGCGGCCCTGGCCTTCGACCCGGCACCAGCGATCGGCGCACATGGTGACGCGCATCACGACGCCCGGTTCGGCGCGGAGCACGATGGGCGAGGAGAGATCGGGGCGGGCGCGCAAGTCCCGCGTTTGCCGGGTGATCTGGATGGTGCGGTCGGTCGACAGCATGGCGCGGTCCATCCAGCCTTCGGTGCCTTCGGAATCGCGGACCTTGCGCCAGACATTCCATTCCGAGACGACCTCGAGCGGGGTGCCGGGGAGGACGAATTCCCAGGTGACGGGATATTCCTTGCCGGGGCCTGCGCGCATGTAGGCGCGGCCGGCGCGGAGCGAGGCGAAGCGGGGGACGGGGAGGCCCGAGCGGTACTTGACGGCGTCCTTGCTGGTTGGGCCTTCGGCTGAGGGCCCCTTGCCGGTGGGGCCTTCGCTGGGCGCAGCCGGTGCGGATTGGGCGAGCGCGGGGGCGGACATCAGCAGCAGGACTGTCAAAAGGGCGCGCATGTGCGCTCCCTGCCAAGTGCCGGGCAGCCTTGCAAGACTCCGGGTGCGAGGCCTAGCATGTGGGCCATGCCGTCCCGCTTCCTGAAATATGATCGCAAGGTGCGTGTCACCGTGTCCCGCCGGCTTCCGCAGGCGGTGGAAACCCGCATGGCCGAGCTGTTCGACGTGGCGCTGAACTTTGCCGACGGGGCGATGGGCCGCGAGGCGCTGGCGGCCGCGATGGCGGACACGGACGTGTTCGTGCCGACGGTGACGGACGAAATCGATGCCGCGCTGATCGAGGGGGCGGGCGAGCGGCTGAAGCTGATCGCGAATTTCGGGACCGGGGTGGACCATATCGACCTGGCGGCTGCCCGGAAGCGGGGCATCACGGTGACGAACACGCCGGGCGTGCTGACGGATGACACGGCCGACCTGGTGATGGCGCTGATCCTTTCCGTGCCGCGGCGGCTTTCGGAGGGCGAGAAGCTGGTGCGCGCCGGGAAATGGGCCGGCTGGACGCCGACGGGTATGCTGGGGCACCGGATCGGCGGCAAGCGGCTGGGGATCGTGGGCATGGGCCGGATCGGGCAGGCGGTGGCTGCACGCGCCCGGGCGTTCGGGCTGAGCATTCATTACCACAACCGGCGGCGGCTGCCCTCGGCGATCGAGGGGCCGCTGGAGGCGACCTGGTGGCCGACGCTGGAGGCGATGCTGGAGCGGGTGGACATCGTGAGCCTGAATTGCCCGGAGACGCCGGAGACGCGCCACATGATCAATGTGGAGCGGCTGCGGCTGATGCCGTCGCACAGTTACCTGATCAACGTGGCGCGCGGCACGCTGGTGGACGAAGAGGCGCTGGTGGCGGCCTTGAGCACGGGCGGGATTGCGGGGGCGGGGCTGGACGTGTTCGAGCATGAGCCGGCGGTGTCGCCCAAGCTGCTGAAGCTGCCGAACGTGGTGCTGCTGCCGCATATGGGTTCGGCGACGTTCGAGGGGCGGCAGGCGATGGGGGAGAAGGTGATCACGAATATCCGCGTGTTTGCGGATGGGCACCGGCCGCCTGACCAAGTCCTCGCCGAATTCTGACCGACGCGGCGGGCCGATGATCCGGGAGAAGGAGCTTCGGCTGGCGCTGGTGTGTTATGGTGGGGTGAGCCTTGCCGTCTACATGCATGGCGTGACGAAGGAGCTGTGGAAGCTTCTGCGGGCAAGTGAAGCGCGCAAGCAGCATGAGCGGCGCGAGGGCGACAGCGAGCCGGTGTGGCAGGCGATGCTGGATGCGATCGGCGCGAAGGCCGATCTTGCAGTGATTGTCGATATCCTGGCGGGCGCGTCGGCGGGCGGGATCAATGCGGTGCTGCTGAGCAATGCGATCGCGCTGGGGCAGACGCTGGAGCCGTTGACGGACATGTGGCTCGATGAGGCGGATGTGGAGCATCTGCTGGACCCGGAGGCGAAGCGAAACGCGCTGTCGGAGCGGCTGAAGCAGATCTACAAGGAGCCGGTGGCCTGGTTTGCGGCGCGGCAGTCGCAGAGCCTTGCGAGCGTGGATGTGCCGGAGGTGCGCGCCGAGGTGGCGCTGAAGCTGGCGAAGTTCGTGCGGAGCCGCTGGTTCAAGCCGCCCTTTTCGGGCGATGTGCTGACGGGGATGCTGGACAAGGCGATGGACGCGATGGCGGCGGCGCCGGTGACCCGGCCGCTGATTCCGCCGACGCTGCCGCTGGACCTGTACGTGACGGTGACGGATTACTGGGGGGTGCAGTCGGAGCTGGCGATCCATTCGCCTGCGACGGTGACCGAGCGGGAGCATCGGCGGCTGTTCAGCTTCTCCTCGCCGGCGGTGACGCGGCGGCATGGGTCGACGCGCGAGGCGCAGCTGGCGCCGAGGGCCCCGGTGGCGGCGCGGCCCGAACTGCTGCTGGCGGCGCGCGCGACCTCGAGCTTTCCGGGGGCCTTTCCGGCGGCGAGCATCCTGGAGGTGGACCGTCGGATGGCGGCGCGGGGCGAGCCCTGGCCGGGGCGGCAGGGCTTTGTGGAGGCGCAGCTGCCGAGCGACCGGGCGCCGGAGGATGTGGTGCTGATCGACGGGAGCGTGCTGAACAATGCGCCGTTCGGGCCGGCGATCGAGGCGGTGCGCCTCAGGCCCGCGCACCGCGAGGTGGATCGGCGGTTCGTCTATATCGACCCCAAGCCGGGCATGGGGGATGTGACGGACACGGTGGGGCGGCGGGAGCCGGGCTTTTTCACGACGATGTTCCGCGCGATGGCGGACATTCCCCGCGAGCAGCCGATCAGCGACAGCCTGGAGCGGATCAACGGGGTGTCGGCCAGGATCCGGCGGCTGAAGAGTGTGACCGATGCGATGACGCCGGCGGTCGACGAGGCGATCCTGCGGGCGGTGGGGCAGCGCTTCTTCCTGCTGGCGGTGACGCCGGAACGGCTGTCGAAGGCGCGATCGCGGATCCAGTCTCTGGCGGCGAGGGAGGCGGGCTTTGCCTTTGCGGCCTATGCGCAGCTGAAGGTGCGGACCGTTCTGGACGAGGCGGCGAGCATCCTGGCGCGATCGGCCGAGCTGGGGCCGGCGGACGCCGCGCGGCTGCGGGTGGCGCTGGAGGAGGCGGCGGCAAGCCGGGGGGCCTTTGCGCACGAGGAATCGACCGGGGCCCATGCCGACACGTGCGGCTATGTGCGCCTTCTGAAGCAGCTGGACATCGGCTTCCGGGTGCGGCGGCTGCGCTTCTTCATCCGGCGGCTTTCGGGCGAGATCGAGAACAGCGAGAGCGCAACCGAGCGGCAGAGCGCGGAAAGCCTGAAGGCGGCGCTGCACGTGGTGACGGCGCCGTTCGTGGCGCGCCGCGCGCCGGCCGACCCGCCCGACATCCCGACGCTGGCGGCGGCCGCGAGGGCCGTGCTGACGGCGCAGACCGCGGAAACGCGGCTGCAGGCGGCAGGCCTTGCGATCGACACGCTGGCCGGCACGCTGGGGCTTTCAGCGCTGGACCGCGATGCCGACAGGGTGCTGGTGGAGGCGGTGACGGACCCGGGGTTCAGCCGCGATTCCCGGCGGCAGCTGATCCGGGCCTGGCTGGGCTTTCCCTTCTATGACATCGCCATCCTGCCGATGATGCACGAGGAGACGGCGGACAGCTTCGAGGAGCTGAAGGTCGACCGGATCTCTCCGGATGATGCGGTTGCGCTGAAGACGGGGGGCGCGCGGGCGACGCTGAAGGGCTGGCAGCTGAACGCCTTTGCCGCCTTCTTCAGCCGGGCCTATCGGGAGAATGACTATCTGTGGGGGCGGCTGCACGCGGCGGACCGGCTGGTCGACATCGTGTCGAGCGCTGTCCCGGAAGCGTCACTTGACGGGATGTACTGGAAGCGGCTGCTGTTCGGCGCGATCCTGGCGGCGGAGAAGCCGCGGCTGGCAACGGTGCAGCCGTTGTTCGGGGAGCTCGAGGAGATATTGAAGTCATGGGGCAAGGACAGGCAAGCCGCGCAGCACTGAGGCTCGACAGGCGGGGGCTGTTGCAGGGGTTTGCAGCGGCGGCCGCGGCTGCGGCTGCCGGGCCTGCGCTGGGCAGGGGGAGCGCCTATCCGGCGCTGCAGGCCCTGATCGACGGCTATGTCGCCGAGGGCCTGGTGCCCGGCGCCGTGGTCGGCGTGCTGAAGCCCGGGCGGTACCAGCCGACCTGGCTGACGGCGGGGCGCAGCCTGTTCGAGGGTGGGACCGCCGTGTCGCCGAAGGATACGCTGTGGCGCATCTTCTCGATGACCAAGCCGATCACCGGCATTGCCGTGATGCAGCAGGTGGCGGCGGGGAAGCTGACCATCGACACGCCCGTAGCGGAAATCATGCCCGAGTTCCGGCAGATGCGGGTGCTGATCGATCCCGAGAAGGGGCTGGAGAGCCGGCCGGCGGAGAAGCCGATCCTGGTCAGGCATCTGCTGACCCACACGGCGGGGTTCAGCTATACCATTGCGGGCAACGGGCCGCTGGAGAAGGAGTATCGGCGGCTGGGGCTGCTTCCCATGTCGGCGAGCGTGCTGGTGGGACCCGGCGACACGCCCGCGCCGGACCTCACCACCTACATGGCAAGGCTTTCGACCGTTCCGCTGCACTATGAGCCGGGCACGAAGTGGCGCTATTCGATCGCGCTGGACGTGGCGGGCGCGCTACTGGAGCGGTTGACGGGGAAGACGCTGGACCAGGTGTTCGAGAGCCAGCTGTTTGGCCCGCTGGGGATGGGCGATACCGGTTTCACCGTGACGCCCTCCCAGCAGAAGCGATTGTCGGGACTTTACGCCTGGCAGGATCCGAAAACAGGCAAGCCGATGGCGAAGCCGACCCTGATCGACGGGCCGGAGAAGACCGAGCTGTCGCAGCGTCCGGCGATGCTGGCAGGGGGCGCGGGCCTGGTTTCGAGTGCCGACGACTATGCGCGCTTTGCGCAGATGCTGCTGAACGAGGGGATGTTCGAGGGGCGCGTGCTGCTGCCGAGGCCCGTTGCGCGGCTTGCATGCTCGAACCTGATGGAGCGCGGCGTGTGGTTCAACGGGGCCGACGGCAATGGCGCGGGCGGGCGGGCGATCCTGTCGGATGCGCGCAAGGCCGATCCCGGCGCCTATGGAGTCGGCACCTGGGGCTGGGGCGGGGCTGCGAGCACGCTGTTCCATGTGGACCAGGTGCGCGGCGCTGCCGTGGTGCTGATGCTGCAGTCGCTGGGCAATCCCAAGGGGCCCGACGAGAAGCGCTACAATCGGGCGGTGAACGCCGACCTCGCCTGAGCGGCTTGCCAGCGCAAGCGGCATCGGCAAGGAGCATTTCATGCCGCTGAAGAACCACCCGCTGCGCGCGCGCGTCGTTTCGGAAATGCACATGCGCCGGATTCCGGCGCTGAAGGCGCCGGCGCAGATGGTGCAGGTGATCCGGATCATCGGGCCCGAGGACCATGGGCGCGAGCGGGCGCATGCGGCGGCCATGCCTGGCGTGACGCGGCCCGAGGCGCAGCTGAGCGCACGGCACATTTCGGGAACTGCGCCGGGCGGCATCGACTATGTGTGGGAGCGGCACAGCGAGGCGACGACCTCGACCGTGATCTTTCCGCGCAAGCGTTCGGGCGACGTGTTCGCCGAGCTGCAGGACGATGCAGCCGCGATGGGCTGGCTGACAGAGGCGCCGGGCGGCGTGCTGCGGGCGGTTCGGGTGGGGATCGTGGAAACCATCGGCGAGGCCGAGGCGATTGCGGCCGAGGTGGGATTCTCGGAAACGGATCTCGTGTGCTGCGACATCGGGAAGGCGCGCATCTGGTCGGATTTCTTGCTGCACGGCGACGGTTTCGGCCGGCTGCTGGTGGCGGCGAACGGGGTGCTGCCGATGGACCTCGCCCGGCTGGTGCAGAAGGTGCAGGAGCTGGGGAACTACCGGAACATGGCGCTGCTGGGCCTGCCGATGGCGCAGGAGAAGGCAGCCCAGGTGGCCGAGGCCGAGGGCGCGGTGGTGGAGATTGCCGAGCGGATGGCGCGGGGCGAGGGCGACCGGGCGTTGCTGGACGAGCTGTCGCTGCTGGCCTCGAAGGTGGCATCGCTGACGGCGGCGACCGCCTATCGGATGAGTGCGACCGCGGCCTACACCTCGATCGCGACCGACCGGTTGGCGCAGCTGCCCTGCACGCCCGTGGAAGGGGCGATCACGCTGGAGGAGTTCACCGAGCGGCGGCTGCTGCCGGCGGCGCGGACCTGCGCGAGCTTCGTGGCAAGACTGGAGGCGCTGTCGGTGCGGATCGAGCGGGCGACCTCCTTGCTGCGGACGCGGGTGGAGATGTCGGTCGAGGAGCAGAATGTCGCGTTGCTGCAATCGATGAACCGGACCTCGGCGCGGCAGGTGCGGCTGCAGAAGCTGGTGGAAGGGCTGTCGGTGATGGCCGTCAGCTATTATGCGGTCGGGCTGTTGTTCTATCTGCTGAAGGGCGTGGTGCCACTGTTCGGCGGGAAGGCCGAGCTTTGGGCCGGGCTGGCGGTGGTGCCGGTGTTCCTGTTGGTGTGGGCCTATATGCATGCCCGGGTGAAGAAGATCGACGAGAGCCCGGAGGAGTGAGCGCGCCGGTAAGTGACCGGGCGGCGATGCTGGCCGGGATGGCGCCGGTGCTGAACCCGAGGCGCTTTGCCTATCGGACGCTGGGGGTGGGCGAGGCTGTGCCCGGGGATGCGATTAGCTGGTTCCGCGAGGCGGAAGGGGTGAGCGTGATCGTGCCGGCGGGTGACGGTGAGGGGCCTGTGCTGTGCTGGATCACGCTGACGGTACACTCCGCGCTGGACGGTGTCGGGCTGACGGCTGCGGTGTCGGGCGCGCTGGCGGACGCCGGGATCGCCTGCAACATGGTGGCGGCGCACCATCATGATCATCTGTTCGTGCCGGAGGCGGATGCGCAGGCGGCGATGGCGGTGCTGAAGGCGCTTCAGGCGGCTGCGCAGAGCTGAGCCTCGGCCCAGCTGGCGGCCTCTGCGACGACGGGATCGGGATCGGCGAGAAGGGCGCGGACCGCGGGCAGGAGGGCTGCGAGGCCGCTGTTGCCGGCGGCGTAGAGGCAGTTGCGGACTAGCCGCGAGCGACCGATGCGCTTGATGGGGGAGCCGGAGAAGACCGTTCGGAAGCTTGCGTCGTCGAGGGCGAGGAGGTCTGCGAGGCGGGGGGCGGTGAGTTCGGCCCGCGGGTGGAAGGCGGGGTCTGCCGGGTAGCGGGCGTGGGCATTCCAGGGGCAGGCGGCGAGGCAGTCGTCGCAGCCGTAGATGCGGTTGCCGAGGAGGGGGCGGAATTCGGGCGGGATGGGGCCCTTGTGCTCGATGGTAAGGTAGGAGATGCAGCGGCGGGCATCGACCCTGTAGGGGGCCACTATTGCGCCGGTGGGGCAGGCGGTGATGCAGGCCGTGCAGCTGCCGCAGCTGGCGGTGGTGCCGGGTTCGTGCAAGGGCGCGAGATCGGCGCTGGTGTAGATGGCGCCGAGGAAGAGCCAGTTGCCGGCCTTGCGGCTGAGGAGGTTCGTGTGCTTGCCCTGCCAACCGAGGCCGGCGGCCTCTGCCAGCGGCTTTTCCATGACGGGGGCGGTGTCGACGAAGACCTTCACCTGTTCGTGGGTGCGATCGACGAGCCAGCGGGCCAGCGCCTTCAGGCGAGATTTTACGACATCGTGGTAATCGCGGCCGAGCGCATAGACCGAGATGGTGGCGAGGTCGGGGTGGGGGAGGTTTCGCGAAGGGTCTAGCGCGGGGGTGTAGGGGAGGCCCAGCGCGATGATGGAGCGGACCTCCGGCCAGAGGGCGGCGGGGGAGGCGCGCTGGTCTGCGCGCGTTTCCATCCAGAGCATGTCGCCGTGGCAGCCGTCTGCGAGCCATGCGTGGAGGCGTTCGGCTGTCTGGGGGGCGGCGTCTGCGGGGGCAACGCCGAACGCGACGAAGCCGAGCCTTCGGGCTTCGGCTTCGAGATCCCTAGAAATCGAGCTTGTCATAGTCCGGCGGGGGGCGGATGCCTTCCATCCGGTCAGCGAGCAGGGCGCGGAAGGAGGGCCTCGACTTGAGGGCGGAATACCAGGTTTTCGCCTGGCCGTGGCCGCGCCAGTCTATGCCGCCGAGATAGTCTGCGACGGAGATCTGGGCGGCGGCGTGGAGGTCTGCGAGGCCGAAGGTGGGGCCGGCGAGCCAGCGGTTTTCGTCGAGCAGGTCGTCGACATACTGGAGGTGGAGTTCGGCGGCGCGGTTGGCGTTGCGGATGGCGATTCCGTCGGGCATCTCGCGGCTGACGAGGCGCTTGTACATGCGCTCGGCCAGCAGGGGTGCGGTGACCTCGGAATAGAAGCGCTGGGCGAACCAGTGGCCCAGCCGCCGGGCCTCGGCGCGTTCGGCGGCGCCTGCGCCGACGAGGGGCGGGCGCTCGATCGTTTCATCCAGCCATTCGATGATGGCGTTGCTGTCGCAGAGTATCTGGGGGCCGTTTTCGAGGACGGGGGTCTGGATGGCGGGGTTGAGGCTGGAGAGGGTCTCGCCGCGTTCCCAGGGGTAGGCCTGGACGAGTTCGGCGGTGAAGCCCTTTTCGGCCATGGCGAAGCGCACGGCACGGCTGAAGGGGCATAAGGGAAACTGGTGGAGGCGCCACATATCTGGTGCACCCTATTAGCGGATGGTTCGACTCGCGCCAGTGCCGATTCGCCGGGGGCCTGGCGCAAGCGGAGTTGCGCCATTCTGGCAGCTTGGATTGGGCTGGCGCGGATGCTAGCGGCAGACGGAAAGATAGGGAGATATCCGATGGATCTTGCGTTCAGCCCCGAGGAAACCGCGTTCCGCGACGAGGTGCGGGCCTTCATTGCCGAGAATTACCCGGCGCATCTGCGGGGCAAGCAGGACGAGGGCGAGGAGCTGGGCCGCGAGGACATGCTGGCCTGGCACCGGATCCTGGCGAAGAAGGGCTGGGCGGCGCCGGCCTGGCCGAAGGAATATGGCGGAACGGGCTGGACCGCGACGCAGCGCTACATCTTTTCCGAAGAGAGCGCGAAGGCGGAAACCATTCCGCCGCTGCCGTTCGGGATCAACATGGTTGGGCCGGTGATCTACACCTTCGGCACACCGGAGCAGAAGGCGAAGCACCTGCCGGGGATCCTGTCGGGCGATGTGTGGTGGTGCCAGGGCTATTCGGAGCCGGGTGCTGGATCGGACCTGGCGAGCCTGCGGACGCGGGCCGAGCGGGTGACCGAGGACGGCAAGGATTATTACATCGTCAACGGCCAGAAGACCTGGACGACGCTTGCGCAGCATGCGGACTGGGGCTTCTTCCTGGTGCGCACCGACCCCGGCGCCAAGATGCAGGAGGGGATTTCGTTCCTGCTGATCGACATGAAGAGCCCCGGGATCACTGTGAAGCCGATCATCACGCTGGGCGGCGAGCATGAGGTGAACGAAGTGTGGCTCGACAATGTGAAGGTGCCTGTCGAGAACCGGGTTTACGAGGAGAACAAGGGCTGGACCTGCGCGAAGTTCCTGCTGGCGCATGAGCGGACCGGGATTGCGGGCGTTGCGCGGTCGAAGCGGGGGATCGAGAAGCTGAAGGCGATTGCGAAGGCGGAACAGGACGGGACGGGGCAGTCGCTGCTGGCGAATCCCTTCTTCCGCCGCAAGGTGGCCGAGCTGGAGACCGACCTGACCGCGCTGGAGTTCACCGAGCTGCGCACGCTTGCGGGCGAGGCGAGCGGCAAGGGACCGGGGCCGGAATCGAGCCTGCTGAAGGTGAAGGGGACGGAAATCCAGCAGCGGATCACCGAGCTGGTTCTGGAGGCGGCCGGCAATTATGCCGCGCCCTATTTTCGGGCCTTGCCCGAGGCGTCGAACGAATATGCGATCGGGCCGGACTTCGCGCACCGCGCGGCGCCGACCTACTTCAACATGCGCAAGACCAGCATCTATGGCGGATCGAACGAGATCCAGCGCAACATCATCGCGAAGATGGTGCTGGGGCTTTGATCCGGCGACCCGCGGCCTGAGGGCCGCGGGGCGTGCCCAATGACCGAACTTCCGGGGAGGACGAGCTTGGATTTCAATTTCACCGAGACGCAGGGGATGCTGCGCGACACACTGCGGCGGTATCTTTCGGACACCTATGATTTCGACAAGCGTGCAAGCATGCTGCGGATGGACGGCGGGCGCGATCCCGGGGTCTGGAAAGCGCTTGCGACCGAGCTTGGGATCCTGGGGGCGGCGCTGCCGGAAGCCCATGGCGGGTTCGGCGGCGGGCCGATCGACAGCATGGTGCTGATGGAGGAGTTCGGCCGGGCGATTGCCGTCGAACCCTATGTGCCGACCGTGGTGATCGGCGGCAATGCGCTGGCGCTGACCGGCGGGGCCCATGCGGATGCGCTGATTCCGGGCATCATCTCGGGCGAAGTGGTGATCGGCGCCGGCTTCTACGAGCCGCAGGGGCGCTACAACCTTGCTGACCTGAAGACGACGGCGAAGGCCGACGGCTCGGGCTGGACGCTGAACGGGCACAAGAGCGTGGTGGTGGCGGCGCCTTACGCGACGCACCTGCTGGTCAGCGCGCGGACCGGCGGGAGCCAGCGCGAGAGTGCCGGTGTGTCGCTGTTCCTGGTGGAGGCCAATGCCAAGGGCGTGGTGCGGCGGGATTATCCGTGCGTCGACGGCTACATGGCGAGCGAGGTGTACTTCGAAAACGCCAATGTGGGGCCGCATGCGCTGCTGGGTGCCGAGGGCCAGGCGCTGGGGCTGATCGAGACGCTGGTCGACCATGCGGCGATGGCGCAGTGCGCGGAAGCCACGGGCGCGATGAAGAAGCTGCACGAGCTGACGCTGGACTATTCGAAGCAGAGGAAGCAGTTCGGCAAGGCGATCGGCGACTTCCAGGTGATCCAGCACCGGCTGGTGGACATGTTCATGGAGGCCGAGCAGGCGACATCCATGACGCTGATGGGGACACTCAGGCTGGACGATCCGGACCGGGCGAAGTGGGTGAGCCAGGCCAAGGCCAAGATCAACAAGGGTGCGCGCGCGCTGGGCCAGTGGGCGGTGCAGACGCATGGCGGGATCGGGATCACGACCGAGCTTGCCGCGGGCCATTATTTCAAGCGGCTGTCGATCATCGAGACCCAGTATGGGGACTTCGATTACCACATGGGCCGGCTGGAAGAGCGGCTGCTGGCGGCCTGAGCCTGACGGCGCAACGGAGGAAGGGGGCGGCACCTGGTGCCGCCCTTTTTCGTTGCGGGCAGTCAGCCTTCGTTCAATTTGCGGGGCTCAGTATTTCGGCCATGAAACAGATTCTCGTGATTGCCGGGCTTGGCCTCGCGTTGACGGGGTGCATGACGGATGCTGGCTGGTCGGAAGCGCCGCTGGATGACCGGCGTTACGCGGACGGGATTCCCGTGGACTGGTGGGGGCGCGATGTCGCGTCGGTCGACATCTTCTATGGCTCGCTGGCGCAGTATGGCAGCTGGGGCAACCATTCGCGCTATGGGCGGGTGTTCCTGCCGGCGGGCGTCGGGCCCGGCTGGCAGCCCTACAGCCGGGGCTATTGGCGCAACGACCCGCGCTTCGGGCGGATGTTCGTGAGCGGCGACCCCTGGGGCTGGGCGACCTATCATTACGGCCGCTGGGGGCGCGATCCGCGCTTCGGCTGGTTCTGGGTGCCCGACACGCGTTTCGGGCCCAACTGGGTGGACTGGCAGTCGGCCGGGGGCTTTGCGAGCTGGTCTCCGCTGCCGCCGCCGGGCTGGTCGAACTGGGGCTATGGTTGGGGCAATGACTGGTGGGTCCATGCGCCGGGCGCCTGGGTCTATCGGCCGGGGCTGGGCAGCCATGTCCGCCGGGGCCGCTGGGACGGGCGCCGGGATTGGGACCGCGATCGGGACCGCGATCGGGATTGGGACCGGGAGCGCGAGCGGGTCGACCGGACGCGCCCCGGGGAATCGCCGATGGCGGGTTTCGTGCGGAACAGGGTGCCGCCGCCCGCCCCGGTGGCGGACCGGCCGAAGCCGGGGGGCATTGATGTGGCGCCCCGGCGCGAGACGCGCGCGCCGCGCGGCAATGGTGACGCGATCGGCGGTTTCGTCCGCAACCGGACACAGCCCGGCGGCGGCGCTGTTGCCGATCGGGCACCCGCGGCGGCGATGGTGGCACCCCCTCGCGCGATCCCTGCCGAGGCGCGTGTGGCGCCCTCGCGGCCGAGCTACTCGGCACCACCGCGCGAGGTGCGGCCGGCGGCCGACTATCCGCGCGGCCGGGAGCCGCAGGGCCGCGACGGGATGCAGAAGGTGGGGGACGACTGAAGACGGCGGGCGCCACCGGGCGGCGCAATTTTCGGTTGCGCGGACGTTGTGCGGCGCACAACATGTGGGTGTGACGGCCCGCGCTTTCGATGAAACCTATGGCTTCGGCCCCTATCCCGATGCGTCGGGCGCCGGACCGCTGTTCGGCGGGGACGGTGCCGGGCCCGAGGTTCGGGCAGCCTATGCCCAGGTGGCGGCCTGGCTGCGGTCTGCCCCGCCGGAGCTGCTGGAGACGCGGCGGCGGCAGGCCGAGCTGTTCTTCCGGCGGATCGGGATCACCTTTGCCGTCTATGGCGACCCGGATGCGAGCGAGCGGCTGATTCCGTTCGATATCGTGCCACGGGTGCTGGCGGGCAGCGAATGGGCGGTGCTGGAAGAGGGGCTGACGCAGCGGGTGCAGGCGCTGAACCTGTTCCTGGCCGATGTCTATGGCCCGCGCGAGTGCATCCGGGCCGGCGTGGTGCCGGAGGAGCTGGTACTGCTGAACCCGCAATACTGCATGGCGGCGGTGGGGCGGCGGCCGGCGAAGGACGTATGGGTGCACATCGCCGGCATCGACCTGGTGCGGACCGGGCCGGACGAGTTCTTCGTGCTGGAGGACAATGCGCGCACGCCGTCGGGTGTTTCCTACATGCTGGAGAACCGGGAGGTGATGCTGCGGCTGGTGCCGGAGCTGATCCACGCGGTGTCGGAGCGTGGGGGCTTGCGGCCTGTCGAGACCTATCCGGAAACGCTGCTGGAGACGCTGACGTCGGTTGCGCCGAACCACTGCGGGGCCGAGCCGTGCCTGGCGCTGCTGACGCCCGGCATCCATAACAGCGCCTATTACGAGCACAGCTTCCTGGCCGACAAGCTGGGGGTGGAGCTGGTGGAAGGCTCCGACCTGTTCGTGAGCGGCGATGTGCTGTTCATGCGCACGACCGAAGGGCCGAAGCGGGTGGACGTGCTGTACCGGCGGGTGGACGATGACTTCATCGATCCGTTGACCTTCCGGCAGGACAGCGTGCTGGGGGTGCCGGGGCTGGTGGGCGCGGTGCATGCCGGCAATCTGACGATCGCCAATGCGCTGGGGACCGGGATCGCCGACGACAAGGCGATCTACAGCTACATGCCCGAGATCGTGCGCTTCTTCACGGGGCGGGACCCGATCCTGCACAATGTGCCGACCTGGCGCTGCCGGGAGGCGGACGCGCTGTCCTATGTGCTGGACAATCTGCACGAGCTGGTGGTGAAGGAAACGGACGGGTCGGGCGGCTACGGGATGCTGGTGGGGCCGCATGCCACCAGCGAGCAGCGGGAGCAGTTCGCCGCGCGGCTGAAGGCCAATCCGCAGCATTACATCGCGCAGCCGACGCTGGCCTTGAGCACCTGCCCGACGCTGACGGCGGCCGGGATTGCGCCGCGGCACGTGGACCTGAGGCCGTTCGTTCTGACCGGTGCCAATGGCACCAAGATCATTCCGGGCGGGCTGACGCGGGTCGCGCTGAAGGAAGGATCCCTGGTGGTGAACAGCAGCCAGGGGGGCGGCACAAAGGACACCTGGGTGTTGGACGGGCCCGAGGTCGGGGACATGACGGGGGCTTCGACTGGGCCTTTTGAGGCCGAGGGCGGAGACATTGATGGCCCCTTCCCGGGGCCCGGGGGGCTGGACTGAATGCTCTCGCGCAGCGCCTCCAACCTCTACTGGATGGGCCGCTATTTGGAGCGTGCCGACTTTCTGTGCCGGCTGATCGATGCGACGGTGCGGCTGGCGTCGCTGCCGGCGTCGCACGGGGGGGCGGGCCCTGCGTGGGAGAGCGCGATCCGGTCTGCCGCGGTCGACGACGGGTTCCTGGCGCGCAACCTGCCGATGGACGAGGCGCATGTGGGCTGGTTCCTGACGCTGGACCCGGAGAATCCCAGCTCCATCCGGCGGTGCCTGGAGTGCGCGCGGTCGAACGGGCGGGCGGTGCGGACGTCGCTGACGCTGGAGACCTGGGAGGCGGTGAACGACGCCTGGCACGAGGTGCAGCGCTTCGGAACGACCATTCCCGACAGCACGACGCTGGTGCGCATCGCCGAGACCATCAAGGACGCGCTGCTGATGTTCGACGGGGCGGCGCACCGGACGCAGCTGCGCGAAGCGACCTACTGGTTCCTGCGGCTGGGGACCACGGTGGAGCGGGCGGACAACACGGCACGGCTGCTGGACGTGAAATACCATCTGCTGCTGCCAAGGACCGAGCCGGTGGGCGGGAGCCTGGACTATTTCCAGTGGACGACGCTGCTGCGGACGGTTTCGGCGCTGACGGCCTATCGGTGGGTGTATCGCGAGAGCGTGAAGCCCTGGCTGGTGGCGGACCTGTTGATCTTCAACCGGGCGATGCCGCGCAGCCTGATCGCCTGCCTGGAGGACGCCGTGTGGCTGCTGGACCAGCTGGCGGCGAGCCGGGGGCGGCGGGGGCCTGCGAACCGGATCGCTTCGACGTCGCTGCGGACGCTTGCCGGCAGCAACATCGACACGCTGTTCCAATCGGGGCTGCACGAGTTCCTTGTGGACTTCGTGGGCGAGAACAACCGGCTGGGGAATGCCATCGCCGAGCAGTATCTGTTCTGATGATGCGCCGTTCGCTCCCTTCGGTCGCTGCGCACCGCCCACCGCCCCGCACCCCCGCCCAACCGCCCCAAGGATACGCTCGACGGGCGGTTGGGCGGGGGTGCGGGGCGGTGGGCGGTTCCGGCCGTGAGGCCGGCAAGGACTCCTGATGCAATTGCTGATCGACCATATCACCCGCTACACCTACTCCGCGCCGGCGGCCGGGATCGTGCAGGTTCTGAAGCTGACGCCTTCGGACACGGAAGGCCAGCAGGTGGTGAACTGGCGGGTGGACGTGGATGTGGACGGGCGGATGATGCCGTCTGTCGACGTGTTCGGGAACCGGTGCCACACCTTCTATGCCGAGCGGCCGGTGGAGCAGCTGACGCTGCATGTGACGGGGACGGTGATCACGACCGACACGGCGGGCGTGGTGGGTGGGGCGAGCGAGCCGCTGCCGCCGATCCTGTTCCGGCGCTCGACCCCGCTGACGGCGGGGACGCCGGCGATCGCGATGCTGGCGGAGGGCCTGAGGCGGGACGACGCGCTGTCGACGCTGCATGCCCTGATGCTGGGCGTGCAGGGGCGGATGCAGTTCGAGCCGGGGATCACCGAGGTTGCAACCGACGCGGACACGGCGCTGCGGCTGGGGCGCGGGGTGTGCCAGGATCTTTCGCAGATCTTCATTGCGGCCGCGCGGCACCTGGGGATTCCGGCGCGTTACGTGTCGGGGCATTATGCGGCGCCCGATCACCCCGAGCAGGAGGCGGCGCACGCCTGGGCGGAAGGCTTTGTGCCGGGCCTGGGCTGGGTGAGCTTTGACCCGACGCACGGCGTGTGCGGCACCGAGGGGCATGTGCGGGTGGCGGTGGGGCTGGACAGCCTGGACGCGGCGCCTGTGCGCGGGAGCCGGCGCGGGGGCGGAATCGAATCGCTTGCGGTGGGGGTGCACGGACGGCAAGCGGGTGGCCAGCGGCAGGGCCAATCGCATTCGGGCCAGAGCCAGAGCCAATAGGCCGGTGCCGGGGAGGGGGTCGACAGCGCCATGACCTATTGCGTGGGACTTCTGGTGAAGGAGGGCCTGGTGATGATGGCCGACACCCGCACCAATGCGGGGATCGACAACATCTCCACCTACCGCAAGCTTCGGGTGTTCGGGGAGGACGGGAAGCGAATCGTCTCGATCGCGTCGGCAGGCTCGCTGAGCACCACGCAGGCGCTGATCAACCGGCTGAAGGAAGGCGTGGTGATGCCCGGCAAGGAGGAGCCGGAGTATGTGGAGACGGCGCCCACCATGTTCCGGGTGGCGCAGATCGTCGGCGAGGCGATGGTGGGGGCCAAGAAGGACATCGAGGCGCTGGTGCAGGAGCAGGAGGGGGTCGAGATCGGCGTGACGCTGCTGGTGGGCGGATCGATCGACGGGCGGGCGCCGCGGCTGTTCCTGATCTATGGCGAGGGCAATTTCATCGAGTGCGGGATGGACACGCCCTATTTCCAGATCGGCGAGCTGAAGTACGGGAAGCCGGTGCTGGACCGGATGCTGACCTATCGCACCCCGCTTACCAAGGCGATGAAGATCGGGCTTGTCAGCATGAACTCGACGATGCGGTCGAACCTGGGGGTGGGGCTGCCGATCGACATGCTGGTGGTGAAGCCGGGGCAATCGACGGCTGCGCTGACGCGGATCGAGGAGAGCGATCCCTATTATCATGACCTGGGGGACCGCTGGGCGAAGGCGCTGATGGAGGCGCTGGAGAATATTCCCGACCCGACCTACCCGCTGCCCGGCGCCTGACGCCTGCGCCGCGGACGGCGGTATCGGCGCCGCCTGTGGCCGGAAAGCCATAGTGCGACATCATTAACGCCAATGGGCTCTGTTGCGTTGCAGCAGGGGTTGTGTGGGCTATCCCGAATGTTAGGATTTGATGACCAATAAAACCAAAGATTGCTGACAAGGGGACTTTTTGATGCGTTTCTATCGGCCTGCCACCGCATTGCTTGGCGTTTCCATGCTGGCGCTCTCTGTGCCTGCCGCGGCCCAGGAGCAGGCAGCCGCCGCTGCCCCCTCGCTGGAAGAGGCGGAAACCATCATCGTGACGGGTTCGCGGCTTGCGCGGGACCCGAACGCGGTTGCCCCGGCGCCGATCAGCACGCTGAGCGCTGCCGATTTCCGGGCGGCGGGCAACACCGACACGACGGCGACCCTTCGCCAGCTTCCGGCGCTGATCTCGTCGGGCACGGTCGCGGACTCGATCGAGCGCGGTGCGGGCGGCGTCGGCCAGGCGGTCCTCAACCTCCGCCAGCTCGGTTCCAACCGCACCCTCGTCCTCGTCGACGGGCGGCGGCATGTGTCGGGTGTCGGTGGATCGACTGCGGTGGACGTGTCCACCATCCCGGCCGCGCTGATCGAGCGGGTGGAAGTGCTGACCGGCGGCGCATCGGCTGTCTATGGTGCGGACGCCGTGACCGGTGTCGTGAACTATATCCTCAAGCAGGACTTCGAGGGGCTGCAGCTGGATGCGCAGACCGGCATCAGCCGGTACGGCGATGGGACGTCCCTTTCGGTCTCGGGCACCTGGGGCAAGAATTTCGCCGACGGCCGCGGAAACATCACCTTCTCGGGCGGCTACACCAATGAAAGCGAAGTGCTGCTGGGCGACCGCTCGTTCACGGCGGACAATGGCAGGGCCAACAACTCGACGACCTACATCAACCCCGCCCGGCGGTTCCAGAAGGGGGACATTGCGGCGTCCTCCATGCCGAACTTCGCGAATTACTTCCGGGTCGGCGGGCCCGGGCCGCGCACGTCGCGGATCAGCTTCGGCAACCTCATTCCGCAGCCCGGCTCGGCGGACTACAACAGGATCTTCACGGGTGGCGTGACCCCGACGGCTGCCGAACAGGCGCTGATCGACCGGGCGGCCAACTCGCCCCTGCGGGTGATCGCCCGCCAGCCCGTCTTCGCGATCAGCTCGAACGAGGGCCTGATCTTCCGGGCGGATTTCGCGCGCTTCCCGCTGACCGACCTGAACAGCAACGGGGTCAACGACTGCAATGAAAGCTATGTCGGCTGGACCGGGTTCGGCGGCGGCGGCTGCTATGTGACCAATCCCGACGGCACCGTCCGCATCTTCAACGACGGGGTGATCTCCACCGCGCAGAACCAGTTCGGCGGCGACGGCGCGGTCGAGCGCACCAACGAGACGTCGTTGACGCCTGCTTCGCAGCGCTACTTCTTCACGCTGGCCGGCAAGTTCGAGTTCTCGCCGGCGGCCGAGCTGTTCTGGGATGCCAAGTATGCGCATTCCAAGACGACGAGCCGCAGCAGCTACAACACCTTCATGGACACGGCCTACATCGCGCCGGACAATCCGTTCATCCCGACTGTCCTCCAGCCCGAGGCCGACGATGCGGGCGGCCTTCTCATCAGCCGCGACAACACCGATTTCGGCCCCGGCATCTCGACCGCCTATCGCGACACCTACCGCCTCGTCGGCGGTGTGCGCGGCGAAATCACCCCGTCGCTGCGCTATGATTTCGGGCTGAACTACGGCCGGACCGACATCAAGGACACCTTCTCGAACGCGGTGCTGTTCGACCGCTTCCTGGCGGCCACCGACGCGGTGCGCGCGCCCAACGGGCAGATCGTCTGCCGCTCGGATCTCGATCGGAACGCCACGCCACCGCAGCCCTCCCTTCCGGACGTTGCGCCCGGCTTCTTCACCTTCAAGCCCGGCGACGGCCAGTGCCGCCCGGTCAACCTGTTCCGCGGCGCGAATTCGGCGAGCCCGGAATCCGTCGCCTTCTTCACCCGCCCGAGCACCGACCGCGAGCGGCTGGAGCAGTTCGTCGCGACGCTCGCCTTCTCGGGCGACACCGAAAAGTTCCTCAACCTGCCCGGCGGCGCGATCCAGTATGCGTTCGGTGCCGAGTACCGGAAGGAGAAGAGCCGCAACACCTTCTCGGACGAGGACCTCGGCATCCTTGAGGACGGCACCTTCATCGGCGATCTGCCGGAATCGGCCGGCATCTCGATCCTGACCGGCGAACCGTTCACCAACCAGAACCTGCTGTTCAACGACCAGGTCCGCACCTTCAACTCCAGCGGCGAATTCGACGTGAAGGAAGTGTTCGGCGAAGTCCGCATTCCGATCCTGAAGGATCGGCCCTTCTTCCACGAACTGTCGGTCGAGGCTGCGGCCCGCTATGCGGACTATTCGACCATTGGTGGCGCCTTCACCTGGAATGTCGCCGGCACCTGGGCGCCGATCCCGGACGTCCGCTTCCGCGGCAGCTATTCGCAGGCCATCCGCGCGCCGGATATCTTCGAACTGTTCAGCCCGGCGCAGGCGACGACCTTCCGGCCGCAGGATCCGTGCGGCATCTCGGACCTCAATGAGCGGATCGCCGACGGCCTGCCCAACGCGCAGACCCGCAAGGACAATTGCGCCGCCGCGCTGTCCGCGCTGGGCGTGAACCCCGCCACCTTCGAGGATCCGCTGACGGCGCGCTTTGCCGGCACGACCGGGGGCAACCCCGATCTCGAGGAGGAAAAGGCCAAGACCTGGACCGTCGGCGGCCTGATCCAGCCGCGCTTCATCCCGGGCCTCACCCTTTCGGCCGACTATTACTCGATCGAGATCAGCAACGCGATTTCGGCGGTTTCCTCGCAGGACATCGTCGACAGCTGCTATGATTCGACCACCTTCCCGAACCAGTATTGCGACCTGTTCACCCGCCGCTCGTCGGACGGCGGCTTCAGCTTCCTGCGGCAGGTGCAGATCAACTTCGGTCGCATCGAGACCTCCGGCGTCGACATGAGCGCCGCCTATGGTTTCGACTTGGGTGCCCACAGCTTCAACCTGCGCGGCTCGCTCAACTGGGTCGAGAAGCTCAACCGCTTCTTCAACCCCAATGACCAGAGCCAGGTGAACCCCGGCCTTCTGGAACAGGGTGCGCCCGAATGGGCGGGCGTCGGCTCCATCAGCTGGATGTCGCCCGGCGGTTTCGGCCTGACGTGGCGCACGCAGTATATCGGCAAGCAGGCGATCGCGAGCGCCATCCAGATCGAATCGATCGACAGCGAATTCGGGCCTGACGGTTTGGCCGGCGCGACCTGGGTGCATGACCTGTCGGCCTCGTTCACCTGGAAGGAAGGCTTCGAGATCTACGGCGGCATCAACAACCTGACGGACGAACAGCCCTTCATCGCTGCCCGGGCGTATCCGGTTTCGGGCATCGGCCGCTTCTACTTCATGGGCATGCGCGCCAAGTTCTGACGCGCGCAGCCGGACGGGACAGATGGGGCCGGGTTGCCGATCGGGCAGCCCGGCCCTTTGTCTGTTCCCATGATGGTTGTTCCGGGTTAGCCTGCGGTTCGGGAGGACTTGCTTATGGCAACCGTGATCGAGGGGCCGCGCACGCCCCTTCACCTGTGGATCGTGGGCGGGCTGGGGCTGATCTGGAACGGCTTCGGCGCGTTCGACTATCTGATGTCGAAGATGCAGGGGGAGACCTGGTACCGGCAGATGGGGATGACCGACGCGCAGATCGCCTACATGGACGCGTTTCCGTTCTGGATGATGATCGTCTGGCCGGTGGGCGTGTGGGGGGCGGTGCTGGGGACGCTGCTGCTGCTGCGGCGGAGCCGGACAGCAGCGCCGGTGTTCCTGCTGTCGCTGGCAGCGTTCGTGGTGAGCCTGATCTATACCTATGCCCTGTCGGACGGGGCGGCAGTGATGGGCGATGCGGCCTTTATGCAGATTGTGGTGCTGGTGGGCTGCCTGTTCTTCGCCTGGTATTCGCGGGCCATGGCAAGAAAGGGAGTGTTGAGGTAATGCGCCCCGCCGCATGATGCCCTGCAGGAGCCGGAGGGCCAGGGGAGAGAGCCATGCGACTGAAGGGCAAATCCGCGATCGTGACGGGCGCGGCGAGCGGGATCGGGCGGGCGACTGCGATCGCGCTCGCGCGCGAGGGTGCCGCCGTGATGCTGACCGACATCGATGACGCGGGCGGGCACGCGACGCTCGACGCCATTGCCAAGGCCGGCGGGCGCGCGGCCTGGCGCCACCAGGACGTGGTGGACGAGGACCAATGGCGCGAGGTGGTGGCCGAGACGGTGCGGCTGCACGGGCACCTGGACACGCTGGTGAACAATGCCGGGATCGGATCTGGCCAGCTGGTGGTGGAGATGAGCCTGGAGGCGTGGAACCGGCAGCTGGGGATCAACCTGACGGGCGTGTTCCTGGGGTGCAAGCACGGCATTCCTGCCATGCGAGCGCATGTTCAGGGGGGCGGCAAGGGCGGCTCCATCATCAACATCTCGTCGGTGGCGGGGCTGGAGGGGGCGCCCGGGCTTGCCGGCTACTGCGCGACCAAGGGGGGTGTGCGGCTGTTTTCGAAGGCGGTCGCGAAGGAGTATGCGGCGGACCGCATCCGCTGCAATTCGGTGCATCCCGGCATCATCGACACGCCGATCTGGACGAAGATCGACGAGGGCGGGCTTTCGGCAACGCGCGACGCGCTGGGGACGCCGCCGGGGGCCAACAGCATTCCCGTCGATGCGATCGCGCTGGTGAACACGCCGCTGCAGCGGGCCGGGCAGCCCGAGGAGATTGCGGCGGGGATCGTCTTCCTCGCCTCGGACGAGAGCGCCTTCATCACCGGCAGCGAGCTGGTGATCGATGGCGGGTGGACTGCCTGAAGGCGGCGTCGGCCAGTGCGCAGCGCTGGACCGCGACTCGCCGCAAGGCCGGCCGGCGGGGCTGCGGCCCTCAGGCCGTCAGAACCCGTCCGACGACGCGGCTTTGCCGCGGCGTGGCCTGCGCGCTAGTTCCACAGGCAGGAATCCAGTCCTTCATTGGCAACCACCCGGGTGCGGCCGGCAATGCGGTTTGCGTAGCGCCTGGTGTAGCGGCCTGGGCTGGCGGCGTCGCGCTTGATGGGCTGGGGGAGGATTGCGGCGAGGCGGGCGGCCTCGGCACGGCTGAGGTTTTTGGCCGACTTGTCGAAGTAGTGGCGTGACGCGGCCTCGACCCCGAACACGCCGCGACCGAATTCGGCAATGTTCAGATAGACTTCCATGATGCGGGGCTTGCCCCAGAGAAATTCGATGAGGACGGTGAACCATGCCTCCAGGCCCTTGCGGACGTAGGTGCGGCCGGGCCAGAGGAAGGCGTTCTTGGCGGTCTGCTGGCTGATGGTGGAGCCGCCGCGGAGCTTCTTGCCCTGCTTGTTGCGCGCCATTGCCTTCTCGATCGCCTCGACGTCGAAGCCCCTGTGTTCGCAGAAGCGGCTGTCCTCTGCGGCGATGACGGCGCGGGGGATGTGGCGGGACATTTCCGAGAGGCCGACCCAGTCCTGCTTGACCTCGACGCCGTTCATCCGGTCGCGCAGCGTCAGGAAGGTGATGGGTGGGTCGATCACGCGGTAGGCGGCGGCCCAGACGAGGGTGAAGAGGATGAGGCCGAAGACGAGCTTCAGGACGAACTTGAGGAGCGCGATCACAGGCCCTCCAGCGTGGCGCGGATGGTGCGGACGACGGTGGCCGCCCAGCGGTCGGCGCCGGCGTCGGTTGCGATGAGGTCCTGCCGGATCTCGAAGCCGAGATAGGGGATGCCCGCGGCCTCGGCATGGCGATCCATCGTGTAGTTGAGGACCTTGCCGGAATAGGGCTCGTTGGCGCCCACGGGGCCGCCGAGATCGGGTTCGGTGTTCAGGTGGGCGAGGCCCCGGGCGGCGGCGCGGTCGTCGTGGTTCCAGAGGATTGCGATGGGCCAGGGGCGGGGCGCGGGCGCCGAGGCGAGGGCGGGCGTGAAGCTGTGCAGGGAGACGAGGAGGGCGGGCCTGGCCCGGGCGACGAGGGTGTCGAGGCCGTCGTGGAAGGCGGCGTGGAGGGCGAGGCGGGCGGCGCGTTCGGGCGGCGACAGGCCGACATTGGCGGGGATGACGATGCCGTCGGAGCGTTCGGGGATGCTGTGTTCGGGCGGGCGGTTGCAATCGACCACGAGGCGGGAGACCTGGGCGAGCCAGGCGCGGCACTGGAGGGCGTGGGCGACGCGGGTGGTGACGGCGGCTGCGCCGATGTCCCAGGCGACATGATCCTGCATGGCGGCGGGGATGACGCCGAGGTCGAGGCCATGTGGGACATGGTTCGAGGCGTGGTCGCAGACGAGGAGCACATGGGGCTCGGGCCCGTCGAGGAGCAGCGGCTGCGTCATCCGTCCCAGCTTTGGCAGGAGAGGGCGGGCGGCTCAAGCGGCGTGGGCGATGCTGCAAAAAGGGAAAGGCGGCGGCCCGGGATCGGGGCCGCCGCCTTCTTTGAGGACGGGCCGCAGGGAGGGGGAGGGAGGCGGCCCGTCGTGGGAGGGGGGGTGTTACTGGACCGAAGCGCTCGTTTCGGTCGACATCACGGCTGCGAGTTCCGTGCCGAGCGACTTGGCGGCCAGGTTGAACTTCTTGGCGGCTTCCGACCGGTTGCGGGCATCGCACAGGGCTTCACCCAGGGCGATGTTGCGCTCCGCCTTGCGGGCGGTGTCGGCGTCGGCGCCGGCTGCGAGGGTGCGCAGCTTCACCGGGGCGACCGCGCAGGTCTGGGCGTCGCCAGCGGCGGCGGCGGGAACAGCGGCGAACGCGAGGCCGGCAGCGGCGATGGTCAGCATGAGAGCACGCATGGCATTGTCCTTTCCATTTGGCGGCAGCTTCGGCCCCGAAGGATCCTGACTGTCGGCACCGCCCGTTCGCTGATCCCGGCTTGTCCGGGGGTCGATCCGAGTGGCGCTCAATTCGATGAACTTGGAATTAAAGTTCCACTCAGTTCTCGTCAACAGCAAAATTGAGTGGCACGCGAATTTGTGCAGCATGTTGTGCTGCAATGCAACATCGCTCGGATCCGCTATGGACTAATCCGAAGTTTTTTCAGACAGATGAACGTATCCTATCGATTTTGCCATGCAGCAGAAGCGGCCGGGGCATGTGCTGGCGGCATGGCTCCTGAGCGGCACTCAACCGGATTTCAGTGCCGAAATGTGAGCCCGACTCGAAAACTTCCGAGTCGGACTCGGATGATTCGCGCCGGTGGACGCCGGGCGGGGCGGCGCTGAGCTCTGCCGATGGGGAGGCGAGTGGCCCGGAGGCTGAAGTCCGACGCCGGGATCGAGGCCCTGCGCCCGGGAGGGCTTAAGCCTCGCCCTCGGTTTCCACCATGGCGGCCGCGAGGGCTTCGCGCGGGTTCTTGCCGCCCCAGAGGACGAACTGGAACACGGGGAAGTAGCGCTCGCACTCGTCGATGGCGGCATCAACCAGGGCATGGGCCTGGGGCATGCTGAGTGCTGCGTCGTCGGGCCCGTCCAGCAGGACGGCATGGCGGAACAGGATTGCGCCGTCGGCGGTCCAGAGCTCGAAATGGCCGATCCAGAGCTGCTCGTTGACGAGTGCGAGGGTCTCGAACAGGTTGCTGCGGGTCGCGGCCTCCACACGGCCGGCGCCGGCGTTGATTCCGGTCAGTGCGATGAACTGGAGGACACGGTCTTCCTCGCGCCAGAGGGCGCGCAGCTCGTAATCCGACCAGCTGCCCTTTACCGTGGTGACGATTTCCTCATCGCCGTCGCGTTCGAAGGCCCAGTTGTGGCTCGCGAAATAATGCTCGAGCGTGTCGATGGGCGCGAGCGGCTCTGCGCCGGGGTCGAACTGCAGGCTTGTCATCGCGTCGTCCTCGTGTCGCCCATCCTCGATCGTCTCCGGGCCGGGCTGAAGGCTGGCCGGCTCCGGCCGAATGCCCCATCCATGGTAGGCCCCGCTTCCATCGACCGCAACATATTGCGGTTTCCCACCTCTTCTTGGCAAGCTGCTTGTGGCGGCGGGCCGTTTTCGCTGTGGATATGTCTGGCCGGGCTTCCGCTACTTGATGTCAATCTTGCTGGCCTTTGCCTTGGGCATGGTCGGCGGCTGGGGTGTCGTGATCGAGCTCATCGAAGCCTTCAACGCTTCGAGCTCGGCCTTGGTTTCCGCGGCCATCGCCTTCACCGCCTCGAATTCCTCGCGGCTGACGAAATCGACGCCGCCGACGGCCTCGCGCAGCTTTTCCTTCATCCGGGTCTCTGCCTCGCGGCCGGCGCCTGCCATCGTGCCGGCGATGGACGACATCAGGCGGGAGAGGTCCTCGAACATCTGGTTCTGGTTCTGCACGGGTTTCGTCTTTCCATTGGCGGGGCAGCATGTGCCCATGACCTGTTCATAGGCGATTTTGCCGCATCTGCGAACCCGTGGGAGATAGGAAGGCCGGCGCCGGTTTGGAAGACGTGCGCCTGCGACCGGCTATTCGGCCGGCTGCGGCGTGGCGTCGCCGGCTTCGGCCAGTTCCTTCTCGAGCTCCCGGCTGATCGCTTCGGGCGAGGTGGTGCGGCGGGCGAGCGCCGCGTAGGCGACCGGGATCACGAACAGGGTGAGGAGCGTTGCGAGGCTGACGCCCCAGACGATGACGACACCGATCGCCTGCCGGGAGCCTGCGCCGGCGCCGCTTGCAAGCATGAGGGGGACGGCGCCCGCAACCGTTGCGATCGACGTCATGAGGACTGGGCGCAGCCGGCGTTCGGCGGCTTCCAGGATCGCGTCTTCGAAGGCGACGCCATCGTCGCGGAGCTGGTTTGCGAACTCGACGATGAGGATGCCGTTCTTGGCCGCGAGGCCGACCAGCATGACGATGCCGACCTGGGAGTAGAGGTTGAGCGTTCCGCCCATGATCCACAAGCCGAAGAGGCCGCCGCCGACGGCAAGCGGCACGGTGAGGATGATGACGGCCGGGTGGATCCAGCTTTCGAACTGGGCGGCGAGCACGAGGAAAACGAGGAGCACGGTGAGCGCAAGCACGACCCAGAGCGAGGAGCCCGTCTGGCGGAGCTGCTGGCTTTCGCCGCGATAGCCGACGGCGGAGACGGCGGGCTGTTCGAGCGCGATCTCCTCGAGATAGTCGAGCGCTTCGCCCAGCGTGGTGCCGGGCCCCACATTGCCCTGGATGGTGATGGCGCGCTGCTTGTTGAAGCGGCCGAGTTCGCCGGCCTGGGCGGCTTCGCGCAGCTTGACGAGATTGGAGAGGGGGACGAGCGCACCCGTTGTCTGCGAGCGGACATAGATGTTGGCGAGATTGTCGGGGGTCGCGCGGTCGGCATCCTCGGCCTGGAGGATGACCTGATACTCCTCGCCCCGGTCGATGAAGGTGGTGACGCGGCGCGAGCCCATCATGGTTTCGAGCGTGGCGCCGACATCGGCGATCTGGACGCCGAGGTCGCCGGCGCGCGTGGTGTCGATGTCGACGATGAGCTGGGGACGGGTTTCCTTGTAGTCGCTGTCGAGATCGATGATGCCGGGGTTCTGGTCGGCGGCTTCGAAGATGGCGTCGCGGGCCTTGGCGAGTTCCTCGAAGCTGTTGCCGGCAATGACCAGCTGGATCGGCCGGCCGCGGCCGCGGCTGAGCGAATTGCCGGTGGACGCATTGCCGCGCACGCGCGGATCCTGGCTGATCAGCTTCTGGGTTTCGTCGATGACCTGCTGGGTGGTTGCCGTGCGCTCTTCCCAGGGGACGAGGAACATGACGAGGCCGCCGGACGAGAAATCCTCGGTTGCGCCGAAGTTGCCTGGCGCGCGGACAAGCAGCCGGCGGATGGGCTGGCCGTCGCCGACCTGCGGGAGCAGGCGCTGTTCGAGGTCGAGCATGTAGCCGCGCATGGTGTCGAAGCCGGTGCCTTCGGCGGCCTGGACGTTGGCGAAGAAGTAGCCGACATCTTCGGGGGGCGCGAGTTCGGAGGCGAGCGTTGCCCCAAGGCCAAGGCAGACGGCGACGAAGGCGAGCGCGCCGCCACCGATGGCGAGCGGCCGGTTGAGAACCTTGCGAAGGGCGGCGGCATAGCGGCGCTGGACGCGATCGAACTGGCGGTCGAACCATTTGGTCAGGCGGTTGTGGCCGGTTTCGGCGCGCAGCAGCTTGGAGCAGAGCATCGGGGTGAGGGAGAGGGCAACGAAGCCGGAGAAGGCGATCGCGCCGATCATTGCGCCGGCAAGCTCGCGGAAGAGCAGGCCCGTGTTGCCGGCGATGAAGTAGAGCGGCACGAAGACGGCGCACACGACGACCGTGGTGGCGACAACCGCGAAGCCGACCTGGCGGGCACCCTGGTAGGCGGCGACGAGCGGCGGTTCGCCCTTCTCGATCCGGTAGTAGATGTTCTCGAGCACGACGATGGCGTCGTCGACCACGAGGCCGATTGCCAGCACGAAGGCGAGAAGCGTGAGGAGGTTGAGCGAATAGCCGAGCACGTAGAGGACGGCGAAGGTGGCGATCAGGCAGATGGGGACGGTGATTGCCGGGATGAGGGTCGCGCGCATCGAGCCGAGGAAGATGAAGATGACGGCGACGACGAGGACGGCGGCTTCGAGGAGCGTTGTCCAGACATTTTCGATCGCGCGCTCGATGAAGAGGGAGCTGTCGGAGCCGATTGCGAGGGTCATGCCGTCGGGCAGGGTCTTGGCGACCTTTTCCATCTCGGCCTTGACGTCGTTTGCGACCTGCAGCGTGTTTGCACCCGACTGGCGGACGATGCCGAGCCCGATGGCCTGTTCGCCGTTGGAGCGGAACAGGCTGTAGCGGCTTTCGGGCTCGAGGCTGACGCGGGCGACGTCGCCCAGGCGCACGAGATAGCCGTCGGCGCTGCGGCCGACGATGAGGCGTTCGAATTCCGGCTGGGAGCTGAACTGGCGGGTGACGCGCACGGTGAGGTTGGTGGAGGCGCCCTCGATCCGGCCTGCGGGCAGCTCCACATTCTGGCGGCGGAGCGCATTTTCGATGTCGCCTGTGGTGAGGCCGTAGGCGATGAGCTGGGAGCGCGACAGCCAGATGCGCATGGCCTGGCGGGCTTCGCCGCCGATCTGCACGCGGCTGACGCCGTCGACTGCGCCGAAGCGGTCGACGAGGACGCGCTGGGCATAGTCCGTGAGCTGCATGGCGGACCATTGGGGGTGGATGACGTTGAGCCAGAGGATCGGCTGCGCGTCGACATCGACCTTGGAGATTTCCGGCGGGTCGGCCTCTTCCGGCAGGTTGTCGAGCACGCCCGAGACGCGGTCGCGCACGTCGTTGGCGGCGGCGTCGATGTTGCGCGTGGCGGAGAATTCGATCTGGATGTCGGAGCGGCCTTCGCGCGAGCGGGAGGTGATGGCCTCGATGCCCTCGATTCCGGAAATGCGGTCCTCGAGGATCTGGGTGATCTGGTTTTCGACCACCTGGGCGTTGGCGCCGCGGTAGCTGGTGTCGATGGAGACGATCGGCGGCTCGATTGCGGGCAGGTCGCGGACGGGAAGCCTTGTGAAGGAGACAACGCCGATCAGGACCAGAAGCAGCGACAGCACGGCCGCGAAGACCGGGCGCCGGACCGAGATGTCGGAGAGGATCATGCGGCGTGCCCGACTTGCATCATGACGCGTCCCGCGTCGGGGCCGCGGCAGGTTCGGGCGCGACGTCCGGCGCCGTCTGTTCCTGGGTTGCGGTGCGTTCGACCGGCTTTATGGGGCCCGGCCCGCGCAGCTTGACGGTGCCTTCGGCGACGACGCGGTCGCCTTCGGCGAGCCCCGAGACGATCTCGACCCGGCCGTCGCGGCGGGATCCGGCCTGGATCTCGACCCGGTTGGCCTTGTCGTCGGGGCTCACCTTCCAGACATAGGCGCCCTGGCCTTCGCCGATGACGGCGAGTTCGGGGACGGTGAGGGCTTCGCGCGCGGGCGAGCGGATATCGACCGTCATCAGCATGCCGGGGCGCAGGCGGAGATCGGGGTTGGGGAGGATCGCGCGGGCGGTGGCGGCGCGGGAGACCGGATCGATCAGCGGGTCGATCGACGAGATTCGGCCGCGGAACTGTTCGCCGGGGAAGGCGGCTGCGGTGGCCGAGATCTCGAGGCCGGGCTTCAGCGCCGGCAGGAAGGTTTCGGGCACGGTGAAATCGAGCTTGATGGAGCTGTGGTCGACGATGGTGGCGATGGTGGTGCCGGCGTTGACGACGGTGCCCGCCGAGATGCGGCGGAGCGACAGGTAGCCCGAGAAGGGGGCGCGGATTACGCGGTCGGCGATCTGCGAATTGGCCTGCTGGGACTGGGCGCGGGCGATGTCGACATTGGCCTGCTGTTCGTCGATCCGGGCCTTGGTGGCGAAGCCCTGGGCCTGGAGCTGCTTGAGGCGGGCGAGCTGGAGTTGCGCCTCGCGCAGGCGGGCCTGGCTTTCGTTGAGGTTGGCGCCCTGTTCGGACCGCACGAGGGTGGCGATGACGGCGCCGCGGGGGACATATTGGCCGTCGGTGAAGTTGATGCGCTCGATCCGTTCGGTGACGGTGGAGTTGAGATCGGCCTGTTCGTTGGCGCGGGCGGTGCCGACGGCCTCGATCGAATCGACGATTTCGGTGCGGGCGACGCGTTCGACGATGACTGCGGGCGTGCGCGCGCCGCCGCCGGGGCCGCCCCCCGGGCCGCCTTTTGCCGACTTGTCGGAGCCGGCGCCGCCCTTGCCGGTGATGGAATCGACCAGCGAGCAGGCGGGCAGGGCGATGGTCGCCATCAGGAGCAGAATCGTGGTGGCGGTGCGGGTCAAGGCGCAAGGGCTCCAGAATCGGGGTGGCAGGATGGCGTATCCGCTGCGCAGATGGCCCTGCGATGAACAGGTTGCAATCATTCCTGTTCCGGGCCCTGCCATTTCCAGGACAAATGCGACCGACTGACGCTGGGACTGTGACAGAGGGAGGCCTTTGACCGGCCTTTCGGCTTCCTATATTCATGGGCGGCCGCTACGGCCTCGCCGGCGGTCGCGGAATGCGCGGGCTGCCCCGAAGAGGATTCAGACGGACTGTCATGACGGGAGCGGAGGCAATTCGGAGCGGGCCTGTCGGCGACGAGGACGGGGCCGGTGGGGACGGGACGGGCACCGGCACCGGTGTCGTCACACGCACGCGGACCGAGACACGCAAGCCATCGCTGTACAAGGTGCTGCTGCTGAACGACGACTACACGCCCATGGAATTCGTGGTGCATGTGCTGCAGCGCTTCTTCCGGATGAGTATGGAGGATGCGACGCGGGTGATGCTGCATGTGCACCAGCGCGGCGTGGGGGTGTGCGGGATCTTCACTTATGAGGTGGCGGAGACGAAGGTCACGCAGGTGATGGATTTCGCCAAGCAGCATCAGCATCCCCTCCAGTGCACGCTGGAGAAGGCGTAGCCGCCTCCAGCGAGGCGGCCGCGATTAGTGCGCAGCGCTAATTCGCGGACTCGCCGGTGCACCCGGCCGGCGGAGTCGGCGATCTCTATCGCCGGCCCGTCCGACGAGCGGGCTTTGCCCGCAACCCTTCCTCTTCTTACTCTTTCGAAGCGGACTCGGCGGCTTGGCCGCCGGCCGCGCTCTGCTCTTGCCAAAGCGGCGGCAAATCAATAAAGCCCGCCGCTTCAACCGCGAGATCGCTTGACGACCCGCCCGGCGAACATGGGCTGCCGTGGCTGGTCTTGAACTCGCCCCAATCCTCGAAAGAGGACCGAAAGGAGCCGAAATGCCCAAGCTGAAGACCAAGAGCGGCGTCAAGAAGCGCTTCAAGATGACCGCGACCGGCAAGATCAAGCATGGTGTGGCCGGCAAGCGCCACCGCCTGATCAGCCACAACGGGAAGTATATCCGCCAGAACCGTGGCACCAGCGTATTGTCCGAGGCCGATGTGGCCCGGGTGGTCGCCTGGGCCCCCTATGGCCTGCGGTAAGGAGCGCGATCGATGGCACGTGTGAAGAGGGGCGTTACCGCCCGTGCGCGGCACAAGCGCGTTCTTGAGCAGGCGAAGGGCTATTATGGCCGTCGCAAGAACACGATCCGGGTTGCAAGGCAGGCGGTCGAGAAGGCCGGCCAGTACGCCTATCGCGACCGGAAGGTGAAGAAGCGGTCGTTCCGGGCGCTCTGGATCCAGCGGATCAACGCTGCGACCCGTGAGCAGGGCGTGACCTATTCGGCGTTCATGCATGCGCTGTCGAATTCGGGCCTGGAACTTGACCGGAAGGTTCTGGCGGATCTCGCCATGAACGAGCCGGCGGCGTTCAAGGCCGTGTTTGACCAGGTGATGGCCTCGGCCAGCGCCTGATCCGCGCATCCGCGTCTGAAACGCGAAAAGGGGCGCGGGAAGGCATGGCCTTCCCGCGCCCCTTTCGTTTTCGGCGACTGCCCGCTAACCCGCGCCCGCGACACTGAAGGACGTTCCGTTGACCACCGATGCGCTGAAAGCCGACACCCTGGGCGCGATAGCCGCTGCCGACAGCCCCGAGGCCCTGGAGGCCGTGCGGGTGGCCGCGCTGGGCAAGGCCGGGGGCATTACCCAACTGATGAAGGGCCTGGGGGCGCTTGCGCCCGACGAGCGGCTGAGGGTTGCGCCGGTGTATCAGGCGCTGCGCGAGGAGGTGTCGGCCGCGCTGGAGGCGAAGAAGGCGGCGCTGGGACGGGCTGCGCTGACGGCGCGGCTGGCGGCTGAGCGGATCGACATGTCCTTGCCGGCCGCCATGCAGCCGGTGGGGACGGTGCATCCGATTTCGCAGGTGATGGACGAGCTGAGCGAGATCTTCGCGGACCTGGGATTCGCGGTTGCCGAAGGGCCGGAGATCGAGACCGACTGGCACAATTTCACTGCGCTCAACATTCCGCCCGAGCACCCCGCGCGGGCGATGCACGACACATTTTATGCCCGGCCCGAGGGTGGGGACGAATCCACGCGCATGGTTTTGCGCACGCACACCTCGCCGGTGCAGATCCGGACGATGATGAGCCAAAAGCCGCCGATCCGGATCATCGCGCCGGGGCGGGTCTATCGGTCGGATTCCGATGCCACGCACACGCCGATGTTTCATCAGGTGGAGGGGCTGGTGATCGACCGGGGCATCCATCTTGGGCATCTGAAGTGGACGCTGGAGACCTTCGTGAAGGGCTTCTTCGAGGTGGATGACGTGACGCTGCGGCTGCGCCCGAGCTTCTTTCCCTTCACCGAGCCGTCGGTGGAGGTGGATGTGGGGTGCAGCTGGGAGGGCGGCACACTGAAGGTGGGTGGCACCAGTTCGTGGCTGGAGATCCTGGGCTCGGGGATGGTGCATCCGAAGGTGATCGCCAATTGCGGGCTGGACCCGGACGAGTGGCAGGGCTTTGCCTTCGGCTGCGGGATCGACCGGCTGGCCATGCTGAAATACGGGATGACGGACTTGCGCGCCTTCTTCGATGCGGACTTGAGGTGGCTGAGGCATTTCGGCTTCGCGAGCCTTGATGTGCCGACCCTTTCGGCGGGAGTGGGCGCATGAAGTTCCCGCTGAGCTGGCTGACGCGGTATCTGGAGACGACCGCGAGCGTGGATGAGCTGGCGGCCGCGATGACGCGGCTGGGCCTGGAGGTGGAGGGAATCGAGAACCCTGCCGAGGCGCTGAAGCCCTTCGTGATTGCGCGCGTGCTGACGGCCGAGCGGCACCCGCAGGCGGACAAGCTGCAGGTGCTGTCGGTGGATACAGGCTCGGGCACGGGCCTGCAGGTGGTGTGCGGAGCGCCCAATGCACGCGCGGGCCTTGTGGGCGTGTTCGGGCCGCCGGGTGCGCATGTGCCGGGGCTGGACGTGGTGCTGAAGGTTGCTGCGATCCGGGGGGTCGAGAGCAACGGGATGATGTGTTCGTCGCGCGAGCTGATGTTGGGCGACGACCATGACGGGATCATCGAGCTGGCCGCAGATGCGCCGGTGGGGACGAGCTTTGCCCAGTGGGCGGGGTTGGACGACCCGGTGTTCGATGTCGCGATCACGCCGAACCGGCAGGACTGCATGGGGGTTTACGGCATTGCGCGCGACCTGGCGGCTGCCGGGATGGGCGTGCTGAAGGCGATCGAGGTGCCGGCGCTCGGGGATGGTGGGCCCATTGCCGTGCCGGTGCGGACGGATGACCCGCAAGGGTGCCCGGCCTTTTATGCGCGGTCGGTCTCGGGCGTCAGCAATGGGCCGTCGCCCAAGTGGCTGCAGGATCTGCTGACGAAGGCGGGGCTGCGGCCGATCTCGGCTCTGGTGGACGTGACCAACTATTTCTCGATCGGGCATGGCCGGCCGCTGCACGTGTATGACGTGGCGAAGCTGACGGGCGGGCTGGTGGCGCGAAAGGCGCGGGCCGGCGAGCAGCTTCTGGCGCTGAACGGCAAGACCTACACGCTGGCCGAGGGCATGACCGTGATCGCTGATGATGCCCATGTGCACGACATCGGCGGGATCATGGGCGGCATGGACTCGGGCGTCTCGGAGACGACGACCGAGGTGCTGATCGAGGCGGCCTATTTTGACCCGGCACGGATCGGCGAGACGGGGCGGGCCTTGGGGCTGACGTCGGACGCGCGGTCGCGGTTCGAGCGCGGGGTGGACCCCGGGTTCGTGGAGCCGGGGCTGGACCTGGCCGCGGCGATGGTGCGCGAGCTGTGCGGCGGTACGGTTTCGGCAATGGCGAAGTCCGGCGAGGCGCCTGTGGTGGCGCGGACGGTTTCCTTCGATCCGGCGCGGACGCTGGCGCTGGGCGGGCTGGAGGTGCCGGCGGCCGAGCAACGGGCGATCTTGGAACGGTTGGGCTTCGGTGTGTCGGGGGCGGATGCGCCCTGGACGGTTTCGGTGCCGAGCTGGCGGCGGGACGTGGACGGGGCTGCCGACCTGGTGGAGGAGGTGGTGCGGCTGCACGGGCTGGACCGGGTGGTCTCGACGCCGCTGCCGCGGGCAGAGGGTGTCGCGAAGCCGACCGCGACGCCGGCGCAGAAGCTGGAGCGGCGGCTGAAGCGCCTGATGGCGGGGCGGGGGCTGGACGAGGGCGTAACCTGGAGCTTCATCGCCGAGGAAGAGGCCGCGCGGTTCGGCGGGCACCATTGGCGGCTGGAGAATCCGCTGTCGGCGGAGCTTGCGGTGATGCGGACAAGCCTGCTGCCGGGGTTGGTGGCGGCGGCGGAGCGCAATATGGCGCGGGGCGCGCAGAGCGTGCGGCTGTTCCAGCATGGGCGTCGCTATCTGGCGGAGGGTGAGAAGCCGACGCTGGCCGTGCTGCTGGCGGGCGATACGGGCCGTGATTGGCGGGCGGGCAAGGCGCGGGTGTTCGACGCGTTCGACGTGAAGGCCGAAGTGCTGGCGGCGTTGGCCGCGGCAGGGGCACCGGTGGAGCGGCTGCAGACCGTGCAGCCGGCGAGCGCGCATTATCATCCGGGGCGGTCGGCGAAGCTGGTGCTGGGGAAGGTGGCGCTGGCGGAGTTCGGTGAGCTGCACCCGGACGTGCTGGGAGACCTGGGCCACGCGGTGGCTGCCGAGATTTTCCTGGATGCGGTGCCGGAGCGGAAGGTGAGACGGGCGCGGCCGGCGTTCAGCCCGCCCGCCTTGCAGCCGGTTCGGCGGGATTTCGCCTTCCTGGTGCCGCAAGGGGTTCAGGCCGAGGCGCTGGTGCGGGCCGTGAAGGGGGCCGAGAAGAGCCTGATCGTGGATGTTCAGCTGTTCGACCGCGTTGCTGGCGCGGGCGTGCCGGAGGGCCAGGTGAGCCTTGCGGTGGCAGTGACGCTGCAGCCGGTGGAGAAGACGCTGACCGATGCCGAGATCGAGGCGGTGTCAGCGGCGGTTGTTGCGGCTGCGGGCAAGTTGGGGGCAAGCTTGAGAGGATAGAAAAGGGGCGCGCCGTTGGGCGCGCCCCCTTCCTGTTCCGCTGGTCCAGCCTTACCGGGGCTGAGCCTGAACCTGTTCCTGAGACACAGGTATGATGCGAATTTCAACGCGCCGGTTCTGGGCGCGGCCTTCCGGCGTGTCGTTGGTGGCGACCGGCTGGGTGTAGCCGAAGCCGCGCGGCTGCATGCGGGCGCGGGCGACGCCGAAGCTTTCGAGGCTGCCGACCACGCTTTCGGCGCGCCGTTCGGAGAGGCGCTGGTTGGCTTCGGTCGAGCCCACATTGTCGGTGTGGCCGAAGACTCCGATCACGGTGGAGGGATAGGCGTTCAGCACCTTGGCGACTTCCTGCAGAGAGCCGCGCAGTTCCGGCTTCACGATCGCGGAGTTGAAATCGAAGCTGATGGTATCCGGGAAGGTGAGCTGGATCTCGTCGCCCTTGCGCTCGACCTCGATCTGGGTGCCCTGGGTTGCCTGGCGGAGTGCGCGTTCCTGCTTGTCCTGGTAGGAGCCGATGCCGCCGCCGGCGATGGAGCCGACGCCTGCGCCGATGAGGGCGCCGGTGTTGCCGCCGATGAGGCCGCCGAGGAGGGCCCCGCCGACGCCGCCGGCGATGGCGCCCTTTCCGCCGCGCGTCATGGTCTGCTGGCCGGTGACGGGGTCGGTGGTGCAGCCGGTGGTGACGAGGAGGGCGGCGAGTGCGCCCGCCATGACGATCTTCGAGCGGTTGTTCCTTGCAATTGCGGCCATGCCGGTCCTCCTTCGTGCTCCCGCCCGGCCTTGTGGCCGTGGCTCCGTTTTCGGGCCCCTGATGTCGCTCTGCGACGAAACCCCTGCAACAGCTGCAGGGTTCCTGCTTAACCCGGGCTTGCCGGTGTTGAAAGGGGCATCGGCCCGCATGTGGTCGGGGACAGTCCTGCCGGAAGCCGGTCATGCATGCTTGAGCGCGGGGGTTGATCCCGGCATAAGGTCCGGGATCATGGGCATACCCTGGACCGACGTCGCGATCATCCTCGCGTTGATTGCGCTGAATGGCTTCTTTGCCGGCGCCGAGCTTGCGATCGTGTCGGCGCGCAAGCCGCGGCTGTCGGTGATGGAGCGCGCGCATGTGCGCGGGGCGCGCACGGCACTGAAGCTGCAGGAGGAGCAGGGGCGGTTCCTGTCGGCCGTCCAGATCGGAATCACGCTGGTGGGCGTGGCAAACGGCGCCTTTTCAGGCGCGAGCCTGGCGGGGCCGACCGGCGCCTGGCTGGCGACGCTGGGCGTGCCGGCGCGGTTCGCGCCGCAGGCGGGCTTTGCGCTGGTGATCGTGATCGTGACCTATCTGTCGCTGATCATGGGGGAACTGGTGCCCAAGCAGCTGGCGCTTCGCTCGCCGGAGCGGATTGCGGTTGCGGTTGCGCCGATCATGCAGGCGGTGACCCGGCTGACGAGCCCGTTCGTGACCCTTCTGGACGCCTCGACCGGGGTGATCTTCCGTCTGCTGCGGCTGGACCGGGAGGGCGACAACTCCGTGACCGAGGAGGAGCTGCGCCACGTGGTGCAGGAGGCCGAGGAAGCCGGCGTGATCGAGGGCAAGGAGCGCGAGCTGATATCGGGGATCATGCGGCTGGCGGACCGGCAGGTGCGGGGCGTGATGACGCCCCGTCCGCAAGTGGACTGGATCGACCTGAAGGCGAGCGAGGCGGAGGTGCGGGCGCGGCTGATCGCGACGCCGCACAGCCGGCTGCTGGTGGGCGAGGGCTCGATCGACCGGATCGTCGGCGTGGTGCAGGCACGCGACGCGCTGGCGGCCTTGCTGGAGGGCAAGCCGCTGGGGCTGGAGGGGCTGGTCAGGAAGGCGCCGGTGGTGCCCGATGTTGCCGATGCGACCGTTGCGCTGGCAGCGCTGAGGGATGCCGATGTGCCGATGGCGGTGGTGATCGACGAATATGGCCATTTCGAAGGGGTGGTGACGCCGGCCGACCTGCTGGCGGCGATTGCGGGCGAGTTCCGATCCGACATGGACGACGAGCATGACCCGGCGCTGGTGCATCGCCAGGACGGCTCGTGGCTGGTTTCGGGGAGCCTGGCCGCCGACATGCTGGCCGAACGGCTGGACTTCCGGCTGGAGGGGGAGCGGGATTACCAGACGGTCGCGGGGCTGGTGCTGGCGGAGCTGCGGCACATTCCGACGGTGGGCGAAAGTTTCGAAGCGCATGGATATCGCTTTGAAGTGGTGGACATGGACGGGCGCAAGATCGACAAGCTGATCGTGGCGCCGGTGCCGTTGCCGGACTGAGGACTCCGACGGCTGGAGCCGGCAGGATGGAGGCTGGGGCATGAAGGGTGCGATCTGGGGGTTTTTCGGGCTGCTTGCGGCGCTGTGGTCGGTCGTCGCCTGGCTGCTGCATGGCCTTGCGGGTTCGGGCAGTGCGGCCGTGGTGACCCTGTCGAAGTGGTTCGGGATCGATCCCTCGCAGACCCAGTGGCTGGCCGACGGGCTGGGGGCCGCCGGCTGGCTGGCGCAGGGGGTCGTGATCCTGATCTGGCTGATGGGGATGGGGCTGTTGCTTCTGTTCGGCTGGATGGGAAGCCGGGCTGCTTCGGGCATGGAGGATATCGGCGAGGAACTGCGCCGCGACGCGCAGGTGCGTGGGCAGGGACCCGTCGTGGAGGGCGAGATCGCCGTCCGTCGTGTCGATCCTGCGCGGGAACGGGATGACGGGCCCGCCCGGCTGGGCTGAGCCTCAGGCCTTCGCGCCGGCCTTGAGCGCCTGTTCCCAGGCCAGTTTCGCGAGCGGCTCGACGGTTTCGGACATGGCCTTGGCGTGCGCGTTGGATGCGGTGCCGCGCACGACGCGGCCGCGGATGCCGTGCACGATCGCTGCCAGGCGGAACATGTTGTAGGCGATGTAGAAGTCCATGTTGGCGGTCACGTCGGCGGGGTCGCGGCCGACGCGCTTGCAGTACATGTCGATATAGTCCTGCTCGGTCGGGATGTTCATTTCGGCGAGGTTCACCTGGGTAAGGCCGACGGTGCCGGTGGGGGGCATGCGGTACATCATCAGATGGTAGGAGAAATCGGCGAGCGGGTGGCCGAGGGTCGACAGCTCCCAGTCGAGGACGGCGAGCACCTTCGGCTCGGTGGGATGAAAGATCATGTTGTCGCAGCGGTAGTCGCCGTGGACGACTGCGCTTTCGTCGCCGGGCGGGATATTCTCGGGCAGCCATTCGACGAGGCGGTCCATTTCGGGGACGCGGCCGGCGGCCTCGTCCTCGAGATACTGTTTCGACCAGCGGCCGATCTGGCGGAGGAAGTAGTTTCCGGGCTTGCCGAAATCCTCAAGGCCCGCGGCGACCGGATCGATGCTGTGGAGGTGGGCCATGGTCTGGTTCATGGCCTCGAAATATTTCCGGCGCTCGGACGTGGGGACGTCGGGGAAGGTGCCGTCCCAGATGACCCGGCCTTCGACGCAGTCCATGATGTAGAACCAGGTGCCGATCACGCTTTCGTCGGTGCACAGGCCGAAGGTTTCGGCGACCGGGAAGCCCTGCGCGAAGAGGGCGGTGATGACGCGGTATTCGCGGTCGACCGCGTGGGCGGATTTCAGGAGGAGGCCCGGCGGTTTTCGGCGCATCACGTAGGAGCGCCCGGGCGTGATGAGCTTGTAGGTGGGGTTGGACTGCCCGCCCTTGAACTGGCGCACCTCGAGCGGGCCGGCATAGTCGCGGACGTTCTGGCGCATCCAGGCGTCGAGCGCTGACTCGTCGAAGCGATGTGCCTCGCGCACGTCGCTGGTGCCGGAAAACTGTTCCTGGCGGCTTGCCATGTGCCTTGGTCCCTCTCTCAGCCCGATTGTGTTTCCCGGGCGATCTCCCGCCAGCCGATATCGGCCCGGTAGAGACCATCGGCAAAGCTGATCTTTTCGATTGCCGCGTACGCTGTGGCGACGGCGGCGCGGACGGTGGGGCCGGTGGCGGTGACGCCGAGGACGCGGCCGCCGGTGCTGATGAGTTGACCGTCTGCGGAGAGGGTGGTGCCGGCGTGGAGGATGATTGCGCCTTGGGCTTCGGCGGCGTCGAGACCGTTGATGGGGGCGCCCTTGGCCGGGGTGCCCGGGTAGCCGCGGGCTGCCACCACGACCACGGCGGCTGCGCCGGGTTTCCAGCTGGCCTGGTGGCCGGCGAGTTCGCCCTTCGCTGCGGCCAGCAGCAGTTCGCCGAGGTCGCTTTCGAGCAGGGCCATGAGGACCTGGCACTCGGGATCGCCGAAGCGGACATTGTATTCGATGAGCTTCGGGCCGGACGCGGTGAGCATCAGGCCTGCGAAGAGCACGCCGGTGAACGGGGTGCCGCGCGCGGCCATGGTCTTGAGCGTCGGCTCGATGATCTCGGCCATGGTGCGGGCCTGGAGCGCGGGGGTGAAGACGCGGGCCGGGGCATAGGCGCCCATGCCGCCGGTGTTGGGGCCGGTGTCGCCCTCACCTACGCGCTTGTGATCCTGTGCGGCGAGAAGCGGGAGGGCGGTGGTGCCGTCGGCGAGGACGAAGAAGCTGACCTCCTCGCCGACCATGCACTCCTCGATGACGACCTCGGCGCCGGGGCTGGCGAAGAGATCGCGGAGTGCGGATTCGGCCTCTGCATGGGTGGCGGCAACCGTGACGCCCTTGCCGGCTGCGAGGCCGTCGGCCTTAACCACCACCGGGAGCGGATGGGCGTGCGCGTAGGCGAGCGCTGGGTCCAGCGCGTCGAAACGGCGGTAGCGGGCGGTGGGGATGTTTGCCTCGTCGCAGAGTGCCTTGGTGAAGGCCTTGCTGGCCTCGAGCCGGGCGGCGGCGGCGCTGGGGCCGAAGACGGGGATGTCCGCAAGGCGGAGCGCATCGGCGACGCCGGCGGCCAGCGGGGCTTCTGGGCCGATGACGACGAGGCCCACGCCTTTGGTTTTCGCGAAGGTGACGACGGCTGCGCTGTCGGTGATGTCGAGACCGGGGGCGAGGGTTGCGTGGGCGGCGATTCCGGGGTTGCCGGGCGCGACCAGCAGTCGGCGGCAGAGCCTTGACTGGGCGAGCTTGCGGGCCAGCGCATGTTCGCGGCCGCCGGAGCCGAGAAGAAGGATGTCGAAGGGGGGCTGCATGGGCCGGCCATAGCCGCCGGACGCGGGCGCCGCCACCGGCTTTGCGAAGGCGCATCGGAGTGGCTATCTGTTGGCGATGGCGACCGCCCCCAATGTGCCCGAATATTCGGTTTCCGAGCTGGCGACGAGCGTGCGCCGGACGCTGGAGGATGCGTTCGGGCTTGTGCGGGTGCGGGGCGAGATTTCGGGCTTCAAGGCCTATTCCTCGGGCCATGGCTATTTCGACCTGAAGGACGCCGATGCGGTGATCGCCTCGGTGATGTGGAAGGGCAATCTTCAGCGGCTGAATTTCCGGCCCGAGGACGGGCTGGAGGTGATCGCGACGGGGAAGATTTCGGCCTATCCCAAGACGTCGAAGTACCAGCTGATCGTCGAGCGGCTGGAGGTGGCGGGTGTCGGCGCGCTGCTGAAGCAGATCGAGGAGCGGCGGCGGCGGCTGGAGGCCGAGGGGCTGTTCGCGCCCGAGCGCAAGCCGAGGCGGCCCTTCCTGCCGGTGCATATCGGGGTGGTGACCTCTCCGCAGGGGGCGGTGATCCGGGACATATTGCACCGGCTGGCGGACCGCTTTCCGAGGCGCGTGACGCTGTGGCCGGTGCCCGTGCAGGGCGATGGGGCGGCGGCGCGGATTGCCGCGGCGATTGCCGGGTTCAATGCCATGCCTTCGGATCGGCGGCCGGACCTGCTGATCGTGGCGCGCGGGGGCGGGTCGATCGAGGACCTGATGCCGTTCAACGAGGAGGTGGTGGTGCGCGCAGCGGCCGCGAGCGCCATTCCGCTGATTTCGGCCGTGGGGCACGAGACCGACACGACGCTCATCGATTTTGCCTCCGCGCTGCGGGCGCCGACGCCGACCGCTGCCGCCGAGCTGGCGGTGCCGGTTCGGGCTGACCTTCTGGAAACGCTGGCGGACCTGGCGCTGAGGGCGCAGCGGAGCGAGCGGCGGGCACGGTTGCTGAGGGCCGAGCGGCTGCAGGCGGTTGCAGCCCGGCTGCCCCGGCCGCAGATGCTGGCGGGCCTGGCGCGGCAGCGGCTGGACGAGGCCGGCGAGCGGTTGCCCCGCGCGCTGATGGGGCGGGCGCGGCTGCTGCGGGCCCGGCTGGTGGCGCAGGGGGACCGGGTGTCGCCCCGGCTGCTTGTGCAGGGCGTGGCGCGCGAGCGGGCGCGGCTGGGAAGCCCGCGGGTGACGCCGAACCCTGCGTTGCTGCGGGCGCGGCTGGCCTCGGCCCGGGCGGCGCTGGCCGCGGGCTTCCGCATGGCGGAGAGCCTTTCGCCGCAGGCCGTGCTGGCCCGGGGCTATGCGCTGGTGCGCCTGCCCGACGGCAGCCTTGCGCGCAGTGCAGCGGTCGCGCGGACGGCACCTCGGCTTTCCATTGCCTTTGCCGACGGCGAACTGGCCGTGCGGCCGTTCGACGGCGGGAGCCCGCCTGCAACCCCCACCCCGTCCCGTCCGCCGGTGCCAGCCGTGGACCAGGGCAAGCTCTTCTGAAGGATCCTGCGATGCTCAACTTTTCGGCCGGGCGCCCGGCAAAGCTCCGCTACCTGTCGGGCAGCTTCAAGCTGGTCTCGGACGGGGACCATGTGGTCTGCGCGGTGACGGGGCAGAAGATCCCGCTTTCCGGCCTGCGCTATTGGAGCTCGGAGCTGCAGGAGCCCTATGCCTCGGCCGAGGTGGCGAGTGCGCGCTATGCGGAGGCGAAGTCCAAGGGCCTGATCTGAGGGTGAAGCCCCGGGGGCCTGGCCCCGTGGCTCCGGCCGCAAGGGCCGGCTGGACTGCCTGAGCAGGGCGGTTTCGGCAGCTTCCGCCCTGTCCGCGCGCCGATGACATGGCGGAACTGTTGCAGTGCGGCAACACGGGGCGCGAACCGTGTCGGGAAATGTTGCTTCCGCTTTACAGTTGTGGGGCATTTCGCGGATTAGCGGACCCAAGCCACAAGGCGACCGGGCGGATTGCGCCTGTTCCATGGTTTCCATGGTTCGCGAGCAGACCGGGACAACAAACGGGGTCCGATTGCGGAAGGGATAGCCGGCACAAGCCGGTCCGCTTCGGAAACCAGACAGGAAGGACTGACCAACGTGACCAACCTCACATGGCAAATGCGCGCCGCCCTCCGGGGTTCCGTCGCGACCGCCGCTCTTTCGCTTGCGATGATCGTCGGGCCGTCGGCCTTTGCGCAGGACACCTCGACTGCCAGCACCGGCGAAGACGAGTTCATCGTCGTCACGGGTTCGCGCATTGCGCGCCCGGATCTTGAATCCTCCAGCCCCGTGACCGTGGTGGGTGAGCAGGAATTCCTGCTGACCGGTGCCGTGAACGTCGAACAGGTGCTGAACACCCTTCCCCAGGTGCTGCCTGGCGTGACGGGCTTCTCGAACAACCCCGGCAACGGTGCCGTGACGCTGAACCTCCGGAACCTGGGCGCGCAGCGCACCCTGGTGCTGGTGAACGGCCGCCGCTGGATGTTCTACGATACCAACCAGATCGTCGACACCAACACGATCCCGCAGTTCATGCTCGAGGGCGTTGACGTGGTGACCGGTGGTGCGTCGGCCGTGTACGGCTCCGACGCCGTTGCGGGTGTCGTGAACTTCCGCCTGCGCCGCAACCTCGAAGGCATCATTGCCGGTGCCACCTACCAGCTGACGGGTCAGGGCGACGCTGCGCGTTACTCGTTCGACCTCGGCCTTGGCACGAGCTTCGCCGACGGTCGCGGCAATGTCGCGCTGTATGCGAACTACACGGTCCGCGATCCGCTGTTCCAGAGCGCCCGGAACTTCTCGCGCACGGCGGCTGGCGACGGCTGCATCGTGGCCGGAAGCACCAACCCGAGCACCGGTCTTGGCCGGAACCTCGGCGGCACGCTGGCCACCTGCGTTGCGCGTGGCGGCGAGATCGGCCTGACGCCGACCGGCTCTGCATCGACCCCGATCGGGACGCTGCCGGCTGTCGGCGGTGGCAACGGCCTGATCTTCAACCCGAGCGGTGGCGGCACGCGTCCGTTCCTCAACCCCGAGGACACGTACAACTTCGCGCCGGACAACTATCTGCAGCTGCCGCAGGAACGTTACCTGCTGGGCGGTTACGGCAGCTACGAGTTCACCGACGGGCATGAGTTCTACACCGAGCTCTCCTATGTGAACAGCCAGGTGAACCAGGAACTGGCGCCGACCCCGGCGGGCATCTCGGCCCCGCTGCAGGTTGCAAGCCCGTTCTTCAACGCCGACACCCAGGCCCGGCTGCGGGCGCTCGACACGGACGGTGACGGCTATGTCACGACCACGGTCGGCTTCCGCTTCAACCAGGCTGGCTCGCGCAACGCCTCGCAGAACCGGAGCGCGTTCCGTTTCCTCGGCGGCATCCGCGGCGGGATCACGGAAAACATCAACTACGATGCCTTCTACTCGTACTCGCGCACCCAGAACACGCAGTTCCAGCGCGGCAACGTCGCCGTCAGCCGCTACACGGCTGCGCTCACGTCGGAGTTCGGGCCCAACGGTCAGCTGCGCTGTCGCGATGCCGCCGCCCGGGCTGCCGGCTGCGTTCCGATCAACGTGTTCGGTCTGAACCTCGCTGATCCGCGTGCGATCCGCTACGTGTCGGTCAACTCGACCAACCTCGAGACGTCGGACCTGAAGCAGGCGGTCGGCACCATCAGCGGCACGCTGTTCAACCTGGGCACGGGTGCCGAGGATGTGGGCTTCGCCGTCGGTGCGGAATATCGCGAAATGGGCGCCAGCTACACGCCGGACACCTTCCTGTCGTCGGGTGACGTGGTCGGCTTCAACGCCGGTCAGCCGACCAGCGGCAGCTACAATGTGAGCGAGCTGTTCGGCGAAATCCGCGTTCCGATCCTGCAGGACAGCTTCATCCATCGCCTCGAGGTGAACGGTGCGGCGCGTTATTCCGACTATTCGCTTGATGCGGTCGGTGGCGTCTGGACCTACGCCGGTGGTGTCGAGCTGTCGCCGATCCGCGCCGTCAAGCTGCGTGGTCAGTATCAGCGCTCGGTTCGGGCGCCGAACGTGCAGGACCTCTTCGGTGGTCAGGCCGTCGGCTTCCCGCAAGCGATCGACCCCTGTTCGGATCGTGGCATCGCCTCGCAGCGGACGGCCGAAATCCGTGCGCTCTGCGAAGCCTCCGGCGTGCCGGCAGCCAACGTGTTCACGCGCTCCGTCCAGCCGAACCCGCAGATCCAAGGCGTGTTCGGCGGCAACCCGGACCTGTCGGAAGAAACCTCCGACACCTGGACCGCGGGTGTCGTGCTTCAGCCGAAGTTCGCGCCGGGCCTGAACATCACGGTCGACTATTTCGACATCACCGTCGAGCAGACGATCGCGACGTTCGGTGGCGGCCTGAACGGCTCGCTGCAGCTGTGCTACACGGTGGTCAAGGACCTGAACGATCCGCTCTGCCAGGTGTTTGCGGGCAAGCGGAACCCGGTCAACGGCGCCCTGGGCGAAACGGCGGGTGGCGGCAACGCGTCGATCCTGTCGGCGAACATCGGGAAGCTGGCGACCAGCGGCGTGGACGTGCAGGTCGACTACAGCATTCCGATGAGCTTCTCGCTGTTCGGCAAGGAAGAGTCGCAGCTGCGGATCAACTTCCTGGGCACCTACCTCGACAAGTTCCGGAGCACGGCCGTTGCCTCCATTCCGGAGCGGGAGACGATCGGCGAAGGCTCGATCTTCGGCAACCCGCTTCCGCGCTGGCGGCACAACGTCCGGGTTTCGTACACGGACTCGTTTGCCACCCTGTCGCTTCGCTGGCGGCATGATGGCAGCGTGCAGGACTCGCGGATCGACAACACGTTCGACGGCCTGATCCGGACGACGCCTGACCAGTCGCTCTTCCCGAACGCGAAGATCGGCGCGGTCAACTATGTCGACTTCTCGCTGTCGGCCACGGTCAACGAGAACCTGACCCTGACGGGCGGTATCAACAACCTCTTCAACCAGCAGCCCGAGCCGCTGGGTGCGCAGGCGGAGCAGGCCAACACGTGGCCGGGCTTCTACGACGTGCTCGGTCGGGACTTCTTCGTCTCGGCGCGGTTCCGCTTCTGATCCTCCGCGATCAGATCGACCTGAAGGAGGCGGCGAACTTCGGTTCGCCGCCTCTTTTCGTTCGTGGCCGGCGGCTGGGGTTCGAGCCGGGGTATCAGTCGATCGAGGCGGGGGCGATCAGCCCTGCGACCGGTGCCCGAGGGGCGCCTGCCTGATCCATCGTGTGGCCAGCCACTTCGTGCCCCGGCTGACCGGAAGCCCGGCGTGGCGCATCAGGGGATCGGGCTGCCCACGGTCGTCGAGATTGCGGAACAGCAGGGCCTCGCCGAGGCGCCCCTTGACCGACAGGCCGAGCGCGGGGAACACTGTCTCGCCGCCGTCATAGTCGTCGTTGAGGTACAGAAGGAGCGTCCAGATCCGCTGGTTTCCGCTGCCTGGCAAGGCGTCGGAATGGAGGCGGTACTGCTGGTCGCCCTGATAGCGCAGGACATGGAGGGGCTCGCCCTGTTCGCGGCGGGTTTCCGACAGCTCCGCGATCCGGTCGTTCACGAAGCCGACGACGAGATCCTCGAGATCGGGGCCCAGCCCGACGCTCATCGAGGACCTGACGGGATGCGGCCTGCGTTGCCGCGTCTGGGGGTCCACCACGAAGGAGGGGCGCAGGCCGGGTTCGGCGACGCGGCGAATATGGCTGCATCCGGCCTCGTTCAGCACGCCTGGTATCCTGAGCACGGTCTGCTGCGCCGTGAGCGGCTCGGCCGGACCCGGGGGGGCGGACGCGCGCAAGGCCCGCCAGGTGTCGAGCATCAGGCGGGTTCCGGGATCCTGCGGGAGCTGTGCCTCGAGCAGCTGCGCGGCGCCCTCGGGGTCTCGTGCGCATCCGGTGCCGTTGGCCATGAGTGTCGCCAGCAATCGTGTTGCTTCGGTGGACCCGAGCGCCAGCCCGCGCTGCAGCCATTGGTGGGCGGCTGCGGGGTCGCGTGGGCCGTAGAGCCCGAACAGGCGCCAGTTGGCGAGCGCACAGATGGCCTCGGGGTCGTCTGCCGCAGCTGCCTGTTCGACATGCGCGATCGCGGCGTCCGGAGAGCCGGCTGCGAAGAGGCGCCGGGCTTCCTCAAGGGCGCTGCTCATGCGCATGTCTGCCGGCCGGCCGGCATCAGGGCACGACGATGTCGAACGCGACCGTCAGCCGTTCGCCTTCGGCGAAGGGCCGGGTGCCGTGGTAGAGGTAGCTCGGGAACAGGGCCAGAAGCCCCGGGGCCGGCTCGATGGTGGCGATCGGCTGAAGATCGAGGCCGAGTTCGGCAGGGGGGCGGCCGAGTTCCAGCCAGCCGGCCCGTTCGGTTCCGCCGAGCGACGGCGGCAGCGCGACATAGAAGGCCGAGCTGAGCACGCCTTCGGGATGCATGTGGCTGACGTGGAACCCCGATCCGGACAGCCGGACCGACCATGCACCGCCGATGGCAAGCGGGCGGTTGCGGTGGCGGAGCAGTGGGTGGCCGGCCTCTTCGGGCGGCAGGGCGTTCCGGTGGGCCTCGACCGCCCGGTCGAGGGCCTGTGCAAGCCGCCCGAGGATCGGTTCCTGCCGGTCGAACAGCCGCCCCCTCGTCTGTGTGCCGCCGCGCAGGGACTGCCCGATGGGGTGCGAGCGGGTGCGGTGCAGGGCCCGCAAGGTGGTTGCGAGGTCGGCAAGGTCGGCAGGCGTGATGTCGATGGCGCAGGTTGCGAACAGGCCCGGCTGCCGGCTCAGCCAGAGATGGCGTGGGTCGTCGAGGAGGCGCCAGGCGATGTCGAGCAGGGCCCATGCGCCGATGAGATCCGGCGCCTGGGCGATGGCTGCTTCAAGGGATTCTGCGGCCATCTCGGGCCGGTGGCCGGCGAGTGCAGCCCTGCCGAGTGCTATCTGCGCCCCCGGTTCGGTGGGCGCTTCGCCCAGCAGGGCAATGGCGTCTTCGGGTTGGCCGCAGTCCACGAGCGAGAGGGCGAGGGGCACGCGCAGGTCCTGGGTGCCGGCCGAGAGCCGGACCAGCCTGCGGGCGACCGCCAGTGCCTGTTCGTGGCAGCCGCCGTCGTTCAGCGATCTCCACCAGGCGAGTTGGAGGGCGACGTCGTCGGGCCTCTGGGCGGCTGCCTGGCCGAAATGATCGGCAAAGGCGCTGCGGTCGCCTGCCTCGTAGCGGATCACCGCGAGCTGCGTGTGGCCCTCCACCCAGTCCGGCCGCGCCCGTAGGGCGCTTTCGAGCGCCTGCGTTGCGTCGGGATCGCCGATTTCCGCCCGGGCCTGCGCTTCGCCCAGCAGGGCCGAGGGATCATCGGGCGCGCGTTCCCGCAGGCGGGCGTAGCGGGCCGGGGCATCCGCCTCGCCGATGAGGAGGGCGGCGCGCGCGCGGCCCTGCAGGGCCGCCAGCCGGCCGGGCGCGATCGCCAGCGCCTCGTCGAAGACGGCTGCGGCCTCCTGCGGCCTGCGCAGATCGAGGAGGGCCGCGCCGCGGGCGACAAGGAGCGCGGGATCGCCGGGGGAGTCCGCGAGCAGTTCGTCGAGCTCTGCTAGGGCAGCCGAGGGCCTGCCGAGTTCGCGCAGGAGGCTTGCCCGGGTGACCCTGGCGGGGCGAAAGCCGGGCCTTGCGGCAAGGGCCCGGTCACAGGCCGAAAGTGCTGCGAGGGGCTCGCCGCTTGTCCGCAGGAGGTTTGCATAGTTGGCGAGAATCTGCGGGTCGGACGGCTGGAGCCGAAGGGCGCGCTCGAACGCGCTGCGGGCGGCCTCGGCCCTGCCGGCGCCCTTTTCCACGAGCGCCATCAGGTGCAGGACCGGCGCCTGCTCGCCCACGGCCGCGAGGACGGCGGCGAGGTCTGTTCGCGCGGCGGCATAGTCCCGGGCGAGGAAGGCCTTTTCGGCGCGGCCGAACAGCGCGTTCGGATCGGGGCGCGCGGGGCGGAACGGCGGGGCGGGTGTGCGCTGCAACGTGCCGGTCCTCAGCGATCCCGGAACCAGCCGGTGATGGCATAGCGCCCCAGCGGAGCAAAGGGCGGCACATAGGTGACCTGGTGCGGCTGGGGAACGCGGAGCAGATTGAGGGCGTTGAACCGGGGCCGCCAGCCTTCGATCACGTCGCCGTCGTCATCGAGGAAATTGAGGTACCCGCCCCAATCCGGCTTCCAGTCATCGATCGCGAGATTGAGCACATAGGCGACCCGCCACCCTTCCGCGACATGGCTGTCGGTGTGGACGGAGAGGAAATCGCCCGGTCCGAACAGGGTCGCCTGGGCGTCCGCCTTCACGAGTTCGGGAATGCCGGTCACGGTGCGGACGAGGTCGAGGAAGGGCTGGTCGTTGATATGTTCCAGCAGGAGGTCCTGCGGGCTGCCGGGCGCCCACTGTTCGAGAAAGGCGTTCAGGATGGGATATTGCGTGAAGCGAACGGCATATTCGCCCTGACGGGCCGCTGCATGGATCGACCCGATCATGTCGCGCTGCCGAGCCGGGGGGATTGCGCGGAGCTCCGCGCCGCGCAGCAGGTTGGGGCCGTCGCGGCCGGCCTGCCACGCAATGCCCCACTCGGTCTCGCGGGCCAGGATGGTCCGGATGTTGGCAGCGGACTCGGCTGTCAGTACGTCGCGGATCTGCACGCGACCATCGCGCGCAAATCGGGCCGCATGGGCTTGTGTATCGACCCGGGGATTGAGATCGAACAGCCTGATCACGCAGAGGGACATGCCCCAGCGGGGCCGCGCAACGCCAGCCTTTTCTGGTTTCTTCAGCCCGCGACCTGATGGATGAGCCGGCCTCCGCCGTCGGTTGCAGGGACGGTTGCCCCGTCGGGCACCTGGCTGGCCAGCAGACGTTTCCGGAATCCGCTCTGGTTGTGCATTTGGTGAACGGGCGAGATGCGGGGCAGGCAAAGGAAAGGGGCGGCCCGTTGCCGGACCGCCCCCTTTTCCTGTTCGGGGCATCGGCTGCCCCGCAGGATGGCTGGCCTCAGAACTTGAAGCCGACACCCATGTACAGCATCCGACCATAGAGATCGTAGGTGTTGGCAGACGTCTGCGTCCCCGGGAAGGTGACGGCGTTGGTGTCGTTGAAGATCGGCGGCTTCTTGTCGGCGATGTTGTCGATGCCGAAGTAGATGCCGAAGTTCTTCTCTTCGTCGAGATCGAAGCGGACCTGCATGTCGTGGTATGTGTAGGCGCCGACCCGGATCGGCGAAGCCGCTGCCAGGTTGTCGACCACCGGGCCGAAGTAGTTGATGCGCCAGTTGAGCGACAGGTTGCCGAACGACACGGTCGTGTTCACGGCCACGCGATCCTCGAAGCCGGTGCCGAGGCGACCGCAGCTGTAGCAATCGAGCTGGCCGAGTTCATCCTGGGTCGGACCGCCGGGGAAGCTGGTCTGCTCTTGCTTGAGGCGGTGGTTCCACAGAACCGACAGGTCCAGCTTGGTGCGCTTGCCGAAGTCGTGGGTGTAACGACCCTGGACGTCGATCCCGGACACTTCGAACGAGCCGGTGTTGAGGTTCAGCGCGTTGATCGTTTCGACACGGCCGGTGGCATCGCGGAGCACGTTGTTGCAGAACAGTGGGTCTGCGCTGCCTTCGTAGCATTCGTCGAGCGACGTCTGCTGGCCGATGATGCCGATCGCGCCGTCCACCTTGATGTTGTAGTAATCGACGGTCAGCGAGAAGCCGGGCAGGAAGCTCGGCTGCGCCACGGCGCCGATGGTCAGCGTCCGTGCGACTTCCTCGGTCAGGTCGGGGTTGCCGCCCACGAAGCCGTTGATCGTCTGGATGTCGGCCGTGGAGTAGACGAAGCCGCCGGGGGTTGCGGCTGCTGCCCGGATCGCCGGAACGGCAAGGCAGGCGGCCGACAAAGTGGTCTTGGTGATCGGCGCGCCGTCACCATTGCCTTCCCGCTGATCGCAAGGGTCGGTGACGGCGGGGAAGGTTTCGGACTGGGCCGCGAACAGTTCGCCGATGTTGGGCGCGCGCGTTGCTTCCGAGTAGACGGCGCGGAAGCGGAGATCGCGGACCGGTGCATATTCGCCGCCGATCTTCCAGCTCCAGACGCCGCCGACGGTCGAGAAATCGGAGTAGCGGGCGGCTGCCTCGACGCCGAGATACTCGGCGAAGGGGACGCCGGAGAGGATCGGCGCGACGACTTCGACGAACAGTTCCTTCACATCGAAGCTGCCGTTGGTATCGGAGAGCTGGTTGCCCAGCGTCTGGCCGAGGTTGGTTGCCTCGTCGAAGTCTTCGGACGAACGCTCCTTGCGGTATTCGGCACCGAAGGCGAGCGCAAGCGCGCCGCCGGGCAGGTCGAACAGTTCGCCCGAGACCGAGCCTGCGAGCACGTCCTGCTTGACGCGGGCATCGTAGGTGGAAAGCTGGCCGCCGTTGGTGATGTAGTTGGCGGCAGCCGGGCTGACGGTGTTGAAGCCGAAGATATTGATCGGCACGCAGTTCGGATCGTTGTTGGTCGGGTCGGCATCGACATTGATCGAGCAGACCGGGCCGTTCGGGCTGGCGACTGCGTTCAGCGCATTGGCGTACAGCGGGCCAAGGACGGTGCCGGACGCCGTGCGGTCACGGGTTTCGCCGTGCGTGTAGTAGACATCATAGTTCCAGCCCTTGCCGAATTCGCCGCGAAGGCCGCCGACCAGGCGCCAGGTGTCGCGATCGTTGGTGTTGGAGCGATCGAAGACGTCGTTCGAGCGGCGGCGGAACGCGAGGTCGGTCGAGCCGGCCGCCACCATGGCATTGCGGATTTCGGTCGGGATGAAGGGGTTGGTGATCGGGATGCCGGCAATTCCGATGTCGCCGTTGGCGACGGCCTGCGGCTCGAGCCTGGAACGCGATTCCGACTTGGCGTACTGGCCCTCGGCATAGAATGTCACGGCGTCGCTGATGTCGTACTTGGCGGTGGCCGAGCCGAGGTAGCGCTTCACGGGCACCGAGAGATAGCGGTCCTGGTTGCGGTTGTAGCCGTCGATGTTGGCGGATTCGAAGGCCTTGAGCCTGTTGTTGCCGTCGAAGGTGAAGACCCTGGTGGCCGGCGTGAGCGCGCCGTTTCCGGCGCCGGCGCCGCCGAAACTGCCGTTCGCCGAGAACAGGCCCTGCGCCGAGAAGGAGGAGCGGTTCGGGATGTCGCGCTCGGAGAAGGAGCGGTCGCGCGAGCGCAGTCCGTCGTCGTTGTCGTACTGGCCGTAGAGGACGAAGTGACCGTTGCCGCCGGCGAACGAACGACCGTAGGCAGCCGACATATACTGTCGGCCGGCGTCACCCTTGTCGGACAGGGTGCCTTGCAGGCGCGCCTGGAAGCCTTCGAGATCGTCGTTCATGATGAAGTTGACGACGCCCGCGATGGCTTCGGAGCCGTAGACTGCCGAAGCGCCGCCCGTCACCACGTCGATCCGCTCGATGAGATCGGTCGGGATGGTGTTGAGGTCGACGATCGAGGTGCCGGGGATGCCGGCGACAAAGCGGCGACCGTTGACGAGGACCAGCGTGCGGGTCGAGCCGAGGTTGCGGAGGTTCACCGACGCCTGGCCGTTGCCCGTGGTCGAGAAGTTGGTCGAGGTGCGGCTGATGTTCTGACCGACTGCGGGGAGGTCGGCGAGCACGTCCTGGATGTTGGATGCGCCGCTTTGCTGGATCACCTGCGCGGTGACCACTGCGACCGGCACGGAGCCTTCGATGTCGGGGCGGCCGATGCGCGAACCGGTGACGATGATGGTTTCGTCGGCTGCGTCTTCGCCGGCGGCTCCGGCCGCCTGTTGGGCCATGGCTGCCGGGGTGAGCGTGGTGGCGGCCAGAAGGCCTGCGACCAGACGGGACATCGGGTGATTCATTTCATTTCCTTACGGCTATTCATGCAGGAGCGGGGCGAACCGCACCGCTTCAAAGCCTGTCTCGTAGGGAAAAGGCGCGACATCGCAAGCGTTAGCAGGCGGGCGCCCAGTGTTTCGAGAAGTTTGATAAATACATGTCGCTGATCTGCAACAGTGTGCCGCGTTGTCCACGAAGCGCGAAACTGTCCGAAAGCAGCGCTTCGGCGCCGGACCCCTGGGCCTGTTCGCCCCTTCGGCAGCGGTCGCCGCGGGGCTTCCGCTGCCGGCTTGATCGTTAGTTGGAGACGTTGAGGATGAGCTGGCCGTCGCCGTCGGTTGCCGTCACGGTTGCGCCGTCGGGGACGGAGCCTGCCAGAAGAAGCTCAGCCAGCGGGTCGACCAAGTGCTTCTGGATCGCGCGCTTCAGCGGACGGGCGCCGTAGACCGGATCATAGCCGACCCGGGCCAGCCATGCGCGGGCGCCCTCGCTGAGTTCGAGCGTGATCTTGCGGTCCTTGAGCAGTTTCTGGACGCTGCCGAGCTGGATGTCGACGATCGCGCCCATATGCTCGAGGGCGAGGCGGTGGAAGAGGATGATCTCGTCCAGCCGGTTCAGGAACTCGGGCCGGAAGGCGCCGCGCACCACTTCCATCACCTGGGGTTCGGCCTGCTTCACGTCGGCACCGTCGGGGAGCGCGGCGATGAACTGCGAGCCGAGGTTCGAGGTGAGGACGATGATGGTGTTGGAGAAGTCGACCGTGCGGCCCTGGCCGTCGGTGAGGCGGCCGTCGTCGAGCACCTGGAGGAGGATGTTGAAGACGTCCGGGTGGGCCTTTTCGACTTCGTCGAAGAGGACGACCTGGTAGGGCCGGCGGCGGACCGCTTCGGTGAGCACGCCGCCTTCGTCGTAGCCGACATAGCCCGGAGGCG
>JAIXYT010000034.1 GCA_027490095.1 Sphingomonadales bacterium | reverse complement strand
CGCAGGCGTGGCTGGGCCTCACCTTCAACTGGGGCGTGCCGGTTGGCTGGGCAGCTGCCGATCCCGTGCTCAGGGCGGATGTTTCGGTCATGCTGCTGGTCTATGCCGCCTGCATCGCCTGGACGCTCGGGTACGACAGCATCTATGCGGCGCAGGATGTGGAGGATGATGCGCTGGCTGGCGTCAAATCCTCGGCACGCGCGCTGGGGACGCGGCTGAAAACCGCGGTTGCGATCTTCTACGGGCTGACTGTCGGGCTGCTTGGAACCGCGCTGTGGCGCTGGACGGGGCAGCCGCTGCTGCTGGCGGGGCTGGTGCCGGCTGCGATCCACCTGTGGCACCAGGTTTCGCGCTTCGATCCCGCCGACGTCCGGTCCGCGCTGGTGCAGTTCCGGGCGAACCAGTGGACCGGGGCGCTGCTTCTGCTCCCGGTCCTGCTTGCTGCGCTGGCACTGGCCGCCTAAGTCCGTCTCCATGCTGACCCCGCAAGCGGCGCTGGAGCGCCTTGACCATCTTCTCGCCCGTGCCAGGGCCGCTGGCGCGGATGCCGCCGATGCCGTCTATTTCGGCGAATCCTCGCTGGGGATCGGGGTGCGATTGGGCAAGCTGGAAGACATCGGCCGGTCCGAGGGCGAGGAAATCGGGCTTCGCGTATTCCAGGGAGCACGCTCGGCGCAGGTTTCCGTGTCGGACCTGTCGACGGCAGCCCTGGACGAGGCGGTCGCCCGCGCGATGGCGATGGCACGGGAGGCGACCGAGGACCGCTATGCGGGCCTGGCGCCCGAGGCGCTTCTGGCACGTGGGCCGTTCGCCGATTTCGACCTCTATGATCCGGCCGCCGACGCCCTTTCGCCCGAGCGACTGAAGGAAATCGCGCTCGAGGCGGAGGATGCCGCCCGCGCGGTGCCCGGCATCACGAACAGCGAGGGCGGATCCGCAAGTGCCGGGCAGAGCGTGTCGGCGCTTGCCACCTCGCACGGCTTCCGCGGCGCGGCGCACGGAACGTCGGTCTCGACCTCGGCGGTGGTGATCGCCGGCGAAGGGGCCGACAAGCAGCGCGACTATGAATGGCACCAGGCCCGCCACCTCGCCGACCTCGAATCGCCGGGCGCTGTGGGCCGCAGGGCCGGCGAACGCACCGTTAGGCGCCTGAAGCCGAGCAAGGCGCCGACCGGGCCGATGCCGGTGGTGTTCGATGCGCGCGTTTCGGCAAGCCTGATCGGCCATCTGCTGGGTGCGATCGGCGGCAGCGCCATTGCCCGCAAGACGAGCTTCGTGCTGGGCCATGAGGACAAGCCCCTGTTCGGCCCCGGGATCACCATCCGCGACGATCCGCACCGCATCCGCGGCCTGCGCTCGCGCAGCTTCGACGGCGAAGGGCTGCCGACCAGCCCCCGCGCCATCGTGGAAAACGGGCTGCTGACGGGCTGGCTGGTGGAGAGCGCGGCCGGCCGCCAGCTCGGGCTTCCGCCGACCGGCCACGCAAGCCGCGGCAGCAGCGGACCCCCGGGCGTGTCGACCTCCAACCTCTGGATGGAGCCGGGCTCAGCCACCCCTGAGGAGCTTATATCCGATATCAAGGACGGCCTCTATATCGATGAACTAATTGGCATGGGTGTCAACATGTTGACCGGCGACTACAGCCGCGGCGCGGGCGGTTTCCGGATCCGGAACGGCAAGCTCGCCGAACCCGTGACCGAGGCCACCATCGCCGGCCACCTTTTGCAGATGTTCAAGGCGCTGGTGCCGGCGAACGACCTCGTCTTCCGCCATGCAACCAACGCGCCGACCATCCGGATCGACGGGATGACAGTCGCGGGGCAGTAGCGCCTAGAGCTTCAGGGCTTCGGCAACCCGCGCCGCAACCCGGTCGAGACCGGCGGCAACTGCACCCGTTTCCAGCGGCTGCCCCCTGTCGGAGGCTGCGACCACGGAAGGCTCCAGGGGGAGTTCGGCGAGGATCTCCGCCCCGATCCCGGCCTCGCCGTCCACCTCGCCGAAGGGGTGCAGCAGCGCGCCGTCCGGCGCGACAAGCCCGGCCATGTTGAGGACCGCGCCGAGCACCGGCACCTGCAGCTGCTCGAAGAAGGCGACCGCCCGCCGGGCATCGGCGCGCGCAAGCACCTGCGGCGTCGTGACGACCACCGCGCCCGACGGCTTCAGCTTCTGTGCAAGCGACAGGTGCACGTCGCCGGTGCCGGGCGGCAGATCGACCACCAGCACATCGAGCGCGCCCCAGTCGGCGACGGTTGCCATCTGCACCATGGCGCCCGCCACCATCGGCCCCCGCCAGGCAACCGCCTTGTCCGGGTCTGCCATCACGCCCATCCCGAGCATCTTGAGGCCATGCGCATCGATCGGGACGAGCCGCTTTTCAGCCGTTGCGGTGGCGCGCGTGCGGACCCCGAGCAGGATGTGGACGGAGGGCCCCTGGATGTCGCCGTCGAGGATGCCCACCTTCAGGCCCCGCCGCTTCAGCGCCAGCGCCAGGCCAACCGCGATGGTGGACTTGCCCACCCCGCCCTTGCCGGCACCGACGCCCAGCACATGGCGCACCCCGGGGATGACGCCTGCGGACGGGTTGGCGGCCGGGTCGGCTGCCGGCGCGCTGCCGCGTTCGGCCGTCTGGATCACCCGGACGGAGGTGAAGCCTGCCTCGCGCAGCTTTCGCCCGATGGTCACCTCAAGGGACTGGGCGGGTGCGCGCGACAGGTCGTCCACGGCAAGCACCAGGCCCACCGTGCCGTCGTCCTTCACGACCAGCCCCGAGACACGCCCGCTTTCCAGAAGGCTGCCCGGCCGCACCGGGTCTGCCATGTCCTGAAGAACCTGCTCTGCGACATTCCGGCCCGGCACTCTCGACCCTCTCTTTCCGCCCCTCGCTTTCCGATTGCCCTGCCCCTATATCCCGGTGACCAGAGCTGCAATGCAGTCAGCGAGGGGACGGAAAGGCCTACATGCCCTGGCAGAACAACGAGAGCGGCGACGACAGCGGCGGCAACGGCAAGGGCGAAGGCCGCAGGAATCCCTGGGGGAGCCTGGGAGGCGGAACGGGCAAGGATGCCCCGCGCAGCGGCCCGAAAAGCCCATGGGGCGATGCGCCGCGGCCTCGCGGCCCCGGCGAGGACCGGCCGCGCAACGGCGGAACGCCCGATTTCGACGAATTCATCCGGCGCAGCCAGGAGCGGCTGCGGGGGCTTGGCGGTGGCCAGGGCGGCGGCGGCGGCCGGGGCGGCGGGCGCAGCGGGCCCAACATTCCCTGGGGGCTTGTGGCAGGCGGCGTCGCGCTCGTGCTCGTGGCGCTGACTTCGGCCTATCAGGTGGGCGCCGGCGAACGGGCCGTCGTCACCCGTTTCGGCCAGTATCACACGACGTCCGGCCCGGGCTTCCACCTGAAGCTGCCGACGCCGATCGACCAGGTGACCAAGGTCGATTTCGAGAATATCCGCACCACGCCCATCGGCACGGCCGACGGGGACGCCGAGAATCTGATGATCACCGGCGACCAGAACATCATCAACATCGCCTATGCGGTCCGCTGGCGCCTGAAGAACGCCGAGGACTTCCTGTTCCAGATCGCCGATCCGGAAGGAACCGTCCGCGACGCAACCGAAAGCGCCATGCGCGAGATCGTCGGCCGTTCGACCCTCAACAACGCGATCGGGCCCGAGCGCGCCGCGATCGCCGAGCAGGTCCGCGAGCGGGTGCAGGAAATCCTGGACACCTATGGTGCGGGAATCCTGGTGCAGGGGGTGGACATCAACAAGGCCGACCCGCCGGCAGCCGTGGACGAGGCCTTCAAGGACGTGTCGGCCGCCCAGCAGGACGCGCAGCAGTTCCTGAACCAGGCCCGCGCTTACGCCCAGCAGGTGCAGGCGCAGGCCGACGGCGCCACGGCCGCGTTCGACAAGGTCTATGAACAGTATCGCCTGGCGCCCGACGTCACGCGCAAGCGCATGTATCTGGAGACGATGGAAAGCGTGCTTGGAAAGGTCGACACGACCGTGATCGAGACCCCCGGCGTGCAGGCCTATCTGCCGCTGCCCGAAATCCAGCGGCGGGCGCAGGCCAACGCTGCCCAGGCGCAGGAGGCCCAACAATGATGCTGACCCAGCGCAACATCACGATCGGCGCCGTGGCAGCCGGTGCGGCCGCGCTGCTGTTGACGATGGCGGTCGTTCGCGTTCCCGAGGACCGCCAGGCCATCCTGCTCCAGCTCGGACGGCCCGTCGCCACCGTGAACACCTATCAGCCGAATCAGCGCTTCGGCGAAACGGGTGCCGGCCTCGTTCTGAAGAACCCCGTGGTGCAGAATGCGGTGTTCGTCGACAAGCGGGTGATGTCGCTCGACATCCCGCCCCAGACGGTGCTGTCGACCGACCAGCTGCGGCTTGTGGTCGACGCCTTTGCGCGCTTCCGCATCGTCGACCCCGTGAAGATGTACCAGACGGTCCGCACCGAAGAGCGGCTGCAGGAGGAACTGGCCCGCATCTTCTCGTCGCGCATCCGCAACGAGTTGGGCAAGCAGCGCTTCGATGCGATGCTCTCGCCCGAGCGCGGGCAATCGATGGAAGCGATCCAGACCGCGGTGAACCGCTCGGCGCTCGCCTATGGCGCCGAGATCATCGACGTGCGCATCAAGCGCGCGGATCTTCCGCCGGGTTCTCCGCTGGAAGCCGCCTTCGAACGGATGCGCACCGCGCGCCAGCAGGAAGCGCTGACGATCCGGGCGCAGGGCGCGAAGAATGCGCAGATCATCCGGGCCGAGGCAGACGCACAGGCCGCCCGCGTCTATGCGACAAGCTTCGGCAAGGATCCGCAATTCTATGCCTTCTATCGCTCGATGGAGGCCTATCGGAAGAGCTTCGCCAACGGGAACAGCAATGTGGTGCTGAGCCCGAGCAACGAGTTCCTGCAGGAGTTCCAGGGGCGGCGCCGGTGAACCGACACCGGCCTGCCCCGGGTCACTCGGTCCGACGGCCATTCTGAACCGTTCAGCGGGCATTAAATGCAACTGGACGACCTGACGAACCGCAACAGGACTTTTTTCCGGAGACCAAGAGTGACCGACAGCTCGAACAGGAGCCGCTTCCTGACCGCCGGCCTTTCCGCCGGCATCGCCGCCATCGTGGCGACGACCATTCCGGCGCTGGCCCAGGCCCCCGCCCAGGCCCCTTCACAGCCCGCGGCCCCCGTCGCCGCTGCACCCGCCCCGATTGCGCCGGCCGCCGTCCAGGCCCTTCCGCCGAGGGGGGCGCCGGTCAGCTTCGCGGACCTGACCGCCCGGCTGCAGCCGGCGGTCGTGAACATTTCCACCACGCAGCGGGTGGAGGTCGGCCGCTTCCCGCGCTTCGGCCCGGGCACCAACCTCGAGGATCTCTTCCGCCGCTTCCAGGAGCAGCAGACCGAGGACGGCCGCCCCGTCACCCGCGAGGCCACCTCGCTGGGTTCGGGCTTCATCATCTCGCCCGATGGCTACATCGTCACCAACAACCATGTCATCTCGGGCCGCGACGGGCAGAAGCTGGTCGACACCATCACCGTCACCATGTCGGACCGCCGGGAGTATACGGCGCGCGTGATCGGCCGGGACCCGCTGTCGGACCTCGCGCTCCTGAAGATCGACGGCCAGAACCTGCCCTATGTGCAGTTCGGCAATTCGCAGGGCGTGCGCCCCGGCGACTGGGCCATCGCGATCGGCAACCCCTTCGGCCTCAGCGGCACGGTGACGGCCGGCATCGTCTCGGCACTGCACCGCGGCATCCAGGGGGGCGGCGCCTATGACCGCTACATCCAGACCGATGCGTCGATCAACCAGGGCAATTCCGGCGGGCCGCTGTTCGACCTCAACGGAAACGTGATCGGGGTGAATACGGCGATCTTCTCGCCCACCGGCGGCAATGTGGGGGTGGGCTTTGCGATCCCTGCGGAGCTCGCCCAGCCGGTCATCGAGCAGCTGAAGTCCGGCGGCAAGGTGCGCCGCGGCTATCTCGGCGTGCAGATCCAGAACATGACGCCCGCGATCGCCTCCTCGCTCGGCCTGCCCAAGGACCGCGGCGAGATCGTCGCCGCCGTCGAGCCGAACGGCCCCGCGCGGGCCGCCGGCCTGCAGCAGGGCGATGTCGTGGTGAAGGTGGCCGGCCAGGAGGTCACGCCCGACAACAGCCTTTCGTACATCGTCGCCAACACGCCGATCGGATCGCGTGTGCCGATCGAGGTGATCCGCGGCGGCAAGCGGCTGACGCTGACCGCCACCATCGGCGAGCGCCCGGCCGAAGCCGCCCTGCTGGGCCAGCCCGAGACTGTCGAGCCGGACGCGCCGGGCGCCAAGGACCAGCCCGGCGCCGAAGCCGCACGCAAGTCGCTCGGCATCACGCTGCAGGCGATGACCCCCGAAATCCGCCAGCAGCTGCGCCTGCCCGACACGGTGCAGGGCGTCGTGGTGGCGCAGGTGAACGCCTCGTCGGATGCCGCCGAACAGGGCATCCAGCGCGGCGACATCATCGTCTCGGTGAACCAGCAGCCGGTGCGCAACCCCCAGGAAGCCGCGACTGCCGTCGCCGATGCCCGCAAGGCCGGCCGCGACACGGTGCTGCTGTTCGTGCAGCGCGGCAACACGCCGGGCCGTTTCATCGGCGTGAAGATCCAATAAGCACTTAAACTTCCGCGTCCGGCGCGCTAGCGAGATCCCTGCACAGGCAGTGGGGAGGCAGCATGTCGGACGCGGAAGGCACTCTTTTCATCGGCGCGCGCTCGGGCGGGGAATCCGCCCAGGCGATGGTGCTGAAACGGGCCAACCGCCACGGGCTGATAGCCGGCGCCACCGGCACCGGCAAGACCATCACGCTGCAGGTGCTGGCCGAAGGCTTCAGCAAGGTCGGCGTCCCCGTCTTCCTCGCCGACGTGAAGGGCGACCTCGCCGGCATGGCGATGCCCGGCAGCCCGACCGCCAAGCTGCACGAACCCTTCCAGACCCGCGCTGCCGATATCGGCATCGGCACCTACCCCTATGCCGACACGCCCGCCGTGTTCTGGGATCTGTTCGGCGAGCAGGGCCACCCGGTGCGCACCACGGTATCCGAAATGGGTCCGCTGCTGCTGGCCCGGCTGCTCGGCCTCAACGACACGCAGGAGGGCGTGCTCGCGATTGCCTTCAAGGTGGCCGACGACCAGGGGCTGTTGCTGCTCGACCTCAAGGATCTGAAGCAGATGCTCGCCTGGTGCGGCGAGAATGCAAAGGAGCTGGCGACCAGCTACGGCAATGTCACTTCGGCCTCCATCGGCGCCATCCAAAGGCAGCTGCTCAGCCTCGAATCCCAAGGGGGCGACCGCTTCTTCGGCGAGCCCGCACTGGTGATGACCGACATGATGCATGTGGGCGAGGATGGCCGAGGCCAGGTGAACATCCTGGCCGCCGACAGGCTGATGTCCAGCCCGAAGCTCTATGCAACCTTCCTGCTCTGGATGCTCTCGGAGCTGTTCGAGGAACTTCCCGAGGTTGGAGACCCCGACAAGCCGAAGCTCGTCTTCTTCTTCGACGAGGCCCACCTGCTGTTCGACGAGGCGCCCAAGGCGCTGCTCGACAAGGTGGAGCAGGTGGTCCGCCTGATTCGCTCCAAGGGCGTCGGCGTCTATTTCATCACCCAGAACTCGATCGACGTGCCCAAGGCCATTGCTGGCCAGCTGGGCAACAGGGTGCAGCATGCCCTGCGCGCCTTCACCCCGCGTGACCAGAAGGCGGTAAAGGCCGCCGCCCAGACCTTCCGGCAGAATCCGAAGGTGGATGTGCAGCGCGAGATCCTGGAGCTGAAGACGGGCGAGGCGCTGGTGTCGCTGCTGATGGCCGATGGCGCGCCCTCCCCTGTCGAGCGGGTCTTCATCCGCCCGCCGGCCTCGCGCCCCGGCCCGCTGGACAGCGGCGAGCGCAAGGTGATCCTGAGCACGTCGCCGGTGGCGGGCAAATATGACGAGACGGTCGACCGCGAGTCCGCCTTCGAGCTGCTGGCTGCAAAGGCGGCCGCGACAGCGGAGGCGAAGGACGCCGAAAAGGCCGAGATAGAGGCTCGCAAGGCGGCCGCACAGAAGGCGAAGGACGAGGCGGCCGCCGCGCGGGCCTATCGCGCCTCGCCGATGGGCAAGATGGAGAAGGTCGCGATGGCAACGGCGGCAGCCGTTGCCACGCAGGCCGGCCGCAGCCTGGTGCGCGGGATTCTGGGCGGGCTGTTCAAGAAGCGCTGAGCGCGCCGGTCAGCTTCCCGAGCCGGGGATCGTGACGCGCGCGATATCCGCGTTGCGGGTGCCGGCAGGGGCATCCATCAGCTCGCGCAGGAAGCTGCCCTTGTCGACCGTCGAAGTGGCAACGCCGCCCGGCACATCGTCGGCGGTCGCCCGGACATTCGCGTCGATGCGGACAGCCTGTGCGTCGGAGAGGATCTGGTTCTCGATCGCGGACTTGGGGGGCAGCTGCACGCCTGGGCCGAACAGCGCCTCGAGCGCCTGCTGCTGGCTGTCGGCGCCGATCGGCCGGGGGGCACCGGGGCGCGGCGGGGCCAGTGCAAAATCGGGCGGCACCACAAGTGGCGCCTGCTTTCCGATCGCGAACTCGTCGGGGCGCTTGCGGTCGGCAATGTCGTTGCCCCCGCAGGCAGCCAGCACGGCGGCTGCGCCGGCAACGAGGGCGAAGGCGCGGACTTTGGTGGCGTGGTCAGGCATCTTGCACTCTTTCCGACGACTTGTCTGAACCGGCGCTGTCCGAAGGCTCGGGCCGGCTGGTGAGGGCGCGAAACAGCAGGATGATCACCCCCAGGGTGATCGCCGCATCGGCCACATTGAACACATAGAAGGACCAGGGGCCCGCATGCAAATGGATGAAGTCCACCACATAGCCAAAGCGGATGCGATCGACGATGTTGCCGAGCGCGCCGCCCAGCACCAGGCCAAGCGCAAGCGTCTCGGGCAGGTGCCGCTCCCGGCGGATCCAGACGGCGACGACAGTGGCGATGATCCCCGTCAGCCCCACCAGCAGCCAGCGCCCGACCTCTGTGTCGGCCGTCAGCATCCCCATGGAAACGCCGCGGTTTTCCACCCAGGTGAGCGAGAAGACCGGCAGAACAGGCACGCTGACGCGGGCCTGCAGCTCGACCATGTTGATGATCCAGTATTTCACCAGCTGATCGATGACGAACACCAACGCCGCCAGGCCATAGGCGGTGCGGGTCATTCCCCATGCTCCAGAACGACATCGTCGCAGCGGCCGCAGAGCTGGGTTTCCGCCGACACGTCGGGCAGGTGGCGCCAGCAGCGGGCGCAGCGCGCATGGGTGGAGGGCTCAGCTTCGACACGCGGGTCACCCTCGGCCACGACAGCGTCCACCGACGAGACGATGCACAGTTCGGCAAAATCGACCGAACGCACCAGCGCCACATCCGCTTCGGGGGCGAACAGGCGAACCGCGACCTCGTTCGACGAGCCGACCTGCTTCTCGCGCCGCATGGGCTCTATCGCCTGGGTGACGAGCGCGCGAAGGTCACGCAGGCGGCCGAACTTCGCCTCCAGCGCCGGATTGTGCCAGTCGGCCGGGATTTCGGCATAAGTGCCGTGGTGCACCGAGCTGCCGTCCCCCCAGCGATGTTCGTGCGCTTCCTCGGCCGTGAACACGAGGACCGGCGCCAACCAGGCGGTCAGCGCATCGAACAGGGTTGCAAGGACCGTGCGATAGGCCCGACGCTTCGGCGACAGTGGCCCGTCGCAATAGAGGCTGTCCTTGCGGACATCGAAGAAGAAGGCCGACAGGTCACTGTTCACGAAGCTCGTCAGTGCCGCCATCATCTTGGCATAGGCGTGGACTTCGACATGGCCGCGGATTTCGGCATCCAGCGCCGCGAGGCGCGAGAGGATATAGCGCTCCAGCTCGGGCATCTCCGACACCGGCACGGCCTCTTCGGCGGTGTAGCCCTTCAGCGCGCCCAGCAGATAGCGCAGCGTGTTGCGGAGCTTGCGATAGGCATCGACCGTCGTCTGCATCGCCAGCTTGCCGAAGCGCTGGTCCTCCGACGTGTCGGTCGAGGCGACCCACAGTCTTAACACATCGACTCCGGAATCCCGGATAATCGTCTGAGGGTCCACGACATTGCCGAGCGACTTGGACATCTTTCGGCCCTTGTCGTCCAGCGTCATGCCGTGCGTCAGCACGCCCTTGTAGGGCGCCCGCCCCCGCGTGCCGCAGCTTTCCAGCAATGAGGACTGGAACCAGCCCCGGTGCTGGTCCGAGCCTTCGAGATAGAGGTCCGCCTGGGCCGCGTGCAGGCGCTGCTCGGTCACGAAGGCGTGGGTCGAGCCGCTGTCGAACCAGACATCGAGAATGTCCGTCACCTGCTCGTAATCGTCCGCCTTGTAGGCGTTGCCCAGAAACTCCTGCGGGTCGCGCGTCCACCAGGCGTCGGCGCCATCTTGCCGGATCGCCTCCGCGATACGGGCGTTCACGGCCGGGTCTGCCAGATAGTCGCCCGTGCCCTTCTTCACGAACAGGGTGATCGGCACGCCCCAGGCGCGCTGGCGGCTGAGCACCCAGTCGGGCCGGCCTTCCACCATCGCGCGGATGCGGTTCTCGCCCTGGGCCGGGTACCAGCTGGTTTCCGCAATCGCCTTGAGCGCCCGACCGCGCAGCGTGGTGCCGTCGCCGAGGTCCCGGTCCATGGCGACGAACCATTGCGGCGTGCAGCGGTAGATCAGCTTCTTCTTCGACCGCCACGAGTGCGGATAGCTGTGGCGATAATCGGCCGAGGCTGCCAACAGCGCGCCGGCTTCGCGGAGCGCGGTGCAGATCGGGCCGTTGGGATCGTTGACCTTGTAGACATGTTGGCCGCCGACGACAGGCCAGTCCGCCTGGTAGGTGCCGTCCGGGCCCACCACGAACTTCGGCTCCACGCCGTGGGCCTTGCACAGATAGAAATCGTCCTCGCCATGGTCAGGTGCCATGTGGACGAGGCCCGTGCCCGCGTCGGTGGTGACGAAGTCGCCCGGCAGCAGCGGGCGCGGTTCGGCGAAGAAGCCACCGAGGTGGTGGAGAGGGTGGCGCGCGACGGCACCGGCGAGGGCTGCCCCGGCCACGGCCTTCATCGGCACCAGATTCTGGCCCGAACGAGCAGCAACGCTCTCGATCAGCTCTGCGGCAACAACCACCTGCCGGCCATCATCCAGACGACAAAGTCGATACTCAACCGCCTCCCCATAGGCCAAGGCCCGGTTCACCGGAATGGTCCAGGGCGTCGTCGTCCAGATCACCGCATGGGCGCCGACCAGCTCGGGCGCGTTCGGCGCCTCCACGATCTCGAAGGCCACGTCGATCTGGGTGGAGACGATTTCCTCATACTCGACCTCGGCTTCGGCGAGCGCGGTCTGCTCAACCGGCGACCACATCACCGGCTTGGCGCCGCGATACAGCTGGCCGCTTGTCGCGAACTTCATCAGCTCAGACGCGATGGTCGCTTCCGACGCGAAATCCATGGTAAGATACGGATTTTCCCATTCGCCCCAGATGCCCAGCCGCTTCAGCTGCTCGCGCTGCACATTCACCCAGTGCGCCGCATAATCCCGGCACTGCTGGCGGAAGGCGATCGGGTCCAGGTCGCCCTTCTTCACCCCCTTCTCGCGGTTCAGCTCCTCGACCTTCCACTCGATCGGAAGGCCGTGGCAGTCCCAGCCGGGGATATAGGGGCTGTCGAACCCAAGCATGGTGCGGGTGCGGACGACCAGATCCTTCAGGATGTGGTTCATCGCATGGCCCAGGTGCATGTCCCCGTTGGCGTAAGGGGGGCCATCGTGCAGGATCCAGCGCGCGGAACGGTCACGGATCTCGCGCAGTTTCGCGTGCGCGTCGTCGGCCGCCCAGCGCGCCAGCAGGCGGGGCTCGGTCTCGGCAAGGCCGGCCTTCATGGGGAAGCCCGTTTCGGGCAGGAACACGGTGTGGCGGTAATCTGCCGCCTTTGTCTGCTCAGTCATGGCGGGCAGGCTTTAGCCCATATGGCCTTCCGCGCAACCCCGCTGCAGTTGCGAATGCTAGTCAAAGCCGTTCTCAATTAAATATCTGTTTTTGTTTGACTTTTATCAATGACGTCGCCAAACGGGCAATCTGTTCCAGCGGAGTGAGGCGGTCATGAAGGGCGACAAGAAGGTCATCGAGTTTCTGAATGCGGTGCTGAAGGGCGAACTGACCGCCATCAACCAGTATTTCCTGCACTACCGTCTGCTCGACAACTGGGGCGTGAAGAAGCTCGCCAAGTACGAGTATCACGAGTCGATCGACGAGATGAAGCACGCCGACAAGCTGATGGAGCGCATCCTGTTCCTGGATGGCTTCCCCAATCTCCAGGCGCTGAACCGCCTGCGCATCGGCGAGACCGTGCCCGAAATCCTGCAGGCCGATCTGGACCTCGAATATGAAGCCGTTGCCCTGTTGAAAGAGGCGATCCTCCACTGCGAGAGCGTCCGCGACTTCGGCAGCCGCGAACTGTTCGTGCACATCCTCGAGGCCGAGGAGGAGCATGTCGACTTCATCGAGACGCAGCAGCAGATGATCAAGGACCAGGGGCTGCAGAATTATATACAGTTGCAGAGCGAAGCGGCCGGGAGCTAGGGCAAAGCCCTGGTCCCCGAACTCGCGCAGCGAGCGGCCGGCGGGGCGGCGACCATCAGGTCGCCGAACCCGTCCGACGACCCGGCTTTGCCGGGTCTTTTTTTGTTTTTCCTTGGCACATTCGGCGGACTCGTGCGGCATTGCCGCGCGGCCGCGGGCAAAGCCCGCGAGTCCGCTGGATGGAGCCAGAACGAGAAAGGAAAAAGCCCGGCATAGCCGGGCCGTCGGACGGGTTCGCTGGCCTTCGGGCCAGCGCCCCGCCGGCCGGACTTGCGGCGAGTCCGCTGACCAGCGCTGTGCGCTGGCATCGGCCGCCTTCAGTCTTCCCCGAACTTCCCCTCAACCAGCCCCACCAGCGCGGCAAGCGCCTCGTCCGCCTGGGCGCCTTCGGCCTTCACCTCGATCGTGTCGCCCATTGCGGCCGCCAGCATCATCAACCCCATGATCGACGTGCCGAGCACGTCCGATCCGTCCTTGGAGACGGTGACCGTTGCGTCATACTGGCTGGCGAGCGTCACGAACTTCGCGCTGGCCCGCGCATGCAGACCGCGCCGGTTGCAGATCAGGACTGTGACTGGCCCCGCGTTCAAGCCCGTGCGCCTCAGGCGGCCTCGCCGAGCAGGCGGCTGGCGACGCTGATGTATTTTCGCCCGGCTTCCTGGGCCAGATCAACGGCTTCGCTGACGCTCTTGGCCTTGCGAACGCTGGCAAGCTTGATCAGCATCGGCAGGTTGATGCCGGCAATCACTTCCAGATTGGGCCGCCCCAGAAGCGAAATGGCAAGGTTGGACGGCGTGCCGCCGAACATGTCGGTCAGCAGGATCACACCATCGCCCTGGTCCACGTCGGTCGCCGCCCGGGCGATCTCCGCGCGCCGTTCCTCCATGTCGTCATTGGCCTCGATGCACACCGCGATGCATTGCGCCTGGGGGCCAACGACATGTTCCATGGCAGCAATGAACTCCGCTGCCAGCCGGCCATGCGTCACCAGTACCAACCCGATCATCCAATGTCCTTCTGCTGGCCTTCGCCAGCCGTTCGATCCAGTTCCCCGAGGCCTTCTTCCTCGGGCGCCGGGCCACCATGCGCGGCATCCCGGTGCACAACGGCATTTGCCCAACCGGCTGCGTGCAGTCCTGCGGCTGCAGCCTCTGCCACCGCAACCGAGCGATGGCGACCGCCTGTGCAGCCGAACGCAACCGTCAGATAGGCACGCCCTTCCCGCGCATAGCCCGGGAGCAAGAGGGTTAGAAGCCCCATGATCGCATCGAACGCGGGCATATAGGCCGGATCCGATTGCACATGCGCGGTGACGGCCGGGTCCAGCCCGGTCAGGGGCCGAAGCTCGGGCACCCAATGCGGATTCTTCAGGAATCGCATGTCGAACACCAGGTCGGCGTCGCGCGGCACACCGCGCGCATAGCCGAAGCTCATCAGGGTCAGCGTCAGCGACTTGTGCCCCGCAGTGCCGAACCGCGTCGAGATCGCCCTGCGGAGATCATTGGATGACAGGTCGGTGGTATCGATGACCACATCGGCGGTGCGGCGCAGTTCGGCCAGCAGCTCGCGTTCGAGTGCGATGCCGTCACCGGCCGGCCGATCGAGCGCCAACGGGTGGCGCCGCCGTGTCTCGGAAAAGCGGCGGACGAGCTCATTGCCGGCGCAGTCGAGGTAAAGGATGCGAATCGCGCGCACCGGCGTTGCATGCTCGTCGATCGCCTGAAGCACCTGCTCGGGGCTGAAGGCGCGGGTGCGCGCGTCGATCCCGATGGCAAGCCTGTGCCCGCCCGGCACGGCAAGCAGCGCGCCCAGCAGCGAGACCGGCAGATTGTCCACCGCCTCGTAGCCCAGATCCTCCAGCCCCTTGAGCGCCGTTGACTTGCCCGCACCCGAAAGCCCCGTGACGATCAGCACGGGGGCGGGCGGCTCATCCTTGACCAGCACGGGTTCGGGCATCGGCGCCTGCTTATCCCTTCGGGCCACCAAGGGCCACTGCCAGTTCCACTTTCTGCGGGGCCGAAGCTTCGAACGCCGACACAACCACGCTCGGCAGTTCGAGGCCTCCCACCAGCCGAACGGCCGGCAGCGGCATCCGGTGCGGATCAGCCCCCAGTTCGACGGCAAGAGCCGCCGTGATCCCGCCGACATGGGGCATCTGCACGATCCCCAGCCCGCGCACCTCGATCAGCCCGGCCAGCGCCGGCGGCGGATGAAGCGTGCCGTCCGCCGCGATGTGGACGCGGTCGTCGGCGATCAGCGTCGCGCCCCGGTCGATCAGGCGGAGAGCCAGATCAGACTTGCCGCTGCCCGGCGGGCCAAGCAGCAAAACGCCCTTGCCCCCCAAGGCAACCGCTGTTGCATGGATGGTGGGAACAGCCGGCTGCGCCATTCGGGGCTCAGATCGCAGGCAGGGTGACGCGGAAGAGGCTGCCGGTTCCGCCATCGGGGCGATCCAGCGCTTCGATCCGGCCGTCCAGCGCGTCGACGATGGCCTTGGCGATCGACAGGCCGAGCCCGCTGTGCTGGCCATAATCCTGGCCCTCGGTGCGCTCGGAATAGAAGCGCTCGAAGATCGCGTGGCGTGCTTCGGGCGGAACCCCCGGGCCATGGTCCGCAACCTCGATCACCACCTCGGGTCCGTTGCGACGGACCAGGATCTCGACGGCGCCCCCCGCAGGCGAAAAACTGATGGCATTGTCGATCAGGTTGTTCAGCACCTGCGCCAGCCTGTCGGCGTCGGCCTGGACCATGGCCTCGCCCGGCTCCGGCAGGTCGGTTTCCAGGCGAATTCCGCGGCGCTGCGGCCCGCCCGCCATGGTGGCACCAACCAGACCGCCAGCCAGCCGGGCCACATCCACCGGCTGGAATCGCGTGCGGGACAGCTCCGCATCAAGCCGGGAGGCGGCCGCAATGTCGGTGATCAGCCGGTCGATTCGGCGAACATCCTCGTCGATCAGGCCGAAAAGCTGGGCACGGGCCTTTTCGTCCTTCACGCTGCCCAGTGCCTCGACGGCGCTGCGAAGGCTGGCAAGCGGGTTCTTCAGCTCGTGCGCCACATCGGCGGCAAAGGCTTCAGTTGCGTCGATCCGCTGCCGCAGCGTCGCCGTCATGTCCGCAATCGCACGCGCCAACCCACCGATCTCGTCGCGCCTATGCGGCAGCCGCGGAACCACAACGTCGCGCTGCCGGCCGAGCCGGACCTTGTGCGCGGCAAAGGCAAGCTGCCTGAGCGGCACGACGATCGTGCGGGCAAGATAGATGCTGAGCGCGAGCGAAAAGACGAGGACGACGAGGAAGACCAGGAAGGAGGTCATGCGCTCCCGGCGCACCAGATCGATCACGTCTGGCGTGTCGACCGTCAGCAGCACCACCGCCCGCCCGCCTTCGGTGCCTTCCAGGGGCACTGCGGCCTGCAGGACGACCAGTCGGTCGGGGGTCTGGCGGGCCGCCATCACCGGCCGACCGTTCCGCGCGGCGCGGCCGACCTCGTCCCAGGCGTCCGCGCTGTCGAAGCCGGGCTCGGCATAGGCGGCAAGCTCCCCCTGCCCTGTCAGCAGATCGATCGCGCGGTCGATCAGGATCGCACTCTCGCGGCGGAAGCCTTCGGTCGTGGGGTCGACCAGCTGGAAGCGCGTGACATCGGGGTTGGTCCAGTTGTCCGCCAGCAGCATGCCATCCGCGCCGTAAAGACGGATCCTGGTGCCACGCGGGCTGGAAATGTCCAGGATGGCCGCGCTGCCCTTCTCGAGCCCCTGATTCTCCAGGAACTGCGCCACGATGTCGCCCTGGCGCAGCAGCTCCTGCCCGCGCGTTTCCAGCAGGCGGCTGCGGAAGCCTTCGATGTAGAAAAGGGCGCCCGCCAGCGCGAGTATCGCAACCAGGTTCACTAGCAGGATGCGCGTGCCCAGCGAGGACCAGCCGACAAAGCGCGGAAGCACGGCCGAACGGCGCGTCATGCGCGCGGTATCGCGCCCGGGGAAGGTTCCGTTCACGGCCGATCCGCTGCGGGCGCGCGCACCCTTCAGTCTTCCTCATCGAAGCGATAGCCGACGCCATAGAGCGTCTCGATCGCCTTGAATTCCTGATCCACTTCGCGAAACTTCTTTCGCAAGCGCTTGATATGGCTGTCGATCGTTCGATCATCGACATAGCTGTCATGGGCATAGGCCACGTCCATCAGCTGGTCGCGGGATTTCACGAAGCCAGGGCGCTGCGCCAGCGCATCAAGGATCAGGAACTCGGTGACGGTCAGGGGAACATCGCGCCCACCCCAGCGCACGCGGTGTCGCGCCGGGTCCATTTCCAGCTTGCCCCGCACGATCGGCTCGGCCGGCGGGCCATCCGCGTCTTCGCCCAGGCCGCGACGGCTGGCGGTTCGCCGGAGCACGGCCCGGATTCGTTCGATCAGCAGGCGCTGGCTGAACGGCTTGCCGATATAGTCGTCGGCGCCCATCGCAAGGCCGAGCGCCTCGTCGATCTCCGTATCCTTCGAGGTGAGAAAGATGACGGGAAGATCCGATTTTTCGCGCAGCCGGCGCAGCATCTCCATCCCGTCCATGCGCGGCATCTTGATGTCGACGACGGCAAGATCGGGCGGGTTTTCCAGAAGCGCCTTCAGCCCGGCGGCGCCGTCGGCATAGACCCGCGTCGTGAATCCTTCGGCCTGCAACGCCAGGCTCACCGAGGTGAGGATGTTGCGGTCGTCATCCACAAGGGCGATGGTCGGGATGTCGGTCATCGCCATCCGGGCAGGCTCCGGATGGTCCGCCGGGACAGGCTGTTCGGCAACGGCGCTCGAATGGTCATGCGGCGGGTGTATAGCTGCTAACCTTGTCCGTACCAAAGCTTCATGTTTCAGGTGCTTCACACGGCATAACAGCTACGTTAGGGGGATGCTGCATACGTATGCGGCTGCCGCATGGCTCCGCACATGTCCGGCAGCATTTCGCTGCCCGAACGCAACAGGCAAGCCCGCCACGAACAGGGGGGCGCCCGGGATGAATGAAGGGAACGGACTGGTGGGATCAACGACCGGCAAGGAACTCGAAGGCCTGACCCTGAAGGCGGGTGCGACCGTGCACGCCAACCTCGGCACGGCTCCCCTCATCGAACTGGCCGTCGCCCGTGGTGAAGGGCTGCTGTCGAAGGACGGCGCCTTCGTCGTCGAAACCGGAAAGCACACCGGCCGCTCCGCCAACGACAAGTTCACCGTGAAGGATGCGGAGACCGAATCCACCGTCTGGTGGGGCAAGTCGAACAAGCCGATGGACCCTGCCCATTTCGCAGCGCTGAAGGCCGACTTCATGGCCGCGCTTGCGGAAAAGGACACGCTGTTCGTCCAGCAGCTCTTCGGCGGCTCGCAGCCCGAATATCGCGTGAACGTCCGTGTCGTCACCGAATTCGCCTGGCACTCGTTGTTCATCCGCACCCTGCTCGTGCGGCCCAGTGCCGCAGAATTGGCCGCGTTCGCAGCCGATTACACCATCATCGACCTGCCGAGCTTCAAGGCCGATCCGGCGCGCCACGGCTGCCGCTCGGAAACGGTGATCGCGGTCAACTTCACCGAAAAGCTGATCCTGATCGGCGGCACGCGCTACGCCGGCGAAATGAAGAAGTCGGTCTTCGGCATCCTCAACTATCTGCTGCCCACCCGGGGCGTGATGCCGATGCACTGCTCGGCCAACATCGGCCCCAATGGCGACACCGCGGTCTTCTTCGGCCTGTCCGGCACGGGCAAGACCACGCTGTCGGCCGACGCCAGCCGCACACTGATCGGCGACGACGAGCATGGCTGGTCCGACACCGCGGTCTTCAACTTCGAAGGCGGCTGCTACGCCAAGATGATCCGCCTCTCGCCGACGGCTGAGCCGGAGATCTATGCCACCACCAAGCGCTTCGGCACCGTGCTGGAGAATGTGGTGATCGACCCCGCCACGCGCGAGATCGACCTCGACGACAACCGCCTGGCCGAAAACAGCCGCGGCTCCTACCCGATCGACTTCATTCCGAACACGTCGGAAAAGAACCTCGGGCCGGTTCCGCGCAACATCATCATGCTGACGGCCGACGCCTTCGGCATCCTGCCCCCGATCGCGCGGCTGACACCCGATCAGGCGATGTATCACTTCCTGTCGGGCTACACCGCCCGCGTCGCAGGCACGGAAATCGGCGTGACCGAGCCCGACGCCACCTTCTCCACCTGCTTCGGCGCGCCCTTCATGCCGCGTCATCCCAGTGTCTACGGCAATCTGCTGAAGGAGCGGATCGCCAGGGGCGGCGTCGACTGCTGGCTGGTCAACACCGGCTGGACCGGCGGCCAGTACGGCACCGGCAGCCGCATGCCGATCAAGGTGACCCGTGCGCTGCTGAATGCCGCGCTCGACGGCAGCCTGAAGAATGCCGAGTTCCGCAAGGACCCCTTCTTCGGCTTCGCAGTCCCCGTCTCCGTGCCGGGCGTGGATTCGAAGATCCTCGACCCGCGCGCAACCTGGCCCGATCCGGCTGCCTATGACGCGAAGGCCAACGCGCTGGTGAAGATGTTCGTCGAGAACTTCGCCCAGTTCGAGGACCACGTCGAGCAAGGCGTCCGCGAAGCCGCCCCAAAGGCCGCCTGAGGTGGCCTCCGGGGCGGATGACCATCCGCCCCGGCTTTTCGGGACGGATTCCGAGGTCCGGCGGATTGCCGCCGGATTGCTGGCGCGCAGCCTGCCGCGGCCGCAATGGACCCATGAGGCCCATCTTGCAGCCGTTTGCGTCCTTATCCTGGAACATCCGGAACTTGTTCTGGAACAGGAACTTCCCGGCATCATTTCAAGCTACAATATAGCTGTTGGCGGGGTGAACGACAGCACACAGGGTTACCATGAAACCCTGACGCAGTTCTGGCTGGCCAATGCCCGGGCCTTTCTGGATGACCGCCGGGATGGTTCTCCGGTGGGCCGTATCAACCGCTTCATCGCGTCCCCCGAAGGCCGGCGCGACGCACCCCTGAGGCATTTCAGCCGGGACCGGCTGTTTTCGGTTGAAGCCCGCCTCGGCCTGGTGGAACCAGACGTCATGCGATTCCCGTGGGATAGCCATGCCGCGCCAGCGCCGCAGCTCTGACTGGGGCTTTCCGCGCTGGCGCGCTTATGAAGGCGCCGGAAAGGCGCCCGAAGCGCAGCGCCTGTGCGACCGCCACGGCTGCACCCTGCCGGGCACCTGCCCTGCCCCCAAGGCGCCCAACAAGCCCGACCGATGGTACTTCTGCGAAGCCCATGCCGCCGAATACAACAAGGGCTGGAACTATTTCGACGCGCTGAGCGAGGAAGAAGCCGCGGCCCAGGAAGCCGAAGAGCAGCGCGGCGCCCGCGCCTACGAGCGCGCCCGCCACTGGCAATGGACCAGCGGCGACGGCAGCCGCTCGCGCGCGGAACTGGACGCGCTTCGCCTGTTCGATCTTCCGCCGGATGCCGACGAGGCAGCCATAAAGGCTGCTCACAGGAAGATGGCCAAAGAAAACCACCCGGATCTCAATCCCGGCAATGCGGAAGCCGCCCAGCGTTTCCAGGCCGCGCAGGCGGCCTATGAGATCCTCAAATCCGCAGCCGAAGCCCGCGCGGAGTCGCTTGCAAAGGGGCCTGCCGCACCATAGGCGCCCGAGCCGATGTCGGACGTCCTTGCAACCCTCGCCTCGCCGGTAATCCTGTTCTTCGTGCTGGGCGCGATTGCATCCTTCGCACGCTCCGACCTGTCGATCCCGGAAAGCGTCTCGAAGGGCATGTCGCTCTACCTGATGGCGTCGATCGGGCTGAAAGGCGGAGTCGAGGTGTCGGCGGCAGGTCTCGACCCGCAGATGCTGAGCGCCGGGCTCGCAGGGCTTGCCCTCAGCTTCGGCCTGCCCTTCGTCGGCTTCCAGCTGCTTCGCCGCATCGGCGGCCTCGACAGCATGAACGCCGGCGCAGTTGCTGCCCACTATGGCTCGGTCTCGGTCGTCACCTTCGTGACCGGCTTTGCCGTGCTGCAGGCCCGGGGAATGGCGCCCGCAGGCTGGATGGTCGCCGTGCTGGCGCTCATGGAAACGCCCGCCATCATCGCCGGGCTGTTGCTTGCCCGCGGCTCGCTTGCCGGGCTTGGAGACACCCAGAACGCCGAAGGATTCGGCCAGCACAGCGTCTGGCGGGAAGTGCTGCTGAACGGCCCGGTGGTGCTGCTGGTCGGCGCCTTCCTGATCGGCGTGATCGCGGGCAAGCAAGGCTATCAGCCGGTCTCCTTCTTCTTCACCGACCTGTTCCGCGGCGTGCTCTGCCTGTTCCTGCTCGACATGGGGCTGCTCGCGGCACGGCGCTTCCGCGAAGCCCGCAGCCTCACCGTCGCGCTTGCCCTCCTTGCCGTTCTCCTGCCGCTGCTGAATGCCAGTCTCGGCCTGGTGGCGGCAACGCTGATCGGTCTCT
>JAIXYT010000006.1 GCA_027490095.1 Sphingomonadales bacterium | reverse complement strand
TCGAACTTCACATTCTTCGCCCGCAGCCGCTCGATCAGCTGCATGTCGCCGGGGTTGTAGGTGCGGAAGGCCTGGCCATTGGAAAGCTGCCCGGTGATCAGACGGCCGGAAATGGCGGCCTCCTTCACCTGGCCCTCGTCGACCTTGGCCAGAAACTCGGAATAGGCGACTTCCTCGCCCCCGGCCCGCCGCTCCGACGGGCCCTGAAACAGCTGCACCATCAGCACCAGCGCAAGCAGAATGCCTGCCCACATCAGGATGTTCCTGACCAGCGGAGACGGCGGCTTGCGATTGTTCTCGGACATGGAAACCCTTTCCTCGTGGGCACAATGTAGGTGCCGCCCGACCGATCCGCAATTCGGGAGAATCACTCAGTCACATTGCCGCGCCCGATCAGTGGAATTCAGATCATCGCTGGACGCAAGCCCTGAGTGAACATATCAAGAACGGGATGCCCCAGCTCGACCTCAAGGCCAAGCTCGCGATTCTCGCCGATGCCGCGAAATATGATGCCTCCTGCGCGTCGTCAGGCACCGCAAAACGCGACAGCCGCGATCGCAAGGGCCTGGGCTCCACCGAAGGCATGGGCATCTGCCACGCCTATGCGCCAGACGGCCGCTGCATCTCGCTTCTGAAGATCCTGCTCACGAACAGCTGCATCTTCGACTGCGCCTATTGCATCAACCGCCGAAGCTCGAACGTCCGCCGCGCCCGCTTCACGGTGGACGAAGTGGTCAGCCTCACCATCGGCTTCTACCGCCGCAACTACGTCGAGGGGCTGTTCCTGTCCTCCGGCATCATCCGCTCCAGCGACTACACAATGGAACAGCTGGTCGAGGTCGCCCGACGCTTGCGCGAAGAGCATGATTTCCGCGGCTACATCCACCTGAAGACCATCCCCGACTCGGCACCGGACCTCCTCGAAAAGGCCGGCCGCTACGCCGACCGGCTGTCGATCAACATCGAGCTTCCGACCGAAAGCGGCCTCGCCCGCCTTGCCCCCGAAAAGGATGTCACCTCGATCCAGGGCTCGATGGGCACGCTCAGGCACCATATCCTCGACGCGAAGGACGCCCGGAAGCGCTATCGCAGCGCGCCGCGCTATGCGCCCGCCGGACAATCCACCCAGATGATCGTGGGCGCCGACGGCGCGGACGACCATGCGATCCTCGCCCGGGCCGACGGCCTCTACGGCGGCTACGGCATGCGGCGGGTCTATTATTCGGCCTACAGCCCGATCCCCGACAGCTCCTCGGCGCTTCCGCCAAGCCGCCCCCCGCTGCTCAGGGAACACAGGCTCTACCAGGCCGACTGGATGCTGCGCTTCTACGGCTTTTCCCTGCCCGAAATCGCCGCCGCCACGCCCGGCGGGCACCTGCCGCTCGACATGGACCCCAAGGCCGCCTGGGCGCTCGCCAACCGCCACCTCTTCCCGCTCGACGTGAACCGCGCGCCCAGGGAGATGCTGCTCCGCGTCCCCGGCCTCGGCCCCAAGGTCGTGAACCGCATCCTGTCGGCACGCCGCTGGCGGCAGCTCAGGCTGGCCGATGTCGAGCGCCTCGTCGCCTCCCCGAAGCGCGTGAAGCCCTTCCTGCTGACGCCCGACTGGCGGCCCGGCGCCGAGCTCGACTCGGTGGGCCTCGGCATCCGCCTCGTCACTGCACCGGCCCAGCTCAGCCTGTTCTGATGTACCGCGCCACCCTCGCGCATCCGGCCGACCTCGACGGCTTCCGCAAGGCCGCGCGCACCGCGCTGGCGCTCAAGATCGCGCCCGATGCGCTCGACTGGGCAGTCGAAGGCGACGGCGCCGCCCTAGACCTCGCAAGCCCGCTGCCGCCCATGCCCGACGCCCCGGCGCCGCGAGTCCCGCGCCACTATGTCGAGCTCGCCGAACTCGCCATCTGCAACCGCGCGCCCGAACGCTTGCCGCTGCTCTACAGCCTGCTCGTCCGCCTGCAGGCCTCGCCGCGCCTGCTGGAGGACCGCTCCGACCCACAAGTCGATGCGGTTTCGGAACTGGCAAAGGCCGTCAGCCGCGACCGGCACAAGATGCGCGCCTTCGTCCGCTTCCGCGAAACCGACGATGAAGGCGGAAAACATTACATCGCCTGGTTCGAGCCGACCCATCATATCCTCAGGCTGAACATCGGCTTCTTCATCCGGCGCTTCGCCGCCCAGCGCTGGACCATCCTGACCCCAGAGCTGTCGGCCCACTGGGACGGACAGGCAATCCACTGGCTCCCCGGGGCGACCAAGGACGATGCCCCCACGGAAGACCCGGTCGAGGCGATCTGGAAGACCTATTACGCCTCCACCTTCAACCCGGCGCGGCTGAAGGTGAAGGCGATGCAGGCCGAGATGCCGAAGAAATACTGGCGGAACCTCCCCGAGGCCGAGCTGATCCCCGAGCTGATCGCGCAGGCTGAGGCACGGACGGTGGACATGATCGCGGGCGGCACGCTGGCCGAGGTGAAGGCGCAGGCGCTGGGCTGCAAGCTTTGCCCGCTCCACGGTCCTGCCACCCAGACGGTGTTCGGCGAAGGCCCCACCGACGCGCGGCTGATGATCGTGGGCGAGCAGCCCGGCGACCAGGAGGACCTTGCCGGCCGCCCCTTCGTCGGGCCCGCGGGCCAGCTGCTGGACCAGTGCCTGGCCGAGGCCGGGATCGACCGCTCCCGCGCCTATGTGACCAATGCGGTGAAGCACTTCAAATTTCAGTTGCGTGGGCGCCGCCGCATCCACGAAAGCCCGAACGCCGCCGAAATCCAGGCCTGCCGCTGGTGGCTGGACCAGGAACGCGCCCTGCTGAAACCGGGCCTGGTGCTGATGCTCGGCGCCAGCGCGGGCCGGGCCCTGCTGGGGCGCGCCGTGACCGTGGGCCGTGAACGCGGGCGGCCGATCAAACTGCCGGATGGGGCGGCGGGCTTCCTGACCGTCCACCCTTCATACCTGCTCAGGATCGAGAACGCCGCCACCCAGCGCGCCGAACGGCAGCGCTTCGTGGACGAGCTTCGTGCGGCTGCCGCCCTTGCTCAGGAGGCGCGGTAGTGGGCAGCGATTTCGGCGATTTCAGCGGCGCGCTCGGACAAGCGGCTTGCCATCAGCGCGCGCACCCGTTCGACGATCTCGGGCCGGGCATTGTGCGGCGTGCCACCGGCGATGGGCTGCGGGTCATATTCGATCGAGAGCTGCACCATTTCGGCGACATCCCGGCCCAGCTTGTGCTCGATAAGGCGGAAGGCGAAATCGATGCCGGAGGTGACGCCACCGGCCGTGATCCGGTCGCGATCGAACACCACCCGTTCTTCCACGAACGTCGCACCGAACAGGGGAAGCGCCTGCCCCGATGCCCAATAGCATCCGGCGCGGTACCCCTCCAGCAAGCCCGCTACCGCGAGAATCAGCGAGCCGGTGCAGACCGAGGTGACGAACTCGGCGCCGGCCGCCTGCCTGCGGAGCCATTGGAGCACCTCGTCATCGCGCATGACGGGGGCGACGGGCGCGCCGCCGGGCACGCACAGGATATCCAGCTGCGGGCAATCGGCGAGCGTGATGGTGGGCATCAGCGGAAGGCCGCAATCGCTGGGGATGGGTTCGATCACCTTCCATGCATAATGCATCTCGGCGCCCGGCATGCGCGACAACACTTGCGCCGGGCCCGTCATGTCGAGTTGCGTGAGCCCGGGCCAGAGCAGAAAGCCGACACGGTATGGCTGAGACATTTCACTCTCCCCTGACCAGCGCTGACGTTGCGCGGGGTAGCTGCCGGCTGCTCTGGCTGCAAGGCTGGTCGCCGCTGACCGAGGTGACGCTGGCGGATGGCCACCGTGCCGACATCATGGCCGTCGGGCGCACGGGCGAGATCCTTATCATCGAGATCAAGGTGTCGGCCGCCGACCTGAAGGGCGACCGCAAGTGGCACCATTACCGCGACTGGTGCGACCGCTTCGCCTGGGCCGTGCCGGCCGAGCTTGCCCACCATCTGGAGGCCGAACGGTTCGCGCCCGATGCCTGCGGCCTTCTGGTGGCGGACCGGCACGAGGCGCTGTGGGTGCGCGATGCCTGCGAGGCGAAGCTGCCGCCTGCGCGGCGCCGGGCCGTCACGCTGGCCTTCGCGCGCGCCGGGGCAGAACGCGCGCTGCGCGGGACCGACCCCGGCTTCGACGGATTCCGCGCCTGGTGAAAGCGGGCTGGCGACTCGCTAGCGTTCCTGTTATGTTCCTTCCTGAGAGGGCCAACCAACAGGAGAGTGCCGATGATCGGCTATGTGACGCTGGGAACGAACGACCTGCCGCGCGCGGCGAAATTCTATGATGCGATTGCTGCCGAACTGGCGACACCGCGCATGATGGAATTCGACGGCTTCATCGCCTGGGGCACGCCCGGCGGCAGCGCAGGGATCGGGCTGACCAAGCCGTTCGACGGCAACGCCGCGACGGTGGGCAATGGCGTGATGGTGGCACTGGAAGCGAAGGACAAGGCGCAGGTGGACCGGCTGCATGCCATCGCACTGGCCAACGGCGGCACCTGCGAAGGCCCCCCGGGACCACGCGGCGACACCTTCTACGCCGGCTATTTCCGCGATCCGGACGGGAACAAGCTGAATGCGTTCGTCATGGGGCCGGCTGCCGGGGCGTGAGCCGCGGGATGAACCGGGCTGCCGCCCGGACCGGCTTTTTCGGGGTCAAAGGACCCCGGGCCCCGGTTTTTGGGGATAGGCGCGAGTGGGGTTTGGGCGGCGGATGTTGAATGCCTGCGGCGCTGACAAGGGCGCCGCAGTCGCATTCAATCACTGGCGGCGGGCGCCGAGCGGTCCGTGATCGCACCAAATCAGTGGGTGCAGGGCACACGGTGCCCTGCCGGGTCCCGGGCAGCGCCCGGGCCGCCTGCCCCTGCGAAAGCAGGGGCCGGAGGCTTAGTCTTCCGGAGCGATGGTGACCTTCAGCCCGTCAAGCGAATCCGTGAACGGAATCTGGCACGACAGGCGCGAGGTGGCGCTGCGGTGGTCGGACGAATCGAGGAGGTCGGCTTCGTCTTCGTGGGGGGCGCCCACCTTGTCGGCCCAGGCTGCATCGACGTGGACGTGGCAGGTGGCGCAGCTGCAGGAGCCACCGCAGAGCGCGAGCAGTTCGTCGAAGCCGTTGTCGCGGATCACTTCCATCACGCTGAGGCCGGTTTCCCCGGTCACGGCCTTTTCATTGCCCTTGCGGTCGACGACGATGAGAGTTGGCATGGCGGCTCCGTGGATCACCCGTGACCGTCACGGGGTGGGTGCCTATTAGCGCTGGCTGTGCCACACGCAAGCCGTTGAAGATGGGGATGGGGACCGGCATGGGGTCGGGCAGCGCGGAACGGATGGCTGGATGGGACTGACGGCGGAGCGGATTGCGGAAGGGGTGGAGGCACTTGCTGCCATTGACCCGCGTTTCGGCGAAGCGGCCGCGCGGCTGGGATTGCCCGAGCCGCGCATCCGGCCGCGCGGCTATGAGACGCTGTTGCGTGCGATCGTCAGCCAGCAGGTGTCGACCGCGGCGGCCGCCAGCATCTGGCGCAAGCTGGAGACGCAGGTGGGCAATCTGCACGATCCGGCGCGGCTGATCGCGGTCGCGCCTGAGGCGCTGCGCGCGGCGGGGCTGAGCGGCATGAAGGCGAGCTATGCGCAGAGCCTGGCCGCCCATGTCGCCGACGGCTCGCTGCCGCTCGACGCCCTGCCGGCGGATGACGAACAGGCGATCGCCCTGCTGTCGAGCGTGCGCGGGCTGGGGCGCTGGTCGGCCGAGATCTACCTGCTGTTCGCGGAAGGCCGCGGCGACGTGTTTCCGGCCGGCGACCTCGCCGTTCAGGTGCAGGCGGGGCGGATGTTCGGCGACGGGACGCGGCCCACCGAAAAGCCGCTGCGCGCGATGGCCGAGGCCTGGCGCCCGCATCGCGGCGTGGCGGCGCTGTTCCTGTGGCACTGCTACAATGCGCCGCCGCTATGATCACGCAGGTCTCCTCTGGCTCGAACACCACGCTGAAGCGGCTGCGGTCGCTGAAGGAAAAGAAGTACCGTGCACGCGAGGGCCTGTTCCTGGCCGAGGGCCTGCGCATCTGCACCGAGGCGCTGGAGGCCGGCTGGGTGCCCAAGCTGCTGCTGTTCGCGGACGGAAAGGGTGACCATCCGCTGGTGCGTCGGCTGGTGCAGGCGACGCTGGGCGAAGGGGGCCAGGTGCTGGAAACCAGCGCCGAGCTTTTGTCGGGGGTGACGGGCAAGGACAATCCGCAGGCGGTTGCGGCCGCCTATGCGCCGCGCGAACGGTCGCTGGATGGCCTGACGCCCGGGCCGCGCACGCTGGTTGCCGAGCGGCTGCGCGATCCCGGCAACCTGGGCACGCTGCTGAGGGCCTGCGACGCGACCGCCACTGGCGCGCTGATCCTGCTGGACGACAGCGCGGACCCGACCAGCGTTGAGGCCGTGCGGGCGAGCATGGGGGCCTTCTTCACCGTGCCCTGCGTGCAGGCGACGACGGCGGAGTTCCTGGCGTGGAAGGCGCGGCACGGCGCGACGCTGACGGGGGCCGCGCTGGACCGCCGCGCGACCGACTATCGCGCGGCCGCCTATGCGCCGCCGGCGCTGCTGCTGGTGGGCAACGAGGCGCAGGGGCTGCCCGAGGCGCTGAAGGCGGCGTGCGAGCAGCTGGTCATCATGCCGATGCGCGGGCGGGCGGACAGCCTGAATGTTGCGATGGCAGGCACGCTGCTGCTGTACGAGGCGCTGCACTGGCAGGAGGCCATGTGAGCGATGTGGTGATCCGCCGGCTTGGCCCGGACGGGATCGCGGCTGCGCGGGCGCTGAACGCCCTTTGTGCCGAGGCGTTCGAGGACCAGGACCGCTATGCCGGGTCCCTTCCCGACGACGGCTGGCTTGCGTCCCTGCTGGCGCGGCCCGATGTTGTCGCGCTGGTGGCCGAGGCCGAGGGCACAGTGGTGGGCGGGGCAACGGCCTATGTGTTGCACAAGCTGGAGCGGGCGACGACGGAACTCTACCTCTACGACATTGCAGTGGTGGAGAGCTGGCGGCGGCGTGGGATTGCGACCCGGCTGATCCGCCAACTGCAGGCGATTGCCGGGGAGACCGGGGCGTCCAGCCTCTATGTCCAGGCCGATCCGGAGGATGGGCCGGCGGTCGCCCTCTACACCCGCCTGGGTACGAGAGCCGATGTTGTGCATTTCGACCTGCTGCCCGCACGGCGCTGACGGCCTGTCGCAGTTCGCGGGTGCGCGCGGCGCCTGCCCGCGCTAACGGCCCCTCCATGTGGATCGACCTGAAGCCTGCCGGCGACACGGCCTTCACGCTCGACATTGCGGCGCCCATCTCGGTCGGGCCGGCGGAGCGCCTGTTCCTGTTCGGCGGCGTTGGGCTTGGGGCAAGCCTGCGCGCGCTGGAGGCGGTGACGGGGCGGCCTGTCGTCTGGGCCTCGGCGCAGTATGAAAGCTATGCCCGGCCCGGCGAGACGGTGACCTTTGCGGTGGACGAGCGCGTGCGCGGCAACCAGGTGAGCCAGGCGCGGGTGACGGCGACCACCGCCGAGGGCCGCGAGGTGCTGACTGTGGTGTCGGCGCTTGGCGCGCGCGACATGGCCGAGCGGGGGCAGTGGACCCTCGCCCCGCGCGTGCCGCCGCCCGACGACTGCAAGCCGCGCACACTGTGGGCCGGGCGGCACCCGGACGACATCCACAGCCGGATCGAGTTCCGGATCGCCAAGGGCTCGATGCACGGGCCCCGCGCGGGCGGCGGGCCGGCGCCCGACGGAAACATCGTGATGTGGGCGCGGCCGAACCCCGCCGTCATTCCCGACCAGCCGATCGACACGGCCTTCATCGCGGTCGTGGCGGATTATGTGCCCAGCGGGGTCGGCCCGGCGCTGGGGCGGGATGCGGGCGGGAACAGCCTGGACAATTCGATCCGCTTCCACCGCCGGGTGCCGACCGACTGGCTTTTGTGCGACGTGCAGATCCACGGGGTCGCGAACGGCTTCGCGCATGGCCGGATGCACATCTTTGCCCGGACAGGCGAGCTGATCGCGACTGCGAGCCAGAGCCTGATCCTGCGGCTCTGGGACTAGCGCCCGGCCTTCGGCGCCAGTTCCAGCACGGCGACCGTCATGGTGGCGGCACCCAGTTTCACGGCTGCCTCGCCGTCGACCTTGAACAGCGGGCCGTGGTGGCCGGCCACGGCCGGGCCGCCGGCCTTTTCGGCCTCGAAGGCGGCCTTGGGGGTGCCGCCGATGTTCCAGTAGACGCCCTTCACGCCGGGCCCCACGAGATAGGGGAAATCCTCGGCGCCCATGCCGGAGCGGCGCTTCTTGCTGAGCACGGGTTCGCCGAACACGGCCACGAAGCTGCTGCGCAGACGCTTGGTGGTGTCGGCGTCATTGACGTTCGGGATCGCGCGCTCGTCCTCGCGGACGCGGACTTCCGGCAGCTTGCCGTCGGGCATGCCCCACTTGCGGCCCACGCCTTCGGAAACACGCTTGATGCCGGCGATCAGCTTGTCGCGGGTTTCCAGGTCGTCGGCGCGGACCGTCAGCCAGAGGTCTGCGCGGTCGGAGATGATGTTGTGCTTGGTGCCGGCGTGGAAGGCACCGACGGTGATGACGGCTGGGTTCAGCGGCGCGATCTCGCGGCCGACGAAGGATTGCAGCGCGCCGACGATGTCGGCGCCCATCAGCACCGGATCCTTGCCGAAATGGGGCGAGGCGCCGTGCGCGCCGACGCCGTGGACGATGATGTCGACGGTGTCTGCGGCCGAATAGGTGACCCCTTCGGCGATCCCGACGGTGCCCGTCTCGAGCTCGGCAGCGACATGCCAGCCCAGCGCATAGTCGGGCGTGCCGAAGCGCTTGTAGAGATCGTCGGCCATCATGGCCTTGGCGCCGGCCACGATTTCCTCGGCGGGCTGGACGACGAAGATGAGCGTGCCCGACCACTGGTCGCGCAAGGCTGCGAGGCGGCGGGCGGTGCCGACCAGGCCGGTGATGTGGGTGTCGTGGCCGCAGGCGTGCATGACGGGCTGTTCGACGCCTGTGCGGTCCTTCTGGCGGACGGTGGACGCGTTGGGGAGGCCGGACTTTTCCTGCACGGGCAGGCCGTCCATGTCGGCGCGGAGCAGGATCACGGGGCCAGGGCCGTTCCTGAGCACGCCGACGACTCCGGTGCCTCCGACCTTCTCGGTCACCTCCATGCCCTTCACGGCACGCAGCTCCTTCGCCATGCGGGCCGCGGTGTTCGTCTCGACGAAGCTGAGCTCGGGGTTGCGGTGGAAATGATCGTACAAGGGGGCGAGATAGCCGGACCAGTCGGCGGCGACGGCCTTTTCGATGGCAGCGGCGTCGATGCCGGCGGCAGCCGCGGGCGCAGTGGTTGCCAGGAGGAGCGAAAGTGCCAGAGCGCGCATGAAGGTCCCTCTCGTGTCGCAGCGGTGCTGCGGGTTCAGATTTCGTCGTCCTCGAGCGGGAGGACGGGCTGGCTTGCCGGGGGCTTGAGGCCGAGGTGGGCCCAGGCGGGGCCGTTGAGCACCCGGCCGCGCGCGGTGCGGGCGACGAGGCCGGTCTGGATCAGATAGGGTTCGACAACGTCTTCCAGCGTATCGCGCGCTTCCGACAGGCCTGCCGCAAGCGTCTCGATGCCGACAGGGCCGCCCTTGTAGAGATCGGCGATCATCCAGAGGTAGCGGCGGTCCTGCGCGTCGAGGCCGAGGCGGTCGACCTCCAGCCGGGCGAGCGCATTGTCGGCGAAGGCGGCGTCGACGGGGGCCTCGCGCTGGCTCGCGAAATCGCGCACCCGCATGAGCAGCCGGCCGGCGATGCGGGGGGTGCCGCGGGCGCGGCGGGCGATCTCGCGCGCGCCGTCGTCGGTGAGGGCAAGGCCGAGGAGTGCTGCGGCGCGGGTGACGACGCCGTGCAGCTCGGCCTCGGTGTAGAAGATGAGGCGCACGGGGATGCCGAAGCGGTCGCGCAGCGGCTGGGTGACGAGGCCCGAGCGGGTGGTGGCGCCGACCAGCGTGAAGGGCGGGAGATCGATGCGGATCGAGCGCGCGGAAGGGCCTTCGCCGATCATGATGTCGAGCACCCGGTCCTCCATCGCGGGGTAGAGGATTTCCTCGACGTGGGGGGCGAGGCGGTGGATCTCGTCGATGAAGAGGAGGTCGTTGGGCTCGAGGTTGGTGAGGAGGGCGGCGAGGTCGCCGGCCTTGGAGATGACGGGCCCCGACGTGGCGCGGAAGCCCACGCCCATCTCGCGCGCGAGGATCTGGGCGAGCGTGGTCTTGCCGAGGCCGGGCGGGCCCGAAAGCAGCACATGGTCGAGCGCGTCGCCGCGCTGTCGTGCGGCGTCGATGAAGACGCGCAGGTTTTCCCGCGCGGCCTGCTGGCCGACGAATTCGGCGAGCGTTTTCGGGCGCAGCGCGGCGTCCGCCTCCTCGCGGCTCGAAGAGAGGAGAGGGTTGCTGCTCATCGGGCCCTCTTCAGCGCTTCGCGCACAAGGGCCGGGACGGGGAGGTCATCGCCGAGGTCGCGCTGGGCTTCGGCGACGGCGCGGGCGGCATCCGGCGTGCGGAAGCCGAGCGCCTCGAGGGCGGCGACCGCGTCGGCGGCAGGCGTTGCAGGGGCGGGGGTGGCGGCGGCGACGGGGGCCAGCGCGGCGCCGAGGCCGGGCATTGCCTTGCCCTTGAGCTCGGTGGTGATGCGCGCGGCAAGGCGCGGGCCGACGCCTTGCGCGCGGGCGATCATCGCCTTGTCGTCGAGGGTGACGGCGCGGCTGATCTCGTCGGGCGCGAGCGTTCCGAGGATGGCGAGGGCGACCTTGCCGCCGACGCCCTGCACGCTGGTGAGCAGGCGGAACCAGTCGCGTTCCGACGCGCTGCCGAAGCCGAACAGGGTGATCGCATCCTCGCGGACCTGGGTTTCGACCAGGAGGAAGGTGGCGGCGCCGGGTTCGAGCTGGGAGAGGGTGCGCGACGAGGCCTGGACGAGATAGCCGACTCCGCCGACCTCGATCACGGCATGGTCGGCAGCGGTCGCCTGCACGATGCCTTTCAGGCTGGCGATCATGCCGCCTGTCCTTGTGGGCCGCGAATTCCGGGCGCGGCCATGCTCCCGATGCCGACGGCAGTGCGCAGATGGGCGTGGGCGATTGCGACTGCGAGCGCGTCGGCCTCGTCCTCGCCGGTTACGCCGCAGCCGGGCAGCAGCCGCTGGACCATGGCGAGCACCTGGGCCTTTTCCGCAGCGCCGGTGCCGACGACGGCCTTCTTGACGAGGCGGGTCGCATGTTCGGCGACGGGCAGGTGGCCGACCGCAAGCAGGGCCACTCCGCGGGCCTGGCCGAGCTTGAGGGTGGATTGCGGGTTCTTGTTGACGAACACCTCCTCGACCGCGGCCTCGTGCGGCGCATGTTCGGCAACCAGGGCGCAGAGCCGGTCGTGCAGCATCTTCAGACGGGCCGCCAGCGGATCGGTGGTGCGGGTGGGGATTGCGCCATGGGCGATGTGGACCAGCCGGTTGCCCTCGGCCTCGACAATGCCCCAGCCGGTGCGCGACAGGCTGGGGTCGAGGCCGAGGATGCGGATCATGACCGGCCGTGCCTCACAGCGCCGCCATCACCTCGTCGGAGAAGCTGTAATTGCCGAAGACGGTCTGCACGTCGTCGAGGTCCTCCAGCGCGTCGATCATCTTGACGAGCTGCTGGGCCACCTCTGCCGAGACCTCCACCTGCTCCTTGGGGCGCCAGGCGAGCTTTGCGCCGTCGGGCTGGCCGAGGACGGATTCGAGCGCCTTGGCAACCTCGTGGAGCGCGTCGGGCGCGGTCCAGATCTCGTGGCCGTCCTCGCCCGACTCGACGTCGTCGGCGCCGGCCTCGAGCGCTGCCTCGAACACCTTTTCGGAGTCGCCGGCTGTTGCCGGGTAGCTGATGAGGCCGAGCCGGTCGAAACCGTGCGCCACCGAGCCCGAGGAGCCGACATTTCCGCCGTTCTTCGAAAAGGCGGTGCGCACGTCGGTCGCGGTGCGGTTGCGGTTGTCGGTCAGCGCCTCGACGATGACCGCGACTCCGCCCGGGCCGAAGCCTTCGTAGCGGATTTCCTCGTAATTCTCGGCGTCTCCGCCTTCCGCCTTCTTCAGCGCGCGCTCGATATTGTCCTTGGGCATCGAGGCCGCCTTGGCGGTCGCGATGACGGCCCTCAGGCGCGGATTGAAGTCGGGGTCGGCGTTCCCGACCTTGGCCGCCGTGGTTATTTCACGGGCCAACTTGGAAAAGAGCTTGGAACGCTTCGCATCCTGCGCCCCTTTGCGGTACATGATGTTCTTGAACTTGGAATGGCCGGCCATGCGGGGCGTTTAGGCATCCCTGCGCGACTGGACAAGACGCGAGTTGAACAGGCGCGCGTCGGACGGATCGGCCGGCCGCACGGGTTCGGGCGTGATCCCCGTCGGTCGGGGGCGCAATTGCCGGGGGGGGGACGTCGAACGGGCGGGCGCATGCCGCGGTCGCCCGGCAAGGAGCTGGAGGCATTGGCATGCGTGCGCAGTTGAAGCGGGCTCTTTCGGCAGCGGTCCTGGCGATGTTGCCGATGTTTGCCGTGAACGCCCACCACGGCTGGTCGAGCTATGATGCAACCCAGGTGCTGACGGTGAAGGCACCCCTGAAGGGTGTGAACTGGGGCAATCCGCACGGAACCGCCAAGGTGAAGTGGCAGAAGGCCGAGTGGGATGTCATCCTTGCGCCCATTTCCCGGATGGAGGCCCGGGGCCTGACCGAGGAGATGGTGAGCAAGGGCCAGACCGTGACCCTGGTGGGCTATCCGCGCAGCGACGGCACCAAGGAAATGCGGGTCGAGCGGGTGATCATCGACGGCAAGACGGTGGAGCTGCGCTAGCCGTTGCTGGAGTCGCTTGCTGCCGCACTTAACGGCTCGTCCTTCGCCCTGTGGGCAGCGCGCGACCCGTTCGCCTATCCGCTTGCCAACATGGTCCATGTGCTGGGGCTTGCCCTGCTTCTGGGCCCGGTTCTGCTGATGGATCTGAAGCTGCTGGGCGCCTTCCCGGACCTGCCGGCGGCGCCCTTCGTGCGCGCGGTTCGCCCCTTCGCGGTGGCGGGGCTGGTGCTGCTGCTGCTGTCGGGCCCGGTGCTGTTCGCAGCCGACGCGGTGGCGCTCGCCGGCTCGGGCAGCTTCCGGCTGAAGCTTGTGCTGGTGATCCTGGGACTGGCGAATGCGCTGGCGTTCGCGCGGGTCGATGCGGGCAGGCCGCTGCGGCCGGTGGCGCAGGCGATGGCGGTCGCCAGCATGGTCCTGTGGACGGGGGCCGCGATCGCCGGGCGCTGGATCGCCTATGCCGGCTAGCCGAGCTTCACCGCCGTGCCGGTTGCCGTGACCATCAGCATGGACCCGGTGCCGCCGACGGCCTCATAGCCGAGGTCGATGCCGACGACCGCATCGGCGCCGAGGTCAGCCGCGCGGTCTTCCAGCTCGGCGAGCGCCTCGCGCCGGGCCCGGCCCAGCACCTCCTCATAGGCGCCGGCGCGGCCGCCGATCACGTCGGTGATGGACGCGAAGAAGTCGCGCACGGCATTGGCGCCGACGATCGTCTCGCCGGCCACGAGGCCAAGGTAGGTCTTGATCGGGCGGCCTTCGAGCGTGGGCGTGGTGGACAGGATCATCAGGCGTCTCCCGTTGGTGCCAGGGGCGGCGGATCAGAGGCTGGCGGCGGCCTTGCGGAGCATCACGCCGGCGAGATGGGCCCGGAATTCGGCCGAGGCATGGATGTCGGAGGCGAGATCGTCCGACGCGAGGGCCAGCCCCTCCAGCGCGGCGCCGGAATCGAGGGCGGCTTCGGCCGCGGGCCAGCGCACGACGCCGGTGGTGGCGCCGGTGACGGCGACGCGATGCCCTTCGGCGAAGCACGCGACATAGACGCCGGCGAGCGCATAGCGGCTGGCCGGATGCGGGTGCTTGGCATAGGCGCTCGCTTGCGGAATGCGGAAGCGCACCGCCGTCACGATCTCGCCGTCGGCGAGCGCTGTCGCGAACATGCCCTGGAAATAGTCCTCGGCAGCATGGCTGCCCCGGTTCGTTTCCACCACGCCGTCGAGCGCGAGCACGGCTGCGGGATAATCTGCGGCCGGATCGTTGTTGGCGATGGAGCCGCCCAGCGTGCCGCGGTTGCGGACCTGCGGGTCGCCGATGCCGCCGGCGAGCGCTGCAAGGCCGGGGATCGCTTCGTGCACCACGGGCGAGGCGGCAACGCGGGCGTGGCGGGCCATGGCGCCCACCGACAGCCGGTCGCCTTCGACCGCGATGTCCGACAGTTCGGGGATGCGCGAGAGATCGACCAGCGTCTCCACGCTGCGCAGGCGGGATTTCATGGCCGGGATCAGGGTGTGGCCACCGGCAAGATAGGCCGCGTCGCCCCGAAAGGCAGAGCCGGCCTCTGAGAGACTGTTGGGGCGCACGAGACTGAAGGGCTGCATGGCGCTTACTCCGTGGTTCCGGCGTCGGCGTGCATCTCGCGCGCGCCGATCCGGATTGCCTCGACGATGTTCTGGTAGCCGGTGCAGCGGCAGAGATTGCCTTCCAGTTCGTGCCGGATGGTCGCGTCCGCCACGTCGGGCCCGTGGCGCTGCGCGATGGCGATGCCGGCGATGACCATGCCGGGCGTGCAGAAGCCGCACTGCAGGGCGTGGGCCTTGCGGAAGGCGGCCTGCATCGGGTGCAGATGGGCCTCGGTTCCCAGCCCCTCGATCGTGGTGACCTGCGCGCCGTCGAGCGTGGCGACGAGAAGGGTGCAGGCCTTGGCGCTTTCGCCATCGACCAGCACGTTGCAGGCGCCGCACTGGCTGGTGTCGCAGCCGATGTGCGTGCCCGTGAGGCCGAGGCCGTCGCGCAGGTAATCGGCGAGGAGCGTTTCGGGCGGCGCCTCGGCGCTGTGCGCCCGGCCGTTCAGCTGGAACTCGGTCTTCACTTGGCCTCTCCCCTGCTCTTGCCCCATCCTGCCCCGGCGCGGCGCCCGAGGCCAGACTGATCAGACCGACAGGCCGAGCGCCGACATGTAGGTTTCCAGCAGCGCTTCCTGTTCGGCGCGGGCGTTGGTGTCCATGCGGCGCAGGCGGACGATGGTGCGCATCGTCTTCACGTCATAGCCATTGGCCTTGGCTTCCTGGAACACGCCCTTGATGTCGTCGGCAAGCCCGCGCTTTTCCTCTTCCAGGGTCTCGATGCGTTCGATGAACAGCTTCAGCTGCTCGGCGGAGACGTTCGCGCGCGACATGGGTGTCCTTCGAATCCTTCCTGTGTGTGGCTGTCTGCTAGGGCGCGCCCCGGCTTTCCGCAACGGGGCAACATGGCTATGGCCTCGCGGTGGACGCGATACCGGCCTCGAACCAGGGTGCCCCGGAAGGCACCTACAGGGAACTGCTGCGCCTGGCAGGGCCCAATGTGCTGTCGCGCCTGGGCGTGATGGCGATGGGGCTGACCGACGCGATCGTGGTGGGGCAATATTCCGCAGTCGAGCTCGGCTATCATTCGCTGGGCTGGGCCCCGACGGTGACGGTGCTGGTTGCCGGCATCGGGCTGCTGCTGGGGGTGCAGGTGCTGACGGCCCGGCACATCGGCGCCGGGACGCCGGAGCGGACGGGCGCCGTGCTTCGGCGCGGGGTCGCCTATGCCGTCCAGATCGGGCTTGTCTCCACGCTCGCCCTGGTGCTGCTGGGGCCGGTGGTTCTTGGCAACCTGGGGCTGGAGCCGTCGCTCGCGGCGGGGGCGACGGCTGCGCTGATCGTCTTCTCGCTTAGCCTGACGCCCTATCTCGTCGCCGATTCGCTGTGGTTCTGGCTGGAGGCGCAGGGGCGCCCGCAGGTTCCGATGGTGGCGATGTGGATCGCGAACATCATCAACCTGCTGCTGGCGCTTTGGATCATTCCGGGCACCTCGCCCTTCCCTGTCTCCGGCGCGGTTGCTGCCGGCTGGGTGACGCTGGTCGCCCGGACCGCGCTTCTGCTGATGCTGGCGGGCTGGATCTGGCGCTGGCCGCGGGCGCACGAGGTTGGCGTGTTCCGCAAGGCTGCACCCGACCGACAGGAAGCACGGGAGCAGCGGCGCATCGGCTATGCCTCGGGTCTGTCCTACGCGATCGAGGCGGGCGCCTTTTCCGGCATGAACTTCGTCGCCGCGCAGCTCGGCGTGCTGGTGGTCGCGGCCTGGGCTGTCGTGATGAACGTGGCGGCCGCCGTGTTCATGGTGCCGATGGGGATCGCGGCCGCCGGCGCCGTGCTGGTGTCGCGGGCGGTCGGTGCGCGGAGCGTTTCGGCCGTAAAGCGCGCCTTCGGCATGTCGATGCGGCTCGCCATGGGCGCGCTGCTCATCCTCTCGCTGATCCTGTTCCTGGCTGCGGAGCTGGTGGCGCGCGCCTATTCCGACGATCCGGCGCTGCTGGCGATGACGGCGAGCGCGCTGGTGCTGAGCTGCCTGTTCTTCATGGCCGATGGTGCGCAGGTGGTGGCCTCCAATGCGCTGAGGGCGCGGGGCGACGTGTGGTGGCCGACGGGCATGCACTTCGTGTCCTATGTGCTGGTGATGATCCCGCTGGCCTGGTGGTTCGCCGTGCGGCAGAGCGGGGGGCTGGACGGCATCATCTGGGCCGTCATCATTGCAAGCCTGATATCGGGCGGAGCCCTGGTGGCGCGCTTCTACTGGCTGGGGGACCGCATGAAGCAGGTGGACGCATGACCGAGACGGCAGGGATCGAGCCGGTGCCGGCGAAATCGTTGCAGCAGTTCGCCGTCCTCTATGGCGGGCTGCTGGTGGTGGCCGGCGTGCTGGGCTTCAAGCTGATCAAGCTGGGCCCGTTGTTCGGGATCGGCCCGCTGGCGGTTCCCGGCGGCGTGTTCGGATTCCTGCTGGCGATCGTCGTCACCAATGCGACCGCCGAGCTGCACGGCCGGCCCGTGGCGCAGCGCATGGTGCTGATGGGCTTCGTGCCGCTGCTGGTGTCGATCGGGCTGATGCAGCTGGTGCTGGCGCTGCCCCCGGCCGCGAACTGGACGGGCCAGGCGGTCGCGGAGCAGGTGTTCGGCAGCTCGATGCGGCTGATCCTGGCCGGGATCTTCGCCTATGGCATCTCGCAGACGCTGGACGTGACGATCTTCACCTGGATGCGCGGGCGCCCCGGCGGGCACATGCTGTGGCTGCGGGCAACGGTTGCGGCCTTCGTGGCACAGACGGTCGACACGCTGATCTTCGTGACGATCGCGTTCCTGGGGGTGTTTCCGCTGCTGCCGGTGATCGGCGGCCAGCTGGCAGCCAAGGCGCTCATCTGGGGGCTGGCGATTCCGCTTCTCTATCTGGCGGTCGGGATCGGGCGGCGGCTGGACCGGCGCTGAGCGCTCAGCGGGCGAGATAGCCGCCGTCGACCACCAGCTCCGCGCCGGTCATGAAGCGCGATTCGTCGGAGGCGAGGAACAGGATCGCGTCGGCGATTTCGGCAGGAACACCAAGCCGGCCGAGCGGGTGGGCAAGGATCAGCATCTCGCGCATCTCGTTGGCATCGGGCCGGTCGCGCAGGCTCTCGGCGAGCATCGGCGTCTCGATGAAGCCGGGGTGGATGCTGTTCACGCGGATGCCGAGGGGCGCCCATTCGAGCGCGGCCGCCTTGGTGAGCTGGAGGACGCCGCCCTTCGATGCGCAATAGGCGGCCGCCTCGGCGAGGCCCACCTTGCCCAGGATCGACGAGACGTTGATGACCGAACCGCCGCCCGAGTCCGCGATCAGCCGGCCGGCGGCGCGCAGGCCCAGGAACACGCCGTCGAGGTTGATCGACAGGATCCGCCGCCATTCACCGAGGTCGTGCCCGACTATCGGCATGCCGCCGCCGGCGATGCCCGCATTGTTCACCAGCACATGGAGCGCACCGAATTCGGCCCGGGCCCGTTCGACGGCGGCGTCCCAATCGGCGTCCGAGGTGACGTCATGATGGGCGAAGGCCGCCTGCCCGCCCGCACTCCGGATCTCCCGCACCACGGCGTCGGCGGCCTCGTCGGCCACGTCCGTCAGCAGGACGGCCGCGCCCTCCCGCGCGAGCGCGTGCGCGGCTGCAGCACCAAGCCCCATGGCCGCGCCGGTCACCAGCGCGACCTTGCCCTTCATCCTTGCCGACATGTCCTTCTCCCTCAGGCGGCCCGCTTCTGCCCGGCCCGCCGCGCGCCCCGTTCGATTTCCGCCTTCAGGTCGTGGCAGTAGATGTCGAAGTCGACCTGGATCGTGTGCCGCTGCGAGGCGTAATAATGGCCCTTGTGCAGCGCCTCGTCGGCCGCGATCACGGCCTGCATCTCGGCGGGCGCAGGCAGGGCATAGCGGCCCGCAAGATGGGCCGCGAACAGCTTGGACTGCTGCTCGGCAAAGTTCACCAGCGTCGGCAGCGGCTGGGCGAGCCCCATGAACCACAGGCCGTGGAGCCGCGGATCGGCCTGCACCATGCGCTTGAACAGCGGCAGGTGGTTGTTCTTCAGCGCGACGTCCTGGGCGGCGAGGAAAGGGAAGCTGAGGCGGTAGCCGGTGGCGTGGATGAGAACATCGACCTTCGCGCGGCTGCCGTCGGCGAAGACCAGCTCATCGCCGGCCTTTTCGGTGACGATCGGCTTCACCTCGATGTCGCCGTTCCCGCAGCGCAGCAGGAATTCCGAGCTGACGGTGGGGTGGGCTTCGAGCGGCTGGTGGTCGGGCGTGGGGAGCCCGTAATCCTCCATGTTGCCGACGGCCTTGCGCACCGCCATGGCGCCCAGCCGGCGCTTCAGCCAGACGGGCACCCAGGGTGGCAGCGGCGTCTTGTCCATCGGCTTGCCGTTCAGATATTTGGGCAGCACCCAGACGCCGCGGCGGGCCGAGACGATGAGGCGCGTGCCGAGCGAGCGCTGGCCAAGCTCGGAGGCGATGTCGACCGCGGTGTTGCCAAGGCCCACGACGACGATGGTCTTGCCGCGGGTGTCGACGGGTTCGAACGGGGTGCGATAGTCCCGGGCGTGGAACTCGGTGCCGGTGAAGCTGCCGGGGATCTGGGGGATGTTCGGATCCCAGTGGTGGCCGTTGCAGACGGCGACATGGGTGTAGGGGCCGTGGCGGCGGGTTTCGCCATTGGCCTTCACCTCGGCAAGCCAGTCGGCGCCCTCCTGCCGGACCGCGACGACCTCGTGGTTGAAGGCGATGCGGGGCCTGAGGCCGAAATGATCGACATAGGCGTTGAAATAGCCGTCGATCAGGCTGTGGTGCGGGAAATCCGGCCAGTCGGGGGGGCAGGGAAAATCCTCGAACTGGAGGCGCCATTTGGACGTGTCGATGTGCAGCGAGGCATAGGCCGCCGAGCGGCCGTTGGGGTTGCCATAGGCCCAGTTGCCGCCGACGCGGTCGGACATCTCGAACCAGTCGAAGGGCAAGCCTTCATCCTGCAGGCGCTTGGCGGTGGTGAAGCCGGAGCAGCCGGCGCCGATGACGAGGACCTTGGGGGACTGGAGCATGGCCGACAGTCTGGCGGCCTGCATCCGAAGGTCAACTGGTCAGACTTGAGGGTCTGGGCCAGCTGGCGAGGGCGAGTGTTGCGGCAAGGCCGGCTGCAATCCACAGCGCGTGCGACCCGAACCGCAGCCAGGCAAGCGCCCCCACCACGCCGCCTGCAACCAGCCCGGCCCAGAGCAGCGCCCAGGGAAACCAGTCCCACCGGGGGCCGCCCGTCAAGGCATCGGCGAGACGCTGGCCGATCCGGACGAGCGTTCCCGTCATGTAGGTGAGCCCGAAGGCGACGTCGCCGTTGCGCTGGAACACCATGTTTTCCGCCCCCATGGCAAAGGCGACCAGCAGGAAGGCGCCCGGCACTGCGCCCGGCTGGTGCAGGGTGGCCGCAAGGGCCAGCGCAAGGGCAACGGTTGCCAGCACCGCCGTGCGGCCCCGGGTGCCGGCGAAGCGGGACACCAGGGCCCCGACCAGGACACCGAAGACAAAGGCCGCGACAAGGGTCCCGGCGATTGCGGCAGCCGCCGCTTCGCTGGCGACCCCGACGCCCAGACGCGTGGAGTTGCCGCTCATGAACGAGACGAAGAAGCCCCCCATCCCCATGAAGCCGACGGCGTCGACGAAACCCGCCAGCGCTGCAAGCGCTGCGGCCAGGGCCCGGTCGCTGCGGTCGAGCGCGATCATGCGTCAAGCGTAGCGAGCGCCCGCCCCAAAAGACAAGCGGGCCGCTTCCAGCCTTGGAAGCGGCCCGTCCGTCCCTGTGGCGCGACCCAAAGGGCGTGTCTTTTTCTAGTCAGCGACCCGACCGGTCCTCTTGCGGCGCCCGCCCACGGTCAGCCCGATCATCGAGAAGCCCGCGAACAGCGTGACAATGCTGGCGGAATCCGGCGCGATTCCGCTCGCAGCGAGGGCCGGGGTTGCGGCACCTGCGGCGACGAGAGCGACAATGAGCGGTCCAGACATTCGGTTGACCCTTGTGTTGTTGTTCTTGGGCTCTTCTTCTTGGCCTCGCCCGGGTGTTCCCGATCCGAGGCTGTGCAGTTTCCTTAACGCATTTCGGTCGTTGCTGCTGTTAACCACTGTGACACGATTGCCCACCGGAGCTGCGCCGACCTGTTCCCGCAGGCAGCCGGGCCGATCAGGGCCGGCAAGCGGCGTGGCCGAGGCGTTGCTATTCGGCGGCGAGGGGAAGCCGGCTGTCGAACCCGGGCAACGGCAGCGCGACCGACAGCCGTTCAACGATTCGCCGGACCATCGCCGCCAGCGCCTCGAACCCGGCGTTGGGCACAAGCGAGCCCATGTCCATGTAGAGAGTCCGGTCGAGCTCGATCTGGACGCAGTGGAGGCTTTCGACAGGTCGTCCATGGCGCTCGGTGGTGTGGCCGCCGGCATAGGGACTGTTGCGCTCCACCTTCAGCCCCTCTGCGATGAAGGCCTGCTCAAGCCAATCCACCAGCACAGGCGCCGCGCTGCGGCCGTGCAGGTCGCCGAGCACGACCTGCGGCGGGGACACCCCCTCAAGCGGGGGCATGGAGTGGATGTCCAGCAGCACTGCAAAACCATGGGTGTTGCGGGCTGCCGCCAGTCCGCCTGCCAGCGCCGCGTGCCAGGGCCGGTGGAGCAGCGAAAGCCGCTCTTCGGCCAGCGCCGCGGGAAGGCGGGTGGAATGGATCGGCTGGTTGGGGGCAGCCACCCGCGGGAACAGGCCATAGCCGCGCCGCACCCGTTCGGTGAGGCGCGGCGAAGCGACCACGCGCCCGGCGAACATGCCAGGGTCCAGCTCGTCCTCCGCGCGGTTGAGGTCGATCACCGCCCGGCTGTGCGTCGCCTCGATCAGGGGGATGCCGAGGGCCGTGCAGGGGGCCAGCAGGGCGCCGACATGGGCGTCCTCCATCCGCCGGAGCTGTGGCGCCGCAAGCCGGCTGCCGGCGAGGAATTCGGTCGGCAGATGGGAACCGCTGTGCGGCGAGGCAAGGATCAACGGGCTTGCACCGTCGAGCGCGCCAATGAGCCGGTACGGGCTCATGCCACGAGATCCGGGATGTGGGTCTTGAACTGGAAGAAGCCGCGTGTGGCGTGCGGCCAGGCCCGGCTGTCCCAGCTGCGGCGCACCGGAACCAGCCGGATGCCGGCAGCGGCGCAGGCCTGCTGCATCAGCGCGATCCGGTCGGCGACCGGGCCGACGGGGGCATGGGGCGTCAGCAGCTGGGTGAAGCCGTTCGCCCTTGCCCAATCGACGATTGCGACGGGCAGATTGTCGACGGGCAGGCGGTCTGCGGCTGTGCCGAAATGGCCGGCTGCGCGCGCAAGCCCATCGGCGAGGCTTGCGTTGGCATAGGCGCGCTTGCCGTCCGACGGGTCGCCGTCGATCGCCGTCGGCCCGGCGACGGCGCGAATGGGCGCGGGCCAGGTGATGGATTCGGCACACAGGTCCTCGGTGTGAAGGAACAGGCCGGACGGGGCATCGCTGTCGGCCGCGGGAAGCGGGGCGAGGCCGGCCGGATGGACGGGGGCCTCACCCGGCAGCGGCTCTGCGCGGGTGGCGAGGGGCGCCTCCACGGAGAAGCGCCCGCCCGAGGTGCGGCGGATGGTGTCGGCGCTTGCGAGGTAGGTCTTGCCCTGGGTCTGCAGGCCCGCGACCCAGCGCCAGCCGAGCGTGTTGGAGGCGGGGCAGGCATCGAGGAGATGGCGGAAGAAGAAGTCGGCGCCGAGCTGCCAAGGCAGGCGCAGCGTGAAGATCCAGATGCTGGCGAAGCTCATCCGCGCATGGTTGTGCAGATAGCCCGTCTCCTGCAACTCCTGAACCCAGGCGTCGAAGCAGTCGATCCCGGTGCGGGCAGACACGGCCTCGGCGAAGCCGGCGGCGAGGCCGCTGTTGCGCCCGAGCTGGTCCTCAAGCCGCGCGACATCCGCCAGATAACGGTGCCAGACGGCCGGCCGCGCCTCCAGCCAGCCGCGCCAGTAGCTGCGCCAGCAGACCTCCTGGACGAACTTTTCCGCCGCCTCGAGGCCGTGGGCAGCAACCGCCGCGCGGGCGACTTCCTCTTCGGTGAGGAGGCGGCGGCGGATGGCAGGCGAAAGCTCGGAAACGGCGCTGCGCCGGCCGGGGCCTTCATCGAAGTTGCGCCGCGCGGCATAGGCACGGCCCGCGCGGGGGAGGAAGGCCTCCAGGCGAGCGAGCGCGTCGGCACGGGTGGCGGGAAAGGCCATGCCGCCTGCTAGAAGGTTCGCGGCCGGCCGCAAAGCGGCTGCGCCTGTGTGAGGCAAGAAGTCGCCGTCGCGGCGGGGTTTTTGCCTCCGGCGGGCAGGGAAATGATTTCCCTGCACCCTCTGACTGGTAGCAGGGGCAACTTGTCCGGCACCCTTTGCTGAACCGCCCGGCTTCGATTGCGCCTTCGGCGCGAGCCAACCCAAGGTGCACCAATCCCCAGCGCCGCAGGCAGTCGAACGGGGATCCGGAAGCCCAGGCCGCCGACGATGCGCCAACTCAATAAAGAGGGTGCAGGGAAATCATTTCCCTGCCCGCCGGAGGCAATTTCTCTTCTTCAATTGTTCAAACCGTGAACGACTCCCCGCACCCACAGCTCCCCTTGGCGTTCGGGTTCTGGAACACGAAGCCGGCGGTGAAGTCGTCTTCCTTCCAGTCCATCACCGAGCCGATCAGGTAGAGGAGCGAGCCGCCGTCGACGAAGAGGGTGCCGGACGGCGTCTCGATCGCCTCGTCGCCGGGTTTGGCGGTTTCGACATAGTCGATGGAGTAGGCGAGGCCCGAGCAGCCGCGCCTGGGGGTGGAGAGGCGCACGCCGGCGACGGGGCCGGGGGCCTTGGCGAGGAGGTCCGCGATGCGCTGTTCGGCGCCGGGGGTGAGCGTGATGGGTGCGGGGCGCGGGCGGCGGGTAAGGGTCTCAGTCGTCATAGCATTCCAAGCTCCAGCCGGGCTTCGTCCGACATCGAGGCCGGGTTCCACGCCGGATCCCAGACCAGATTGACGTCGCAGGTGGCAACGCCGGGCACCGCCATCACCCGCATTTCCACTTCGCCCGGCATGGTTTCGGCAACCGGGCAGTGCGGGGTGGTGAGCGTCATGGTGACGGTCACATGGCCCTCGTCGATGTCCACGCCATAGATAAGGCCGAGGTCGTAGATGTTCACGGGGATCTCGGGATCGAAGATGTCCCTGAGCGCCGCAATCACCGCGTCCTTCAGCGTCTCGCCCTCCAGCGCCTCGCCTGCCGGCGCCTTTTCCTTCAGGAAGCCATCCAGATAGTCGCGCTGGCGAGGCACGTCGCCGGCCAGCGGCGGCTGCTTGGGGACGGGCGGCACCTCGTCCACGATCTCGACCTCGAAGCGGCGGATCTTTTCGTCGCTCATCCGAAAATCCTCATGGTGCGTTCGATGCCCTTCACCAGTGCGGCCACATCGGCCTCGGTGGAGTGGGCGGAGAAACTGGCGCGCGCGGTGGCGGGGACGCCGAGCCAGCGCATCAGCGGCTGGGCGCAGTGGTGGCCGGCGCGGATCGCGACGCCGCCTTCATCGAGGATGGTGGCGACATCGTGGGGGTGCACAAACCCGTCTTGCGCGCCTCCGCGCGCGGGCCCAACCGCAAAGCTGAGGATGCCGGCGGAGTCTGCGGGCCCGAACAGGCGGATGCTGTTGAGGCGTTCGAGCTCGGCGCGGGCGATCGCCAGCAGCGCGCGTTCATGGAGGTCGATCGCGTCGATGCCGACGCCCTCCACCCAGTCGATCGCGGCATGGAGGCCGATGGCGCCCACGATGTGCGGCGTGCCGGCCTCGAAGCGCTGCGGGCCGCTTGCGTAGGTGACCTTTTCGAAGCGAACCTCGTCGATCATCGCGCCGCCGCCCTGCCAGGGCGCCATGTCGGCGAGGATGCCACGGCGGACCCACAGCACGCCGATGCCGGTGGGGCCATAGAGCTTGTGGGCGGAGAAGCAGTAGAAATCGGCGTCAAGGGCAGCGACGTCGACCTTGAGGCGGGGGGCGGCCTGGCAGCCGTCGACCAGCAGTTTCGCGCCGCTTGCATGGGCCGCATCGGCAATGCGGCGAACGTTCGCGACTCCGCCGAGCACGTTGGAGACATGGGCGAGAGCGACCAGCTTCGTGCGCGGGCCGATGAGGGCGACCAGCGCCTCCTCGTCGATCCGGCCGTCGGCGGTGAGCGGGGCGACATCGATCTCGGCGCCGGCGCGGTCGGCCAGCATGCGCCAGGGCACGATGTTGGCGTGGTGTTCGAGCTGGGTGAGGAGAATGCGGTCGCCGGTGCCTATGTTGGCGCTGCCCCAGCTGTTGGCAACGAGGTTGATCGCCTCGGTCGCGCCGCGCACGAAGATGGTTTCGTCGGGCCGGCCGCCGATGAAGCGGGCGGTTGCCTCGCGCGCGGCCTCATAGGCCTCCGTCATGCGGGACGAGCGGTTGTAGACGCCCCGGTGGACGGTTGCATAATCTTGCGAATAGGCCCGCGTGATGGCGTCCACCACGGCGCGGGGCTTCTGCGCGGTGGCGGCGGCATCGAGATAGGCCCAGTCTTCGGGCACGCCGGGGAATTCGCCGCGCAGGCTCAGCAGCCTGGGCGCAGTCGTGAAATGGGCGGCAAGCGGCAGGCTCGTCATGTGCGGCGCTCCAGCCAGCCGCGCGTTTCGGCGTCCAGCTGCTCGCGCAGGGCCATGTCGGCAATGCCATCGAGGGCATCGGCGACGAAGGCCTGGGCAAGCAGGGATTCGGCCTCGGCAGGCGGCACGCCGCGGGACTGCAGGTAGAAGAGCGCGGCCTTGTCGAGCTCGCCGACGGTGCAGCCGTGGGCGCACTTCACGTCGTCGGCGAAGATTTCCAGCTCGGGCTTCAGGTTCGCGGTGGCGGTGCGCTTCAGCACCAGCGCGCGGGCGGACTGGGCGGCATCCGTCAGCTGGGCGTCGCGGGCGACCGCGATGCGGCCGAGGTAGTTTCCGGTCGCCTGTTCATCCAGCACCAGCCGCACGCGCTGCCGGCTGGTGGCCTCGGGTTCCAGGTGGCGCACGTCGGTGACGAGCTCGATGGTGGTGTCGCCGCTGCCCAGCAGGACGCCGCCGAGATCGAGGTCGGCGCCGGCCCTCAGATGCGCCTCGATCTGCACACGGGCATAGCTGGCGGACGTGATCACGACGACGAGCTGCAGCCTGGCGCCAGGGGCCAGTTCGACCCGCACGTCATGGATGCCGCCGGCGTCGACGCGCAGCAGTTGTGCATCCGATGCGCCTGCGGGCACGGATATCAGCCGGGCGGGCGGCGGCGGCCACAGGGCCTCCACCGCCTTCAGGTCGGCGTAGCGCCAGGCCTCGAGCTTGCGGGTGGGAAGGGCTGTCACGCGGCGAGGCCCTCATAGCCTTCGGCTTCGAGCCGGAGGGCGAGTTCGGGGCCGCCGGTTTCGATGATGCGGCCGCCGCGCAGCACATGGACGACATCCGGGCGGACATGATCGAGCAGCCGCTGATAGTGGGTGATGAGGAGGACGGCACGTGTCGGTCCGCGGAAGCGGTTGATGCCTTCGGAGACGATCCTGAGCGCGTCGATGTCGAGGCCCGAGTCCGTTTCGTCGAGGAGCGCGAACTTCGGCATCAGCATGCCGAGCTGGAAGGCCTCGTTGCGCTTCTTCTCGCCGCCGGAGAAGCCGACGTTCACGCCGCGCTTCAGCATCTCGAGGTCGAGGCCGAGGACGGCCGCCTCCTCGCGGACGCGCTTCATGAAGTCGGCGCCCGAAATCTCCGCCTCGCCCCTGAGCTTGCGCTGGGCATTCATGGCCGTGCGCAGGAACAGCAGGTTGGAGACGCCGGGGATCTCGACCGGATACTGGAAGCCGAGGAACAGGCCGGCGGCGGCGCGTTCGTGCGGTTCGAGGGCCAGCAGGTCCTGGCCGTCGAAGAGGACGGAGCCTTGCGTGACCGTATAGCCCTCGCGGCCGGCGAGCACATGGGCGAGCGTGGACTTGCCCGCGCCGTTGGGGCCCATGATGGCAGCCACCTCGCCGGCCTTCACCGACAGGGTAAGGCCCTTCAGGATTTCGCGGTCGCCGACGGTGGCGTGCAGGTTCACGATCTCAAGCATCACTTGGCTATCTCTTCCTCGATGCGCTTTTCGGCGAGCTCCTCGACGCGCCGCGCCTGCTCGTCCTTGGTGCACGTGATCATCGTTTCGGCCGGGGTCTTGCGGTCGGGGAACTTGGCGACGCAGGCAATGGCCGCCTCGCAGGTGAGCTGGTCGACCTCGGCATCCCCGCTGGAGCGCAGCACGGTGCAGGTGGCGCCGCCCCTCGCCGAGGTGCGAAGCAGATGCACATGCACCAGCCGCAGCTTGCGGGCGAGGATGACGATCTCTTCGCCCAGCTCGTCTGTTCCGACACCGACATCCGGGCCCAGCGGCCGGTCCGGCGAGGGCATGGGTTTGATCTTCGGGGGCTGTGGCGGAGACGGTTGCACGGGCGGAGGCGGCACGGTTGCAGCCCGCGCGAGCATGGCAAGCGCGAGCATGCTCATCCCACCGAGCCCTCCAGGCTGACGCCCAGCAGCTTCTGCGCCTCGACGGCGAACTCCATCGGCAGCTGCTGCAGCACCTCGCGGCAGAATCCGTTGACGATCAGCGTCACGGCTTCCTCGGACGTGAGACCGCGGCTCATCGCGTAGAATTTCTGGTCTTCGGAGATCTTGGACGTCGTTGCTTCATGTTCCACCTGTGCACTGGGGTTCCTGACCTCAATGTACGGGATGGTGTGGGCGCCGCATTTGCTGCCGATCAAAAGGCTGTCGCACTGGGTGAAGTTGCGCGCGCCTTCGGCCGACGGGCCGATGCGCACGAGGCCGCGGTAGGTGCTGTCGGACTTGCCGGCGGAAATCCCCTTGGCGACGATGGTGGAGCGGCTGCCCTTCCCCAGGTGGATCATCTTGGTGCCGGTGTCGGCCTGCTGCCAATTGTTGGTGACGGCGACCGAGTAGAATTCGCCGACGGAGTCCTCGCCGGAGAGGACGCAGCTGGGGTATTTCCAGGTGATGGCGCTGCCGGTTTCGACCTGCGTCCAGCTGACCTTGCTGCGCGCGCCGCGGCAGAGCGCGCGCTTGGTCACGAAATTGTAGATGCCGCCCTTGCCGTTGGAGTCGCCCGGATACCAGTTCTGGACGGTCGAATACTTGATCTC
>JAIXYT010000046.1 GCA_027490095.1 Sphingomonadales bacterium | reverse complement strand
CCGCCTCGATATAGGGGATGAGGTGGGCGACCGCCTTCTTCATCACGCGGGCGGACTTCACGACCTGGGGCAGGAACATCTTGCCGGTCGCGAACAGGTCGCCGACAACGTTCATGCCGTCCATCAGGGGGCCTTCGATGACCGAGATTGGGCGGTCAGCCACCAGGCGCGCCTCTTCGGTGTCGGCCACCACATGGGCGTCGATGCCGTTGACAAGGGCATGTTCCAGGCGTTTTGTGACCGGCCAGGACCGCCATTCTTCTGTTTGTTTTTCAACAGCCTGTCCGCTATTGCTAAAGCGGGGTGCGAGTTCGATCAGCCGGTCGGTCGCATCCGCCCGACGCATGAGGATGACATCCTCGCAAGCGTCGCGGAGTTCGGGGTCGAGCAGGTCGTAGACATCGAGCTGCCCTGCGTTGACGATCGCCATGTCGAGCCCGGCCGGGATCGCATGGTAGAGGAAGACGGAGTGCATCGCCCGGCGCACCGCCTCGTTTCCGCGGAAGGCGAAGCTGAGGTTGGAGAGACCACCCGAGATGCGCGCGTGCGGGCAGCGCTGCTTGATCGCGCGGCACGCCTCGATGAAGTCGAGCGCGTAGCGGTCATGCTCCTCGATGCCGGTCGCGACCGCGAAGATGTTGGGATCGAAGATGATGTCGCTGGGCGAAAAGCCGTTGGCGACCAGCAGATCATAGGCGCGTGCGCAGATTTCCAGCTTGCGGGCGGCGGTGTCGGCCTGGCCCTGCTCGTCGAAGGCCATCACCACGGTTGCCGCGCCGTAGCGGCGGATCGTGCGGGCCTGGGCGAGGAAGGGCTCCTCGCCTTCCTTCAGGCTGATCGAGTTCACGATCGCCTTGCCGGCCACGCACTTGAGGCCCGCTTCGATCACGCTCCACTTGGAGCTGTCGATCATCAGCGGCACGCGGGCGATGTCGGGCTCGGCCGCCAGCAGCTTCAGGAAGGTGACCATGGCCGCCTCGCTGTCGAGCAGGCCCTCGTCCATGTTGATGTCGATGATCTGCGCGCCGTTCATGACCTGGTCGCGCGCGACATCGAGCGCAGCGGTATAGTCGCCGGCGACGATCAGTTTCTTGAAGCGCGCGGAACCGGTGACGTTGGTCCGCTCGCCGATGTTGATGAAGCTTGCGGCGCTCATGCGAAAACGGCTGCCTCCAGGCCAGACAGGCGAAGCGCCTGCGGACGTGCGGGAATTCTGCGGGGTGCAAGGCCTTCGACAGCCTTGGCGATGGCGCGGATGTGGTCCGGGGTGGTGCCGCAGCAGCCGCCGACCGCGTTCACCAGCCCTTGCTCGGCCCAGGCATGGATCAGGCTGCCGGTGGTCTCCGGCGCCTCGTCATAGCCGCCAAAGGCGTTGGGAAGGCCGGCGTTGGGATAGACCATGATGAGCGCGTCGGCGGTGCCTGCCAGCACCTGCACATGGGGGCGAAGTTCGGTTGCGCCGAAGCTGCAGTTGAGCCCGATCGACAGCGGGCGGACATGTTCGAGGCTGACCCAGAAGGCCTCGACCGTCTGGCCCGACAGGTTGCGGCCGGCGAGGTCGGTCAGGGTCATGGAAATCATGATCGGCACGCGCTGGCCCCGGGCTTCCTCGGCCTCCATCGCGGCAAAGGCGGCGGCCTTGGCGTTCAGCGTGTCGAACACCGTTTCGATCAGGATGAAGTCCGCGCCGCCGTCCAGCAGGGCGTCGATCTGTTCGCGGTAAACCGACTTCACGCCGTCGAAATCGACCTCGCGGAAGCCCGGGTCCTCGACGCGGGGGCTCAGCGAGAGCGTCTTGTTGGTGGGGCCGAGCGCGCCGGCGAGGAAGCGCGGGCGGCCATCCTTCGCTGTCGCCGCATCGATCTCTGCGCGCAGGATCCGGGCGGCCGACACGTTGATCTCGCGCACCAGTCCCTCCGTGCCGTAATCGGCCTGGCTGATGCGGTTCGCGTTGAAGCTGTTGGTGGCCAGGATGTCGGCACCGGCCTCGATGTAGGCGCGCGCGATCCCCGCAATGGCGTCGGGCCTGGTGATGTTCAGGATGTCGTTGTTGCCCTTCTGGTCGTGGTTGACCGTGAGGCTGCCGCGATAGTCGGCCTCGGTGAGGCCGAGCGCCTGGATGGCGGTGCCATAGGGGCCGTCCTTCACGAGGATGCGCTGGGTGGCGGCGGCGCGGAAGGCGGCTTCTGCACTGGAGGCCATGATGGGTGTCTGGGCGTTCATGCTGGGCGGACCCCGAGGAGATGGCAGATGGCATAGGCCAGTTCTGCGCGGTTGAGGGTGTAGAAGTGGAAGTGGCGGACGCCGCCGGCATAGAGGCGCCGGACCATTTCGGCCGCGATGGTGGCCGCGATCAGTTGCCGCGCGTCGGGCTTGTCGTCGAGGCCCTCGAACAGGCGCCCCATCCAGTCGGGAATGCGGGTGCCGCACTGGGCCGCCATGCGCTGAACGTTGGCGAAGCTGGACACGGGCAGGATGCCTGGCACCAGTTCGGCCTCGATTCCGGCGGCGGCGGCGCGGTCGCGGAAGCGGAAGAAGGTGTCCGGCTCGAAGAAGAACTGGGTGATGGCCCGGCTGGCACCATTGTCCACCTTGCGCTTCAGGTGCGCGAGATCGGCTTCGGCGCTCTTCGCCTCGGGGTGGGTTTCCGGATAGGCGCCGACGCTGAGTTCGAACGGATGCAGCGCCGACAGGGCCGCGCACAGTTCGGCGGCGTCGTTGTAGCCATCTGGATGGGCGGTGAAGGGCAGGAAAACGCCATCGCGGGCGGGGGGATCGCCGCGCAGGGCCACGATGTGGCGGACCCCGGCCTCCCAATAGGCGCCGGCAACTTCGGCGATGTCGGCCTTGCTGGCGTCTACGCAGGTAAGGTGGGCGGCGGCCGGGATCGCGGTTTCCCTGACGATCCGCGCGACCGTTGCGTGGGTGCGTTCGCGGGTGGAACCGCCTGCGCCATAGGTGACGGACACGAAGCGCGGGTTCAGCGGCGCGAGCGTGGCAACCGACTGCCACAGCGTCTCGGCCATCTTCTCCGTCTTGGGCGGAAAGAATTCGAACGACACCTGGATGTCGCCGGGGAGATCGGCGAACAGGGGTGCATTGAGGGCCCGCTGCCCTTCGGTCTGACCGGTTTGCCCCAGCATCATCGACGTCCTTCCCACAGCATCACACAGAGTTCGGGGCCCGGATGCGCCGAGAGCAACGCAGGCGTGAGGCCGGCCCCTGCGAGCAGGCCGGACAGCGCCGCCTCGTCGAAGCCGAGGCGGCTGTGCTGGTAGCGGCTGCGCAGTTCCTCGCGATCATGGGCAGCATAGTCGGCCACGATCAGCTTGCCGCCCGGCGCCACGACACGGGCCGCCTCTGCGACGACGGCGGCCGGATTGTCGGCGAAATGCAGCACATGGTGCATGGTGACGGTGTCGAAGGCGGCATCGGCAAAGGGCAGCGAGCGCATGTCGGCCTGCATCAGATCGGCCTGCTGGTTGCCGGCCGCCGCAAGTTTCCCCCGCGCGATGCGCAGCATTTCGGGCGAGCGATCGACTCCGGTTGCCGTGTCGGCAGCGCCAGAGAGCAGTTCGAGCACGCGCCCCGTCCCCGTACCGATGTCGAGCAGCCGGCCGACGGCCGGGCGCGCGGCGGCTTGGGCAAGCGCCCGTTCGATGGCGCTGTCATCGCCGCCAAGGCGGCGCAGCAGGTCCCATTCGCCGGCATTGGACTCGAACCATTGGTCGATCCGCTGCTGGCGATCCGCGCGGACCTGGGCGAGGCGGGTCCGCTCGGCGCCGATCGGGTCGGCATCGCCGGCAACCGCCTGGATCAGCGCGATGACAGGGTCGATGAGCGTGCGATCACCGGGCCCGACGAAGACCCAGGCCCCTTCCTTGTGGCGGCGGACGAGACCCGCTTCCGCAAGGATGCGCACATGGCGCGAGACACGTGGCTGGCTTTGGTCGAGGATGTCGGCCAGTTCGCCGACCGAGAGCTGGAGATCGCGCACGAGCAGCAGGATGCGGGCCCGTGTCGGGTCGGCCAGGGCGGCGAAGATGTCCTGCGCTGTCTGCATCGCAGAAAGACTTAAACATGTCTTTATATCCGGTCAACCCGGACAGGGTTGCGCTGTTGACGCGGGGCCCGGCCAGGGGGTCTTGTGCAGGCGACCGCTTCCCCCTAGCGGCAGGGCATGATGCGCGCCCTTCCCCTTCTGCTGATGGCAGGCCTTGTGCTGGGGGGCTGTGCGCATGGCGGCGAGCGGCTGGACCGCGTGGCGATCACGGAAACCGCGGAGCGCGACCCGTGGGAAAAGACCAACCGGCGGATCTTTCGGGTGAGCACGCAGATCGACCGATATGCGCTGAGCCCGGTGACCAATGTCTATCGGACGGTGATTCCGGCCGAACCCCGGCGGGCGATCGGCAACGGCTATGACTGGATCCAGGAGCCCATCAACCTTGGCAACGGGCTTGCACAGGGCAAGGTGAAGAGCGCCTTCCGCGCCTTCGACCGGATCCTGATCAACGGCTTCCTGGGGCTGGGCGTGGCCGACCATGCAAGCGACATGGGGCTGTTGGAACAGGAGCATGACTTCGGCCAGACCATGGCGGTGTGGGGCGTGCCGTCCGGGCCTTTCGTGATGCTGCCGTTCCTGGGGCCTTCGACGGCGCGGGATGCGGTCGGCTTTTTCGTCGACGTCGTGTTCGACCCCTTCAACCCGATCCAGAACCGGATCCTGTCGCAGGAAGAGCAGTTCATCCAGATCGGGGTCAGGGTTCTCGACGTCCGGTCGAGCCTGCGGGACCAGGGCGAGCAGCTTCTGCAGGGGGCTGCGGACCCTTATGCGACCACGCGGGCGGCCTGGCTGCAGCTGCGGCGATACCAGATCTTCGACGGCAACCTGCCAGACGCGGACGACGAAGCGGACATCCCGCCCCCGCCCGGCGGGCCGGTGGACCAGCCCGAACCTAGCGGTGCAGCGCCTTCGCCATCGCCGTCTCCCGCTGCTGATGCCGCCACAGCGCCTTCCACACTGGAAGTGCCGGGTCAGGCGCCCGGCCGCAGCCCAGGCTGAGGATCTGCTGGCAGAACCAGGCCTGGGCGCCAAACCCGTTCAGAAGCCTGACGATCGGCAGCTTTCCACTGGGTGACAGGGGGCCCGGGCCGAAGCGCAGGTGCTGCTCGGGCTGGGGCAGGCGATGGCTCGGGTCGGCGAGCAGCCGGGCCGGGGCATCGGGCTCCACGCAGAGCGGGCGCGCCAGGCCGACGAGGTCGCAGGCGCCCGAGGCGAGGGCTGCGGCCATGCCCTGGGCGGTGCGGAAGCCGCCTGTCACCATCAGCGGGGTCTTGACGCTCGCGCGCAGGCGTTCGGCCTCGGCCAGGAAATAGGCCTCGCGGCGCTGTGACCGTGCCTCGCCGGGATCAAGCCCGTCGCTGTCCATCATGCGGGGCTGTTCATAGTTGCCGCCGGAGATTTCGAGGAAGTCGATCCCCTCCCCTTCAAGCATGCAGGCGACCTGTTGGGATTCCCGGATGTCGAACCCACCGCGCTGGAAGTCGGCGGAGTTGAGCTTGACCGCGACCCCGAAACCGGGGCCTGCGGCAGCGCGGGCGGCGCGAACCGCGAGGAGCAGGAAGCGGGCGCGGTTTTCGAGGTTGCCGCCCCACCTGTCGTCCCGGCGGTTGGCAAGCGGCGACAGGAAGGCCGAGAGAAGATAGCCATGGGCGGCATGGAGCTGGACGCCGGCGAAGCCGGCCGCGCGGCAGACGGCCGCCGCCGCGCCGAACGCCTCGATCAGGCCTTCGATCTCGAGCTCCGACAGGGCGCGCGGGGTGCCGAACTGCTTGCCGGGAAGGGCGACCGGCACGGCGCTCGGTGCCGACGGGGTGGAGTTGATGGAGATGGGCGTCTGCCGCCCTGCGTGGGAGAGCTGGACGTAGCAGCAGGCCCCGCCCGTGGAGGCCGCGCGGGCCATGTCCGACAGGGCGGCAAGCGCCTCGGGCGGCTGCGCCCCCTCGATCGCGATGTTGCCGGGCCGTTCGAGGTGGGTGCGGCTGACCTGGACATTGCCGGTGATGAGCAGCCCTGCCCCGCCCTCGGCCCAGCGGCGGTAGAGCCGGGCATGCGCTGGCGTCGCGCGGTTGTCGGCATCGGCAAGGCCTTCGGTCATCGCGCTCTTGGCAATGCGATTGGGGAGCGTGACGCCCGATGCCAGACGCAATGGTGCAGCGAGGCCGACGGATGGGCTTGCGGGGCTGTTCATGGTGGAGGCATAGGCGGGAGGCGCGGTGCCGGAAAGGGCGCCGAACTGAGAGGGCAAGCCATGCGACGCGCCGCCATATTCCTGTTGGCATCGGGCCTTTCGGCCTGCGGGGGCACCGAGGCCGAGGCGCCCGCCGCGGCAGCCCAGCGCGGCATCGACCGGTCGGTCGCGGACATCCGCGCGGCCGAGGCCGCCCTGCAGCAGCCGGTCGTCGTTTCGAAATCGGTGGGCGAGCTGACAGGCAAGGCTTCGGCCGACGCCGAGGCAGGGGGTGCAACGGCATCGACCAAGGCCGGAGCAAAAGGCGCTCCTGGAGCGGCAGGGTCGGAAGCCGCCATACCGGCGGCGGGAGCGGACCCCGCCGTCCCGGCGGCACGGGCGGACGCCGCCGTCCCGGCGGCAGGGGCAGACACCCCCGCGCCGACCGACGGCTGACCGGTCAGCGCAGCATCAGCCCGCCGTCGATGGCGATCGACTGGCCGGTCACATAAGGCGCGCGCGGCGAGGCAAGGAAGAGCACGGTTTCGGCCACCTCCTCGGGCTCGCCCCAGCGGCGCATCGGCACGGCCTTCAGGAGCCGCTTTTCATAGTCCGCGTCGGTGCGCTGGATTTCGGTCATGCGGGTGCGGATGAAACCGGGGGCCACCATGTTCACGCGGATTCCGTCTGGCGCCCATTTGTCGGCGAGCGCCCTGGTGAGGCCGAGCAGGCCGGCCTTCGAGGCGGTGTAGGCCGGCGTTTCGCGCAGCGCGAGGAAGCTGGAGAGCGAGCCCATGTTCACGATCGAACCCTTTCGGGCCTTCAGCGTGGGGTGCAGGGCGAGGCTGAGGGCCATCACGCTGTTCAAATTCACATCGATGACGGCACGGAAGCCCTTGTCGCTGTACTCGTCGGGGCGGCCCGTGCCGGCATTGTTGACAAGAACATCGATCTCGCCGGCAGCTGCCGCCACTGCATCGGCCGTCTCTGGCCTGGCGAAGTCGGCCGGGATGTAGGTGAAGGCCGAAAGATCGTCGGCATAGTCGCTTGCAGCGGGCCGCGTGCCGGTGATGAGGACGGTTGCGCCATTTTCCTGGAAGGCGCGCGCTGTTGCGAGCCCGATACCCTGGCTACCGCCTGTCACCAGCACGCGCTTCCCTTTGAATTCGGGCCATGCATTGGTCATCTGGAGCCTCCCCGAGCGATTGGCCGCCGATCGCGGCGTGTTCGCCGGCAATGGCCCAAGCAGGCCTGCGCGCAAATGCCCAAAAAAAGAGAGGGGCAGCGCCGGCGTGGCGCTGCCCCCCCTGCTTCGGGCCGGCGGCAGTGCGTCAGGCCGTGGCGACTGTTTTCGAGCGGCGGGCGGCGAAGCCGACGAGCCCGAAGCCGAGGATCAGCATGGCCCAGGTGGCAGGCTCGGGAATGCCGCCGACGATGGTGGCCTTGACGATGAAGTCGTCGTGGTTGTCGTCGTCGTTCTTCACCAGGTCGTCGAAGCCGAGGTAGAGGGTGCTGGACCGATACTGGCCCGACGCGGTCTTCGGAAGGAAGATGCCGAAGCCTTCCGATCCGATCTGCGAGACGTCGCCGTTTCCGTTGGTCGTGAAGAACAGCTTGCCCTGCAGCGACCCTTGCGCGAACATGTCCGAACCCAGCGACACAGGTGCGGAGAACCGGTTGCCGTTGATTTCCAGCGCGGTCACGCTTCCGCCGGTGAACCGGTTCGTGAAGCCGCTTTCGGCTGCGACTCGGTGGAAGGTGATGGTGCCGGGCGCCGACAGGGCGATCGACGCGCCGAAATTGGCATATTTTTCCAGCCCGAGTGCCTTCAGCTGGTTCCGGTAGTCGTTCTTGGACGACACCGCCGTGGTGTCGTCGAAATTGACGATGAACTGTGCCGCCGAGACGGGCGCTGCCAGCAACGCGGACAAGCAAGCAACAATCGTTCCAACCCTACGCATGACATTCTCCAATATTGGTCGGGGACTCCCCCAACCGAATTTTGCAATTTCTATGCCATTCCACGTTAACCCAAGCGTAACATGTCTGTCAGAGGCTTGTGTCGGTTTCACGCTTGATGGTTAATGCCGGTTTACTGCAAGCGACCCCATCCGTGTCGCCCGGCTTTACATCCGCATCGGGCAGGGACCGGCAGGAGGGTCGGCTCTTGCCCATTTCGGGCTTCTGGGCCATGACGGCAGCGAGGGGATCATGAGGGCTGCAGCCGCAGCCCGGTGTCGGAGCTTTGGCATGACCGCACGTTCCCCGCGCGGCCTCTTGGCGGCAGGTCTTTTCACGCTTCTGTTGGCGACGGCCTGTCGCGACGAACCCAGGGTCGTCGTGAAGAAGGTCGAAGGCGCAACTGTCGAGGCTGAGCTTTCCGGCGTGGTTGTCGACACGGCCACCGACGGGAAGCCACTGTCCCCGCAGGGCGATCTTCCCGCCTTCGCGCCGGCCTACCCGGGGGCTCGCCTGGCAACGCGGATCCGCGGCGACGGCGTCGGCAATGGCGAGGGCGCGCTTCTGGTGTTCGAGACACCGGACCCGGTGGAGAAGGTGCGTGCCTTCTATGACGCACGCGCCCGCGAAGCCGGCGCCCGTGCGACCATGGAGGTGACGGAGGCGGACTCGGCGGTGCGGATCTACGGCCGCGGCACCGACGGGAAAGCCGGCGGCGCCATGATCGCGATTTCCCGGTCCGACGACAGCCAGGGCACGGAGATCGTGATCACGTCCGGAATGCCGAGGGCCGAGGTTGTCAGGCTGGAAGAGAAGCCCGCCGAATGGCGCCGGGCCGTGCGCATGCCGGTCCGGCTGCAGTAGCGCTTCGGGGCTGCGCCTCCCGCATTTGGCGGGCTGGCGCCGGCCCGCGGCGCACCCTAGTCTCGACCCCATGTTTCTTCATTTCCTCGACGAACTTCGGTCGGCCAAGATTCCCGCCTCGCTGAAGGAGCATCTGATGCTCCTGGAGGCGATGCAGTCGGGCGTGATCGAGAACCGGGTCGAGGAGTTCTATTACCTCTCCCGTGCGATCTACGTGAAGGACGAGGGCCTGCTGGACAGGTTCGACCAGGTGTTCGGCAAGGTGTTCAAGGGCCTGGAGACTACGGTCGAGACCGGCACGGCCGAGATCCCCGAGGAATGGCTGAAGAAGCTCGCCGAGCTCTATCTGACGCCAGAGGAAATGGCCGAGATCAAGTCGCTCGGCAGTTGGGACGAGATCATGGAGACGCTGAAGAAGCGTCTGGAAGAGCAGCAGAAACGTCACGAAGGCGGGAACAAGTGGATCGGGACCGCCGGCAAGTCGCCGTTCGGGGCCAATGGCTACAACCCGGAAGGGGTGCGCATCGGGCAGGACGAGAACCGGCAGGGCAAGGCCCTGAAGGTCTGGGACAAGCGCGAGTACAAGAACCTCGATTCGACGGTCGAGCTGGGCACGCGCAACATCAAGGTGGCGCTGCGGCGGCTTCGGAAGTTCGCGCGGGAAGGTGCGGCCGACGAGCTGGACCTCGACGCGACGATCAAGGGCACGGCGCGCAAGGCCTACCTCGACATCGTGATGCGGCCCGAGCGGCACAACGCCGTGAAGCTGCTGCTGTTCCTGGATGTCGGCGGCTCGATGGACCCGCATATCAAGGTGATGGAAGAGCTGTTTTCCGCCGCAAGAACCGAGTTCAAGCATCTGGAATATTTCTATTTCCACAACTGCCCCTATGAGGCGGTGTGGAAGGACAACAAGCGCCGCTGGTCGGAGCGGACGCCGACGTTCGACGTGCTCCACAAGTTCCCACACGACTACAAGCTGCTGTTCGTGGGCGATGCCTCGATGAGCCCCTACGAGATCAACTATGCCGGCGGATCGGTGGAGCACTGGAACGAGGAACCGGGCGAGCTGTGGATGAAGCGCCTGACGGGCGTCTATCACAGCGCGGCCTGGCTGAACCCGATCCCCGAGCAGCACTGGACGCACAGCCAGTCGATCCAGATGATGAAGACTCTGATGGAAGGCCGGATGTTCCCGCTGACGCTGGACGGGCTTGACCGGGCCATGCGCGAGCTGACCCGCAGTCATTGATCAGGCGCGCGCTTTCGCGCGGTCATTGGTCGGACGCGCGTGGTGGCTTCAAGCTCAGGGCCCGGTTGGCTCGGGGCAGTCCAGGTAGCGTGCGAGCAGGATCAGATGGTCTTCCAGCGCAGCCGAGGCGTCGTCCGGCTTGCCCTGCATCAGCGCCTGCGCAAGGCGGCCCAGCGCGTCGTCGGGCTCGGCGGGGGCCCGGATCGCCATCTGCCGGGTGATCATCCGCGCCAGCATGGGCTCGGCGCGGTCGAACAGGCCGGCCATGGAGCTCTGGTGGAAGCGGCTCCCGGCCACTGCGGCCAGCCGCTCCATCATCTGGCGGTAGCCTGCGATGCGCGCCGCGGCCGTGCCCTCGCCCGACAGGCCGGCATAGCGATCATAGGCGGCAAGGATGCCGGCGGCCTCGGCCGGGGTCACGCGCGCCGCTGCCAGCGACACGACCGACCTGAGCAGCGGCACCAGCCAGTGGAGAAGATCGCGGCCTTGCCCGCCGCGGCTGCGCGACACGCGCCAGACATGCATGTCCTGCTCGGTCACGCCGTGGCCTTCCAGCAGATGCAGGGCCTCGAGCACAGCGGTGTCGGACGTGTCGAACAGGAACGCCAGCCGCACCGGATCGAGCTCGGCCCCGGCCGGAAGGTCTCCGCCCGCGATTCGGGCCATGATGGCAGCCGCAAGCTCGTCCGGGCCGCCCTGCCCGGCTGACCTGCCCGCGCTTTCGCCTGGGCACATATGGGTCCCCCCCTCCGAGGACCTGTCGAGGCTAGCGGCCGGGGCTGTCTTGCGCAACCGGCCGACCCGCTTTCGGGCCGGGTTCATGGTTAACGGCTTGCAACTGGCCGGGCTGGCGGCAAGACTGCGGACACAACCACAACAGGAGGCGTGAATGGGGCTGTTTTCCACCCTGAAGGATGCGATTTTCGGCAGCGACGAGGCAAAGGAAGTGGCCGTGAAGAAAGCACCGCCGCCGCCGGCCGCCGCAGCGGCCCCGCCGCCGCCGCCCAAGCCACAGCCGGTCGATCTCGACGAAGTGCTGGCCTACATGGCGGAAAAGCGCGGCGCGCCATCGAACTACAAGAGCTCGATCGTCGACCTGATGAAGCTCGTCAACATGGACAGCTCGCTGGCGTCCCGGAAGGAACTGGCGCAGGACCTGGGCTACACCGGCGCGCTCGACGGCAGCGCCGAGATGAACATCTGGCTGCACAAGAAGGTGATGGAAAAGCTCGCCTCCACCACGGTCTGAGCGGCTTTACCGACTGAGAATGAACAGCGCGTGGTCGGCCCTGAGGTTCGGCCACGCGCTGATCGGCTGTTCGCCCGACAGAAAGGCCTGCGCCTCGATCCTGAGCGCCATGTCGTCGGCAAGCGCGCGGAAATCGTCGATGGTGCAGAAGTGGATATTCTCCGTCTCGTACCAGCTGACGGGAAGCGTGCGGGTGACCGGCATGCGGCCTTTCAGAACCAGGTCGGCCCGGACGCGCCAGTGGCCGAAGTTCGGGAAGGCGACCACCGCCCGACGCCCGATGCGGACGAGCTCTGCCAGCACCTTGCGCGGTGCGTCCATCGCCTGCAGCGTTTCCGACAGGATCGCATAGTCGACCGACTGGTCGGGGAAGGCCGCCAGATCGTGGGTCGCATCGCCCTGCACCACCGAGAGCCCGCGGCCGACAGCCCGTGCGACCCGTTCGGGATCCAGCTCGATCCCGCGCCCGTCCACCCCCTTGCTGTCGCGCAGGTGCGCAAGCAGCTGGCCGTCGGAGCAGCCGACATCAAGCACGGTTGCGCCGGCCGGAATCTGCCGGGCGACCTGCTGCAGGCGGACAGAGAGGCCGTTCACGCGTTCTGCTCCACGGCCTTCAGGAAGCCGTCGATGACGTCGTTGAGCCCCGGCGTGTCGAGCAGGAAGGCATCATGGCCGAAGGGGCTTGCGAGTTCGACGAAGCTTGCGTGGCGTCCGGCGGCGACAAGCGCCTGGACGATGCGCCGCGCCTCGGCCGTGGGGTAGAGCCAGTCGCTGTCGAACGAGATGACGCAGAAGCGTGCCCGTGTGGCCGCAAAGGCGTCGGCGAGCTTGCCGCCATAGCCCTCGGCGAGATCGAAATAATCGAGCGCGCGGGTGATGTAGAGGTAGGCGTTGGCGTCGAAACGGTCGACAAAGCTCATCCCCTGGTGGCGGAGATAGCTTTCCACCTGGAAGTCGGCATCGAAGCCGAAGCGCTTTTCGGTGCCCTGCTGCAGGTGGCGGCCGAACTTGGCGGTCAGCCCTTCCTCGGACAGGTAGGTGATGTGGGCAGCCATGCGGGCAACCGCGAGGCCGTTTGCCGGGCCGTTGCCGGGCGCGTAGGCGCCGGCCTTCCACTTGGGGTCGGCCATGATCGCCTGGCGGCCCACCTCGTGGAAGGCAATGTTCTGGGCGCTGTGCCGCGCCGCAGTCGCGATTGCGAGCACGGAGCGGACCCGCTGTGGATAGCTCGTTGCCCATTGCAGCGCCTGCATGCCGCCCATCGACCCGCCGACGACCGCCAGCAGCGTGTCGATGCCGAGCGCATCGATGAGCCCTGCCTGGGCGCGCACCATGTCGGCAATGGTGACGACCGGGAAGCGCAGTCCCCAGGGCTTGCCGTCTTCGGGGTGCGGGCTCGCCGGCCCTTCCGAGCCCATGCAGCCGCCGATCACGTTGGAGCAGATGATGAAATGCCGCGCCGGGTCGATCGGACGTCCGGGACCGACCATGCGTGTCCACCAGCCCGGTTTCCCCGTCAGGGGATGGTCGGTGCCCACATACTGGTCGCCTGTCAGCGCGTGGCAGATGAGGATCGCGTTGGAGCGATCGGCATCGAGCGTGCCGAGCGTTTCGTAGGCGACCGTCGGGCGCGGCAGCAGTTGCCCGCTGTCGAGCGGAAGGTCGTGCGCAAGGCGAAGCGTCTGATGGGCAATGGAAGGTGACACGGGGCATGGCGCCTAGCAGCAGGGGCCGGTGCTTGCAAAGGCGCCTGCGCGTTCGTCGGGGGGCTTGCGCGGCAGTGCTGCACTTGCGGCAGCAGGCACAGCCCCCTAACGGAACCCGCCATGACCCAACCGGCCCCGAACCCCTGGATCCAGAAGATCGACGCCTACCAACCCGGCAAGGCGAAGACGGGCGGGCATGCAAAGCCGGTGAAGCTGTCGTCGAACGAGAACCCCTGGGGCGCGAGCCCGCGTGCGCTGGAAGCCCTTTCGGCGGCCGCCGGCAGCGCGCACCGCTATCCCGACGGAACAGCCGCCGCGCTCCGGGCGAAGATCGGGGCGTTGCACGGGCTCGACCCGGAACGGATCGTCTGCGGCACCGGCTCCGACGAGATCCTGCAGCTGCTTCCGACCATCTACTGCGCGCCCGGCGACACGGTGCTGCACGTGGCGCACGGCTTCATGGTGTATCCGATCGCCGCCCGGCGGGCGGGGGCAGAGCCGATCGCCGCGCCCGACCGGGATTACACCGCCGATGTCGATGCGCTGCTGGCGGCTGTGAGGCCCGACACGCGGGTGCTGTTCCTGGCCAATCCCAACAACCCAACCGGCACGATGATCCCGGCGTCCGAAGTGGCGCGCCTGCACGCCGGCCTTCGCGGCGACGTGCTGCTGGTGCTCGACCAGGCCTATGCCGAATATCTTGAAAGCCCTGACCCAGATGGTGGCCTTGCGCTGGCCCGCACGGCGTCCAACGTCGTCGTCACCCGCACGCTGTCCAAGATCTACGGGCTGGGCGGTCTGCGCGTCGGCTGGGCGACGGGGCCCGCTGCCATCATCGCCGAGCTGAACAGGGCGCGGGCGCCCTTCCCAATCTCGGTGCCGGCCCTTGCCGCTGCCGAGGCCGCGATCGAGGACCAGGCCTTCGTGGCCGACTGCCGGGCCCGCAACCGGGCGCAGCGGCAGCTGCTGGCGGACGCGATCGGCCGGCTGGGCAACAAGGGGCTGCGCGCCATTCCCTCCGAGGCGAATTTCATCCTGGTCTCCTGCCCGGAACGCGGCCCTCTGGCTGCCGAAGCGCTCTACAACGGGCTTGCCGAGCGGGGCTTCATCACCCGCTGGCTTCCGGGCCAGGGCCTGCCCCACGCGCTCCGGATCTCGGTCGGCACCGAGGCGGAGACTGCAGGCGTGATCGCGGCCCTGAACGCCATCGCGGACGCCGCCTGATGCTGCCCTTCGCGCGCATTTCCATCATCGGGCTCGGCCTAATCGGTTCGTCGCTGGCGCGTGCCATCCGGGCCACCATGCCGACGGTCGCGCTGACGGGCACCGATGCCGACCCCGGCGTGCGGGCCCGGGTGCTGGAGCTGGGCCTTGTCGACGATGTGGCGGATTCGCCCGGCGCGGCGGTCGTGGATGCCGAGCTGGTGCTGCTTGCCGTGCCCCTGGGGGCCTTTGCGGCCGTGGGGGCGGAGATTGCGGCCGAGCTGGCGCCCGGCGCCGTCGTCTCTGACGTGGGGTCGGCAAAGCAGACGGTACTCGACGCACTGTCCCCGCTGATGCCCGCCAGCGTGCATCTGATCCCCGCGCACCCCGTTGCCGGCACGGAACGTTCGGGCCCCGATGCCGGTTTCGCCACCCTGTTCGAGGGCCGCTGGTGCATCCTGACCCCGCCGGCCGGCGCCGACGAGGCAGCTGTTGCCCGGTTGGGCGAATTCTGGAGCCGGCTGGGATCCAAGGTGGAAGTGATGGAGGCGCGCCACCACGACCTGGTGCTGGCCGTCACCAGCCACATCCCGCACCTGATCGCCTATTCGATCGTGGGTACGGCAGCCGACCTGGAGGGCGTGACCCGGGGCGAGGTGATCAAGTATTCGGCCGGGGGCTTCCGGGATTTCACCCGCATTGCCGCCTCGGACCCGACGATGTGGCGCGACGTGTTCCTGACCAACAAGGATGCGGTGCTGGAGGTGCTTGGCCGGGTGAGCGAGGACCTGGCGGCGCTGCAGCGCGCGATCCGCTGGGGCGAGGGCGACACGCTGTTCCAGCGCTTCAGCCAGTCGCGCGACATCCGCCGGGCGATCATCGAGGCGGGCCAGGATACGCCAGAGCCCGATTTCGGGCGTCATTCCAGCTAGAGCCCGATTTTGGCTTCACTCGGGCTGCGGAAGCTCGTCCTCCGTCCGGGCGTTCAGGATCGCACGGGCCAGTGATTGCGGGTGGCCGGCGCGGGCCATGGCGCCCATCTGGCGGTTGCGAACCTTGGGGTCGGTTGCAGGCGGACCGAACGGGCCGAGGCGCCTGCGGCGCGCGAAATCGATCGCGGCTGCAAGCGCGTCATGGCCCTCGAGCGCCGCATCGCCGGTTTCGCGATCGATTCCGTAGGCGGCGAGCGAACTGCGCACCCGCCCTGCCCCCATGCCGCGCCGGGTGAGGCCCCGCGTGCGCGCTTCGGCGAAGGCGGTGTCGTTCACATAGCCGAGTTCGACCATGCGGTCGGCGATTGCGGCGAGGTCGGGTGGCGGGTGCCCCTCTTTCCATCCCCGTTGCCGAAGCTTCTGTTGCAGCAGCCGCAACAGACGCGCCCGGCTGGTCTGAAAACGCTCCACATAGCGGACCGCGATTGCGGTTAGCGTTGCGGAATCGAGCGGCGGCGGCGGCTTGCGGGGACCACGGGTGCGGCCGCTGGCGGGAGAGGGGTGCATTTGCCACCTTGCTGCCACAGTTCGGGCCTCTTTTGAACCAGCATGGGTTGCACATGGACAGGGTAAGCTGCGGTCAACTCCATCGGGTTGGAGCTGCAGCGGGCGGTTCGACCGGGACTTCCGGTCGAACCAATGTGAATCAAAGGGACGCGCCTTGCCTGAAGGTAGTTCGGAAATGATCGTGGATGACGCCACTGCAGTTGCGGGTTCCGCAAGCCTGACGCCAACCCCCCTCCTGTCCGGAATTCCGTTCGTGTCGGGCCGGTACGAAACGCTGACCGAAGCGCTGGATTATGCAGCGACGGGAGCGACCGGCTTCAACTTCTACGATGCGCGGGCCAACCTGGTCCGGGTCTATCCGTTCGCCGATCTTGCCGCCGATGCCCGGCGCGATGCGCTGCGCCTGATCGCCAGGGGCGTGCAGCCGGGCGACCGGGTTGCGCTGATCGCGGAAACCGGCGCCGAGTTCGCCGCAGCCTTCTTCGCCGCGCTCTATGCCGGCGTCCTGCCCGTGCCGCTTCCCCTGCCGACCTCGTTCGGTGGGCGGCAGGCCTATGTCGAACAGATCCGGGTTCAGCTGACCAGCTGTGATCCGGTGCTCGTGCTGGGCCCGGACAGCCTGAAGCCGCTGTTCGCGGAAGCCGCCGACGGGCTTGCGCCTGCACTGGGCTGGGCCGAATTCGCAGCGCTTCCCGCGCCGGCCCTGGCGCTGCCGAAGGCGGACCCGAACGCGATTGCCTATCTGCAATATTCCAGCGGTTCGACCCGCTTTCCGCACGGTGTCGCCGTCACCCACCGGGCGGTGATGGCCAACCTTGCGGGCCATGCGCACAGCATGAAGATCGCACCGGGCGACCGGGGCGTTTCCTGGCTGCCATGGTACCATGACATGGGCCTTGTCGGCACCTTCCTGTCGCCGATGGCGGTTCAGATGTCGGTCGATTTCATTGCGACGGACGATTTTGCGCGCCGACCGCTTTCGTGGCTGACGCTGATCAGCCGCAACCCCGGCAACTCCCTCTCCTACTCGCCGACCTTCGGCTACGACATCTGCGCCCGGCGCGTGTCGACCCAGACCGATGTTGCCGGCCGGTTCGACCTCTCGCGCTGGAAGATCGCCGGAAACGGGGCGGACATGATCCGGCCCGACATCTGCCAAGCCTTCGTCGATGCCTTTGCGCCGGCCGGCTTCCGGGCCGAGGCCTTCACGCCGAGCTATGGCCTTGCCGAAGCCACGCTCGCCGTTTCGGTGGCGCCTTTCGGGCAGGGCATCGTCTGCGATCTGATCGACGAGAAAAGGCTTGCAGGCGAAGGCTTTGCAGACGGTCCTTCAGACACTTCGAAGCCCGTTCGCTACCGCGCGATCGTCGATTGCGGCGTGGCACTGCCCGGCCTTATCATCGAAATCCGCGACAGTGCCGGCAAGGTGCTTGGCGACCGCCAGATCGGTCGGGTGCTGGTGAAGGGCCTGGGCCTGATGGAAGGCTATTTCCGCGATCCGGAAGCAACCGCCGCCTGCCTGTCGCCGGACGGCTGGCTGGACACCGGCGACATGGGATATCTGGTGGACGGCCACATCTTCATCGTGGGCCGCGCCAAGGACATGATCATCCTGAACGGCAAGAATCACTGGCCGCAGGACATCGAGTGGGCGATCGAGCAGCTCGAGGGCTTCAAGGCCGGCGACATCGCGGCCTTCTCCATCACCACGCCGCAGGGCGAGGAAGCGCCTGCCGTGCTGGTGCAGTGCCGCACCACCGATCTTGAAGAGCGCGCCCGGCTGAAGGACGCGATCCGGCAGAAGGTGCGTGCCATCACCGGCATGAACTGCGTGGTCGAGCTCGTGCCGCCGCGCACGCTGCCCCGCACCTCGTCGGGCAAGCTGAGCCGGGTGAAGGCCCGCCAGCTCTATCTCGCCGGCGAGATCGTGCCCTTCGACGTGGCGGCGTAGGACCCTAGGCAAGCCCCAGCCGCTGGCGGAAGAAGCCGATCGTGCGCGTCTCGGCCTCCTTGCCGGGGCCGCTTTCGGGCAAGTGGATCGTCAGCACCGAATGGGGATCGAAGCCTGTGCCCTGCCGGGCATGGGTGTCCTCCAGTTCGATCGCCTCGAACCGGTCCCCCAGCTCGGCGCGGTAGCGCTCGAAGCGCGCGTCGGGCACCAACTTGTCGCTGCGGTAGCGCAGCCCGAGCACTGTCAGGTCCTCGCGCTGGAATCGCTCGCGCACGCAGGCGACGTCGGCCGGTGACGCGTCGATCTCGCTCGCCTGGCTTTTGCGCAGCGGCAGCGACGGTTGTGACAGGACCGGAGCCACGACCGACGGATCGGTCGCCATTGCAAGGGCGAATCCGCCGGTGAAGCACATGCCGACCGCTCCGACCCCGGGCCCGCCACAGTCGGCATGGGCCTGCCGGGCGAGCGCCCGCAGCCAGTCGACGAAGGGGCTCGTCCGCCCGCCGTTCCAGATCGCGAACTCGCGGCGGATGCAGATGACGGTCGCGATGGTCTGCAGCGCATAGCCCTTGCTCAAGGGCCGGCCGGGGGTGCCGAACAGGCTGGGCAGGAACACGGTCATGCCGGCCTCGACAAGCCTGTCGGCAAAGGCGACGACCAGCGGGTGGAGCCCCGGGATCTCGTGGATCACGATCACGGCCGGGCCGCTGCCGCGGCGATAGACCGGCCGCGTCCAGGGGCCGGCGCGGAAGTCGGAGACGGAATAGTCATCGAGCGGCATTGCATGAGGCTCGGGGCCGGTGCGGCGCCTGTCAAGCTTTCGCGGGTGCGCGCCTTTGCCTATGGCAGGGCGCCATGACGCCTGACGCCATTGCCAGCTGGGTCGACCGCCTGCCGCCACGGGCCGGGCTTTATGCGCGCCTTGCCCGGTTCGACCGGCCCGCGGGCATCTGGCTGCTGTTCTGGCCCTGCCTGATGGGGGCGTTCCTGGCGACGTCCGCAGGCTGGTGGCCGCTGTGGCCGCTGTTCCTTGTCGGCGCAGTCGCGATGCGGGCGGCCGGCTGCGTCTACAACGACATTGTAGACCGTGACCTCGATGCGCAGGTGGCGCGCACGGCGGCAAGGCCCGTTGCCAGTGGCGCCATCCCCCTTCGCCATGCCTGGGTCTTTCTGGTGGCACTGTCGCTTGTCGGGCTGGGCGTGCTGCTTGCCCTCCCCTTGCAGGCGCAGATGGTTGCGCTGGGCTCGCTGCTGCTGGTGGCGGCCTATCCCTTCATGAAGCGCATCACCTGGTGGCCGCAGGCGTGGCTGGGCCTCACCTTCAACTGGGGCGTG
>JAIXYT010000029.1 GCA_027490095.1 Sphingomonadales bacterium | reverse complement strand
GGCCGGCTGGAGGGCGTGATCGTGCAGTTCGGCGGGCAGACCCCGCTGAAGCTCGCCCGCGCGCTGGAGGCCGCCGGGATCCCCATTCTCGGCACCTCGCCGGATGCCATCGACCTCGCCGAAGACCGCGAGCGATTCCAGGCGCTGGTGGAGCGGCTTGGCCTGAAGCAGCCGGCCGGCGGAATGGCGCGCAGCCGGGAAGAGGCCGTCGCGGTCGCCGAGCGCATCGGCTACCCCGTGCTCATGCGCCCATCTTACGTGCTGGGCGGCCGCGCGATGGAGATCGTGGAGACGACCGCCAACCTCGAGGCCTATATCGAGATGGCCGTGAAGGTGTCGGGCGACAGCCCCGTACTGATCGACCGCTATCTGCGGGATGCGATCGAAGTCGACGTCGATGCCATCTCGGACGGCGAGACCGTGCATATCGCCGGCGTGATGCAGCATATCGAAGAGGCCGGCGTGCATTCGGGCGACAGCGCCTGCTGCATCCCGCCGCACAGCCTGTCCGCTGATATCATTGCCGAAATTCACGCCCAGGCCGACAAGCTCGCCCGCGCGCTCGGCGTGAAGGGCCTGATGAACGTGCAGTTCGCGGTGAAGGATGGCGAAGTCTATCTGATCGAGGTGAACCCGCGCGCCAGCCGCACCGTGCCCTTCGTCGCCAAGGCGCAGGGGCGCCCCTATGCCAAGATCGCAGCGCGCGTGATGGCCGGCGAAAAGCTGTCCGCCTTCGAGCTCGCGCCGCTGGGGAACCGCCATGTCTCGGTCAAGGAAGCTGTCTTCCCCTTCGCGCGCTTCCCCGGCTCGGATCCCGTCCTCAGCCCCGAGATGAAGTCCACCGGCGAGGTGATGGGGATCGACAGCGACTTCGCCATGGCCTTCGCGAAAAGCCAGCTCGCCGCCGGCACCCTCCTGCCGATGGAAGGCCGCGTCTTCATCAGCGTGAAGGACAGCGACAAGCCCCACATCCTGGAGGCCGCGCGCGGGCTGGAAGCCATGGGCTTCGAACTGGTTGCCACCCGCGGCACGGCTGCCTGGCTGAAGGGCGAGGGCGTGACGGTCGGCACCATCAACAAGGTCCTCGAAGGCCAGCCGCACATCGTGGACGCGATCCGCGACGGAAAGATCGCACTGGTGTTCAACACGACGGAAGGCGTGCAGAGCCTGAAGGACTCGGAAACCATCCGCATGGCGGCTTGGGCGCAGAAGGTGCCGATCTTCACCACCGCATCCGCCTCGGTTGCAAGCGTGAAGGCGATCGCCGCCCTCAAGGCGCGACCCATGGAGGTCAAGCCACTGCAGGCGCATCACGCGGCATGATTGCGAAGAACCGGCGGCTTTGCCGCCGACGCCTGCAGTGCTCGCACTTGCGGAACTCTTGGCAGCCCCTTACAGTTGGTGCCCGAATTCGGCACCAAGAAGCCCTCCGAACGGTCTGGAAACACTGAACGGCGAAGTCGAATCGCCGCTCCCGGAACCTGTCGGAGACAGTCACCTCGAACGAGAGTCGAAAGCGTCTCATGGCAACGATTGAAAAGGTTCCGATGCTCGCCGAAGGGCATGCACTGCTGGTGAAGCAGCTGAAGCACCTGAAGGAAGTCGAGCGGCCCGAGAATGTCGAGGCAATCGAGGAAGCCCGGGCGCACGGCGACCTGTCGGAAAACGCCGAGTATCACGCCGCCAAGGAGCGGCAGGGCCAAATCGAAGCGCAGATCGCCGACTTCGAGGACAAGCTCGCCCGCGCGCTGGTGATCGACCCGACCCAGCTGTCGGGCGAAAAGGTCGTGTTCGGCGCGACCGTCCACCTGCTCGACGAGGACGACAAGCCCATCACCTACCAGATCGTCGGCGAGCTGGAGGCGGACGCCAAGCGCGGTCGCATCAGCTACAACTCGCCGGTCGGCCGCGCGCTCATCGGGCGCAACCGCGGCGAGGAGGTGGAGGTGGTGACCCCATCGGGCGACCGCAGCTACCTCATCGACCGGGTGGAATTCCGCTAGGAACGCGCCGGGCGGGGGCACCGGACTTGACCGACGAACCGCAACCGCAGGCCGGGCTGCCGACCATCGAACCGCTGGCGGTCGGCTGGGCAACGCGGATCATCATCCTCGTGTGCGTGGGCATCGAGCTGCTGTTCTTCGTGATGGGCGAGGGCTTCGCCCGCAGCGTTTCCTCGGCAGCCGGGCTGGTACCGGCGCGCGTCACGGGTGCCGTCGTCGGCGTGCCCGACGGGCCTCTGCCGATGCCGGCCACTTTCCTCTCCCACATCTTTCTCCACGGTGGCTGGGTGCACCTCGCCATGAACATGGTGTTCCTCGCCTGGGTCGGCCGCCAGGTCGAAGGGCTGGTCGGGACGGGGCGCTTCCTGCTGCTCTTCTTTGCCGGCGGAATTGCCGGAGGCGCGCTGCAGGTGCTGCTCACGCAGACCTCCACGGCGCCCGTTGTCGGCGCGTCTGGCGCCATCTCGGCGGTGTTCGCGGCCTATGCGCTGCTCTTCGCCCGCAACAGCGAGGATCCGGCGACCTTCCTGGGGCTCCACCTCTCAGCCGAGACGGTGCGCGCGCTGCGCTATGCCGCCCTCTGGATCGGCCTCCAACTGCTCACCGGCGCTGCCTTCAACACATCGGGCGCCGGTGGAATCGCGATCTGGGCCCACATCGGCGGGTTCGTCGCCGGCCTGCTGGCCGTTCCACTGCTACGGCGAGGCATCCAGCTGGGGTGAAGAGGGCCGCGGCCGGCGGCAAAGCCGCCCAGTCAGCTCGAGGCAAGAAGCAGAAAGGGAAGGACGAGCGTGGCAAAGCCACGCGTCGGCCGGGTTCGGCGATCTGCGTATCGCCGCCCCGCCGGCCGGGCCGTCGGCGAGTCAGCCGACCAGCGCTGCGCGCCGGCGGCTGCCGCCTACTTGCCCATTTCCCTGTCCAGATTGTCCACGATCGCCTGGAAGAACATTTCGGTCGTCATCCAGGCCTGGTCCGGCCCGATCAGAAGGGCGAGGTCCTTCGTCATCTTGCCCTGCTCGACCGTCTCGATGCAGATCCGCTCCAGCGTTTCGGCGAACGCGGTCACCTCGGGCTGGTCGTCCAGCTTGCCGCGGTGCTTCAGCCCGCCCGTCCAGGCGAAGATGCTGGCGATCGGGTTGGTGCTGGTCTGCTTGCCCTGCTGGTGCTGGCGGTAGTGGCGCGTCACCGTGCCGTGCGCGGCCTCGGCCTCCACCGTCTTCCCGTCGGGCGTCAGCAGCACGCTCGTCATCAGCCCCAGGCTGCCGAACCCCTGCGCCACCATGTCCGACTGCACGTCGCCGTCATAGTTCTTGCAGGCCCAGATGAACTTGCCGCTCCACTTCAGCGCCGAGGCGACGAGGTCGTCGATCAGCCGGTGCTCATAGACGATGCCCAGCTTCTGGTAGGTGCCCTTGAACTCCTTGTCGTACACCTCCTGGAAGATGTCCTTGAAGCGGCCGTCATAGGCCTTGAGGATGGTGTTCTTGGTGCTGAGGTACACCGGCCATTCGCGGATCACGCCATAGTTCAGGCAGGACCGCGCGAAATCGCGGATGCTGTCGTCGAGGTTGTACATGCCCATCGCCACGCCGGAGGATGGATAGGTGAACACCTCATGCTCGATTTCCTGGGCGCCGTCCTCGCTGACCCATTTCATCGTCAGCGTGCCCGCGCCGGGCACCAGGAAGTCGGTCGCGCGATACTGGTCGCCGAAAGCGTGGCGGCCGACGACGATCGGGTCCGTCCAGCCCGGCACCAACCGCGGCACGGCCGAGATCACGATGGGTTCGCGGAAGACGACCCCGCCCAGGATGTTGCGGATGGTGCCGTTGGGCGACTTCCACATCCGCTTCAGGCCGAACTCCTCCACCCGCTGCTCGTCGGGGGTGATGGTGGCGCACTTCACGCCCACGCCATGCTCCTTGATGGCGTTGGCGGCCTCGACGGTCACGCGGTCGTCGGTGCGGTCGCGCTCTTCAATGCCGAGGTCGTAATAGCGGAGATCGACATCCAGATAGGGCAGGATCAGCTTTTCGCGAATCCATTGCCAGATGATGCGGGTCATCTCGTCGCCGTCCAGTTCGACGACCGGGCCCTTCACCTTGATCTTGCTCATGCCACCTCGGGGTTGATCTGTTCACGCATCGGATGGGCCAGTCCTTAAGCGCGCGGCAAGTGCGCCGCAAGCGCGTCGGTGTCGGCAAGATACGTGACATGTGAGAGGATATCGGGCGAGGCGAAGCCGGTCTCGACAGTGTGCCGGACCAGGGCGAGGAACGGGTCCCAGAAGCCGCGCTCGCCCATCAGCCAGACAGGCTTGGCATGCAGGCGAAGATTGCGCCACGACAGCACCTCGACCAGCTCGTCGAGCGTGCCGAGCCCGCCGGGAAGGGCCAGCACGGCGTCGCACTGCTCGAACATCACGGCCTTGCGGGTGTGCAGGCTGTCCGTCACCGTCATGTCCTCGCACTGGGGCTCGGCGACCTCCCACTCCTTCAGGAAGCGCGGAATCACGCCCCGGGCCGTACCGCCGGCCGCGATCGTGGCGCGGCCGACCTCGCCCATCAGTCCGAGGGCCCCGCCCCCATACACAAGGGCGACGCCGCGCTCCGCGAACATGCGCCCGACGGTCGCAGCCAGTGCGGCGTGACATGAGTGGTTGCCGGGTCTAGACCCGCAGAATACGAGAACCGAGCGGATTTCGGACTGTTCCATCAGCGGCGCTGCTGGGGCTGGCGAATCGAGAGGGTGGGTTGTCATTCGGGCTGCCTAGCACTGCGCGCCCTGCGCCAACATTGACCATTGATAAGCGGGAGCCGCAGCCGTAAAGCCCCCCAAATTTCCGATAAAGGGACCTGAAATGGCCACCACACCCGATGTCACAGCCCCTGGCGGCAGTCCTGGCGAAGGCGCTGACGGCGTTCGCCGCCGCGACTTCATCTATGTGGCGACCGGCGCATTCGCAGGCGTCGGCGCTGCCGCGGTCGCCTGGCCGCTGATCAACCAGATGAACCCCTCGGCCGATGTCCGTGCCCTGGCGACGGTCGAGGTCGACCTGTCGGCGATCCAGCCGGGCCAGGCGATCAAGACCATCTGGCAGTCGAAGCCCGTCTTCGTGCGGAACCTCACGCCGGCCGAGCAGGACGCCGCCAACAAGGTGCCGGTCTCGGAACTGCGCGACCCGCAGACCCTGAACGACCGCACCAAGGACGGCAACCGCAACTGGCTGATCACGCTCGGTGTCTGCACCCACCTCGGCTGCGTGCCGCTGGGCGCGTCCGAGGGCGAGAACAAGGGCGATTACGGCGGCTATTTCTGCCCCTGCCACGGGTCCCACTACGACACCGCCGGCCGCATCCGCCGCGGGCCTGCACCGCTGAACCTCCTAGTGCCGGATTATGCCTTCAAGTCCCCCACGCTGATCGAGATCGGATGATCCCATGAGCTTTCCCTGGGCAAATCACTACGAGCCGAAGCACCCTGTCATGCAGTGGCTGGACAGCCGACTGCCGCTTCCGCGCCTCGTCTACAACAGCGTCGGCGCCGGCTATCCGGTGCCGCGCAACATCAACTACATGTACAATTTCGGGGTGCTCGCGGGCGTCGCCCTGGTGATCCAGATCATCACCGGCGTCGTCCTTGCCATGCACTTCTCGGCGCATGTGTCGACCGCGTTCAACTCGGTCGAGCACATCATGCGCAACGTCAACAGCGGCTGGCTGATCCGCTACGTGCACATGAACGGCGCCAGCTTCTTCTTCATCGTGGTCTATTTCCACATCTTCCGCGGCCTCTACTACGGAAGCTACAAGGCCCCGCGCGAGATCGTCTGGATGCTCGGCGTGGTGATCTTCCTGCTGATGATGGCCACTGCCTTCATGGGCTATGTGTTGCCCTGGGGCCAGATGAGCTTCTGGGGGGCGCAGGTCATCACCTCGCTCTTTTCGGCCATCCCGCTGGTGGGTGAGGCGATCCGCACCTGGCTCGTCGGCGGCTTCGCGCCTGACAACGCCACGCTCACGCGCTTCTTCTCGCTCCACTACCTGCTGCCCTTCGTGATCCTGGGCGTGGTGATCCTGAAGATCTGGGCGCTGCACATCCCGGGCTCCACCAACCCGACCGGCGTCGAGGTGCAGGGCCCGCAGGATACGCTGCCCTTCCACCCCTATTTCACCGCGAAGGACTTCGTCGGCATCTGCGTCTACCTGATGCTCTTCTCGGCCTTCGTCTTCTTCATGCCGAATGCACTGGGTCACCCGGACAACTACATCCCGGCCAACCCGCTCTCCACGCCGGCGCACATCGTGCCCGAATGGTATTTCTGGCCCTTCTACGCCATCCTTCGCGCCTTCACGATCGACTTCCTGTGGATCCCGGCGAAGCTGTGGGGCGTGATCGCGATGTTCGCGTCGATCCTGCTGCTCTTCTTCCTGCCCTGGCTCGACACCAGCCGCGTGAAGTCGACGGCGTATCGGCCGATGTACCGGATCTGGTTCTGGGTGCTCATCGTCAACTTGATCGTGCTGTCGATCTGCGGCGGGGCCCCGGCCGAGGAGCCCTATGTGCGCCTCAGCCAGATCGCGTCCGCCTACTATTTCGCCCACTTCCTGATCATCCTGCCGCTGCTCTCGTTCATCGAGAAGCCGCTGCCGCTGCCCAACAGCATCGCGGAAAGCGTGCTGGGCAAGAAGGCTGATCACACCGGCAGCGCAACGGGCCTTCCCGGCGGCGCAGCCGCTGCACCTGCCGAATAAGGGGTCTTGCACCATGGTACGTCTCTTCGGCTTCGGCGCCGGCCTTGTCTTCGTGATCGCGCTTCTCGTGGCAGCCGTGCTGCCGCGGGACGCGGTTCCGGAAGATCCCATCAAGAAGATCCACCTCTACCCGCGCGACGCCCAGTGGCAGCATGACGGGCCCATGGGCCTCGGCGTGTTCGGCACCTTCGATCGCGCCCAGCTGCAGCGCGGCTTCCAGGTCTACAAGGAAGTCTGCTCGGCCTGCCACGGCATGAACCAGATCGCCTTCCGCAACCTGTCGGCGCTCGGCTTCTCGGACGCCGAGGTGAAGGCGCTGGCAAGGTCGAAGGAAGTGCCCAGCATCAACCCGCAGACGGGCGAACCCGCAACCCGTCCGGCGCTGCCCTCGGACCGCTTCCCCGATCCGTTCCCGAACGAGACGACGGCGCGCCTTGCCAACAACAACGCGCTTCCGCCCGATCTCTCGCTGATCGTGAAGGCCCGTCCCGATGGCCAGCGTTACGTCTATTCGCTGCTCACCGGCTACGACAAGGCGCCGCCGAAGGGCTTCGAGACGCCGGCAGGCCTGCACTTCAACCCCTACTTCCACTCGGTCAACATCGCGATGGCGCGTCCCCTCAACGACGGCCAGATCGAGTATGCCGACGGCACGAAGGCGACCACCGACCAGATGGCGAAGGACGTCACGGCCTTCCTGCGCTGGGCGTCCGAGCCCGAGCTGGAAGTCCGCCGGCAGACCGGTGTCGCGACGATGATCTTCCTCGCGATCCTGACGCTGCTTGCCTATCTGACCTACCGGAAGGTCTGGGCCGGCGTGAAGCACTGATCGGCCGACAGGCCGTTCAGCGGAAACCTTGGCGAAGGGCGGGGGCAACCCCGCCCTTTTCCTTTGCCCGAAACGGGTCGCCCGGCGGTTGACGCGAAGGCCATTCGCGCGCGTGATGCCGGCACCGTCCTGGGGAGGATCGCGACATGCGCCATTTGCTGAGTTTGACGACAGCCCTGTTCACCGCAACGATTGCCTTGGCACAGACTGCGCCGCCGCCGGCACCGCCGCCCGCCGTGCCGGCCACGACCGCTGTGCCCGCAACGACCGCGGCGCCCGATGCGGCTGCTGCAACTGCCGCACCCGCCGCTCCGGCTGCCGTCGCTGCTCCAGCGGTTGCCGCAGCACCGGCAACGCCTGCCCCACCACCGCTTCCAGCCGACAAGCGCGAGCGCGTCCAGGCCGTCTGCATGGCAGAGGCGAATGCCAAGGCCAAGGCGACCGGCATTACCGAGGTGCGCCTGAAGGAGGTGCAGGACACCGACGTGAAGAGCGACGGCTATGCCTCGATGCGAGCAAAGGTCGAGCTCGTGAAGGTGGATGCAAAGGGCAAGACCAAGACGAAGAAGGGCACCTTCGGCTGCTCGACCAAAAACGACGTGGTGACCAACTTCAAGTTCGACTGAAGCACCGCACGGCCCTGATCGGCCCGGGCCGATGGCCCGGGCCACATGCCGCACTGGCGTGCAGATGCTGCGCGGCCTAGATGCAGCCGATGGCCGAACAATCCACCCTCAGCGGGCGCATCGCCCGCTTCGCCAAGGTCGGCGCCAACCTGGGCGGCTTTGCAGCCGGCGCCGCGGTTGCCCGCGCGGGTGGGCGCGCGCTCGACGATCCGAAGAACGCTGCCGAGCTGAAGCGCGTACTCGGCGAGCTGAAGGGCCCGCTGATGAAGCTGGCCCAGATCCTGGGCAACATCCCCGACGCCGTTCCGCCCGAATTCGCGAAGCAACTCTCGGAACTCCAGGCCAATGCCCCGCCGATGGGGCAGGGCTTCGTGCGCCGCCGGATGGCGGGCGAGCTGGGCCCCAAATGGCGCGAGCGCTTCGTCGATTTCAGCCCCGAGGCCGTGGCCGCCGCCTCGCTCGGCCAGGTTCACAAGGCAACGCTTGCCACCGGCGAGACGGTCGCGGTGAAGCTGCAATATCCCGACATGGCCTCGGCAGTTGAGGCGGATCTGGGCCAGCTGGACCTCATGCTGTCGCTGTTCCGCCGGGTCGACGGCTCCATCGACACCGCCGAGATTCGCGACGAACTCGCCGCCCGCCTGCGCGAGGAGCTGGACTATGGGCGCGAGCTCAAGCACCTGCTGCTCTATGCCCAGATGCTGGCAGGCGAGCCGCATGTCCGCGTGCCGCGCCCCTTCGCAGATCTGTCGACGCCGCGCCTCCTCACCATGGAATGGCTCGACGGCACCCGCCTTCTCGACTGGAAGGACAAGCCGGCAGACGTGCGCAACCGGATCGCCGAGGCCCTGTTCCTCGCCTGGTACCGGCCTTTCTATCGCGTCGGCGTGATCCACGGCGACCCGCATCTCGGCAACTACAGCGTCGCCAGCGCCGACGCGGACGGCGCGGTCGTCAACCTGCTCGATTTCGGCTGCGTGCGGATCTTCCCGCCCCGCTTCATCGAGGGCGTGAACGAGCTCTACCGGGCGATCGAGGCCGATGACGACGACCGCGCCGCCCACGCCTTCGAGATGTGGGGCTTCAAGGGCCTGACGCGTGAGATTCGCGAGGTGTTGCTGGTCTGGGCGCGCTTCCTCTACGGCCCGCTGCTCGATGATCGCGTCCGCCCGATCGACCTCGACGGACGGCCCGGCGAATATGGCCGTGCAACGGCTGCAAAGGTGCACCAGGAGCTGAAGAAGCTCGGCACCGTCACCATCCCCGCGGAGTTCGTCTTCATGGATCGCGCCGCGATCGGGCTTGGCGGCGTCTTCATCCAGCTGGGGGCCGAGCTCAACTGGTCGCGCCTGTTCCGGCAGCTGATGGACGATTTTGCCGTCGCCGACGTGGAGGCGCGGCAGGCTGCCGCGCTGTCCGGCGCTGGGCTTGCATCGGCCTGAAGCGAGGCTAGGGCGGCCGAAAGCGGACCTTTGCGCTCGCCTATCGAATGCGCCATTGCCAATCGTGCAAACAGGCGGCAAGGGCCTCACCCATCCAGTTGAGGGAAAGACATGGCTGATATGCAGGGAAGCAATGGCGGCGTGCGTTGGGACGAGGCCGCTCGTGACAACCGCGAAGTCTATTCGGGCTTTCTGGGTCTGACCAAGTGGGCGATCATCGGAATCGCGCTCGTGCTGGTCGGCATGGCGATCTTCCTCGTCTGACGAATTCCCGGCCCGGCGCAGACGCCGGCGCCCTCGCCATCAACCAAACGGACAGGCCCGAAGACAAAGGGGCCACGCACCCGCCAGAACTCCGGGGGACCGCATGAAGATTGCAGTGCTGGCCGAAACGGCCGCAGGGGAAAAGCGGGTTGCCGCAACGCCCGAGACGGTGAAGAAGTTCGGCGCGCTCGGTGCCGCCGTGGCCATCGAATCCGGCGCCGGCAAGGGCGCCAACATCCCCGACAGTGCCTTCACCGATGCTGGCGCCACCGTCGGCAGCCGGGCCGATACGCTGAAGGGCGCGAACCTTGTGCTGGGCATCCAGGGGCCTGATCCCAAGGGCCTGCCCGCCGGGGTTGCGCTGGCCGCCAGCCTCAACCCCTACCAGTCGAAGGATCGGCTCGAAGCCTATGCCAAGGGAGGCGTCGAGGCGCTGGCGATGGAGTTCATGCCCCGCATCACGCGCGCCCAATCGATGGACATCCTGTCGAGCCAGGCGAACCTTGCCGGCTACAAGGCGGTGATCGATGCGGCCGAGGCCTATGGCCGGGCCTTTCCGATGATGATGACGGCCGCCGGCACCATCTCGGCAGCACGCGCCTTCATCATGGGGGTCGGCGTCGCCGGGCTGCAGGCGATCGCGACCGCCCGCCGGCTTGGGGCTGTCGTGTCCGCAACCGACGTGCGCCTCGCCACCAAGGAACAGATCCTGTCGCTCGGCGGCAAGCCCATCTTCATCGAGGACGAGGAAACCAAGGCCGCCGAAACCGCGGGCGGCTACGCCAAGGAAATGTCCGACGCCTACAAGGCGAAGCAGGCAGCACTCGTCAGCGAAACCATCGCCAAGCAGGACATCGTGATCACGACCGCGCTGATCCCGGGCCGCCCTGCGCCGCGGCTCGTCACGGCCGAACAGGTCGCCACCATGAAGCCCGGCAGCGTCATCGTCGACATGTCGGTCGTACAGGGCGGCAATGTGGAAGGCTCGAAGGCCGACGAAGCCGTGGTCACCGCGAACGGCGTCACCATCCTCGGCTTCTCCAACTATCCCAGCCGGCTTGCGGCCGACGCCTCGGCGCTGTTCGCGCGCAACCTGCTCACCTTCGTGACCACCTTCTTCGACAAGGACACGAAGTCGCTGAAGCTTCCGGAGGACGACGAGATCGTGAAGGCGATCCGCGTGACCGGTGGCGGCGCAATCGTGCACCCGGCGCTGCAGGGATGAGGGGGCTCCTCCTCCTCGCGCTGGCCATCGTCACGGCGCCCGCCAACGCCGCTGTCGCCGACATGGCCGGCAACTGGACGGTCGACCTGCGCCCGAGCCTTGCCGACACGCCCTACACCCAGCCGATGGTGCTGAAGATCGGTGCCGACGGCACGGTCACGGGCAGCTTCTACAACAGCGACATCCTTGCCGGTCGCAGCGTCTCGGCCCGCAACCGGGATTGCGTCGCCTTCCGCACGACCGACGGCTCGGGCTTCTACCATTCGGCCGCCTGCCTCGAGGGCGGAAAGATGGTCGGCACCACCTGGGCCGAAGGCCGGAACTTCCTCTTCCCCTGGACAGCGGAGCGCTAGCCCATGGACTTTATCTCCATCCTCTCGATCTTCGTGCTGGCCTGCTTCGTCGGCTATTATGTCGTCTGGTCGGTCACGCCGGCGCTGCACACGCCGCTGATGGCGGTCACCAACGCCATCTCGTCCGTCATCATCGTCGGCGCGCTGATCGCCGCCGCCGCAACGGGCGCGCCTGCCGCCAAGTGGCTTGGCCTGGCCGCGGTGGTTCTCGCCAGCGTGAACATCTTCGGCGGCTTCGCCGTCACCGAGCGAATGCTCGCGATGTACAAGAAAAAAGAGAAGAAGGGTTAAGCGGCGATGGACACCACACCCGCAACCGCTGCCATGAACGTGGCGACTGTCGTTCCGCCCTGGGCAATGCTGGCCTATCTGGTTGCCGGCGTGCTCTTCATCCTCGCGCTGCGCGGGCTTTCCAGCCCCGAAACCAGCCGCGCGGGCAACCGCTATGGCATGGCCGGCATGCTGATCGCGGTGGTCACCACCATCATCAAGCTGGAGTTCGCCAGCATCGCCGAAATCGCGGTCGCAGTCGCCATCGGCGGTGCCTTCGGCCTGGTGGTCGCGCGCAAGATCGCGATGACGGCCATGCCCCAGCTCGTCGCCGGCTTCCACAGCCTCGTCGGCCTTGCCGCCGTGCTGGTGGGTGTCGCCGCCTATCTGGCGCCCGGCGCCTTCGGCATCCTGAACGCCGAGGGCACCGACATCATGAAGGGCAGCCTCATCGAGCTGGGCCTGGGCGTCGCGATCGGCGCCATCACCTTCTCCGGCTCGGTGATCGCCTTCCTGAAGCTCAACGGCAACATGTCGGGTGCACCGATCCTGCTTCCGGGCCGGCACGTGATCAACCTCGGGGTTCTCGCCGGCATCCTGGTGATGGTCGCGATCTTCAGCGCCAACACGCCCATGCTGTTCTGGGCGATCCTTCTGTTGTCGTTCGCCATCGGCTTCCTCCTGATCATCCCGATCGGCGGCGCCGACATGCCGGTCGTCGTCTCGATGCTGAACAGCTATTCCGGCTGGGCCGCCGCCGCCATGGGCTTCACGCTGGGCAATTCGGCGATGATCATCACCGGCGCGCTTGTCGGCTCGTCGGGCGCGATCCTCAGCTACATCATGTGCAAGGCGATGAACCGCAGCTTCATCTCGGTCATCGCCGGCGGCTTCGGTGCCGAAAGCGGCGCTGCTGCCGGCGGCCCGGCGGTCGAGCGCCCCTGGAAGCGCGGCTCGGCCGACGACGCCGGCTTCATCCTGAAGAACGCCGAGAAGGTCATCATCGTTCCCGGCTACGGCATGGCCGTGTCCCAGGCCCAGCACACGCTGCGCGAAATGGGCGACGTTCTGAAGAAGGAAGGGGTGGAGGTGAAATACGCCATCCACCCGGTCGCCGGCCGGATGCCCGGGCACATGAACGTGCTCCTCGCGGAAGCGAACGTCCCCTATGATGAAGTGTTCGAGCTCGAGGACATCAACTCCGAGTTCGCGCAGGCCGATGTCGCCTTCATCATCGGTGCCAACGACGTGACCAACCCGGCCGCCCAGACCGACAAGACCAGCCCCATCTATGGCATGCCCGTGCTGGAAGTGTGGAAGGCGAAGACCGTGTTGTTCATCAAGCGCTCCATGGGCGGGGTCGGCTACGCCGGCGTCGACAATGACGTGTTCTACATGGACAACACGATGATGCTGCTTGGCGACGCCAAGAAGATGACCGACGAGATCGTGAAGGGCCTCGCCCACTAGGGGAGGCGCCAGCCGCGAAACAGACAGGGGCGGGGCCGATGGCTCCGCCCCTTTTTCGTTGGGCGGCGATCCGTAAACCTTAATCCCGCCGGGGAGTGTCGGAATTCTTGACAGTTGGCGGGGCCGTCACTCTTTTTTGCACTCTTGGGCGGGCTTGGCACGGAACTTGAAAGGCAGTCCACGCCCGTTCGGGCATCGTGACCTGTCGGAGAGTGACGATGAACACCAAGAGTCTTCTTGCCCTGGCATTTCTGTCCACGGCCGCTGCTGCCAATGCCGACACCGGCGGCAGCCCGGATGGTGCAACCCTGTCGGGAATGCTTCTGCTTGCCATGCTGGCCATCGCCCTGGTGCGCACCGGCCTGAAGGAATGGCGCCGCGAGAGCGGCAAGCCCGAGCCCGTGCGGCTGCGGGCGCGCGCGCGTCGTTACATCCAGCCCTGATACGAAGCCTGTCCTGCCCGAAGGGCAGTTGAGCCCTCGCCCGGCATCCCCTATCCGGCGTGTCCGAACAACCCTGGGGGAACTGCCTTGTTGTCGAGATTGCCCGTTGTCGGCCTGGTCGTGGCCGCCGTCTGCATCGCCCAGCCGGCACTTGCCCAGGGCGCGAAGACGTCCGCCTCGTTCGACACCGACGTCGCCGCACTGAAGCCGGGCCAGTTCATCTGGAACGGGGACCTCGCACCGGCCGGCCCGATGACGGTGATCGTCCACCTGCCCAGCCAGCGTGCCTATGTGTACCGCAACGGGGTGCGGATCGGCGCCTCCACCGTCTCCACCGGCAAGGCCGGCCACAAGACCCCGACGGGCGTGTTCACGATCCTGCAGAAGAACAAGGACCACAAGTCCAACCTCTACAACAATGCGCCCATGCCCTACATGCAGCGGCTGACGTGGGACGGCATCGCGCTCCACGCCGGCAACCTCCCCGGCTACCCGGCAAGCCACGGCTGCATCCGCCTGCCGCTCGAATTCTCGAAGCTGCTGTTCGAGGCGAGCCCGATGGGCATGACCGTGGTGGTCACCGAGGATCGGGTGACCCCCGAAGTCGCCGACTTCAACGCCTTCCTCGCCCCCGTCACGCCCAAGGGTCTGCCCGATGATCCCACGAAGCGCCGCCTCACGCCGGACGAGGACTGGCGCTGGACCCCCGAAAAATCGCCCACCGGCCCCGTCACCATCGTTCTCTCCACCGACAACGAGCGCGTGATCGTGTTCCGCAACGGGGTCGAGATCGGGCGCAGCAAGATCAAGGTGGCCGAAGGCTTCGAGATCGGCACCCGCGCGCTGCAATTTGCCGGCACCGACGAAACCGGGCAGCCGAAGTGGGTCTATGTCGGCCTGCCCGGCTACGAGACCGAGAAAGGCCAGGCCGTCGCGCAGAATGCGGTCGGCGCCATCACCATCCCCGAGGATTTCAACCGCCTCGTCCGGGCCGTGATCGGGCCGGGCACCACGGTGCTGGCGACGCACGGCGGCCTCAACAGCGGTTCGTCGGGCAAGGCGACGACGGTCATCGCGACCGACGGCTGAGACCTGTGGAAATACCCAGCCCCGCTGCTTGACGCGGATCAAGACGCAGATGCGCATCCGTGTCACCATGCAGGTCATCCGGGATGGAGGACCGCATGGCAACCTTGAGCGAGGAACGCCCCGAAACGGGCGCGCGGACGACCGATTTCGACGTGCTGATCGTAGGCGCCGGTATCTCGGGTGTCGGCGCAGCCTGGCACCTGCAACGCCAGGCGCCGGACCGCAGCTACGTCATCCTGGAATCGAAGCCCACGTTCGGCGGCACCTGGGAAACCCACAGATACCCCGGCATCCGCTCCGATTCCGAGCTCTACACCTTCGGCTACCGCTTCAAACCCTGGGTCGGCCCTCCGATCGCGACCGCGGCCGAGATCCTTGCCTACATGCGCGAGGTGATCACCGAGAACGGGATCGACCGCCACATCCGCTACGGCCACCATATCGAGAGCGCCACATGGTCCTCGGGCGACAAGCGCTGGACCGTCCGCGGCCTGGCGAACGGCGAGCCCTTCACTGTCACCGCCAATTTCCTCTGGATGTGCCAGGGCTATTACCGCCACGCGAAAGGCTACACCCCCGAATGGCCGGGCATGGCCGACTTCAGGGGCACAATCGTCCACCCGCAGACCTGGCCCGAGGATCTTGACCTCAAGGGCAAGCGCGTGGTGGTCATCGGGTCCGGCGCGACAGCGGCAACGCTGGTGCCGGCAATCGCCGACACGTGCGTCCACGTCACGCTGCTCCAGCGCTCGCCGACCTACTTCTACCCCCACCCCAACTCCAACGAACTGGCCGATCGCCTCCGCCAGCTCCAGGTGGACGAGGCCATCGTCCACGACATCGTGCGCCGCTCCATCCTGTTCGACCAGGCCGAGATCACGCGCCGCTCGGTCGAGGAGCCCGAAGCGGTGAAAGCCGAGCTGCTGGAGGCTGCACGCGCCTATCTGGGCCCGGACTTCGACATCGCCACCCACTTCACGCCCAGCTACCGCCCGTGGCAGCAGCGCCTCGCCTTCCTGCCCGACGGCGACCTCTTCCAGGGCCTCGCCGCTGGCAAGGCTAGCGTGGTCACCGACCATATCGAGCGCTTCACCGAACATGGCATCCTGCTGAAGTCCGGCAAGACGCTCGAAGCCGACGTCATCGTCACGGCAACCGGCTTCAACCTCTGCATCACCGGCGACATCGACTTCGCGGTCGACGGCCGCCCCATGAATTTCGCCGACACCGTGACCTACCGCGGGATGATGTTCACGGGCGTCCCCAACCTCGTCTGGGTGATGGGCTATTTCCGCGCGAGCTGGACGCTCAGGGTCTACCTGCTGGGCGATTTCGTCACCCGCCTCCTCAACCACATGAAGGCCAAAGGCGCCTCGACGGTCGAGGTGGCGCTACGCCCCGAAGACCACAACATGCCGCTCCTGCCCTGGATGGACGCAGACAATTTCAATCCCGGCTATCTGATGCGGGGCATGCACCTGCTGCCCAAGCGCGGCGACAAGCCGGAATGGATGCACAACCAGGACTATTGGGCCGAATGCAGGGAGCTTCCGGCAATCGACCTCGACGGACCCGAATTCCGCTACAGCTAGCCCCGGACGAAGCAGCCCACCCCGGCGCGCACGACGACGCCCACCGTCTCCGGGTCGAGATCGCGCTTCAGCATGGTCATCACCTGCTGCTGGGTCATGTTGGTTGGAGCCGTGTTCGCGAGCTTCGCCACACGCTGCAGCGATTTCAGCTGCGACACGCTGAGGTCGCGGCCCAAAGGCTCAGCCATGCAGTCGGCCATCGGCTCGGACAGGCCGGCATCCAGAAGCGCGGTGCGCACCTGCGCCTGCTTGGTGGTGGTGCAGGCCGACAAACCGAGTATCAGCGCAAGGGCGGCCGGGGCGAGTCGGGTGGTACACATGGCGGCGCCCTTAGCTGCGACGGCTGTCGGCTGCAACATGCGCCACCGTGCCCCTTTTGCAACGCAGCGAAGCAAAACCGCCCGGGGCCGCTTTCTTTGGCAATCCAGCGGTCGTAACAGCAATGACAGTCATGGAAACGCCCGGCCTGCCGCCCGCCAGTCATTTCAGGCCCTTGCACCTGAAGTTCCTCATGGGCTCCCTGCGCTCCGCCTGGTCGAGCGGGATCCTTCCGCCTGCCGATCTCTGCCCGGACCGCCTGCGCAGCCTCGCCGAGAAGGACACCGGTCTCACGGCCGACACGCATGACCGCGCCTTCTTCGACAGCCAGCTGGATGTCCTTCTGCCGTCCCTCCACCACGAAGCCCAGCTGACGGACTTCGGCCGTCTGGTCTCCCACGGCTCGCTTTTGAAAGTGATGAAGGAACGCCTCTGGTTCGACGCGCTGCTCGCCGAATGCCCCGAGATCGAGCGGATCGAGCTCGCCCCGCCGGTGATCGTCGTCGGGTCCATGCGGTCAGGCACCACGCGGATGCAACGCCTGCTGGCAAGCGATCCCGCCTTCACCGCACTCCGCCTGTTCGAAGCGCAGGCGCCGGTGCCCTCGCCGCGCTCGTTCACCGCCCGCAGCAGCGGCAAGCCCGACCCGCGCATCGCCCAGGTCAGCCGCGCGCTGAAACTGCTCGCCTCGATCAATCCCGCCATCCTCGAAGTGCACCCGACAGGCCCCATGGAAGTGGACGAGGAGCTCGGCCTGCTCGACCAGTCGCTCTCCAGCGCCATGATCGAGGCCCAGCGCCGCGTGCCGGCCTTTGCCCGCCACTGCGAGGCGACCGACCAGACGCCCGCCTACCGGCGGATGCGCACGCTCCTCCAGATGCGCACATGGTTCGAGGGCGAGGATCCGTCGCGCCCCTATGTGCTGAAGACGCCGCAGCACATGCAGGACATTGCCGCGCTGCACGCCGTCTTCCCGCAGGCCCCGCTCATCTTCCTGCACCGCGATCCCGTCCAGCTCGTCGCCTCGGGTGCAAGCCTCGCCTGGAACCAGATGGTGATCCAGTCCGACCATGTGGACCCGCACTGGATCGGCCGGGAATGGCTCCACAAGACACGCCACCGGCTGGATGTCGTTGCACAGGTCCGCGAAACGATTCCCGCCCATCTCCAGTTCGACCTCGGCTTCGAGGAGGTGGGGGCCGACTGGCGTGGTGCGATCCAGCGCACCTATGCCTTCCTCGGTCGCGAACTCACGCCCACTGCGCTGGCCGCCATGGAGGCCTATGTCGCGCGTGCCGCTGCCGAACATGGCTATGCCCGGCATCGCTACCGCCTCGAACAGTTCGGCCTGTCCGCCGGCGAGGTGCGCGAGGCGCTCGCCCCCTGGTGCCTTGAACGGCAGACGCTGGCCGCCTAGCCTTCGGCTGTTCCCCGCTAGCCGCCTGCCATGTCCCCGAGCCGTCTGCGCCATCTGGCACATCTTGCCGCCCTCTGCCTTGCCCTGCCGGCCGCGGCGCAACAGGCCGACACGCGGACCATCGACCTTTCCCCTTCGCTCGGCGGCGTGGACGTGCCGGGCTATTCGCTGTTCCTGGTGGCCTCCGGCGGCGCCAACCGGACGGTCAATTCCGGCGCCGCAGAGGTGGGCCCCGACGGCGCGACCATCAGGCTGATGACGACCGACGTGCCGGTCCGGATCGCGTCGATCTCGAAGGTGGCGGTCGCCCTTGCGCTGCACCGGCTCGCCGAGGCAGGCCGTCTCTCGCTCGACGACGAAGCCTCGAAGCACCTCGGCTGGACGCTTCGAAACCCCGCCCACCCGAAGGTGCCTGTCACCATCCGGCAGATGATGCGGCACGAAAGCTCGCTGTCCGATGCCGGCGGCTACACCTTCCTGCTCGGCGAACGCCTGCAGGAAAGGCTCGGCCCGCAAAGCTGGAGCAAGGCGGCTCCCGGCACGGCATTCGACTATGCCAACATCAACCAGGCGATCCTCGGCCAGCTGATCGAACGGGTCACGGGCAAGCGCTTCGACGTCGCCATGCAGGAGCTGGTGTTCGCCCCCCTGCAGATCGAGGCCTGCTTCAATTGGAGCAGCTGCCCGCCCGGCTTTGCGGAAAAGGGCGCCGTCCTCTACCGCAAGGCGCCCTCGTCCGACGGCCCGTGGAACCCGGACGGTCCCTGGGTCGCCCAGGTCGACGCCCGCCGGCCCGGCGACTGTCCTGTCCGCGTCGCCGACGGAAAACCCTGCGACCTCGCCGGCTACGTCCCCGGCACCAACGGTGCGCTCTTCTCGCCGCAGGGTGGAATGCGCATTTCCGTCTACGATCTCGGCCGTCTGGGCCTGCGCCTCCTCGATCCCGAAGCCGGCTTCCTGAAGCCCGAAACCATCGCCAGCCTGTTCCGCCCCGTCGCCGTGAAACCCGGTGGCACCGGCGAGGAGACGGACCCGGGGCTGATGCAATATTGGTCCGAAGGGGGGCTTCACTGCTTTTCGGGCACTGGGAAGGCCGGCGGCGACCAGCCGCTCAGCCCGCAGCCCCTGAAGGGCTGCGGCCACCTCGGGAACGCCTATGGCCTGCTGTCGGGCCTGGTGATCGACCCCGGCGCCCGAACCGTACTAGCCTATGCGCTGACCGGCACGTCCGCGCCGCCGCCGCCAGGCAAGGTCAGCCGCTTCACCGCGCCCGAGGAGGATCTTCTGGGCCGCGCGACCGATTGGCTTGCGGAACGGGCAAAGCGCGCAGCCGCGCCCTGAGATTGGCTCAGCGCCGCCGCTTGCGCTTGGCAGGCTGCTCCAGAACGCGGCTTACCTTCAGCCCCTGCTTCTCGAGGTCCTCCAGCAGGCTGCCCTTGCCCGCCATGTGGCCGGCGCCGACCGCGATGAACAGCGTTCCCTTGTCCGCCTTCATCTCGGTCGCGATCCAGTCCGCCCAGCGCTGGTTGCGGTCCTCCACCAGCATGCGTCGCAGCATCGGCGACCGCGCGAAGTCGTCATTCACGCGGGCTGCCAGCGCGTCGGTATTGCCCAGCAGCCAGTCCCCGATCAGCAAGGATATGCGCGCCTTCGAATTGTCGAGCTCGGCAAGCGTGGACAGCAGCAGCTGCTGCTGGTCGAGCTCGGTCAGCGCATCGAAGTTGATCAGCTGTTCCTCGGCCGTTTCCAGCGCCACCACCGGAATGCCCTTGATGCGCGCGCGTTCGGTCAGCACCGCTTCCACGCCGATCTGCGGGTCCACGCCATCCGCCTGCGACTGGAGATTGGCGAGCGTGAGCGCGACGAACCAGGTCTTGGACCAGTCGAGCGGCCCGGGCTTCAGCCGCTGCACCGCCCGAGCAAGCGCCGGCTGCCATTCCGCCGGAACCCGCGTCTCGAGCGGGCGGGCAGCCGGAAGCCTGGTCATCTTCATGATCACCGGCATCATGGCGCCCGGCGAATCCGGCACCTCGGTTTCCAGAACCAGCCGTGTCGACTGGTCGAGCGCCGTCACCACATGCGGCCGGAACCAGTCCACCCCGCGCGGCAGGGCATGGACGGTTCCGAACACATAGGCCTTCCGGCCAAACCCCTCCACCTGCCACAGCGCCGGCGTGGGCGGCTCCGCCGGGGCCCTGGCCCGGCCCGCCTGCGCCCCCGCGGCCGCAGGGACGACCAGCAGGGCCGCCAGCAGCAGAAGCAGACGGATCATGGCCGCTGGCCTCAGGCCTGCCTGGGCCAATAGCGGTCCTTCACCAGCCGCTTGTAGAGCTTGCCCGTGTCGTGGCGCGGCAGCTCGGGGTCGAAGTCGATCGAGCGCGGGCACTTGATGTGGCTGAGGTGCGCGCGGGCAAAGGCGAGCAGCTCGGCGGCGAGCTCGGGCCCGGCATCCGCCCAGTCGCGCGGCTGCACCACGGCCTTCACCTCTTCGCCCAGCTCGTCGTTGGGCACCCCGATCACCGCCACGTCGGCCACCTTCGGGTGCATCACCAGGATATTCTCGGTTTCCTGCGGATAGACGTTCACCCCGCCCGAGATGATCATGTAGCTGGAGCGGTCGGTGAGGAACAGGTAACCGTCGGCATCCACGTAGCCGATGTCGCCGAACGTGGCGCCATGCGGCCCTTGCACCTCGCGGGTCTTCTCAGGGCTGTTGTGATAGGAAACGGGCGGCCCGCCGTGGAAGAAGATCCGCCCCTCGCGTCCGGGCGGCAGCAGATTGCCCGCGTCGTCGATCACGCGGATCTCGCCCAACAGGCTTTTCCCCACCGAGCCCTTCTTGTTCAGCCACTCCTCCGAGCTGATCGCGGTGAAGCCCGAGCCTTCGGTCGCGGAATAATATTCGAAGATGCGCGGCCCCCACCAGCCGATCATCTGCTCCTTGACGGCGATGGGGCAGGGCGCGGCGGCATGGATCACCGCCTTCAGGCTGGAGACGTCGTACTTCTGGCGAACATCCTCCGGCAGCTTCAGCATCTTCACGAACATGGTCGGCACCACCTGGCTGTGGGTGACCCTGTACTGCTCGATCAGCTGCAGATAGCGTTCGGCGTCGAACTTCTCCATCACGATCACGGTGCCGCCGAACTTGTGCACGCTCATGCAGTAGCGCAGCGGCGCCGCGTGATAGAGCGGTGCCGGGGACAGGTACACCATGCCCGGCGCAAAGCTGTAGAGCATCCCCACCAGCCCCGTCAGCGCATCCATATGGTCGATCGGGCTTTCGGAAAGCGGCCCGATGATGCCCTTCGGCCGTCCCGTGGTGCCGCTGGAATAAAGCATGTCGCGGCCCGAGCTTTCGTCGGCAATCCGCGTCGTCGGCTGCGCGGCAAGCGCGGCCTCCACGGGCTGATAGCCGGGAATGTCGCCCCCCAGGCTGAAGCGGTGGGAAACAGCCGGCAGGTCCTTCGCAACCGCGCCCAGGCTGGCGCCCGCCACCAGCAGCTTCGCGCCGCAGTCCGTCACGATATAGCCGGCCTCGTCGGCCGTCAGCTTGGTGGAGATGCAGGTGAAGATCAGCCCCGCGCGCTGCGCCCCCCAGCACAGCGGCAGATAGTCGATGTGGTTTTCCAGGAAGATCGCGATCACGTCGCCGCGCTTCAGCCCGCAGGCGCGATACAGCTGTGCTGCCTGGTTCGACCGCGCCTCCAGCTCGGCATAGCTCAGCGTCTCGCCCGAATTCGCCATGATGACGGCTGGCAAATCCGGCGTGTTGGCGGCGTGAAGAAACGGATGCATGCTACCTCCCCGGTGAATTCCCGGTCGCCATCTAGGCCCCGGACAGCCCCAAGGGGAGAGCGATGACGAGCACCCACACCCGCACCTGCCACATCTGCGAGGCAAATTGCGGCATCCTGGTCGAGCTCGAGGGGAGCCGGGTCATCTCCATCAAGGGCGATCCGGATGACGTGCTCTCGCGCGGCCATATCTGCCCGAAGGCAACCGCCATCGCCGACCTGCAGGAAGACCCCGATCGCCTGCGCGCGCCGTTGAAGCGCACGGCAGATGGGTGGCAGCAGATCGGCTGGGACCAGGCGTTGCGCGAAATCGGCGAACGCTTCGCTGCCGTGAAGGCTGCCGGCGGCGCCGGCGGCCTCTATGTCGGCAACCCCACTGCCCACAACTATTCCGTCGGCATGATGACGGGCCATCTGAAGCGCGCGATCGGCACCCGCTACCTCTGGTCCGCCTCCACCGTCGACCAGATCCCCCACCAGCTCGTCCAGCTCTGGATGTTCGGCCACAACAGCCTCTTCCCCATCGCCGACATCGACCGCACCGAAACCATGCTGATCGTCGGCGGAAACCCGATGGCGTCGAACGGCAGCGTCTGGACCGTCCCCGGCATCCGCCACCGCATCAAGGCCCTGCAGGACCGCGGCGGCAAGCTCATCGTGGTCGACCCGCGCCGCACCGAAACGGCGGAACTCGCCGACACCCATCTCTTCATCCGCCCCGGCACCGACCCCGCCTTCCTGACCGCACTCCTCCTTGCCCTCGACGAGGCCGGCCAGATCAACCCCGGGCGCCTCACCCCCATGCTCGACAGCTTCGAAGCCGCACTGGCCGAGCTTCGCGCCTTCGACTTGCCAACCCTCGCCGCCCACTGCGGCATCCCCGAGGCCGAAATCCGCGCGGTTGCATCCCGCCTCGGTGCGGGCGGCCCGGCCATCACCTACGGCCGCATGGGCGTCTCCACCGCATCCTTCGGAACGCTCAACCACTGGCTCATCCAGCTCCTCAACATCGCCACCGGCAACCTCGACCGCGAAGGCGGGATGATGTTCTCCAACCCCGGAGTCGATGTGGTCGCGCAGGCCGGCCAGGGCACCTGGGGCCGCTTCCGCTCCCGCGTCTCGGGCCTCCCCGAGGTCATGTCCGAACTCCCCGTCGTCACCATGGCGGAAGAGATCGCCACCCCCGGCGAGGGCCAGGTGAAGGCCCTCTTCACCATCGCCGGCAACCCCGTCCTCTCCTGCCCGGACGGAAAGGCCCTCGACGAGGCGCTCGAAACGCTCGACCTCATGGTCTCAGTCGACATGTATGTCACCGAAACCAGCCGCCACGCGCACTATATCCTGCCGCCCTGCGGCCCGCTCCAGAAGGATCATTACGCCCTGTTCCTGGGCGCAATCGCGGTGCGCAACTACGCCAAATACAGCCCCGCCCTCCTGCCCATGGGCGACGACAAGTCCGACTGGGAGATCGTCGGCAGCCTCGCCACCGCGCTCCTCACGGCCCAGGGTCAGCCCGCGCCGAACCTCAGGCACCCGCGCGACACGCTCGACCACATGCTCCAGAAAAGCCCCCACCGCCTGACGCTCGAACAGGTGGAGGCCCACCCCCACGGCCTCGATCTCGGCGAACTGCAACCCGGCCGCCTGCCCGAACGCCTGCACACGCCCGACAAGACGATCCGCTGCCTGCCCGAAGCCATCCCCGCCGAACTCCAGCGCTTCGCCGCCGACATGGCCGACACCCCCAGCGATGCCCTGCGCCTGATCGGCCGCCGCCACCTTCGCTCGAACAACAGCTGGCTCCACAATTCCAGGCGCCTGCTCAAAGGTCCGGATCGCTGCACCCTGATGATCCACCCGCAGGACGCCGCAGCCCGCGGCATAATCGACGGCCAGCCCGTCACCATCACCAGCCGCGTCGGCGAGGTCACCGCGCCCGCCGAAATCACCGACAGCGTCATGCCCGGCACAGTCAGCCTCCCCCACGGCTGGGGCCATGGCCGCGCCGGGGTGCAGCTCTCGGTCGCCCGCACAAAGCCTGGCGTCAGCCTCAACGACCTCACAGACCGCCAGCGCTTCGATCCCCTCAGCGGCAACGCAGCGCTCAACGGCACCCCGGTAACCGTGCTGGCGGCCTGAGCACCCTTCCCCTTTTCTGCTGCACCCGCTAACCCGCGGGCCGTGACCAACAAGCCCACCTGCTTCCAGGACATCATCCTGACGCTCCACGCCTATTGGGGCGCACGCGGCTGCGCGATCCTGCAGCCCTACGACATGGAGATGGGCGCCGGCACCTTCCACCCGGCAACCACCCTGCGCGCGCTCGGCCCCAAGCCCTGGAAGGCCGCCTATGTGCAGCCCAGCCGGCGTCCCTCCGACGGCCGCTATGGCGAAAACCCCAACCGGCTGCAGCACTACTACCAGTATCAGGTCATCCTGAAGCCCTCGCCCGACGACATCCTCGAGATGTATCTCGGCAGCCTCGAAGCCATCGGCATCGACTTGGCCGTGAACGACATCCGCTTCGTCGAGGATGATTGGGAAAGCCCCACGCTCGGCGCCTGGGGGCTCGGCTGGGAAGTCTGGTGCAACGGCATGGAGGTGACCCAGTTCACCTATTTCCAGCAGGTCGGCGGCCATGACTGCGCCCCCGTCGCCGGCGAGATCACCTACGGCCTAGAGCGGCTGGCGATGTACATCCTCGGCGTCGAGAACGTCTACGATCTCCCCTTCACGAACGAAGGCCTGAGCTACGGCGAAGTCTTCCTCGAGAACGAACGCCAGTTCAGCGCCTTCAATTTCGAGCAGGCCAACACCGACGCCCTGTTCGACGGATTTCGCAAGAGCGCCGAGGAATGCCGCGCGCTGGTCGAAGCCGGCCTGCCGCTCCCGGCATACGACCAGGCCATCAAGGCGAGCCACCAGTTCAACCTGCTGAATGCCCGCGGCGTGATCTCGGTCGCCGAGCGCCAGGCCTATATCGGCCGCGTCCGCGATCTGGTGAAGGCCGTCGCCGACCTCCAGGTCGCGAAGGAAACGGCAAATGGCTGACTTCCTTCTCGAACTCTTCTCCGAGGAAATCCCGGCGCGGATGCAGCCAGCGGCCGCCAAGCAGCTGGCCGAACGCTTCCAGACGCTGCTGTCCGAAGCCGGTCTCACTGCCGAGCATGTGGAAACCCACGCCACCCCGCGCCGCCTCGCTCTGCTCGCCACCGGCCTCCCGGCCGCCAGCGCGGCCGTCGCCGAAGAACGCCGCGGCCCCCGCGCCGACGCCCCTGCCCAGGCGATCGAGGGCTTCCTGAAAAGCACCGGCCTCACCCGCGACCAACTGGAAGAGCGCGACACCGGCAAGGGCGTCTTCCTGTTCGCGACGCTCAAGTCCGACGGCCGCCCGACCGCCGACATCCTCGCCGAGAAGCTCCCGGCCCTCATCACCGGCTTCCAGTGGCCAAAGTCCCAACGCTGGGGCGCAGGCAGCGCCAGCACCGCCTCCCCGCGCTGGGTCCGCCCGCTGCGCGCCATCGTGGCGCTACTCGACGAGGCAGTCATCCCCTTCGAGGCGATGGGCCTGAAATCCGGCCGCACCACCTTCGGCCACCGCTTCATGGGGCCCAAGGCGCCCGTCAGCATCCACAGCCCCGGCGCCTACGCCGGTCAGCTGCTGGCGGCGAACGTCGTGCTCTCCGCCGAAGAGCGCCGCGCGATCATCCGCGAGGGCGCCCAGAAAGCCGCCGCCGCAGCCGGCCTGAAACTTCGCCCGGACGAGGGCCTCGAAGCCGAAAATGCCGGCCTCACCGAATGGCCGGTGCCCCTGCTCGGCCGCTTCGACCCCGCTTATCTCGACGTCCCGCCCGAGGTCATCCAGCTGACCATGCGGACCAACCAGAAATATTTCGCGGTCGAGGACGCGGACGGCAAGCTCGCCCCCGCCTTCGTCTGCGTCGCGAACCTGGTCGCGGCCGACGGGGGCGCTACCATCATCGGCGGCAACCAGCGCGTGCTGAGCGCGCGCCTCGCCGACGCCCGCTTCTTCTGGGAAATGGACAAGCAGGTCCCGCTGCAAACCCGCGCCGAAGCGCTGAGAGGCATCGTCTTCCACGAAAAGCTCGGCACCATGGCCGGAAAGGTAGAGCGCGTGGCGGAGCTCGCGCGCTGGCTGGTCGAGACCCACCCCGACCAGTTCCTGGGCGCGGACCCCGAAACCGTCGAACGCGCAGCCCGCCTCGCCAAGGCCGACCTCACCACCGGCACCGTCGGCGAATTCCCCGAGCTGCAGGGCATCATCGGCGGCTACCTGGCCGAGGTGCAGGGCGAACGACCGGAAATAGCAGCGGCCATTCGTGACCACTACAGGCCGCTGGGTCCTTCTGATTCCGTGCCGGCACATCCCGTGTCCGCCGCGGTCGCCCTCGCGGACAAGTTTGACAACCTCATCGGCTTCTTCTTGATCGGTGAACGCCCGACCGGCTCGCGGGATCCGTTTGCACTCCGCCGGGCCGCGCTCGGCATCATTGAGATTATTGGTTCGGCTGGAGCACGGTTCTCGATCGAGAGGTGTCTGGCGTATGGAGCCCGTGGGTACATCAAGAGCTTGATTCAGTCAGGTGAAAACCCCGAGGACAGTGAATCTGAGCTGGACCATCGCGAAGTCGGAAAGCTTGTGGTCTGCGATGTCCCTGACTTCCTCAATGGTCGTCTGAAGGTAAGGCTCCGCGAGAAGGGGTTGCGCCACGATGTGGTCGAGGCATCATTTGCGCCCGACGGTGAAGACGATCTCATTCGCCCCGGCCAGCGCGCGCATGCTCTTCAGGCCTTCGTCGAAACGGAGGAGGGCAAGAACCTCCTCGCAGGCTACAAGCGCGCGGCCAACATCCTGAAGGCCGAGGAGAAGAAGGATGGGCGCGTCTACAGCTTCGACGCTTCGATCGCGCTCTCCAAATACATCGGCGAGACCGAGAAGAACCTCGCCCGCCTGTTCGTCCCTGCCGAAGGTTCCGATGCTGCCCTGCTGTTCGACGAAGCGGATGCACTCCTGGGCCGGGAAGATTTCGAAGGCGCGATGAAGCTGCTCGCCACCTTGCGCGAACCCGTCGATCAGTTCTTCGAACAGACGACCGTAAACGATCCCGACCCGGAAATCCGGGCCCGTCGCCTGGGGCTGCTGGCAGCCATCCGGGACGTCATGCACCGCGTCGCCGATTTCTCGAAGATTGAAGGCTAGACCAATGCCCCAGCGCCTCCTCATCCCGTTCGGCGGCTCCGCCCCTTCGGCGCACCACCTCGGCAAGGCGCACCTGGGCGGCAAGGGCGCCAACCTTGCCGAAATGGCCGGCATCGGCCTTCCCGTGCCCCCTGGCTTCACCATCCCCACCCCGCTCTGCGCGCTCTACTACGAAGCCGGCGGCCGCCTGCCTGACGAGCTGCGCGCGAAGCTCGGCGAAGGCCTCGCCCACATCGAGCGCGAAGTGGGCATGCAGTTCGGCAGCCCCACCAACCCGCTCCTCGTCTCCGTCCGCTCGGGCGCCCGCGTCTCCATGCCGGGCATGATGGACACGGTGCTGAACCTCGGCCTCAATGACACAACGGTCCAGGGCCTCGCCACGCGCTCCGCCAACCCCCGCTTCGCCTGGGACAGCTATCGCCGCTTCATCCAGATGTATTCCGACGTGGTGCTCGGCCTCGACCATTATCTGTTCGAGGACGCGCTGGAGATCCTGAAGGACGACCGCGGCGTCACCCTCGACACCGAACTCACTGCCGAGGACCTGAAGACGCTGGTGGGCCAGTACCGCCAGATCGTCGTCCAGCAGACGGGCAAGCCCTTCCCGCAGGAGCCGGTCGCCCAGCTGGAAGGCGCGGTCGCGGCCGTGTTCGGCAGCTGGCGCAGTGAACGGGCGGCCGTTTACCGGCGCCTGAACGACATCCCCGAAAGCTGGGGCACCGCCGTCACCGTGCAGGCGATGGTGTTCGGCAACATGGGCGACACCTCGGCGACGGGCGTCGCCTTCACCCGCGATCCCGCGACGGGTGAACGCCGCATCTATGGCGAATATCTGATCAATGCCCAGGGCGAGGATGTGGTGGCGGGCATCCGCACCCCGCAATATCTCACCCGCGCCGCCCGCGAGCAGGCCGGCGCCAAGGCGGCCTCGATGGAAGAGGCGATGCCCGAGGTGTTCGCCGAGCTCGCCCGCATGTTCGAGCAGCTGGAGCGGCACTACCGCGACTGCCAGGACATCGAGTTCACCGTGCAGGAAGGCAAGCTGTGGCTGCTGCAGACCCGCAGTGGCAAGCGCACGGCCAAGGCCGCGCTGCGCATGGCCTGCGAGATGGTGGACGAGGGCCTGATCGAGACCGACGAGGCGGTGCTGCGGGTGGACCCCAGCGTGCTCGACCAGCTGCTGCACCCGACACTCGACCCCGCGGCCGAGCGCAAGGTGCTCGCCCAGGGGCTTCCCGCTTCGCCCGGTGCGGCCTCGGGCGCGATCGTGCTCGACAGCGACACCGCACACGCCCGCGCGGCGCATGGCGAGGACGTGATCCTGGTGCGGCTGGAAACCAGCCCCGAAGATATCGCCGGCATGCATGCTGCCCGCGGCATCCTGACCGCGCGCGGCGGGATGACCAGCCATGCGGCGGTGGTGGCGCGCGGGATGGGCCGCCCCTGTGTGTCGGGCGCGGGCGGGATTTCCATCGACATGGAGGCGCGCACGCTGCGGATCGGCCAGCGCGAGCTGCCCGAGGGCACGATCATCACGCTGGACGGCGCGAGCGGCGAGGTGATGGAGGGCCGGGTTGCGACCGTGGACCCGGAATTGTCGGGCGATTTCGCGAGGTTGATGGGCTGGGCCGATGTGCACCGCCGCATGAAGGTGCGGGCCAACGCCGAGACGCCGGAGGACTGCACCACCGCCCGCCGCTTCGGCGCAGAAGGCATCGGCCTTGCGCGGACCGAGCACATGTTCTTCGGCGCAGACCGCATCGTCCATGTCCGCGCCATGATCCTGGGCGCCGACGATGCGGGCCGGCGTGTTGCGCTGGAAAAGCTGCTGCCGGCCCAGCGCAGCGACTTCGAATCGATCTTCCGGATCATGGAAGGGCTTCCGGTCACCATCCGCCTGCTCGACCCGCCGCTCCACGAGTTCCTGCCCGTGCGCGATGCCGAGATCGGCGAAGTGGCAGAAACGACAGGACTTTCGGTCGCGGCCGTCCGGCGCCGGCTGGCCGAGCTGCACGAGAGCAACCCCATGCTGGGGCACCGCGGCTGCCGGCTGCTGATCAGCTATCCCGAAATCGTGGAGATGCAGGCGCGGGCCATCTTCGAGGCGGCGCTTGCCGTCGGCGGTACCATTCAGCCCGAAATCATGGTGCCGCTGGTGGCGACGGGGCGCGAGCTGGAGATCATCAAGGCGATCATCGACCGGGTGGGCGCGCAAGTGTTCGCAGGGGCCGGCCGGGCGGTGCCCTACAGCGTGGGCACGATGATCGAGCTGCCGCGCGCGGCACTGAAGGCCGGCGAGATCGCAGGTCATGCGGAGTTTTTCTCGTTCGGAACCAATGACCTGACGCAGACGACGCTTGGCATCAGCCGCGACGATGCAGCCCGCTTCCTGGGCGATTATGTGGAGGCCGGCATCTACCCCCGCGACCCGTTCGTGAGCCTGGACACCGAAGGCGTGGGCGAACTGGTGCAGATTGCGGCGGAGCGCGGCAAGGCCGTGCGGGAGGGCCTGAAGCTCGGCATCTGCGGCGAGCATGGCGGCGACCCCGCGACGATCGACTTTTGCGAGGCGCAAGGGCTTGATTATGTGAGCTGTTCGCCCTGGCGGGTGCCGATCGCACGGCTGGCCGCAGCGCAGGCAGCCTTGAGGCGGAAATGACCCCGGGCGCCCTGGCGGGCGTGAAGGTCCTCGACCTGTCGCGTGTGCTGGCGGGGCCTTATGCCGCACAGATGCTGGGGGATCTTGGCGCTGACGTCATCAAGGTCGAGCGGCCGGGGAAGGGGGACGACACCCGCAGCTGGGGGCCGCCCTGGGCGACCAACGCCGACGGAAGTCGCGGAAATGCCAGCTATTTCTTCGCCTGCAACCGCAACAAGCGGAGCCTGGCGCTGGATTTCCACAAGGTGGAAGGCCGGGCCGTGCTGGAACGGCTGTTCGGCTGGGCGGATGTGGTGGTCGAGAATTACAAGCCCGGCGACCTCGACCGCTTCGGGCTTGATCATCGGTCGGTTCGCGAACGTTTTCCGGGGCTTGTCTGGTGCTCGATCACGGGGTTTGGCCATTCGAGCCCGGATGCGCACCGGGCCGGCTATGATTTCATGATCCAGGCCGAGGGCGGATTGATGGACATCACCGGCGAGCCGGACGGGCGGCCGCTGCGGGCAGGCGTTGCGGTTGCCGACCTGACGACGGGCATGATGGCGGTGACTGCGATCCTTGCCGCTTTGCATCACAAACATGACATGTCGCGTGTAAATGGCACCGAAAACGGGCAGCATATCGACATGGCCTTGTTCGATGTGCAGCTCGGTTGGCTGGCAAACCAGGGCACAAGCTGGCTGATGGGCGGCGTTGAACCCAGACGGATGGGAAATGAACATCCGTCGATCGTCCCCTACCAGGATTTCGCGACAGCGACCCGCCCGATCGCGCTGGCGGTGGGCAACGACCACCAGTTCGGAATCTTCGCCCGGCTTGTCGGCCGCGAGGACTGGGTGACGGATCCGCGCTTTGCGACCAGTGCCGCGCGGGCGGCGAACCGGGCGGAGCTGGTGCCGGAGGTGCAGGCGATCCTGAAGACGCGGGGAGCCGAGGATTGGCTGGCGGCACTTTCGGAGGCCCAGGTGCCGGCCGGGCCGATCAATACGGTCGCCGAGGCGCTGGAAAGCCCGCAGGCAACTGCGCGGGGGGCGATCGTGGAGCAGCAGCATCCCGTAATGGGAAAGGTGCGGACCATCGCACAGCCGCTGGCGCTGACGGCGACACCGCCCAGCTATCGGCGGCCGCCGCCGATGGTGGGGGAGCACAGCCGGGAGATTCTGGGCGAACTGGGGCTGGACGCCGATGCGGTGGCGGCGCTGGTGGCGGGCGGCGTGGTGGGCGCCTGATGGTGGAGCCCATCTTCCACCTGCCCGAGGCGGCGATCATCGGGCGCGAGGCGATGCCGGACGGCGCTTCGATCCGGACGCTGGTGCTGATGCACCCGAAGCCGGTCGCGAACCTGCTGCTGCTGACGGGGCGGGCCGATTTCCACGAGAAATGGGCGGATGCGATTCACAGCCTCTGGGCAGCGGGCTTTTCCATCGCGAGCTTCGACTGGCGGGGGCAGGGGGGCTCCACCCGGCTGACGGACAGCGGTGCGGGGCACATCGACAGCTTCGACAGCTGGCTCTCTGATCTGGACCAGCTGTCGGACTGGGCGCTGGCGGCGCTGCCGGGGCCGCGATGGATTGCGCTGGGGCACAGCATGGGCGGGCATCTGCTGACACGCTGGGTTGGCGATCCGGCGCGGGCGCAGCTGCCGTTCCGCAAAGAGCTGGACGGGCTGGTGCTGGCTGCGCCCTTCTTTGGCCTGGGCGGGCCGGTGGCTGTGCGGACTGCTGCCATGTCGGTGGCGCCCTTGCAGGTGGCGCGGGGGCGCGCTGCGGAGTTCGCCTGGGGGCAGACGCCCTATGGCGCCATCCAGCGCCGGCCCGAACGGCAGCTGCTGCTGACCGGCAGCCGGGCGCATTTCGAGGATGAGGGGCTGTGGGTGGAGGCCCGCCCCGAGCTTGCGACGGGAGGCGTGAGCTGGGGCTGGATCAACGCCTTCGCGGAGTCCCGCCGAAAGCTGGAGGCCTTGTCGCTGGAGCGGCTGGACCTGCCCGTGCTGATGCTGCTGGCGGCGAAGGAAAAGCTGGTCGACAACAAGGCGGCGATCCGGGTCGCGACGCGGTTGCCGAACTGCCGGACGCACATCGTGATGGCTGCGGCACATGAGCTGTTGCGCGAAGCCGAGCCCGCGCGGCAGGAAGCGCTGGCCCAGATACGGGACTTCGCGCGGGAGGTGGCAAGATGAGCTTCGACATCCTGATCATCGGGGCCGGGATCGGTGGAGCCTCGCTGGCCCATGCCCTGATGGCGGCCAGACCGGAGCTGAAGCTCTGCATCCTGGAGGGCGAGGAGCAGCCCGGCTTCCACACGACGGGCCGGTCGGCGGCCTTCTATGCCGAGACCTATGGCGGGCCGACGGTGCAGCCGCTGACGAGTGCTTCCAAGCGCTTCTTCGAATGCCCGCCGCCCGGCTTTTCCGACACCGCGATCGTGAGCCCCCGCGGCGCGCTGCACATCCGCCATGCCGATGCCCCGGGCACGCTGAGGAGCCTCGAGGAGGAGTTCCGGCAGGGGCGCGTTGCGCACCAGCGCCTTGGGCCGGAAGGGATACTGAAGCTGGTCCCCTATCTGAAGCCCGAATGGGCGCAGACGGCGATCTGGGAGCCGGGATGCTCGGACATCGATGTCGCCGGGCTGCACCAGGCCTATCTGCGCGCGGCGAAGCGGGCCGGGGCCAGCGTTGCGACCAATGCCCGCGCCGAGGCCATCCGGCACCGCGACGGGGTGTGGACGGTCGACACGCCGGCCGGCAGCTTTTCGGCCGGACAGATCGTCAATGCAGCCGGGGCCTGGGCGGACGCGGTGGCGGAACTTGCCGGGGTGGCGCCGATCGGGGTGCAGCCGCTGCGGCGGACCATCGTGGTGACCGAGGTGCGCCCCGACGCGCCGGCCGACCTGCCGGTGGTGATGGACGCCGGCGGTTCGCTCTATTTCAAGCCGGATGCCGGGCGGCTTTGGATCAGCCCGCACGACGAGACCCCCGATGTTCCGCACGATGTGCAGCCCGACGAAATGGACATGGCAATCGCGCTCGATCGCTTCGAGCAGATGTGCGACTGGCCGATCCGGCGGCTGGCGTCGAAATGGGCGGGCCTCAGGAACTTCGCGCCGGACCGCCAGCCGGTGCTGGGGCCCGACCCGTCCGAGCCCGGCTTCCACTGGTGCGCAGGGCAAGGCGGCTGGGGTATCCAGACCGCGCCGGCGGCTGCCGCCATCGGGGCCGCCCACCTGCTGGGGGCGCCGGTCGAGGCGCATTATGCCGGGATCGACTGGGTGCCCTATCTGCCGGCGCGGTTCCGCTGAGGCCCGGAAATCCGCACGATCGGGCTGCCGGGGCTTCGTCGCAACATGGCTTTCGGGCCCAGCCGGCATGGGCTAGGGCGTTGCCGGATCGAGCCCAGAGCGCGCCGATGGCCGACTGCTTGTCACACCCACTAGATATGGTAAGGTTTCGCCTAAGATGTCCAAGATGTTGAAAGCCACGCTTCTTTTTGCGGCTGCGCTGACCGTGGTCGCCTGCGATTCGGGGACCTCGACTGCGGCGCCTGCCGCGAAGTCGGGGGCGGCGAAGCCGGCTGCTTCGACCGACTGGACGAAGACGGTCGTGCAGACGCCCGAGGGCGGGTTCCGGATGGGCAATCCGGATGCGAAGGTGAAGCTGGTGGAGTTCGCCTCGCTGACCTGTTCGCACTGCCGGGATTTCCACAAGGAATCCGGCGCGCTGAAGAGCAACTACATCAAGTCGGGCCAGGTCTCGCTGGAGTATCGGCCCTTCATGCTGAACATCTATGACTTTGCGGCCACCAAGCTTGCCATCTGCGAGGGGCCGGACCGCTTCTACACCTGGACCGACCAGCTTTACACGAACAGCGAGGCGTGGATCACGCCCTTCACCAAGCTGACCGAGGCGGACCTCAATCCGCTGAGGAGCCTGCCGCCGGGCGAGCAGATCAAGGGCCTGGCGATGGCCGGCAAGCTGAACGAGTTCGCCAAGGCGCGCGGGCTTCCGGGCGCCAAGTTCGAGGCCTGCATGGCCGACGCCGCGAGCTTCGAGGCGCTGACAAAGCGGCAGCAGGCGGCCATGGACACCTACCAGGTGCAGGGCACGCCGACCTTCCTGCTGAACGGCAAGAAGATCGAGGGCACGAGCTGGGCGCTGATCGAGCCGCAGATCAAGAGCGCGCTGTAACGGTGGGAGCGATCCCGTTCGCAGGCCCGTCAGCCCGTGGCGAAAGCGTCGATTTCCGCGCACCGGAGCGCAGCGCACTCGTGGTGCGTGAGCACCGGAGCACAGGAAATGGGCCCTTGCAGACCGGGATGATGGGCCTGCGGACGGGATCGGCGGCGGCATGAAGTTCGCGAAGCTGAGGCTTTCGGGCTTCAAGTCTTTCGTGGAGCCGACCGAGCTGGTGATCCGCCAGGGGCTGACGGGGGTCGTCGGCCCCAATGGCTGCGGGAAATCCAACCTGCTGGAGGCGCTGCGCTGGGTGATGGGCGAAAGTTCGGCCCGGTCGCTGCGGGTGGCGGCCGGCGGCTCGGGCATGGACGATGTGATCTTTGCCGGCACGGCGAAGCGTGCGAGCCGGGACCTCGCCGAGGTGCGGCTGATGCTGGACAACAGTGCGCGGACTGCGCCGGCCGAGTTCAACGGCGGCGACGAGATCGAGGTGGCCCGTGCGATCGTGCGGGGCGAAGGCTCCACCTATTCGCTGAACGGGCGCGAAGTGCGGCTGAAGGATGTGCAGCTGCTGTTCGCGGATGCCGCGACCGGTGCGCATTCGCCGGCGCTGGTGAGCCAGGGGCGGGTGGCCGCGATCATCAATGCAAAGCCGCAGGAGCGGCGCCAGCTGCTGGAGGAGGCGGCGGGCATTTCGGGCCTGAACGTGCGGCGGCGCGAGGCGGAGCTGCGGCTGAAGGCGGCGGATGCCAATCTCGTCCGGCTGGACGATGTGATGAAGGGCGCCGAGGCGCAGGCCCAGGGGCTGAGGCGGCAGGCGAAATCGGCGCAGCGCTATCGCGAGCTTTCGGAGCGGATCCGCAAGGTGGAGGCGGCCCTGTTGCGGCTGCAATGGCAGGCTGCGGTGGACGCGCTTCAGGCGGCCGAGCGGGAGCTGCGGACGGCGGACGCGATGCTGGGCGAAGCGACGCAGGCTGCCGCCCGGGCCGCGACGGCGCAGGCGGATGCCGCAGCCGGCCTGCCGGCGAAGCGGCAGGCGGAGGCCGCGATTGCCGCGACGGTGCAGCGGCTGACGACGGAGCGGGCGACCCTGCTGGCCGAGCGGCAGGGGCTGGTGAAGCGGCTGGCGGACCTGGCGGCGGCGCTGGAGAATGCGGAGAGCGATGCCGAGCGCGAGCGGGCGCGGGGGCGGGATTCGGCGGCGACGCAGGCGCGGCTGCTTCAGGAGCTGGAGGGCCAGCGCGCGGCGCAGGCCGAGGCTGCCGCGGCGATCGAGCCGCAGGCGGCAGAGGTGCGCGCAGCCGAGCAGGCATCGACCGAGGCGGAGCGCGCGCTGGCGACCGCGGTGGAGGCGCATGCGGCGCTGCTGGCCGAGGCGCGCAGCGTGCGGGCGCAGGCGGAAGCGGCACGGGGCCGATCCGAGCGGCTGGAGGGCGAGCGCAAGCGGCTGGAGGCGGAGCTTGGGCGGCTGAAGGCCGGCGGGTCGGGCGCGCAGCTGGAGGCGCAGCTGGCGGATGCCGAGGCGGCGCTTGCCGCGCGGACGGCGGAAGCCGAGGCGGCTGCGACGTTGATCGGAAAGGCGGAGCGCGCCGGGCAGGCCGCGCGGGCGGCGGCCGAGACGGTGGAGCGGGCGCTTGCTTCTGCGCGGGCCGAAGTCGCGAGCCTGGAGGCGGAGGCCGCGGCGCTGGAGCGGCTGCGGACGAGCAAGCAGGCGGGGGTGCAGGCGGGCGCGCGGGCGGCGATTTCGGCGAAGCCGGGCTTTGAGGCGGCGGCCGCGGCCGCGCTGGGAGATGATCTGAACGCCGGGCTGGGGGCGCCGGAGAAGCCGGCGCGGCATTGGTTGCTGGTGGCGCGGGGGGGCGATGATCCGGCGCTGCCTGCGGGGTGCGAGCCCTTGTCGGGGCAGGTGACTGCGCCTGCCGAGCTGGCGCGGCGGCTGGCGCAGGTGGGCGTGGTGGCGGGGGTGCCCGATGCGGCGGCCCTTGCCGCGCTGAAGCCCGGGCAGCGGCTGGTTTCGCGCGATGGGTGGCTGTGGCGCTGGGACGGATTCGTGGCGCCGCCGGGGGGCCAAGCGGCGGCGGTGGCCGAGGCGCTGGCGCAGGACAATCGCCGGCGCGAGATTGCCGACGCGCTGGAGGCGCCGCGTGGACGGGTTGCGGCGGCGGAGGCCGAGCTTGCCGGGCAGAAGGCGGACCTGACCAAGGCGCAGGCGGCGGAGCGCGAGGCGCGCAGCGTGCGGGCCGAGGCGGAGCGGGCGCGGGACCAGCTGGCCGGGCGGTTGCAGGGGTTGCGGGCGGCGCAGGCGCAGGCGGCGGCGCGGGCGAGCGCGATGGAAGCGTCGATCGAGCGGCTGGCAGCCGAGGGCGCGAGCGCGGCGGACGAGGTGGCGAATGCAGCCGCTGCGATCGCGGCCTTACCGGATGCGAGTGCAGCGGCGCAGGAGGTGGCGACCGCCCGGAGCACGGCGGAGCGGGCGCGGGCCGTGCTGGCGGCCGCGCGTGCCGGGGCGGCGGGGCTGGAGCGGACGCTTGCCGAGGCGAGTGCGCGGATTGCCCGGCTGGAGCGCGAGATCGGGGACTGGCAGGCGCGGTCGGAGCAGGCGGCGGCGACGGCGGAGGCGCTGGCGGCGCGGACCGCGAAGCTGACCGAGGAGCGCAGCGGCCTGGTGGCGGAGCCGGCGGCGCTGGACGCGCGGCTGGGGCTGCTGGACCGGGCGATCGGGACCGCGGAGGCCGAGCGGGGGTCGGCGGCGGAGGCCGTGATGGCGGCCGAGCTGTCTCAAGCTGAGCTGGATCGGGCGGCGCGGGCGGCGGAGGCCCGGGTGGCGGACGGGCGCGAGGCGCGGGCGACCCTGGCGGCGCGGACCGAGGGGTTCCGCGAAAAGGTGGCCGAGCTGGTGGCGGATGCGCGGGAGCGATTCGGGGCGCGGCCGCAGGAACTGGATTCGGAGGAAGGGGCCGACGCGGGCGGGCTGGAGCAGGGGCTTTCGACCATGCGGGCCGAGCGCGAGCGAATCGGGGTGGTGAACCTGAGGGCCGACATCGAGCTGGCCGAGATCGAAGCGGCACTGGCCGAGCAGACGCGCGAGCGGGACGAGCTGGAGACGGCGATCAATCGCCTGCGGGGGAGCATCGGCACGCTGAACCGCGAGGGGCGGGCGCGGCTGATGGCGGCCTTTGCCGAAGTGGACCGGCATTTCCGCGAGCTGTTCGTGACGCTGTTCGGGGGTGGGTCGGCCGAGCTGACGATGATCGAGAGCGACGATCCTCTGGAGGCGGGGCTGGAGATCCGTGCGCAGCCGCCGGGGAAGAAGCTGCAGTCGCTGTCGCTGCTGTCAGGGGGCGAGCAGGCGCTGACGGCGATTGCGCTGATCTTTGCGCTGTTCCGCACCAACCCGGCGCCGATCTGCGTGCTGGACGAGGTGGACGCGCCGCTGGACGACGCCAATGTGGAGCGGTTCACGCGGCTGCTGCAGCACATGGCGGACACGACGGACACGCGCTTCCTGATCGTGACGCACAATGCCGTGACGATGGCAGCCATGCACCGGCTGTATGGCGTGACCATGGGGGAGCCCGGGGTGAGCCAGCTTGTCTCGGTGGAACTGCGGGAAGCGGAGCAATTGGTCGCTGCCTGATGCGCGCTGCACTGCGGCAACCCCATGGGTTGCAATGCTTGACGTGAGGGCGAGGCCCCTCTAACGAACCCGCGCTTCGGCGGCTCTTGAGGTCGGCGGAGCCCTAGGCGCTTTGCCGCCGATGGCCGACCTGTTCTAGCGAAGGGCCTGGCTCTTGCCCGATCCTGCCGACAAGTCCGACCCCGACACGTTCGGGGCGCGGTTGGAAGCAGCCAAGGCAAGGCATGCGCCCGAGCCGCGTGCGGTCGTCGTGTCGGCACTTGCCCAGGGCACCCGCCATGCCTTCGAGATCGCAGCCACCACCATCGTCGGCGCAGGGATCGGCTGGATGCTCGATCGCTGGCTGCAGACCGGGCCCTGGATGTTCCTGCTGTTCCTCCTGTTGGGGATCGCGGCGGGTTTCTGGAACCTGATAAAGGCGGTGAATGCCGAGGCGGCGGCAGCTCGAGCCCGGGCTGCCGAGATTGAAGACCTGGATAAGGGACGCGAGTAGCCACGTGGCAAATCCGCTCGAACAGTTTCAGATCAAGCGCATTGCCGAGCTTCCGCTTGGTGGGCTGGATGCCGCGTTCACCAACGCCTCGCTGTTCATGCTGGTCGCGCTGGGGCTGATCCTGGGCTTCTTCTGGCTGGGCACGCGCAATGCGGGGCTGGTGCCGAACCGCTGGCAGGCGGCGCTGGAGGGGATGACCGGGTTCATCACCGACATGGTGGACCAGAACATCGGCCTCAAGGGCCGGGCCTTCGTGCCCTTCATCTTCTCGCTGTTCATCTTCATCCTGTTCGCGAACATCATCGGGCTGTTCCCGTGGAGCTTCACGGTGACGAGCCACATCGCCGTCACCTTCGCCTTTGCAGCGCTGATCTTCCTGATCTGCGTGGCCGTGGGGATCGCGAAGCACGGGTTCCACTTCTTTTCGCTGTTCGTGCCTGCGAACACGCCCGCCGTTCTGCTGCTGCTGATCGTGCCCATCGAGCTGATCTCGTTCCTGTCGCGGCCGCTGACGCTTTCCATCCGTCTGTTCGCCAACATGACGGCGGGCCACATCCTGCTGAAGGTGTTCGCGGGCTTCGTGATCTCGCTGGGGGCTGCCGGCGGCATCCTGGCCGCGATCGCGCCGCTGCCGTTCATGATGACGGTCGCCTTCTACGCACTTGAGCTGATCGTGGCGGTTGTACAGGCCTATGTGTTTGCCCTGCTGACCTGCATCTACCTCAACGATTCCATCAACCTGCATCACTGATCTTCAGAAAAGGACGTATTACAATGGACGCAGAAGCCGCAAAGCTGCTCGGGGCCGGCATCGCCGCCATCGGCATGGGTCTCGCCGCGATCGGCGTGGGCACCCTGTTCGCCTTCTTCCTGTCGGGTGCGCTTCGCAACCCGGCTGCTGCCGACAGCCAGCGCCCGAACCTGATCTTCGGCTTCGCCGTGACCGAAGCGCTTGGCATCTTCGCCTTCCTCGTGGCGCTGCTGCTGCTGTTCGCGGTCTGATCCTGATCAGGCGCTAGCGGAGGCAATCGATGCCCCAGTTCGACTTCACCCAGGCGCTGCCGCAGGTTCTGTGGCTGACGCTTGTCTTCGGCATCCTCTACCTGATCGTGCGGGGCCTGTTGCCCCGGGTGCAGACGGTGGTGGAGAACCGGCGCGAGCGGATCGCGGCCGACCTGCGCGAGGCGGAAGCCGCGCGCGTGGCTGCCGAAGCGGCGACCAGCGGCGGGTCTTCTGCGATTGCCGATGCCCGCGGCCGGGCACTTGCTGTGACCGGCAAGGCGCGGGACGCGGCGAATGCTGCAACCGCGGCGAAGCTGGCCGAGGTGGATTCGAGCCTGAAGGCGAAGGCCGAAGCGGCCGCGCAGAGCCTTTCGGCCCAGCGCGCCGCAGCGGTCGCCGAACTCGACAAGGTGGCGTCTGACGCCACGGTCGACCTGGTGAAGCGCGTGGCGGGCCTGGACGTGTCGAACGATGAAGCCGCCAAGGCGGTGAAGAAGGTTGCTGCCTGAGATGGCCGAGCAAAATCCTGCAGCGGCGATTGCCGACGAAGCGGCGGCCGCAGCCGGCGCAAGCCATTCGGCTGCCGGCGGCGAAACCCATGCCGGGACCGAGGCAGGGCATGCGGCCGACCACCCGACCTTCCTGGGCCTCGACAGCTATGCCTGGGTGGGCGCTGCCTTCTTGTGCTTCGTGCTGCTGCTGTGGAAGCTGGGTGCCTTCCGGATGATCGGCACCTCGCTGGACGCCCAGGCCGAGAAGGTGAAGGCGGACCTGGCGGAGGCCGCGCAGCTGAAGGCCGAGGCGGAAGCCATGAAGGCGAAGGCGGCAGCGGACGCGGCCGAGGCCGAATCCGCCGCCAAGGCGATGCTTGCCAATGCCGAAGTCGAGGCCAGGCGCATCGTCGAGCAGGCCGGGCTGGATGCCGAGGAAGCCATCGCGCGCCGCACCAAGCTGGCCGAGGACCGGATCGCGGCCGAAGCCCGCGGCGCCGAGGCCGAGCTCCGGGCGCGCGCTGCCGACATCACGGTGAAGGCCGCCGAGGCGCTGCTGGCCGCGCGGTCCAAGGAGCTGGCCGGGCTGACCGACGCGGCGATCGCCGGGCTCGACCGGCGCTGAAGAGCAGGGGATCGGCCATGGCCGTCCCCTTGCTTGCCTGCAGCTACAATATCCGCAAGGCGGTGGGCGGGGATTACCGCCGCCGCCCCGAGCGCATCCTGGATGTGCTGGCCGAGATCGGCCCCGACATCGTGGTGCTGCAGGAAGCCGACCGGCGGCTGGGCGAGCGGGCGACGGCACTGCCCCGTGACCTGTTGAAGGCGCACGGCCTCCAGGCCGTTCCGCTGGGGGTTCGGCCGGCCTCGATCGGCTGGCACGGCAATGCGATCCTTGCCGGGCCGCGCGCCGAGCTGATCGGTCATGCCCGCATCGAGATTCCGGCGCTGGAGCCGCGCGGCGCCGTTCTTGCAGAGTTCGACGTCGATGGGTCGGCCATCCGGGTGGTGGGCATGCATCTGGACCTTTCCGGGCTGATGCGGCGGCGCCAGGCGCGCACCATCCTGGATGCGATCCGGGCCCGCGATACGATGCCGACCCTGCTGATGGGGGACATGAACGAGTGGCGGGCGGCGGCCGGCTGCATTGCGGACTTTGCCGAAGACCATCATCTGGTGCCGACCGGGCACAGTTTTCCGGCCTCGGGGCCGCTGGCTGCGCTGGACCGCATCTTCCTGTCGGATGATCTGTCGGTGGTGGATTCGGGTGTGCACCGCAGCCCGCTTGCGGCGCGTGCGTCGGACCATCTGCCGACCTGGGTCCGGTTGGCGCTGCCGCGCCACTGAGGTGAAGCCGGCGCTGCCGGACGGGTGAAGGGCCCCTGCGCGTTGACAGCGGGCGGCCGCTGCCGTCAATCGTGGCCATGGACCTGTTGCAGCCGATCCTGATTGCCATCGCCGCGCTGGTGGGTGGGCTGCTGGCGGCCGGCCTGCTGCTGCGCCTGCTGTTCCCGCTGCCGCCGCTTCCGGTGCGGCCGGACTCGCGCGCGCTCGATGGTGCCGGCACCCGGCTGGGGACCGTGCTGGGGGCGGCCGCTGCCGCACATCCGGGGAAGAGCGGCGTGCTGCTGCTGCCGGATGGGCGGGAGGCCTTTGCCGCGCGCGCTGCACTGGCCCGGGCGGCGACACGCAGCCTCGACCTGCAATATTACATCTGGCACGGCGATGTTTCCGGCCGGCTGCTGCTGGGGGAGATCCTGGCTGCAGCCGACCGTGGCGTTCGGGTGCGGCTGCTGCTGGACGACAATGGGACGGCGGGGCTGGACTGCGAGCTGGCCGCGCTGGAGACGCATCCCGCAATCGAGGTCCGGCTGTTCAACCCCTTCGTGATCCGCCGCGTGAAGGCGCTGGGCTACATCATGGACTTCCGGCGGCTCAATCGGCGGATGCACAACAAGGCCTTCATCGCCGACGGGAGCGCTGCGGTGATCGGCGGCCGGAACGTGGGCGACGAATATTTCGGCGCGAGCGTGGACAGCCAGTTCGAGGACCTGGACCTGCTGGGCGCAGGGCCGGTGGTGGCGGCGCTGTCGGCGGATTTCGACCGCTATTGGGAGGCGCCTTCGAGCTATCCGCTGGGGGCGATCGTGACACGGCGCGCGTCGCTGGAGGCGCTGCGGGCCGAGCTTGGGGCGGCAGCCGGGGCGGCGGTGGCGCGGGATTATGGCGAGGCGATTGTGGCGAGCGTTGCCGCGAAGGCGGCCGAGGGCGCGCATCTGCCGTTCGAATGGACCGGGGTGACGATGTTTTCGGACGATCCGGCGAAGGGCGAGGGGGCGGTTGCCGAGCGGGACCTGCTGGCATCACGGCTGGCGGCGCGGGTGGGGGTGCCGGATGCGCGGTTGTCGCTGGTGTCGGCCTATTTCGTGCCGGGCAACGAGGGTTGCGCGGCGCTGGCGGGGCTGGCGGCGCAGGGCCTGGGCGTGGACGTGATGACGAACGCGCTGGAGGCGACCGACGTGGCGGCGGTGCATGCGGGCTATGCGCGGCACCGGGCGACGCTGCTGGAGGCGGGGGTGCGGTTGTGGGAGCTGAAGGCGGCGCCGGGCGGGCGGAGCCGGCTGCGGCTGGGGATCGGCAGCGGGCCTTCGGGCGGGGGCCGGCCGGTGGTGGTGGCGAGTGGTTCGTCGCTGCATGCGAAGACCTTTGCGGTGGACGGCAAGCGGCTGTTCGTGGGGAGCTTCAACTTCGACCCGCGGTCGGTTGCGCTGAACACCGAGCTGGGGTTCCTGGTGGAAAGCCCGGCGATGGCGCAGGGGCTGCATGACGCGATGGAGGGCGGGGTGGCCGCGCGGGCCTATCGGGTGCGGCTGGATTCGAATGGCAGGCTGCAGTGGGTGGAGCGGACGGAGGCCGGGGAGAGGGTGCACCTGAAGGAGCCTGGCACGCGCTGGCACCAGCGGGCGCTGGTGGGGCTGCTGGCGCTGCTGCCGTTTGAATGGTTGCTTTAGCGCTCACGGGCGAAGCCCTCCGCGGGGGCGCGGCACTTGCCGCGGCGCGCGGTCGCGCTTGCGGGCCCTTGCGGCCCGTCTTGGCTCTTAGCTCTCGCTTCCGGCCCTGCGGTGATGCCGGATGACCTCGTCGATAATGAAGCGCAGGAACTTTTCCGAGAATTCGGGGTCGAGGTCTGCCTCGGCTGCGAGGCGGCGGAGGCGGGTGATCTGTTCGTCCTCGCGGCCCGGATCGGCCGGGGGCAGGCCCTGTTCGGCCTTGAAGGCGCCGACCTTCTGGGTGATCTTGAAGCGTTCGGCCAGCATCATCACCAGCGCTGCGTCGATGTTGTCGATCGACCTGCGATATTCCGCAAGTTTGCCCTTCGCCGAGATGTCCCGCGACATGAAGCCCCTTTCCTTGGGAAGCGCGACAGCCTAGCGCGGAAGGGACATGACCGCCACAGTTCACACCCTCCGCGCCGAGAAGCCCAGCCTGAAACCCCTGATGGCGCTGGTGGCACCCGGGCTGAACGCCGTCAACCGCGTGATCCTGGACCGGATGCAGAGCGAGGTGGCGCTGATTCCCGAGCTGGCGGGGCATCTGATCGCGGGCGGCGGCAAGCGGCTGCGGCCCATGCTGACCCTTGGGTGCGCGGCCGCGCTGGAATATCATGGCGACCGGCACCACAAGCTGGCGGCCGCCGTGGAGTTCATCCACACCGCGACCCTGCTGCACGACGATGTGGTCGACGGATCGGACCTCAGGCGGGGCCGCGCGACCGCGAACACCATCTGGGGCAATGAGGCGAGCGTGCTGGTGGGGGACTTCCTGTTCAGCCGCGCCTTCGAGCTGATGGTCGAGGACGGGTCCCTGAAGGTTCTGAAGGTGCTGAGCCATGCCTCGGCCGTGATCGCCGAGGGCGAAGTGCACCAGCTGACGGCGCAGCGCGTGGTGGAGACGGGCGAGGACAGCTATCTGAAGATCATCAGCGCGAAGACGGCGGCGCTGTTTTCGGCGGCCTGCCAGATCGCGGCGGTGGTGGCCGAGCGCGACGAGGCGACCGAGGCCTCGCTGGAGGCCTATGGGCGGAACCTGGGGATCGCCTTCCAGCTGGTCGACGATGCGATCGACTATGTGTCGGACGCGGAGACGATGGGGAAGGACATCGGCGACGACTTCCGCGACGGCAAGGTGACGTTGCCGGTGATCCTGGCCTATGCGCGCGGCGACGAGGCGGCGCGGAAATTCTGGCAGCGCGCAATGACCGGCCGGGCCAATGGCGCCGACGAGCTTGCGGAAGGCATAGCGCGGCTGCACGACACCGGCGCGATTGCCGACACCATGGCGCGCGCGCGGCTGTATGGGAGCCGGGCGATCGACGCGCTGGCTCGGCTGCCGCAGACGGCGGCACGATCGGCGCTGATCGAGACTGTCGAGTTTGCGATCCAGCGCGCCTATTGACCTGTCCGCCACCGGCTTGCCGGTGCTGGAGGTTCTCCCCGAGCTTCACGACAGGCTGAGCGCTGCGCCCAATGCGGTTCTGGTGGCCCCGCCTGGGGCGGGGAAGACCACGCTTGTGGCGCCGTCGCTGCTGGGGGCGGACTGGCTGGAGGGGCAGAAAATCCTGCTGATGCTGCCGCGCCGGCTGGCGGCGCGTGCGGCGGCCGAGCGGATCGCGGGCCTGCTGGGCGAAGAGCCGGGCGGGCGCGTGGGCTATGCGACCCGGCTGGAGCGCAAGCCGGGCAGCCGGATCGAGTGCATCACCGAGGGGCTGTTCGTGAACCGGCTGATTGCCGATCCGGGGCTGGAGGGCGTGGGCGCGCTGCTGTTCGACGAGGTGCATGAGCGTACCCAAGAGGGCGACCTGGGGCTGGCGCTGGCGCTGGACGCGCAGGGGTTGCGCGAGGAGCTGCGGATCGTCGCCATGTCTGCGACTCTGGACGGGGCGCGGTTTGCGGCCCTGATGGGGGGTGCGCCGGTGATCGAGTCGGCGGGCCGCGCCTTTCCGGTGGAGTTGCGGCATCTTGGGCGGGGGCGGGCCGAGGCGCGGATCGAGGAGCGGATGGCGGGCGCGATCGGGCAGGCGCTTGCGGCCGGCGAGGGGAGCGTGCTGGCCTTTCTGCCCGGGGTTGCCGAGATCGAGCGGACGGCGGAGCGGGTGGTGTTGCCGGCGGGCGTGAGCCTGCACCGGCTGCATGGGACGGCGGACCCTGCCGCGCAGCGGCAAGCCTTGGCGCCAGGGGGGCGAAAGCTGGTGCTGGCGACGAGTATTGCCGAAACCTCGCTGACGATCGACGGGGTGCGTTGGGTGGTGGATTCGGGGTTGGCGCGGCGGCCGCGGTTCGACCGGGCGTCGGGGCTGACTCGGCTGGTGACGGAGCGGGTGAGCCAGGCGGCTGCCGCGCAGCGCGCCGGGCGCGCCGGGCGGCAGGCTCCGGGGGTGGCGCTGCGGCTGTGGGAGGAGGGCGAGACGCGGGGGTTCATTCCCTTCGACCCGCCGGAGATGCTGGAGGCCGATCTGGCACCGCTGCTTCTGCGGTTGGCGGCCTGGGGGGCGACGCCGGAACAGCTTCGCTGGCTGGACCCGCCGCCGGTTGCTGCCGTGGCGGCAGCGCGGGCGGATCTGGCCGCGATCGGCGCGCTGGATGGGGACGGTCGGCTGACGGCGCACGGCCGGCTGCTGGCGCGCTTCGGGCTGGCGCCGCGGCTGGCGCACATGCTGCTGGTGGGGGCGGAGCGCGGGCAGGCGGCAGACGCCGCTGCGATTGCGGCGTTGCTGGAGGAGCGTGGGGTGGGTGGGCCTTCCACGGACCTGGAAGAGCGGTTGCGGCGCTTTGTCGGCGATGGCAGCCCGCGGGCGAAGGCGGCGCGGCGGCTGGCGGAGCGCTGGGCGGCGGAGGCCGGGCGGTTGCAGGCGGCGGGGACAGGGCCCGAACTGCCGGTTGGGTTGCTGCTGGCGGAGGCCTGGCCTGAGCGGGTGGCCCGGCGGGGCAAGGCGGCGGGGCCGTCGGGTGGGACTGCCGATAATCTGATGGCGAACGGGCGGGGGGTGAGCCTGGAGGCCGGCGACCCGCTGGCCAAGGCGGAGTGGCTGGCGGTGGCCGATGCGGGTGGGGCGGGGGCGTCGTCGCGCGTTCGGCTGGCGGCTGCGATCCCGGAAGAGGCGCTCGGGCCCTGGCTTTCCGGGCGGACCACGGTTGAGGAGCGGCTGGCGCCGGACCCGGCGAGCGGGCGGCTGGGGCTGGTGCGGGTGGAGCGGCTGGGGGCGATCGAGGTGTCGCGGCGGCGGGCGGCCGCGAGCCCCGAGGTGGTGGCGGCCGCACTGCTGGCGGAAGTGCGCAGTGAGGGGCTGGAAGCCCTTCCCTGGCCGGGGGACGAGCGGGCGATGCTGGCGCGGCTGCGCTTTGCGGCGCGCGAGAGGTGTGAGGGCCTGCCCGATGTGCGCGATGCGGGGTTGCTAGCGGCGGCGGAGCAGTGGCTTGCGCCGCGGCTTTCCGGCGTGTCGCGGCTGGCGGATGTGCGGCTGGAGGGGGCGCTGGCCGAGCTGCTGGACTGGCCGACCGCGCAGGCGCTGGAGCGGTTTGCGCCGGCGCGGTTCCAGAGCCCTGCCGGGACCAGCCATGCGATCGACTATGCAGCCGAGGGCGGGCCGGAGGTGGAGGTGCGGGTGCAGGCGGTGTTCGGGCTGGCCGCACACCCGATGCTGGCGGGCGGCCGCGTGCCGCTTGTGCTGGCCCTGACGTCGCCGGCCGGGCGGCCGCTTGCGAAGACGCGCGACCTGCCGGCCTTCTGGAAGGGGGCGTGGCGCGACGTGCAGCGCGAGATGAAGGGGCGCTATCCGAAGCACCCCTGGCCGGATGATCCGGCCTCGGCGGCCGCGACGGTGCGGACCAAGGCGGCCGATGCGCGGGCCGGACGCCGGTCCGTCGATTGATTCCGGTTCGCCTCGGGCCTAGGAGCAGCGGCATGCGCAAGGCACGAATCTATCAGCAGGGCACGCGGGCCACCCAATCGGGCAGGGCGCGTGCGGACAGTTGGGTGCTGGATCCGGAGCCCGCCGAAGCGCGGCAGGCGGATCCGCTGATGGGCTGGGTGGGGAGCGGCGACACCGAGACGCAGGTGCGGCTGACCTTCCCGACGCTTGAGGCGGCGCGGGCCTATGCGGCGCGCGAGGGCTTTGTGGTCGAGGTGCTGCCGGCGCCGGCCAAGCGGCTGATCCTCCAGAGCTACGCCGAGAATTTCCGCTGACGGCCGATTGCGGCTAGAAGGGGTGCCAAAGCGCCTGTAGCTCAGCTGGATAGAGGATCCGCCTTCTAAGCGGAATGTCGCAGGTTCGAGTCCTGCCGGGCGCGCCAACTTCTCGGACCCTGTGCAATCGAACCTGCGGACTTCGTCTGTCGGCGTTCGCCGACGGTCGGTTCGAGTCCTGCCGGGCGCGCCAACTTCTCGGACCCTGCGCAATCGAACCTGCGGACTTCGTCTGTCGGCGTTCGCCGACTGTCGGTTCGAGCCTTGCCGGGCGCGCCATGAACGAACCGTCATCCTGACCTGCATTTTCCATTTGTCGGCATGCGCCGACTGGCGGTCAGAGCCGCCTTTTGCAGTCAGGCAAGAAAGCTTCGGATCGCGGTGTTGAACAGTGCGGGCTGCTCGAAATAGGGGGAATGGCCGGCCGCCGGGAGGGTCTGTTCGCGCGCGTGCGGGGCTGCGCCGAGCATGCCGGTGAGCGATGCGGGCGGCCAGATCGGGTCCGCCTCGCCCATCAGCAGCAGCAGCGGAATCGCGAGATCGGCGAGGGACGCCGGCGGGATCAGCAGTTCGGGTGCGAAGAGCCGCGCGCCGAGCGCTGGATCCTGCGGCGGATTGGAGGCGCCGATTGCGCGATAGAGGCGCGTCCTGCCGGGCTCTGCCGCCTCGAAGCCGGGCGTGAGCCCGAGCGAGGCGGGGCCGCGGGAATCCATTCCTTGGGCAGCGGTGCGGAAGGCCGCGAGCCCCGGCGGATGGGCGATGCCGGCAAGCGTGCAGCAGAGCGCGAGGCGGGTGACGAGATCGGGGCGGGCAAGGGCGAGGCGGATGCCGGTCCAGCCGCCCAGCGACTGGCAGACCAGATCGGCCCGGGTTGCGCCGGCGGCTTGGAGCACGGCGACGGCCGCGCGCACCATCGCTTCGCCGAGGTCTTCGCCTGCCGCGAAAGGGGCCGACTGGCCGAACCCCGGCAGGTCGTAGGCGATCACGTGGCGCTGCGGCGCGAAGGCCTCGACCTGCTGCCACCAGGCGGCGCTGTTGCCGCCGGCGCCGTGGATGAGAAGGAGGCTTGGTCGGGCCGGGTCGGGCGTTCCGGCCGCAAACCAGGCGATGCCGTCTGCAGTTCCCTGCTGTGCCATGGTCACAGCCCGAACGCCTCGAGGGCCGCCCTGGCGATCCGCTCACCCTGTTCCTGCACGAAGTGGCCGCCTTCGGGGATTTCCAGCGGCGGCGGGCAGCCGTGGATGGTGGCCCGAAGCTGCGCCATCACCTGGGGGCCGAGCACCGGGTCGGCCATGCCGACCGCCATGAAGGTGGGGCCGCGCCAGTCGTTGCGCCACCAGTCGGCGGCTGCGCGGGCCTCGGCGACGCCCTCCATGTCGGGGGACGTCATCACCAGCTCCGGGAAGCGCCGCACGCCGGCCTTGTACCGCGCGTCGGGGAAGGGGGCGCCGTAGGCGGCGGCCTCGGCCTGGGTGATGACCGGGTCCGAGCGGCGCATGAGGGCGGGGATGTCGAGATCGGGCCTGCTGCGGTTGTAGGCGCGCCAGGCGTCGAAGCCTGGCCCCTGGGATGTCCCCAGCGGAAGGGTGGTGTTCATGACCAGCAGGCGGCCGAAGCGGTCGGGCATGGTGGGCGGGATGGTGAGGCCGAGGATGCCGCCCCAGTCCTGGCAGACAAGCACGATGTTCCGGAGGTCGAGCGCGGCGATGAAGGCCATCAGCATGCCGCGGTGGAATCCGAACGAATAGACGGCGTCGTCGACCGGCTTGTCGGAGCGGCCGAAGCCGAGGAGATCGGGTGCGACCACGCGGTGGCCTGCGCCTGCGAACAGGGGGATCATCCTGCGGTAGAGGTAGCTCCAGGTCGGCTGGCCGTGGAGGCAGAGGAAGGTGACGGCGGCATCGGCCGGGCCCTCGTCGAGATAATGAACCCGGAGGCCCTCGTAGCCGGCGAGGTCGTCGCGGTAATGGGGCGCGAAGGGATAGCCCGGAAGGCCGACGAAACGGTCGTCGGGCGTGCGCAGCGCGTTGGGGGGCATCAGGCGCTCGGCCAGTGGGCCATGATGGTGGCGAGGTCGAAATAGTCGCGCCAGTAGGTGATGCGGCCGCCGTGGACCTCGTAGACGCCGGTCACGGGAAGTTCGACCCAGCCGGTGGCGAGGCGGTGGCGGTCGAGCCGCTCGAGCATGATGATGGGGCCGTCGGCAACGGCGCGGATCACGCGGAATTCGTTTTCCAGCGTCGGCGCGAAGAAGGGCTGCAGCACGGCCCGCATGCCGGCCGGCCCGCGCACGGTGCCGATGGGCGGCGGGTTCGTGTATTCGCAGTCGTCGGAGAGGAATGTGGCGGCGGTGTCGTAGTCGAGCGGCTCCATGGCTTTCATGAAGGCCTTCACGGTGTCGAGCGGGGTCATGCGGATTCTCCTCCCACGGATTCGCCCCGAGGCTAAGCGAATGTAGCGGGTGCTACAAGTGCAATGCTTGCCGGGCAGCGGCCCTGCGGTTGAACCGGTGGCGCGGCTGGGCCATGAGGGATCCTGGCTTTGCAGGGGCTTTCATGGACTTCTTCCAGATCATCCGGTCGCTCGAGAACCTGCTGTATGAGGCGATGACCTGGCTGATCTTCTATCCGCGCACGCTGTGGCGCTGCGTCGTCAAGCCCGATGGTATCATGGCCTACACGGTCGAGGAGCTGCGGGATACCACCGACGACCGGTTTTCAGACCTGTTGAGCCCGCCCCTGTACCTGATGCTGTCGCTCCTGATCGCCCATGCTCTGGAGAAGACACTTGGGGTCGGCATGGAAGAGGCGGGCGAGATGCTGGGCGAGACCGGGCGCATGATCGTCGGCTCGGAGCAGAACCTGCTGCTGTTCCGGAGTTTCGTGTTCGCGCTGTTTCCGCTGGTCACGTCGGTGGGGCTGATCCGGCGCAAGGGCATCGCGCTCGACCGCAATTCGCTGAAGGGGCCCTTCTACCAGCAATGCTATTTCGGCGGGACCTACGGCCTCGTCGCGTCCACCGCGAGCGCGATGTCGCGCCATGCGCTGGAGCCCATGCAGCTGGCAGGCATTGCCCTCGCGCTGCTGGCGACGCTCTGGTACCTGTGGGTGCAGACGCGCTGGATCCAGCGGGAACTTGGTGTCGGTGGTGCCCAGGCGGCCGGGCTGTCGCTGTGGTTTTTCCTGCTGGCCTCGACATCGGGTGCGGTGCTTGGGCTGCTGATCCTCAGGAGCTGAGTGCGCGCGCGTCGGCGAAGGCGCGGCGGAAATCGCGCTCGGTCGCGGCGCCCTCGATCAGCAGGCGGCCGATCAGGTGGCTGGGCGTGCCCCTCAGGCCGAGCGAGAAGGCGTGGAAGGCGTTGCGCGAGAGGCGGCCCTCCAGCGCGGGCCCTTCTGCCCTGAGCGTCGCGCGTAGCTGCTGCAGGTTTCCGCCGGCCTCCACCACTGCCGCTTCGGCAGCGCCCCCGTCGGCCCTGCCCCCCTGCATCAGTGCTGCATGCACGGGAAGGTAGAGGCCCTGGGCGTCGGCGGCCAGCGCGACGAGGGCAGCGGCGCGGCTGTCGGCGCCGAACACGGGCCAGTCGAGGAAGCGCAGGCGCACGCTGCCGTCGGCGCGGACGGCCGCCATCATCTCGGGGTGGGCGCGGCGGCAGGCCGGGCAGTTGAAATCGGTGAAGACGAGGAAGAGCAGATCGCCCTGGCGGTTGCCGGCTTCGGGTCCCGCTTCGGCGGTCGCGGCCTCGAGTGTCGGGGAAGGCGGAAGCTCCATCCAGGGCTTGCGCAGCATGCGGGCGAGGAGGAGGCCGCCGCCGGCGGCACCGACGAGGCCGGCGAGCACCAGCCCCTCGCGGCGGGTGATGGTGGGGCCCTTGCTCACCCTTTCACCGGCTTGACCGGGGCGCCCACACGGGCAGGATGATGATCGGGAGACACGCACATGCTGGACATTGTCATTCGCAACGCGACCCTTGTGGATGGGACGGGTGCTCCCGCGCGCACCGCCGATATCGGGGTGAAGGATGGCCTGATAGCCGAAGTGGGGCGCGTGGACACCCCCGCGGCACGCGTGATCGATGCAGGCGGGCGGATGGTGACGCCGGGTTTCATCGACATCCACACCCATTATGACGGGCAGGCGAGCTGGGATCCCTTCCTGGCGCCGACCAGCCTGAACGGGGTCACCTCGATCGCGATGGGGAATTGCGGGGTGGGGTTTGCGCCTGCCCGCCCCGACCGGCACGACTGGCTGATCGCGCTGCTGGAAGGGGTGGAGGACATCCCCGGCACTGCACTGGCCGAGGGGCTGACCTGGGACTGGGAGAGCTTCCCGGACTATCTGGATGCGCTGGGGCGGCGGCAGTTCGCGCTGGATGTGGCAGCACACCTGCCGCACGCGGCGCTTAGGACCTATGTGATGGGCGACCGCGGCGGGGATCACCGCGAGCACCCGACCGAGGCCGAGATCGACGAAATGGCGCGGCTGACCGAGGAGGCGCTGGCGGCCGGCGCGCTGGGCTTCACCACCAGCCGCACCTTCGTGCACCGCAGCCGATCGGGCGAGAATATCGGGACGCTGGACGCAGGGCGCGCCGAGCTGCTGGGCATTGCGGCGGCGATGCGGCGCGCGGGGAAGGGCGTGATCCAGCTGATTTCCGACGCCTATCTGACGGCCGATGACGCGTTCGCGGAGCGCGAGCTGGACCTGATCGAGGCGATGGCGCGGGAGAGCGGCCGGCCCTTGAGCTTCACCGTGCAGCAGACCGACGAGGCGCCGGACCGGTTCCGGCACATTTTCGCGCGGGTGGCGGCGATGGTGGCGGCGGGGCTGGATGTGAAGTGCCAGGTGGCGCCGCGGCCGATCGGGGTGATCCAGGGGCTGGAGGCGACGCTGAACCCGTTCCTGTTCTGCCCGGAATGGCGGCGGATCGGCGCGCTGCCGCTGGCGCAGAAGGTGGCCGAGTTGCAGACGCCGGACGTGCGCGCCCGGCTGCTGGAGCAGCATGCGCAGATTCGGCCCGAGGGGTTCGGCACGCAGATCGCGCACGGCTTCGACCGGATGTTCCGGGTTTCCGATCCCGTTGACTATGAGCCGACAGCCGACCGGTCGATCGCGGCGGAGGCGGCACGCGCGGGGCTTTCGCCGGCCGAGCTGATGCTGGACCTGCTGTGCGAGGAGGATGGTCACCGTCTGCTCTACATGCCGCTGATCAACTATGCGCGGGGCAGCCTTTCGGACGTGCATGCGATGATGACGGCGCCCAACACGCTGTACGGGCTTTCGGATGGGGGCGCGCATTGCGGGACGATCTGCGACGCGAGTTTCCCGACCTCGACGCTTGCGATCTGGGCGAAGGGCAACCGGGCCGGCGCGCGCGTGCCGGTGGAAGAGCTGGTGCACGGCCTGACGCAGCGCAACGCCGCGCATGTGGGATGGACCGACCGCGGCGTGGTGGCGCCCGGCATGCGGGCCGATCTCAACATCCTCGACATGGACGCGCTTGCCGTGCCGCCGCCGGAGCTGGTGAAGGACCTTCCGGCGGGGGGCGGGCGGCTGGTGCAGCGCCCGCGCGGCATTGCGATGACCATCTGCAGGGGCGAGATCACCTTCGAGGCTGGTGCGCCGACAGGGGTGCTTCCGGGGCGGCTGATCCGCGCCTGAGTCAGGCCGCTGCAGGCTCTGGCTTGCCGCCGATCGTCAGCAGGGCCAGCGCGCCGCCTGCGAGCAGTGTTGACAGGAGGAACGGCGCGCCCGGAGCGTAGATGGGCGCGTCGGCCCCAGTGACGAAGGCGAACAGCTGCGAGAAGATGATGGGCCCCATGATCACGGTGGAGGCCGCGATGGTGGCGAGCGCGCCCTGCAGTTCGCCCTGGGTTTCGGGTGTTGCCTGCTGGGTCATCAGCGCCTGCAGCGCGGGCACCGTGAGCCCGCCCAGCGCGCCGACCGTGAGCGCCACATAGGCAAGGGCGGGAGTTGCGGCAAAGACCTGCACCAGATAGCCCGCCGTGCCGGACGCAACGCCGATGACGAGGGTCCGCCATTCGCCCAGTGCCTTGACGGAGCGGCGGACGAGAAGCCCGTTCACGATGACGGCAAGCACGCCGACGAAGGCGAGTGAGGTGCCGATACCCGTCGGGCTCCAGCTGTAGCGGTAGGCGGCGATATAGGCCCACATGCCGTGCAGCACCTGGATGGCGAGCATCCAGAGGAAATAGGCGACGGCAAAGCGGCGCAGGGGGCCGCCGAGGCGACCGATCTGGCGGATCGCGCCGACGGGGTTGGCGCGCGCGGGATCGAACGGGCGGCGGCGGTCGGAGGGCAGGCTTTCGGGCAGCAGGAACAGGCCCATCAGGATGTTGACGCCGGCGAGCGCGGCGGCGGCGAAGAAGGGCCAGCGGATGTCGATCCCGCCCAGGAGCCCGCCGATCGCGGGGCCGATGATGAAGCCGAGCCCGAAGGCGACACCGATGAGGCCGAAGGTCTGCGCGCGCTTCTCGGGCGGGGTGACATCGGCCATGTAGGCGGTGGCGGTGGAGTAGCTGGCGCCCGTGATCCCGGCGAGGATGCGGCCGGCGAACAGCATCCAGAGCGAGGTGGCGAAGCCGGCGACCAGCATGGAGGCCGAGAAACCGGCCATGGAGAGCAGCAGGACCGGCCGGCGACCGTGCGCATCCGACAGCCCGCCGATGACGGGCGAGAAGATGAACTGCGCGAGCGCATAGGTCATGATGAGGGCGCCGCCTACCGTTGCCGCCCGGTCGAGCGGAACGCCGCCGAGGTCCGCCACAAGGGTGGGCAGGACGGGGATGATGAGCCCGAAGCCCATGGTATCGAGGAGGACGGTCAGGGTGATGAAGGCGAGCGGGCCCGGCCGGACCCCGCCGGGCTGGAAGATCAAGCGGCCGGCCCGCCGGATGGTTGCTCGAGCTTCCCGTGCGCCCGCTCATAGGCTTTCACGTCGCCGCTTGCGAGAAGGCGCGCCTGGGACTGCCACTGGTCGCGCTGGGGCCGGCCCTGGAAATTGCCGAGCTGGGCGTCGACGGTTGCGAGCTGCTCGGGTGTCCAGCCGGCGATCTGGCTGTAGTGGAACACGCCGAGTTCGGCGAGGCGGGCGGAGAGCTTGGGGCCGATTCCCTTGATTCGCGAAAGATCGTCGGGCTCGCCTTCGGGGGCGGGCAGGAAGGGCGAGGCAGCACCTGCCGGCGGCGCGGCGGCTGCGTCGACGGGCGCTGCGACGGCCGGGGCCGCAGGTGAGGGGGCGAGGGGAGCGGCCTGCGGCGCGGCCTGTTCCTTCGCTGCGCGCTCTGCATCCAGCCGCGCGTTCCGCTGCCGGACGAGGTTCTTCGAGCCGAAGAAGATGTACACGTAGCAGCCGATGAACAGCAGCACGCCGGCGAGAAGCAGGAGGTTGGTCGTGGACATTGGTCAGCGATGGCCTTGGCGGGGGAAGGGGTCAAGTGCATCGGGTGCCGCGCGGTGGCGCGTCATGTCGTCCGCTGGCTGCGGTCCTTCTGGTTGGTGGAGCGGATGGCCTGGCCGATCATCTCCCAGTCCTCGGCGTCGAGCTTGGTGAGCTGGTGGAAGTTGCCGCCCGAGGCCAGCCACTGGGCGCCGTCGATCGCGATCACCTCGCCCGACAGATAGTCGCAGCCCGGCGCCATCAGGAAGATGGCGAGGTTCGCGAGCTCTTCATGTTCGCCGAAGCGGCGCATCGGGATGTCGGAGGCGCCGGTGCCGGCGCCGGTCTTCTTCGCGAGCGGTTCGGGCATCAGCCGTTCCCAGGCGCCCTTGGTTGGGAAGGGGCCCGGCGCGATGGCGTTGGCGCGGATGCCCTTGGGGCCCCATTCGACGGCGAGGCTCTGCGTCATGGCGGCGACTCCGGCCTTGGACATGGCGCTGGGCACGGTGAAGGGCGAGCCCGTCCAGACCCAGGTGGTGACGATGGAGATGATCGAGCCCCGGTGCCCGCCTGCGATCCAGCGCTTGCCGGCCGCGACCGTGGTGTTGAAGGTGCCGTGGGCGACGATCGACGCGATTGCGTTGAAGGCGTTTGCCGACAGGTCCTCGGTGCGGCTGATGAAATTTCCGGCCGCGTTGTTGACGAGGCCCGTGAGCGGGCCGGTTGCGAAGATCTCTTCCATGGCTTCGTCGATTGCGCCCGCGTTGCGGATGTCGACGGCCATCGGGATCACGGTGCCGCCGGTCTTTTCCTGCATTTCGGCGGCAGCTTCTGCGAGAACAGGGCCGCGGCGGCCCCAGATCACCACTTCGGCGCCGTGGGCGGCATAGGCTTCGGCCATCGACTTGCCGAGGCCGGTGCCGCCGCCGGTGACGAGGATCTTGTGGCCGTTGAGCAGGTCGGGACGGAACATGGACATGGATTTTGCTCCCTCTGGGCGTTGTCCCGGGCTATCGGGGCCTCGCGATGGACGGGCAAGCTGGCAAAAATCACGCGACCGGCGATGCGACCGAGGTGGACGCGCGGGGCCTCAGGTGCCCGATCCCGGCCTTGCGGCTGGCGCGCGCCGTGCGCGAGGGCGGACCGGGGCGCTATCGGCTGCTGGCGGACGATCCGGCGGCTGAGGCGGATATCCCCGCGCTCTGCGCCGAGCGCGGGTGGAGCCTGCTTGCGGCTTCGCCAGGCTGGTTCGAGGTCAGCGCCTAGTTCACGACCGTGCAGGGTTCGCCCGCGACGCGCAGGCGGCCGCAGATGTCCTTGGCCTGCGCCCCGCTCGCAGCCTGGGAGCGCAGGCGGTACAGTGTCTTGCCGTCGCTTTCGACCGGAACGATCATCGGCTCGAGCCCATCGAGATAGGCATAGCGGTCGGTCAGGGACTTGAACGCCGCACGCGCCCGGGACTGGCTGGAAAAGGCGCCGAGCTGCAGGACCGAGCCGTTGCCTGACGCGGCCGGCGCGGGCGGGGGGGCGGTGACGACCTTGGGCTGGGCAGGCGCAGGGCGGACCTCTTTGGGCATGACCGTATCGACCGGCTTCGGGGCCGTCGGCTGGACGGGTGCCGGGCGGGCGGCGGTCGCCGGTGCTGCGGTTCGGGCCTCTGCCTCCAGCGCCTCGTCGACGGCCGGCAGGGCCTCGACCTCGGTGCCGGGGCGGGGCAGGGGGTCCTCCGGCAGGGCCCCGGTGTCGATCATGGCCTCGGAGACCTCGCCAACGCCGGTGCCGTAGATCACCTGGCCCTGGCCTTCGACCGGGATCCCGTCGACGTCGGGGCCAGACGGCGGGCGCTTCCAGGCGCCGGGGCTGGCGAGCACGGGGATCTCCTCGCCAACGGCGGGCACGTCGATCGGCGCCTCTTCCCGGCCCGACACGAGAGTGATTCCGACGACGACCCCGATGGTCAGGATGGCGACGAGCGCGAGCAGGCCGAACAGGGTGCGGCGGCCGACCAGCGTGTGGGTGGGGCCGTCGTCGTCCTCGTAGTCGGCTTCGTCGAGCCAGGGCGCATCCGCGTCGTCGGCGTAGCGCCGGCGTTGCGGCGGCGTGCTCGCGGCGCGTCCCTGGTCTTGCGCGCCTGCGGCGCGACGCCTTGCATCGGCGGACGGCGAAGGGCCCCGTGCCATCAGCGCAGCTCCTCGGCGGCAGTGACGCCCATCACGCCGAGTGCGGTGCGGATCACCTGGGCGACGGCCTGGGCGAGCGTGACGCGCGCGGCCGTGAGCGGAAGGTCGTTTTCCACCAGCAGGCGGTAGGCCGGATCGTCGTTGCCGCGGTTCCACAGCGTGTGGAAGGCCGACGCAAGGTCGGCGAGGTAGAAGGCGATGCGGTGCGGTTCGCGCGCGGCAGCGGCCTGGCGGACCACGCGCGGCCATTGCGCGGCAAGGCCTGCGAGCGCGAGTTCCTCGGCGTCGAGCCGCTCGAGCGGGGCGGGGGCGGGCAGGTTCAGGACGGCAGCCTTCCTCAGCACCGACGAGATGCGGGCGTGCGCATAGTGCACGTAGAAGACCGGGTTGTCGCGGGACTGTTCGACCACATGGGCGAAGTCGAAGTCGAGCATTGCCTCGGGCCGCTTGGTCAGCATCATGAAGCGCACCACGTCGCGGCCCACCTCGTTCACCACATCGGCCAGGGTCACGAAATTGCCGGCGCGCTTCGACATCTTCACCGGCTCGCCGCCGCGGAACAGGCGGACCATCTGGACGATCTTGATCGCGAAGGGCGTCTGCCCCTCGGTCAGCGCCTCGACGGCCGCCTCGATGCGCTTCATCGTGCCGGTGTGGTCTGCGCCCCAGATGTTGACGAGGGCAGACGAGCGGCGCGCCTTGTCGGCATGATAGGCCATGTCGACGCCGAAATAGGTCCATTCGCCCGAGGATTTGCGGATCGGGCGGTCGATGTCGTCGCCGTAGGCCGTGCTGCGGAACAGCGGCAGCTCGACGGGCTCCCAGTCCTCGGGGGTTTCGCCCTTCGGCGGGGGGAGCGTGCCGTCGTAAATGAGGCCACGGCTGCGGAGTGTCGCCTCGGCGGCCTGGGGTGCGCCTTCGGCCAGTACGGCGGCCTCGGATGAGAAGCGATCGTGGACGATGCCGAGGAGGGCGAGGTCGGCGCGAATCATGTCGAGCATGGCGGCGACTGCGCGTTCGCGGAAGGGCCCAAGCCAGTCGGCTTCGGGGGCGCCCACGAAGCGGGGGCCGAATTCGGCGGCGAGGGCCTTGCCGACCGGCTTCAGATAGTCGCCCGGGTAGAGGCCTTCGGGGATCTCGCCGATGTCCTCGCCCAGCGCCTCGCGGTACCTGAGGTGCGCGGAGCGGGCGAGCACGTCGACCTGGCCGCCGGCGTCGTTCACATAATATTCGCGGACCACCTGGTGGCCGGCGAAGGCGAGCAGGCTGGCGAGCGCGTCGCCGACGACGGCGCCCCGGCAATGGCCCATGTGCATCGGGCCGGTGGGGTTGGCCGAGACATATTCGACATTGACGGGAAGCGCCTCCTGGGCGGCGTCGCCGCGGCCATAGTCAGCGCCTTCGGCGAGGATGCGGGTGATCTCGGCCTGCCAGACCGTGGGCTGGAGGCGCAGGTTGATGAAGCCGGGGCCGGCGACTTCGGCGGTAGCGATGTCGGGGTGGCGCGCCAGCGTCATGGCGATGCGGGTGGCGAGTTCGCGCGGGTTCATCTTTGCCGCCTTGGCCAGCGCGAGGGCGGCATTGGTGGCGAGGTCGCCGTGGGCCGGGTCGCGCGGGGGTTCGAGGACGACCGCCGCATTGGCGGCGTCGGGGGGAATCGTGCCGTCGGCCACCAGCGTGGCGACAGCTTCGGCAACCACATTCTCGAACCGTTGAAAGACGTCCAAGTTGTTCTCCTGTGCTGCCCTGCGCCGTAGCCGCGTCTGCGCCCGGCCTCAACAGGGCGTGCACAAAAGCTATGGACGGGGCGGGCGGCCTGCTTATTCTGCCGCCCAAGCGAAGCAGGGGAGCGAAGGGATGAGCGAAGTCAATCGGCCGATGGGACTCGGCGTGTCGGCCGCGCTGGTGGTGGCGCAGCTTGCGCCGCTGCCGGTGGTCGGGCTGGTGCCGGCGGCTGCGCAATGGGGCGGCTCAGGCGGCAGCAATCAGGGCGGCTTTGCGGGCGAAATCGTCTGCCGCAGCCAGAATGGCCGCGAGGAAGTCTGCCCCGTGCAGACCGACAACCGGGTGCGACTGCTGCAGCAATACAGCAGCACGCAGTGCATCGAAGGCCGCAACTGGCGCTACAGCCGCAACGCGATCACCGTGCGCGATGGCTGCCAGGCGCGCTTCGGCTATGGCAGCGGGAATGGCGGCGGCTGGGGTGGCTCGGGCGGAGGCTCCGGCGGCGGCTGGGGTGGCTCGGGCGGAGGCTCCGGCGGCGGCTGGGGTGGTTCGGGCGGCAGCGGACAGGGCTTTGCCGGCGAGCTGACCTGCCGCAGCCGCGATGGCCGGGAGGAGGTCTGCACTATCAACGGCAACAGCAATGGCCGGGTCGAGATGATCCAGCAGCTGAGCAGCACCGCCTGCATCGAGGGGCGGACCTGGCGGGCGGACCGCAACCGGATTACCGTGCGGTCGGGCTGCCAGGCGCGCTTCGGCTATGGCTATGGCGACAGCGGCGGCAACTGGGGCGGCGGTGGTGGCTGGGGCGGCAGCAACCAGGGCTTTGCCGGCCAGCTGGAGTGCCGCTCGCAGGACAACCGCTATCGGCGGTGCAGCGCGAACACCGAGAACCGGGTGGAGCTTCTGCGGCAATTCTCGTCGTCGAGCTGCGTGCGCGGGCGGAGCTGGGGCTTTGACCGGGGCAGCATCTGGGTGGACCAGGGCTGCCAGGCGCGCTTCGGCTATGGCTATGGCAATGTGCGGGGCGACACCTCGGGCGACAGCGGCGGGTCCGACACGGGCGCGGTGATCGGCGGCGTCGCGCTGGCGGCGGGGCTGGTGGCGCTGCTGGCTGCCGCCGGCAAGAGCAGCAACAGCAACAGCCGCTCGGCCTCGACGTCGGCAGCCACGCTGACGGCGGACCTCAACCAGTTCCCGAGCGATGCGCGGGCCCCGGCCCAGGCCTGCCTGAACGAGGCGGCTCGGCAGGTGGGCGCGACGGGCGGGTCGGCCGTGCGGCTGGACCGCGTGGACGGGGCGACCCGGTCGGGCGAGGGCTGGATGATCCTGGCGCGGCTGACCGCGACCTACCAGGGACAGAGCCAGCCGATGGCGATGGATTGCCGTGCGACCGGGGACAAGGTGACGGCCTTCGACGTGCGATAGCGGCTTCGATGATGGAACAGCGGCACTGCGTGCCTATATCAGTGGCGTAGCAACAGGAGAGGTTCCCAGCATGGCAAGCAAGACAGAGAAGAAGGCTGCGCCCAAGAAGGCGAAGAAGGCCGCTGTTCCGGGCCCTGCGGCGCTGGACATCGGGATCCCGGCAGAGCAGCTGGGGGCCATCACGGACGGCCTGTCGCGCCTGCTGGCGGACACCTACACCCTGTATCTGAAGACCCACAATTATCACTGGAACGTGACGGGGCCGCAGTTCAACACGCTGCACGCGATGTTCATGACCCAGTACACCGAGCTGGGCCTTGCCGTGGACGAGATCGCCGAGCGGATCCGGGCGCTGGGGGCCTGGGCACCCGGCAGCTATTCCGACTATGCGCGGCTGGCGACGGTGAAGGAGGCATCGGGCGTGCCTTCCGCTGATGCGATGGTCGCCGAACTCGCGGCCGACCAGGCGACCGTGGTGCGCACGGCGCGGTCGCTGTTCCCGGCGGTGGAAGCGGCGAGCGACGAGCCGACGGCCGACCTGCTGACGCAGCGGATGCAGGTACACGAGAAGACGGCGTGGATGCTCAGGGCCATGATCGCGTAGCGATCATGGAGCGGCCGCCATCAGTGCGCAGCACTGACTGGCGGACTCGCGGTCCCGTGACGGCAGGCCGCGCGGCCAAGCCGCGCGAGTCCGGCTGCCGACAGAAAAACAGAAAGGTCGCGGCAAAGCCGCTCCGTCGGACGGGTTCGTCGGGCTGAAGCCCTCCGCCCCGCCGGCCGGTCTTGCGGCGAGTCCGCCAGTCAGCGCTGCGCGCTGATGGCGGCCGCCTCCAAACACAGAACCGGCGCTTCGAGAGGGTCCCGAAGCGCCGGAAGGGGTCAGATGGGTAGATCCGTCGATATCCGCTCGTCCCTGTCGCCTTCCTGAACGGGCCCGCGGCGGCGCATCATGCGCAGCTCGTTGAGCCCCAATAGCGCGATCGCGATGAGCAGCGGGCCCCAGTAGTAGATCAGGCGATAGAGGATCAGCGCCGAGACCAGCGACGGCTTGTCGACCTCTGGCAGGGTGACGAGGACGACCGCCTCGAACACGCCGATCCCGCCCGGCGCATGGGCGAGGAGGGCGACCACCACGGCCACCACATAGGCGACGAGGAAGTCGGGGTAGTGGTGCCAGGTCTCGGGTGGGAGCAGGACGAGAAGGGCGGCGCTCGCGACCGCGATATCGGTGGCGGCAAGGGCGAACTGGATCAGCGCCTGCCGAAGGGTGGGGACCGGCAGTGTCCAGCCAAGGATGTTGAGCGGGCCGGTCTGCCGCGCGCAGGCAACCAGATAGCCCGCGATCCCGGCCAGTACCGCAGCGCCGATCAGGGCCTGAGTCGCATAGGGCATGGTCGCGTCGTGCACGCGCAGGGCGCCCGGGAAGAGGACGAGGAACAGGCCCAGCAGGAGGAAGATGCCCAGCCAGAAGGTGACGCCGGCGATCACCACCAGCCGCGCGATGTCGGCGGCATCGAGGCTGGTGCCGCGATAGGCCCGCCAGCGGGCGGCAGCCCCGGTGACGGGGGCAAAGCCCAGGTTGTGGCTGAGGTTGTAGGCGGTGAAGCTGCCGAGCAGGGCGCGCCAGTAGGGCTGTGGCTTGCCGATCGCAGCGAGGCCGAGCACGTCGTAGAAGCTGAGGATCAGGAAGGAGAGGGCGGTCAGCCCCACCGACAGGAGGATCTGGCGGGTCGTTATCTTGCCGAATGCCGCCTGGATGTCGGCGATGCGGATTTCCTTCAGGATCTCCATCAGCGCGGCGCCCGCGATACCGAGCACCACGATCATCATAAGGATCGTCAGCTTGGTGCTGTGCGCCCGGATCCAGAAGATCACACGCTGGAGCCTGGGATCGAGCTTCATGGGCAGACTATAGCCTGCAATTCACTGCGCGGCTTGCCGGTCTGCGTAGTTTTCCCTCACCCAGTCCAGGTAGCTGCCGTCGAGGATTCCGCGCCACCAGTGCTCGTTGGCCAGATACCAGGCGAGCGTTGCGGCAAATCCGCTTTCGAAGCTGTGGGTGGGTGCGTAGCCGAGTTCGGCCATCGCCTTGCTGCAGTCGATCGCGTAGCGGCGGTCGTGGCCCGGGCGGTCGGTCACGAAGGTCTTGAGGGCGGCCGTGGGCAGCCCCCTGGCGGCAGGCGCATCGGGGAAGCGGCTGCCGAGCGACGGATCGGTCGCAAAGGCCTTGTCCATGGCCGCGCAAAGCGTGTCGATCACGGTCAGGTTCGGAAGCTCGGCGCCGCCGCCGATGTTGTAGGTCTGTCCGGGACGGCCGCTTTCGATGACGGCCGCGATCCCGCGGCAATGGTCCTCGACGTGCAGCCAGTCCCGCACCTGCATGCCGTCGCCGTAGATGGGCAGGGCGCGGCCGTGCAGGGCGTTGATGATGAACAGCGGGATCAGCTTTTCCGGGAAGTGGAAGGGGCCGTAGTTGTTGGAGCAGTTCGAGGTGGTGACGTCGAGGCCGTAGGTGTGGTGGTAGGCGCGGACCAGGTGGTCGGACGCGGCCTTGGACGCCGAGTAGGGCGAATTGGGTGCGTAGGGGGTGTCCTCGCGGAAGGCGGGGTCGTTCGGGCCCAGCGTGCCATAGACCTCGTCGGTCGAGACATGGTGGAAGCGGTGGGGCTTCTTCTTCTCGAGCCACTCCCGCCGGGCGACCTTCAGCAGTGCGTGCGTGCCGATGACATTGGTCTCGATGAAGGCGTCGGGCCCCAGGATCGAGCGGTCGACATGGCTTTCGGCTGCGAAGTGCACGATGGTGTCGATGCCGCGGTCGCTCAGCAGGCTTGCGACGAGCCCTTCGTCGCGGATGTCGCCCACCACAAGTTCGGCGTCGAGGCCATCGAGGTTGGCGCGGTTTCCGGCATAGGTGAGGAGATCGAGCACGGTGATCCGGTCGGCCGGCCGGGTCGCGGCCCAATGGGCCACGAAGTTGGAGCCGATGAAGCCGGCGCCACCGGTGACGAGGATCGATCGCATCATCTGCCTTCCCCTGGGCCTGCGTCGGCCCGGACGGCTTCCAGCGCCAGCCGCAGCTCTGCCCGCCAATGGGCTGCCGGGCCGATGATGGCCCAGCTGCTGCCCTTGTCGAGCACGCTCATCGCGGGCCGGCGGGCCGGTGTCGGATAGTCGCTCGTGCGGATGGGCACAACCGGGACGGCGTGGTCCAGAAGCCCGAGCGCCAGCGCCTCTTCCTGGATCGCGACGGCGAAATCATACCAGCTGGCGACGCCCGCGTCCGTCCAGTGGTGGATGCCGGTGGCGCCGGCCGCGTCGAGTGCCCAGATGGCGCGGGCGAGGCTGTCGGCATGGGTGGGCGTTCCGATCTGGTCGGCGACGACACGAACCTCGGGCCGCTCGCGCATGAGGCGGAGCATGGAGTGGACGAAGTTGCTGCCCCGGGCGGCATAGACCCAGGCGGTCCGCACGATCAGCGGGGCTGGGTGGGCTGCTGTGACCTTGTGTTCGCCCGACAGCTTGGTCGCACCATAGACGCCGAGTGGGGCAGGTGGGGCGTCTGGCGGGATCGGATCGGGCGAGCGGCCGTCGAACACGAAGTCGGTCGACACATGGGCGAAGCGCGCGCCGATGGCGGCGGTTGCGGCGGCCAATGTGCCTGCAGCGGCTCCGTTCACCGCTTCGGCGGTTTCCGCATCGGATTCGGCCTTGTCCACTGCCGTGTAGGCGGCTGCGTTGATGACGAGATCGGGGCGGGCGGCTTCGACCGTCGCGCGCAGCTTCGCGGCGTCGAGGATGTCGAACTCGGCCTCTGGCGGGGCGATGATCTGCGCGCCTTCAGGTGCGGTTGCCTGGAGCGCGCGGCCGAGCTGGCCTGCGGAGCCTGCGACGAGGACCTTCATGCGAAGGTTTCGGCCGCAGCCAGCAGGGGCGCGGCTGCATCCTTGGCCGCCAGTTGTGGCGGTCCGATGCCGTCGAGCGGCCAGTCGATGCCGATCTCCGGATCGTTCCAGGCCAGCGACCGGTCGGAAGCCGGATCGTATGGCGTGGTGACCTTGTAGAGGAAGTCGGCGGTGTCGGACAGCGTCAGAAAGCCATGGCCGAAGCCCGGGGGGATCCAGAGCATGTCGAGGCTTTCGTCGGACAGCGTGGTGCCCCACCATCTGCCGAAGCTCGGCGATGATCGGCGCAGGTCGACGGCCACATCATAGACCATGCCGCGGGCGACGCGGACCAGTTTGCCCTGGGGATTGGCGAGCTGGTAGTGCAGTCCGCGCAGCACACCCCTGACGGACCGGCTGTGATTGTCTTGCACGAACGCGATGTCGAGGCCGGCTTCCGCCATTGTGCGGGCATTCCAGCTTTCGGTGAAAAAGCCGCGGTCGTCCTTGAACACTCTCGGGCGGATCTGGAGGACGCCGGCAAGCGGCGTTTCGATGACCTGCACGGCCCGGTCAGACCTTCGGCTTGCTGCGCAGCGCGCGGTAGACGGCCGGGGGCAGCCAGTCGGCAATGAGGTGGCGGCGCTTCACCTGCCAGTCGGTCTTGTCCGGGCTGCCGGGGCGGGGCTTGAAGACCGTCGTGCGGTCCGGCACCGTTTCGAGGCCCGAGTTGGGGGCGGTGTAGTAGTAGAGTGCGATGGAGCGGCGCGCACGGTCGGGCGGGCAGGCCACGGGGTCCGGCACGCCGTGGTAACTGTCGAGATCGGTGTTGAAGATGACGGCGCGGCCCATCACGGGCAGCGCGGAATGAACCTTCCGGCGCATGTCGCGCGACCAGAGTTCGAGGGCGCCGTTCCAGTCCGGCTGCCAGTCGTCGTTCAGGTAGATGAGGAGGTTGATGCGCCGGAGCACATTCATGTCGCGGTGGATGTTGAAATCGGCATGGACGCCGAGATGGCCGCCGGTGCGTGTCTCGTGCAGGCCGCCGCCCTTGAAATGCGGATCGGCAATCAGTTTCTGGATGCCGGTGAGTTCCTGGAGGAAATGCAGCATCGGGACCGAGATCATCTCGGCGAGGAAGTTCCGGAGCCTGGGCGTCCGCAGCTGGATGGGCTGCCACTCGAACTTGAGGCGTTCCTGGTCGCGATCGTAGCGGCTGTGTTCGCCGCTGGTTGGCCATTCGCCCAGCAGGCTGCGCAGGAGGTCCTGGTCGATGAAGTTGTCGAGGATGATGTGGGGGAAGGGATCGGCCGTCACGTAGCGGTCGTGAAGCGCACGGCCGGCAGCGGCGGCCTGCTCGGGATCGAGCATGAAGGCGCCGGCGCGTGCGTCGATGATCTCTGTCTGGAGAACCGGATCCATGCTCATTTCGCGCCTTTCCTGTTCACCTTGCGGCCTTGAGTTGCGCCAGGAGATACTCCCCGTAGCCGGATTTCCTCAAGGGTTGGGCAAGCGACTCCAGCTCTGCACTGGTGATGAAGCCGAGCCGCCAGGCGATTTCCTCGGGGCAGCTGACCTTCAGGCCCTGGCGCTCCTCGATGATCCGCACATAGAGGGCGGCATCCAGCAGGCTGCCGTGGGTTCCGGTGTCGAGCCAGGCATAGCCGCGGCCCATCAGCTCCACATTGAGCGCGCCCGCCTCGAGATAGAGGCGATTGAGGTCGGTGATTTCCAGCTCGCCGCGTGCCGAGGGGCGGATCTGCCGTGCACGCTCGACGGCGGTGCCATCGTAGAAGTAGAGCCCGGTGACCGCGAAGCTGCTCCTGGGGTGGGCGGGCTTTTCCTCGATCGTCTCGGCCCGGCCGTCGGCGTCGAAGCTGACGACGCCATAGGCCTGCGGGTCCTTCACCCAGTAGCCGAAGACGGTGGCGCCCGCGTCGCGCGCATCGGCGCGCTTCAGCAGTTCGGGCAGGCCGTGGCCGTAGAAGATGTTGTCGCCCAGGATCAGGGCCGAAGGGCCGTCCCGCACGAAATCTGCGCCGATGTGGTAGGCCTGGGCGAGGCCCTTCGGTTCGGGCTGCACGGCATAGGTGACTGACAGGCCCCAGGCGCTGCCGTCGCCCAGCAGGCCCTGGAAGGCCGCCTGGTCGGACGGCGTGGTGATGATCAGGATGTCGCGAATGCCGGCCAGCATCAGCACCGACAAGGGATAGTAGATCATCGGCTTGTCATAGACGGGCATGAGCTGCTTCGAGACAGGCTTGGTCAGCGGATAGAGCCGCGTGCCCGAGCCGCCTGCCAATATGATGCCCTTGCGCAACGATTGTCCTTTCCACGCCGTCCGGATGGCGAGCCGGGCCGGCCTCCCTGATCCCGGGAAGGCCGGCGCGGCCTGTGTCGTGCTGCTGCGGCCGGCCCGCTCAGCCGGCGGGCGCAGCCTCGGGCGCCGGCGCGGCTGCGGGGTCTGCCGCGGGCGCTGCGACAGGTGCGGACGGCGCTTCGAGTGCGGCGGCCGGGGCGCCTGCGGCGCCTGCCGCCGGCGCTGTGCCGGGAACGGCGAGGCCGGCGGCTGCCGGGGCTCCCGGCTTCTTCTTGGCAGGCTCCCAGCCGGTCTGGAAGACCACGCGGTCCTTCTGCGTCTTCTGCTGGCGATCCACTTCGGCCTTCAGCGCCTTCTGGATCCGCTCGTTGCGCAGGACGTTGACCGCATATTCCCGTGCCTTGTCGCCGGTGAAGGGCTGGGGCCGGGTTTCCTTGACCTGGTTGACCAGGATCACGGGGGCAGGCGCGCCTTCGGGGCGCGTGGCGAACATGAAGAGCTCCTGCGGGTTCTTGGCAAGGACCCCGGTGACCTCCTTCACGAAGGCGGGGTTCGCGCCCAGCGTATCGAACGAGGCCGGCTGGCGGCGGAACTGGATTTCGTTCGCCGTCAGGACCTGTTCGACCTCGGCCATCGTCTTCGCGCCCTCGAGCCCCAGCTTCTCGACATTGGCGGGGCGCAGGAACTGGATCTGGTCCAGGATGAAGAACTGGCGGTTTTCGAACAGGAAGGGGTTCTCGGATATGAACTTGTCGGCTTCGTCACGGGTCGGGGTGACGACCTTCGACGCGATGTCCTTGGCCAGCGCCTGCACGCGCAGCTGTTCCGACGCGCGCCGTTCCTGGAGGAGGAATTCGGGCCGCTTCTGCAGTTCCCGCTCCTCGGCGGACTTGCTGAGCATGCGGCGGGTGATGATGTTCTCGAGCGCGATCTTTTCGGCGTCGCGGCGTGACATGGTGGGCGGGATCGGTGTTCCGGCGAGCTCGGCATTCACTTCGAGCACCGTGATCTCCTCGCCGTCGAGGGTCGCCACCACCTGGCCCTTGGGGGCCGACTTGCCGCCGATCCCCAGCCGTTCGCATCCGGCAAGCGCAAGGGCGGCCGTTGCGATCAGCAGCAGGGCGCGGACGCGGCCGGGCGCGCTGGATGCCACATTGGTACTGGTCATGATCTCATGTCCCTCTTCTGTCCCTGGGGGGTCTCTGATGAAAGTCGGCGGGGGGCCCTTTATTCGAATGAAAGGCCCAGCATCGCGCGGGTCATTGCGGCGGCCTTTTTCGGCTGCCGGCGCAGCAGTCGCCGCAGGATCAGCCCGATGCCCAGCGGATACTGGAGCGGCCAGAGCAGCGGGAAGTTGCGCCGGTAGAAGCGGATGCGACCGCGCATCAGATAATATTCCGACGCCGCCGAGCGTTCGCCCTTCTTGTCGGACGAGCCGATCGAACCGCCTTCCTTGTGGTAGACGATGGCGCCGTGCGCGAAGGCGATGGCGAAACGGCCGCGGTTGCGGACCGACCAGTCCATTTCCTCGAAATAGAGGAAGTAGCTTTCCTCCATGTAGCCGATGGTCTCGACGAACGCGCGGGAGACGGCGAGCGACGCGCCCAGCACGAAGTCCGTCTCGCGCGCGACCTTGCGCGGATCGAAGGGGCGGGTGACGGGCTGGTTGGCGCCGATCCCCTGGGACTGCCCCGTCAGCAGCTTGAAGCGCTGCCCGTTGAGCGCCTGCCAGACGCCGGGGCGGTGGTAATAGCGCACCTGGGTGCCGCACATGCCCACCTTGTGGGTGGCGTTCATCCGCGTGACGATTGCGCCGGTTGCGCCCGGATCCACGACGGTGTCGTTGTTGAGGCACCAGCAATAGGCGATCGCCGGGTCGGCAAAGGCAAAGCGCATGCCCACATTGTTGCCGCCCGAGAAGCCCAGGTTCTGCCCGGCGCAGATGAGGGTGACCTGTTCGTCGCCCGGGCGCGCATTGTCGAGTTCGTGGGCGTGGAGGACCCTGAGGTTGACCGGCTTGGCCATTGGCGGGCTGGTGAGGCGCTTCAGCGGCCCCATCGGCGGCTTGTAGGGTTCGGCGCCCGAAGCCCAGGCGACGAGGCGCTCCTCGGTGCCGTCGGAGGAGCCGTTGTCGACGATGACGATGCGCACCCGCTCGTCGCTGCGCAGCAGGGATTCCAGACACTCGATCGTGTCGGCGTAGCGGTTCCAGTTGACCAGGATGACGGCAAGGCGGGCACGCTTGTCGGACTGCGCACGCTGGGCTGCAGGGCCGGTCTGCTGGCGAAGGGAGAGATTGAGGTCGTTCACCGTCAACTGTTCCAGTTCACAAGAGCCAGTTGGTCCCCGGCTCGGGCCTTGGCGGAAAGCGCGAGCATGTCAAGCGCCCGGACCCAGCGCAACCGGAACAGGAACCGGAGGCCGCGGTACCGGTTGCCGAACCCTGTCACCCGACGCGAGAACAGCATCATGGGCGCATGCGCCAGGCCCGACACCGCCATGGCGGCGGCGCGGGCATCCCAGAGCAGGAGTGGGCGCCCCCTGTCGAGATGCTGGGTGAAGGCCTGGTGCGCCAGCCGGGCGAACTTGCGGCGCATGTCGTCGAAGTCGCGCCGGGCCGGGTGGAAGGCCAGCATGCGCGGCGCATAGCGGGTTCGAATTCCCAGCGCGTGCGCGCGCTCTCCGAAGGCGCGGTCCTCCGGCTTGTCGATCCCGTCGAACGGGCCGGCCCGGTCGAACACCGCACGCGTCATGGCGAGATTGGCTGTGACCGAATAATGTTTCCGGTTGATGTAGCTCTGCTGGCGGAAGGAGAAGACGCTTTCGAACGCCTCCACCTCGGTCATGCGCTTGCGGTCGCCGACATCGATGCGGACGTCCCCGCCGACGAGCCCCAGCGGGCGCTTGCCGATCGCCTTCAGAGCCGCCTCGAGCCAGCCCGGCGCCACGCGGACATCGGCATCCACGAAGGCCAGGATGTCGGCCCGCGCAGCCCGGACGCCGGTGTTGCGCGCCGGGCCGGGGCCCGGCTGGCGCTCGATCAGGAACCGCACGCCCGGCCAGGTCGCCTCCAGAAGGCGCATCGGCAGGCGCGACCCGTTGTCGACGACGATGATTTCGAACCAGCCGTCCTTCATCTGTTGCGATGCGACGGCCTGGAGGCATTTCACCAGCAGCTCGGGCGTGTTGAAATGCGGGATGATCACCGACACGCGGGGCGGCCCCAGCGTCGCCAACAGCTGCTCGGGGTCGGCCTCCCAGCGCAGGCTGCGGATCTTGCCAGGTGCTGCCATGGCCACCCGTCTCAGCGGCCGGCCCTTGCGAGCGCGGCCGAGAGGCCGAGCAGCTGGGCGAGGCCCTGGGTGCGGAAGCGGTAGCGCGGTTCCCGGTCGCCGGCGGGCTGTTCACGGTCGAACAGGTCGATCTCGCCGATGAAGCTGTCGAGCGTCCGTGCGACACCTGCCGGGTCCGACCCCCCTGCTTCGAGATGGACATCGTGCACCCCGAACCAGCCGTCGGGCGTGCCCGATGCGCGGGCGGCCGCGATCAGCAGGGGCCAGGCCCTGCGGACCTCGGGGCGCAGCAGCTGCGACTGCACGCGGCGGGGCAGGCCGCTGTTCCATTCGGCAAGCACGGCCTCCGTGCCGGCAATCACATCGGTTTCGCTGACCACTGTGCGCCTGTCGTCGAGCGCGCGGCCGGCAGCCCGGTTGCCCAGCAGGCGCACGAGATAGGGGGATCCACCCGACATTCGGACAATGAGGGCCCGTGCATCCGGCGCGAAGGCAAGGCCCGTCGCCTCCTCTGCGCGCGACAGGATCTCCAGGAGCTCGCCGTCGCCCATCGGGCCGACGGCGAGCCCGACGATGTTGCGCCGGATCGAGGGGGTGAAGCCGATCAGCTCGTCGAGGTTCGACGCAACGCCGGTCAGCAGGAGCTGCACGCGGGCAGCCCGGTCGGACAGGTTCTTGATGAGCTCGGCCACGTCGCGGCGGAAGGCTGGATCCGCCACCCGGTCATACTCGTCGAGAACAAGGATGATCCGCGTGCCGACCACCTTCTGGAACAGGTCCGCCAGTTCGCGCGGATCGACGGGTTCCGGGCCGAGCAGGTCCGCGAAGCTGCGGTTGTGCTCGGCCTCGTCGGCGGTGGGGGACACATTGGCGTTGTAGAGCAGCGGCACCCCGGATGCGAACGTCCGGAACATGTCGTCGAACCGCGCTTCGACCCCGCAGCTGCCATAGAGCACGAGGTAGCGCGCTTCCCGGGCCGTCTCGGCGAACACATGCACGAGGCTGGTCTTGCCGATGCCGCGCTCGCCATAGAGGACGACGTGGGCGCGCTGCTGCTCGATCGCGGCGATCAGGGTCTGCAGGGTATCGGACCGGCCGGCAAGCCGTTCCCGCGAGGTGACGGGCTGGGACGCCGAAAGCGCGTCGGCCAGTGCAAGGCGGGCCCGCGCCGGATTCTGTTCGCGCATGTCGTGCGCGACATCGCCGATGTCGTCGGTTGCATCGACGGCGAAGCGCGGAAGGCCGGCGCCTGCCGCATCGACAGGCTTGCCGCGGGAGGACTGCGGCGCATCCTGCGCGCTTCTGTCACGGCGGAAGATCATTGCGCGTCACCGGTGGTCATGAGGTTCCGGCCAGATGCGGTGGGGCCACCGGCGCTGCGCATGAGGACCGTTCCGCCGTTGCCCGGCGCGCAGCGTGCCGACGCCCGGTCGCCCGGCCATCCGAACCCGCAATCCGCCGCCTGCATCCGTCCCCTCATTCCATCCATTCCTGCCGGCCAAAAGCCCATCCTGCCAGGTCCCGGGGGACGTTGTATCCCGCCCCTGCCTGCAGACCGCCCGCATGTTCATACGGCCAATCTGCCGGACCATTGTCGAATTTCATCAGCCCGAACCGTCGTGCAGATGCCACGTGTGGCCCGTGTGCCATAGCCCATATCTATGCCATGTAACAATCTTTCGCCTTGTTGCATGACGCCAAGGCTTTGATTTGCTGTGACGGCATCTGTATGGAATCTCAGGCGTGGCAGGTGGCTGGGCCCTTGTTCAGGGCAAGGCGTGCGCCACTTGACCGTAAGCTGCTGTCGTCTGAAAGGTTCATGGTGCCGGGTGTGCGGATCGTTCTGACGGCAGGGCCCGGGTCCGGCCGGGGCATGTCGCAGGCGCACGGTATCGGGATTGGGCCGGCAGACGGAAAGGGAGGGTGCGTGGCGCACGGGTCGAAACAGCACATGATGCAGGCAGTGCCGTTGCGCCGGGTGGTGGCGGGCGCCGGGCTTGCAGCCGTCTTGCTGACCCCGGACGCGGCTTCTGCCCAGCCGATCAACCAGAAGATGCCATCCCAGGCAGTGCAGTCCACTGTGCCGGGGACACGATTTGATCCCCCGCCCGGGGCCGTGGTCGACGACCCGAACCGTGTGTTCGGGGACGAGGGGCCCTTCTTCGCGGCGCTTGGGGTCGTCGGGGCACTCGGTCTCACGCCCTCGGCGTCGATGCAGATCCAGTATGACACCAACGTGGCGAGGCTGGAAGACGGCCAGCCGCTTCCCACGCGCTTCCGGTCGAAGGCCGACTGGAGCTTCCGGCCGACGGTTGGCCTCGCGGCCGAACGCGATGTCGGGCGGCAGCGCCTGTTCGTCAACGGGTCGCTCGGGCGGATCATCTATGCCAACAACACCCAGTTGAACAGCAACCGCTTCAACGTGAGCGGGGGCGCGGGCCTCTATCTTGGCCGATCCTGCGGTGGCCAGCTGACGGCAGGCTACAGCAAGCGCGACTGGCTGATCGGCGGCTTCGACGAGGCCGCCAATGCGTCAGCCGAGACGACGACCTTTTCGGCCGGGTTGAACTGTTCCACCCGCATGGGCCTTACCGGCAGCGTGGCCTACAGCCGCGGGCAGCAACGGAACATCAGCAACGAAGACAGCATCGACCGCAGCTTCGCCGACGCCAATTTCCAGACCGTCAGCGGAAGCCTCGGCTATCGGGTCGGCAGCCGCGGGCAGGTGGGCGTTTCCGCCGCCTGGAGCGAGAATGTCTTTCCGAACCAGCTGGTGCTGGGCCAGGAAAACAGCAACACGATCAACACCGTCAGCATCTTCGGGGCCTATCGCATCGGATCCACGCTGCGGGCCAATGCATCGATCGGGCAGAGCAGGGTGTCGTCGAACACCCCGGGCGCGGTCGGCTTCGAGGGTGGCACCTGGAATTTCGGGCTCGGCTATGCCGGGCCGCGGTTCGGTGCGAACCTGGGCTTCGGGCAGAGCGTGAACGGAGGTGGCAACCAGGCCGCCAACTTCTCCATCAACCGGACGTTCACCGCCAGCGGCACCTATCGGCTGAGCAACGGGATGAGCATCTCGGCCGGATACAACCGCTTCGACCAGGAATTCCGCGGAACCCTCCTGGTGCCCGAGACCAACCAGGTGCAGGGCTTCAACGGCGACCGCATCTTTGCCGCGACCGGATTCCAGCTGACCCGGTTCCTTTCGGTCGGCACCGACATCAACTACCAGCGGCGGACGTCAACGCCCGACGGGTTCAGTTTCAACGCGACAGTCGCAACGATCAACCTGACGGGCCGCTTCTGATGCCCAGAGCAGCGCAACATCTGAGATCCGGAGAAACGGCAATGGCAATGACTTTCCTGGGCACTGCGGCCTGGTCGCCGCTTCGCCAGTTCGGCCTGCGGTTGCTGGGCGCCCTACTTGCCCTCCTGTTCGCGCAGGCAGCACTGGCCCAGTCTCCGACTGCGTCCCAGCCGGCGTCTCCGGGCTATGTGCTGGGGCCCAACGACGGGCTGTCGATCGTGGTCTATGGGCAGAGCGAGTTCAATGTCGCGACCAGGGTGAAGCCGGACGGCTCCATCGTCGTGCCGCTGATCGGCAAGGTGCAGGCGCAGGGCAAGACGGTGTTGACGCTGGCGGATGAAATGACCCGCCGGCTGATCCAGGGCAATTACCTCCGCGACCCGATCGTGAACGTCGAGGTGACGGATTATGCCAGCAAATATGTCCGCGTCGCCGGCAAGGTGGGCGCGCCGGGGCTGGTTCCGCTTGACCGCTACACCGGGCTTCTCGACATCCTCCTGCGCTCGGGCTGGGTGCAGGATGTCGGCAGCGAGCTGATCTATGTTCGGCGCGCCGGTTCGGGCCAGGAGATCGAGATCAGCACCAAGGATCTGGCGCGCGGGACGGTGGCCGACATCGTTCTCCAGCCCGGCGACACCATCTATGTCCCGCCGTCCGAGGTGGTGTACCTGACCGGTGCGGCGATGGCGCCGGGGTCCTACCCGTTGAAGCGGGACATGACCGTTTCGGACCTGATGGCCATGGCGGGTGGCGTCGGGCCGACCGGCTCTTCGGGCAAGTTCGGGCTGAAGCGCGGCGACGAGAAGGAAGTCGATGTGGTGGGGAGCGACAAGCTGCAGGCCGGTGACGTGATCCGCGTCCGCGAGCGGCTGTTCTGAGGAGATTGGTTCCATGAGCATCATCCAGTTTCTTCGAATCCTGCTGGCGCGCTGGAAGCTGATCGTCGCAACCGCGCTTGCCTGCTTCGTCGTCGCCACATCGATCGCGATGATGTTGCCCAAGCGCTATCCGGCCAGTGCCCGGGTGATCTTCGAGGCGAAGTCTGATCCGGTTACCGGACAGGTGCTGATCGGCTCGCGCGGGGGGACCTACATCGGCGACCAGATCCAGATCATCAAGGACATGCGCGTTGCCGGCGCCGTGGTTGACCGGCTTGGCCTCGTCAACGATCCGTCGCTCAGGGCCGCCTATGAGGCCTCGGGCCGGAGCGCGGAAGACGGGGGCATGCGGGCCTGGCTGGGCCAGCAGATCATCGACAACACGGATGCCGGCATGATCCGCAGCTCCAGCATCATGGAGATCCGCTATCAGACGACCGACCCTGACCGGGCAAAGGCGATCGTCGGGGTGATCCGCGAAGCCTATATCGGAGAGTCCCTGCGGCTGCGGACGGATCCCTTCGGCCGCACCAGCGCCTGGTACCGCGAGCAGACGGACATTGCCCGCAACGAGCTTGCCAAGGCCGAGAAGGCGCTGGCTGACTATATGCTGGCGAACAACATCACCCTGGTGAACGGCATGGACAGCGAGACGGCCAAGCTCGCCTCGCTGCAGGCCGCGCTCCAGCAGTCGCAGGGCATGGAAAGCACCAACACGCTGACCAGCACGGCGCGGCTGGCGTCGGACCCGGTGTCCGATCAGCTCGCGATCCAGCTTGCGACGATCGAGGACGAGCTGGCGCTGGCCGGCGCGCGGCTTGGGCCGGAGCACCCGACCTACAAGGCGATCCTTGCCCGGCGCAACACGCTGGCGAAGCAGATCGGCCAGGCCAAGGCCCGCTCGCAGCAGAATGTCTCGACGATGTCCGGGGCGGTGAAGCAGTCCGTTTCGGATTTGACGCAGCAGGTGGAAGCCCAGTCGAGGCTGATCCTGCAGCGCAAGCCGATCCTGGACGAGCTGGTTCGCCTGTCGCGCGAGGTGGAGCTCAAGCGGTCGCAGTATGACAGTGCCAACAAGCGCGCCGACGAGCTGAAACTTGCCTCCGACCAGTCGGATCCCGGCATCACCATCATGGGGGATCCTGTCGTGTCCAAGACCGCGTCCTACCCCAATGTCGGGTTGGTCGCGATGGTCTCAGGCGTGCTCGGCCTCGGCCTCGGCCTCGTGATGGCGCTGCTGATCGAGTTCGTTGCCCGCAGGGTTCGCGGGCACGAGGATCTGGCCCATGCCGCCGGTGCGCCGGTGCTTGCCATCGTGGGCGCAAAACAGCCGTCGCCGCTTCGACTGAAATTCCGGAAACTCTTCGGCCGTCGGTCGCCCGACGAACCGGCCGGCGACCTGCAGGCGATCTGACATGAGCCAACTGGAAACCACATCGGGCATCCCTGCGGACCCGAGCCTGCCCGATGCCCTGCTTCGGACGGGCGCGCTGACCGACGAGGAAGCCCGTGCGGTTGCCGCGCACCAGGCGCAGTCCGGGCTGACCTTCGACCAATCCGCCGTGGCGCTCGCGCTTGCAACCGAGGAGGATGTGGTCATCGCGCGGCAGGCGATGCAGGGCAGCCTTGCCATGCAGCTCTCGCCTTCGGCTTCGGTGTCCGACGAGCTTCTGGTGCAGTCGGATCCGTCCAGCCCGCAGGCCGAAATGCTGAGGCTTCTGCGGACGCAGATCATCGCCCAGCATGTCGGCGCCGGGCGGCGCGCCTTTGCGGTGTGCGGCGCGACCGACGGGTCGGGCGCGACCTTCATTGCGGCCAATCTTGCGACTGCGCTGTCGCAGGTCGGGATCAAGACACTGCTGGTGGATTCCAACCTGCGGAACCCGCGCATCGATGCGATCTTCGGGATTGATCCCAATGGGCCGGGCCTTTCCACCTATCTGTCGCTGGAAGTGAACCGCCCGGAACGCGTGGTCTATCCGAACGTGCTGCCGAACCTGTCGGTCGTGCCAGCAGGCCCGCCGGTTGCGCGCCCCCAGGAGCTGCTGTCCGGCGCCCGCTTCCGCAGCGGCGTCGACATCCTGCTGCGCCAGCACGATGTCGCGATCTTCGACACGCCCGCCAGCAACGAGAACAGCGATGCGCTGACGGTTGCCGGCGTGCTCGGCTATGCGCTGGTGGTGGCGCGTCGCAACCATGCCTTTGTCAAGGATGTGCAGACGCTGGCCTCCCAACTCGGAGCGTCGCGGGCCACCGTGATCGGGTCCGTGCTCAACGACTTTGCCTGAATCGGCGGGGGCGGGAGGGAGCCAGATGACCGTGGCGATGCCGGTGCAACGACAGGCCTGGGCCAGCCATGCCCTGCGCAGTCCTGCGCTTGCGGTCGGCCTGCTGCTCACCATCATCCCGACGCTGATCTCGACCGCCCAGCAGAGCTGGACCCAGGAATCGGGTGTTCATGGCCCGCTGGTCCTTGCAACCGCCGTGTGGCTGATCTGGCGCAACTGGGACGAGATCCGGGCCGAGGCCCGGCCCGGCAACCTGTGGATCGCCGTGCCGGTCATTGTCCTGATGTCGTTCGCCTATGTTTTCGGCCGGGCGTTCGATTTCCTGCTGATCGAGGTGGCTGCCCTTCTGGGCGCGCTGATGGGCATTGCCTATGCCCATGTGGGCCACCGGGTGATGCTGAAGAACTGGTTCCCCCTGTTCTACCTGCTGTTCCTGATCCCGCTGCCCGGCTGGCTGATGGACAGCATCACGCAGCCGCTGAAGATCCTGGTGTCCGACATCACCACCTTCCTGCTGTCGGCAGCCGGCTATCCGATCACCCAGGTCGGCGTGACGATCTACATCGCCCAGTACCAGCTGCTCGTCGAGGATGCCTGCGCCGGGCTCAATTCGCTGATCAGTCTTACGGCCATCGGTCTGTTCTACATCTATCTGATGCACAACGCCTCGTGGCGCTATTCGGCCGTGCTTCTGCTGCTGTTGCTGCCCATCGCGATTGCGGCCAACGTCGTCCGGGTGATGATCCTCGTGCTTCTGACCTACTATGCGGGGAATGAAGTCGCGCAGGGGTATCTGCATGATTTTGCCGGGATCGTGACGTTCGTATCGGCGCTGCTGCTGATCTTCGGGATCGACAAGCTGCTGTCGCCCCTCAGGCGCTGGCTGACCCCTGGAACGGAGGGTTCCGATGCTCCGGCGACGTGATCTGCTGCTCGGCGCCCCGCTGGTTGCAGCAGCGGCCGGCGCCTTCGCGCTGACCCCCCGTGACCGCTTGAACCTGCTGGGCGACAAGAAGCTCGAGAAGGCCGTTCCCCTGACGATCGGCTCCTGGACCGTCACGCCGTCCAACGCCGTCGTCCTTCCGAAAGCGGCGGAGGGGTCGCTGTCCGCAAAACTGTATGAGCAGACGGTCAGCCGGCTCTACACGTCGGACAGCGAGATCCCGGTGATGATGGTGATCGCCTATGGCAGCACCCAGTCGGATCAGCTGCAACTGCACCGCCCCGAGGTCTGCTATGCGGCTGTCGGGTTCCAGATCGAAGGCGCCCGGAAGGTGGCGGTGCCCCTGACGCCGACCGCAAGCCTGCCGGCCCGCGAACTGGTGGCTCGCAGCAACGACCGGGTGGAGCCGATCCTCTACTGGACCAGGGTGGGCGACTTCCTGCCGACCAGCAGCAACGAGCAGCGGGTCATGAAGCTGAGGTCCGAAATGCGCGGCTATGTGGCCGACGGCGTGCTGGTCCGCCTGTCGACGATCGGCGAGCCATCGCCCGAAATCTTCGATGCCCTGCAGCGGTTTGCGCGCGAACTGCTGGCGGCCACCTACCCGGCGGCGCTTCCGGCGCTGGTCGGGCGGCCGTTGGCGGCAGACTTCAAGGCGAGCGCCTGATGCAGGAAGCGAGCCCTTTCCTGGCCCGCAGACGGTTGACGGGATCAGTCGCCCTTGTTGCCGAACGGTCGCAGGAAATACTGGACGAACGCCAGGATCGCCACGATGCCGGCGACGGATACGGCGTGCAGCACAACGCTGCCGTCGTCGATCGCCTTGTTGCCGACCTGGTTGATGACTGCACAGGCGACCGACGCCGCGAAGTAGGGCCACATCTGGTCGCGTTCCGGGCCGACGGACCGTTGCAGGAACAACACGATCAGCCCTGCGAAGATCGCGACTGTCACCCAGTCGTAGACAGTTTCCATCCCCGAGCCTTCTCCCAAGTACAGCTGGGCAACGCGCTTCTCCGACGCCTGACCCGTTCCTGCAATGCCTTGCCGAGGCGCATCGCGCAAGGGCGGCATGGCCGGAGCAGCCCCGCGGAAGCCTTCCCGACGGGTGAACAACTGTATCCGGGACGCAGGCAAGGGGACCATCGGTCGTGAACGAGATCGGTCCTACGACCGGTCCCCGGACCCGTGCGCTGGCGGAGCAGCTCGCGCCGCGGTCGTCCGTGCCGATCGACCTGGTGATCTTCGCCGTCAGGATCTTCGAGTTCCTGACCGTCATCCTTGCCGGTGTGGTGGCGCTCAGCCTGTGGTCGGAACGGATCATGGCCGTCGACACACCGGTCTATGGCCGCACGATGCTGGCTGGCGCCCTGATCTTCGCGCTGGTGGCCGAGATCATGGGCACCTACGACGTCGATTGCCACTTCTCGATGAGCAAGGCCTGGGAACGGGTGCTCGGCTCGTGGATGGTCACCGGGCTGTTCCTGCTGACTGTCGGGTTCCTGATGAAGGTGTCCGAGGATTTTTCGCGCGGCTGGGCCATCACCTGGTTCGTCAGCGGCGCGATCATGCTGGCCGGAACGCGGGCCGCCATGACGCTCTGGATCCGGCGGCTGAAGGCGCAGGGCGTCTTCAACAGCCGCGTCGCCATCTATGGCGGGTCGGAGCAGGGCCAGAAGCTGGCCCATTATATCCGGGGCAATTCCAAGCTGACGATCAGCCTGGTTGGCTTCTTCGATGACAGGCGGGACGGCCGGGTGCCCATCCTCGTCGACGACCTGCCCGTGTTCGGCACGTCCGACGACCTGGTTGCCATGATCCGCGACGACCTGATCGACCAGGTGATCGTGGCGCTTCCCTGGTCGGCCGAGGCGCGCATCCGGCAAGTGGTGCAGAAGCTGGCGCTGACCCCGGTGCGGATTCGCCTTGCGCCCGATCTTGCCAACTTCGCCTTTGCGCACAGGCCCCTGGTGCTGTTGGGCGACATGCCGGTCATCACGCTGTTCGAACGCCCGATCTCGGGAACCGACGCGATCGTCAAGCGGACGGAGGACCTGCTGCTCACGGTCGCGATCCTGTTCTTCCTCTGGCCTCTGCTGCTGCTGACGGCACTTGCGGTGAAGCTTGACAGCCCCGGCCCGATCTTTTTCCGGCAGCCGCGCGAGGGCTTCAACAACCAGCGCTTCGACGTGCTGAAGTTCCGGTCCATGACGCACGACAGCTGCGAGACGGACGGGATCCACCAGGCGACCCGCAACGACAAGCGGGTGACGCGCGTGGGCCGGATCATCCGCGCGACTTCGATCGACGAACTGCCCCAGCTGCTGAACGTGCTGAAGGGCGACATGAGCCTGGTGGGCCCGCGGCCGCATGCGCCCTCCACCCGGGCCGCCGGCCGGCCCTTCCACGAGGTGGTGCAGACCTATGCCGCGCGGCACAAGGTGAAGCCCGGAATGACGGGCTGGGCGCAGGTGTGTGGCTGGCGCGGCGAGACGGACACCGAGGAAAAGCTGGTGAAGCGCCTCGAGCACGACCTCTATTACATCGAGAACTGGTCAGTGACGTTCGACATCTACATCCTGATCCGGACGGTGTTCGCGGTGTTGTTCCCGAAGAATGCGTTCTAGGCCAAGCGCGGCCGTGGTCAGCGCGCAGCGCTGATCCACGGACTCGCGCGCAGCGCCCGGCCGGCCTGCGATTGCGGGCATTCCGCGATCGACAGGTCCGACGACGCGGCTTTGCCGCGTCTCCTTTTCTTGTCCCTCAAACGCCGGGCGGCGGGCATCCGCCCGCCTTGGCTTCGCGCCACTTGGCGCGGCGCGCAGTCGCGCTTGCGGCGCTTCGCGCCGTTGCAGCTTCATGCCGGACTCGCGGGCTTGGCCCGCGGCCGGCTAGCCCCTTAGCCCCTGGTACGCCCCAAGCGCCCGTTCCCGCGCCCATTTGTGGTCCACGATGGGCGCCGGATAGCCGCGGTAGCCGCGCTCGAACGGCCCGTGGATCTCGTGGTCGCGAAGGCCCGCCAGCTCCGGCACCCAGCGGCGGATGTAGGCGGCCGCCTCGAACTTCTCGCTCTGCCCGATGGGGGCGAAGATCCGGTAATAGGGCGCGCTGTCCACACCCGAGCCCATGACCCACTGCCAGCCCATCGCATTGTTTGCGGCGTCGGCATCGACCAGCGTGTCCCAGAACCAGCGTTCGCCTTCGCGCCAGTCGATCAGGAGATGCTTCACCAGAAAGCTGGCTGTCACCATGCGGACACGGTTGTGCATCCAGCCGCATGCCCACAGCTGGCGCATTCCGGCATCGACCAGAGGGTAGCCGGTGCACCCCTGCTGCCAGGCCGTCAGCAAGGCGGCGCCTGCGGCCGAATCTGTATCCGTCCAGGGCATGTTGTCGAACTCGGGGCGGTGGGGCGCGGTTGCCGAGTGCGGGAACTGGTCCAGCGTCTCGTGCGCGAAGTCGCGCCAGACGAGCTGGCGGGTCCAGGCGGTCGCGGCCTCATCCGCTGCGTCGACGGCTGCGTGCCAGCAGGCGGCAGCCGAGATCTCGCCGAAGTGGAGGTGCGCCGAAAGGCAGGATGTGGCGGCCTCCGACGGGAAGTCTCGGCGAACATCGTAGGCTGCGAGGCGGGGGAGAAAGGCCTCCAGCGCAGCGGCGGCGCCGGCCTCGCCGGGGGTCCAGTCGAAGCCCTGTGCCCAGTCGGGATTGGTCGGCAGCAGGCGCCAGTTTTCCAGCCGGTCGCCGGCCGGGATCGCGGCGAAGTCGATGCGGGCAGGGGCAGGGCGGGGCCGGGGCGGCGGCCCCCAGGCGGTGTGCGCCCGCCAATAGGGCGTGAAGACGCGGAAGCGCCCGCCGGTCTTCGTCTTCAAGAGGCCGGGTGGCAGCAGGGTTGTGCCCTCGTGCAGCCGCAGGTTCGGCAGCATGGCCTCGATCGCCGGCCACCAGGGTTCGGTGTGGCGCAGCGCATGGACGGCGCTCGCGCCCGTCTGGGCAGCGAGGCGCGCCAGCACCTCGGCGCTTTTCCCCCGCAGCAGCAGCAGCTGGCCGCCAAGGGCCCTCAGGCTCGCGTCAAGGCTGGCCAGGCTGTGGTGCAGCCACCAGCGCGCCGCGCCGCCCATTGGGCGAAGGCCGGCGCTTTCGTCGTCGAGCACATAGACGGGGATCAGCGGGCCGGCGGCGGCCGCAGCGGCAAGCGCCGCCTGGTCGGCGAGGCGGAGGTCCTGGCGGAACCAGAGAATCTGTGGGGCAGCCATCCCGCGGCTGATGCGCGCGGGCGTTGATCAGGGCAACTGCGGCGCGTAATCGCTGGGGCCATGCCAGCAGTCGCCTATGTCAATGGCCGTTACGGCCCCATCGCCAGCGCCGGAGTCTCGGTCGAGGACCGGGGGTTCCAGTTTGCCGACAGCCTCTACGAGGTCGTCGCCTTCCTGAACGGCCGCTTCCTCGACTGGGACAAGCATCTGTGGCGCCTTCGCCGGGGCCTTGCGGCGCTGTTCATCGAGGGCGCGCCGGGCGATGCTGCCCTGCTGCAGATCGCGCGCCGCCTTGTCGCCATGAGCCGCCATACCGACGGCCTGCTCTACATCCAGGTCAGCCGCGGCGCCGCGAAGCGCGACCATGGCTTTCCGGCCGGCATTGCGCCGACCCTGGTGTTGACGGCGCGCCGCTTCGATTTCGCCCAGCGCCTGCCGCAGCTTGAGAAAGGCGTGTCGGCGATCAGCCTGCCGGACCAGCGCTGGGCGCGCTGCGACCTGAAGACGACGGGCTTGCTGCCGGCGGTGCTCGCCAAGCAGGAGGCGAAGGCCGCCGGCGCTTTTGAGGCGCTGTTCGTTAAGGAGGGGGAGGTGACCGAGGGCGGCTCCACCAACATGTACATGGTGGATGGCGACGGGCGGATCGTCACCCACCCGGTTTCGGCGCGTATCCTCCCGGGAATCGCCCGCGACACGCTGCTCGATCTCGCCCGCGCCGCGCAGATGGAGGTGGTGGAGCGCCCCTTCACCCTGGAGGAGGCACGCGCGGCGCCCGAACTGTTCCTGACCTCGACGACGGCGCCGATCCTTCCGATCGTTGCACTGGACGGTGCGCCGGTGGGGGAGGGCAGGCCGGGGCCGGTCAGCCGACGGCTGGGCGAGATGGTCTGGCACGAGGTGCGGTCGCAGACCGGCTGGCGGGGCTGAGCGACTCCACGTCGCTTGTGCAGTGCAGCGTGGACAAGCTAGCGTGGCGTCGGGATCGAATCGAAGGCGCCATGTACCAGCACAGCATCCGCATCACCCCTGCCGACATCGACTTCATGGGGCATGTGAACAACGCCGTGTACCTGAAGTGGGTGCAGGACGCGGTGATCAGCTATTGGCAGAAGGTGGCGCCGAGCGAGGCGGTCGCCCAGCATCTGTGGGTGGCCTTGAAGCACGAGATCACCTACCGCGCGCCCGCCTTTCTGGAAGACACGATCCTTGCCGACGTGGTCGCGACCGGTGTGCAGGGGAGCCGCGCCTTCTTCACGACCTTGATCCAGCGCGGCGACACCATAATCGCCGAAGTGCAGAGCAGCTGGTGCTGCATCGACACCGCGACCCGCCGCCCGGCGCGGATTGCAAAGGACCTCGCGTCGCGCTTCCTGCCGGGCTGAGCCGACCCGGGCTCGCCATGGTCGGCAAAAGGTCGGCAGGCGGCCGGCCGGCAGACGGCCAAAAGTCGGGCCGTGGTCCTGTCGGAAAAGTCTGAATCCCCTGATGCTTGCCCCATGCCCGACATCCCGCCGGGCCGAACCGGGGAGCATCCGCCATGAAGACCACCCTTTGCCTGATCGCCCTTGCCCTTGCAGCGCCCGCCCTTGCGGCACCTGACGTCATCCATACCGGCGCGGGGCTCGTGATCCGGACACCCTATGCCGAACTGAAGACCGTCGCTGGCCGCGCCCGATTCCTGGCTTCGGTCGAGGAGTCGGCCCGCCGGCTGTGCCGCGATGTCCATCCGCGCAGTGCCCGCACCGCGTGCGCGGACCAGGTGATGGCCGGCGTGGGTCGGCAGTCGCTGCCCACCGCCCGCCAGGCGCTCCAGCTCGCGGCGGCCGAACGCGACGGGGTGGCACTGGCTGCCCGGTGACAGGGGGTGCAACCTTCCTGTATGCACATCCCGGCGGCCAGGTGCCGCCGGGAGAGTGCATGCGCATGGATCTCGCAGCCGAGCCGGACTTCTCGATCGGGCCGCTGACGGTCCGGCCGGAATCACGTGAAATCGAGGGGCCGACCGGGCGCGACACGCTCGAGCCACGGGTGATGATGCTGCTTGTCGCGCTGGCCCGCGCCGAAGGCCACACCGTCTCCCGCGACAGGCTCGTCCAATCCTGCTGGGAGGGGCTTGCCGTCTCCGACGACGCAATCCAGCGGGCGGTCGCAAAGCTCCGCCGCATAGCGGCCGAAAGCGGCGCCTTCTCGATCGAGACCATTCCACGGGTTGGCTACCGCCTGCGGGCAACCGTTCAGCCTGTGCCCCTGCAACCCGCGCCGCAGCAGCCCGGCCGGCCGGAGCCGGAGCCCCGGTCGACCGGGCTCGAGGCACCTGTCCCGGCGGCTGGAACGGGGCGGAAGCTTCGCCTCCTGCTTGCGGGGGGCGTGCTTGCTGTCGCCGTCATCGCCGGCATTCTTGTCGTGCAGCCGCGCCCGTCCGCGAGCTTTGCGCCTGCTGCGGCACCCCTCGATCCAGCTGCTGCTGCGCTGCTGGAACGGGGCCGCGCCGCCCTGGCCGAGCATTCGCCAAGCCGCGTCCTGCAGGGCGTCGCCCAACTGCAGGAGGCGACGACCCGTGCGCCCAATTCGGCGCAGGCCTGGGGCGCCCTCGCGCTCGGCTACTCCGTCATCACTTTCCGCACGCCGCCCGAGGAGCAGCCGGCCGTCGCCCGACGCGCCGAAGCCGCAATCGAACGGGCGCTCGTGCTTGATCCAGGCCAGCCGGAGGCCATACTTGCCCGCGCCAATCTGAGCTCACCCTATGGGCGCTGGAGCGCCCATGAGAAGCTCGAGCGCGAAGCCAATGCGGCCGGCGGTGGCCGGCTCGGCAATTACGCCCGTTTCCTGCAGTTCGTCGGCCGCAATTCCGAAGCCTGGGCGATCATCGAACGCGCCTCCAGGTCGAATCCGGCTGCGCTTTATCCACAGGTCGGTCGCGCATCCGCCCTGTTTGCGATGGGCCGGCTCGACGAAGCCGACCGGGCAACCGCCGACCTCGTCCGCTTGTGGCCGCAGAACTATCTCGCCTGGTTCAACCGCGCCTATTTCCTGATGTACACCGGGCGCGCGCGTGAAGCGGTCGTGTTCGTCGACAACCGCGACGCCTGGCCGGTCGACATTCCGCGCGAAGAGATCGACATTGTGCGGCAGATGGCCGAGGCCATCGCAACCGGTGACCGCGCCGCAGCCGACGCCGTGATCGCCCGCTACGACCAGCTGGTAAAGCTGGGCCAGGGCTATATGGAAAATGCGATCCGCGTGTCCGCCGCCCTCGACAGGCCCGACGATGCGTTCCGCTTTGCCCGCCTGCTGTATCTGTCGCCCATTGAGGCGGTGCCAAAGCAGCGCTTCCACAACCAGCGCAACTTCGCGGTCGGCGACGATCGCCACACCGAGCTGCTGTTCCGCCCGCCCATGGACAGGCTGCACGCCGATCCGCGCTTCCTCGAGCTGCTGAAGGGCATGGGCCTTGTCGCCTACTGGAAGGAGACGGGCACGGTTCCGGATTTCTGCCGCCGCCTTGTCGAGCCCTGTCGGCGTGCCGGGATCCCCGTGAAGGGCTGAGCGTCAGCGCCGGCCCAGCCCCTCGGCCACCAGACGGTGCGCGCGGGCCACCACCTCGGACAGCTCTTCGCCTTCACCCCAGACGCCGTAGCGCAGGCCCAGAAACACGTTCATGCCCGCGATTGCCCAGGCTTCCACTTCGCCGACCCCCGCACGCAGTTCGCCTTTCGCAGCGCCATCCTCCAATCGGGCGGCGATGCGCGCGACAGTCTTGCGGTAATGGCCCTGGTAGGCGTCGGGCGCCACGAACTCCGCCTCGTCGATGATGCGGTAGATGAGCTGCTGGCGGGTCACGAAATCGAGGAAGCCGGCCAGCGCCGCCCGTTCGCGCGAGAGCGCGTCGGGCGCCGCCTCCACATGGGGCGCGACCTCGGTCTTCACCTGGCCCGACAGGTCGCTGACCAGGGCGCGGAAGATGTCCTCCTTGCTGGCGAAGTAGGTGTAGAAGCTGCCGAGCGCGACGCCGGCCCTCCGGGTGATGTCGGTGATGCCGGTGGCGTGGAATCCATTGGCGCCGAACTCCAGCGCCGCGGCGTCCAGGAGGGCGCGCAGGGTTCGGCGGCCGCGTTCCGTCTTGGGAACGATCAGGCCCGGCTGCCCCTCTGTCACCGTGTCGGCTGCGGGCTGTGGCATCGCTGCATCGCTCACCCGGTTTCTCCCCAGATTCTCGAACCCGATTCAGGTTTCAAGTTGAATATTGATTCATGTTTCACTAGGCCGGACGCCAAGATCACCGCAAGCCCGAAAACGGGCTGCCGCCTTAGGGAGAGACAGATGCCTGCCACTCGCCACCTTTCCTTGCTCGCCCTCGCCATGGGCCTTGCCTACCCTGCAACTGCCCAGGATGCACCTCAGACGGCCGCCGTTGAAGAGGCCGCATCGGGCGACATCATCGTGTCGGCCCGTCGTCGTGACGAGAGCCTGCTCGAGGTGCCGATCGCGGTTACCACTTTCTCCGGCGACGCGCTGATCGCACAGGGTGCGCAGGACATCACCGCGCTGCAGCGGCAGACGCCCAACCTCACGCTGCAGGTGGCACGCGGGTCCAACTCCACCCTCATCGCCTTCATCCGCGGCGTTGGCCAGCAGGATCCGCTGTGGGGCTTCGAGCCGGGCGTCGGCCTCTATGTCGACGACGTCTACATCGCCCGTCCGCAGGGCGCCGTGCTTGACGTGTTCGACGTGGAGCGGATCGAGATCCTGCGCGGGCCGCAGGGTACGCTCTATGGCCGCAACACCATCGGCGGCGCGATCAAATATGTGACCAAGCGGCTCGGCAACGAGTTCCGGGGCAATGCGCGCGCCACCTACGGCAGCTACAACCAGATCGACCTGGTCGGGAACATCGCCATCCCGCTTGGCGAGAATTTCGCCATCGGCGGCGCGGTTGCCTGGCTGCAGCGTGACGGCTTCGGCACCAACCTGACGACCGGCGCGGAAGCCTACAACAAGGATGTGCTGGCCGGGCGGCTTTCGGCCGAGTTCGACAATGGCAGCGTCTTCGTGCGCCTGGCGGCCGACCGCACCGAGGACAACAGCAACGCCCGCCATGGCACCCGGCTCACCGGCAACCTGGGCCTCCCGGCCTTCCAGCCGACCGAGAGCGTATTCGACACCCGCGCCGGCATCGGCGACGACAACAAGGTGATGACGCAAGGGGTCAGCCTGACGGCCGAGATCCCGATCAACCAGACGCTGACGTTCAAGTCGATCACGGCCTACCGCGACGGGCGGACGGACACGCTGATCGACTTCGACAACACGCCCGGGCCCGTGCTGGACATTCCGGCCTATTACGAGGACGACCAGTGGACCCAGGAAGTCCAGCTGCTGATCGAGGGCGACAGGCTGCAGGGCGTGATCGGCGGCTTCTACCTCGATGGCCGGGCCGAGGGCGCCTTCGACACCGTGATCGGCAACGCCGGCCTCACCACCTTCACCGCCGGCCGGGTCGATACCAAGTCGATCGCCTTCTTCGGCGACTTTTCCTATGATCTGACCGAACAGTTCAAGATCTCGGCCGGCCTCAGGTGGACGAAGGACGACAAGACCGCGACGGTGCTCCGGCAGGACTGGCTCGGCATCCGCTCGCCCTTCTTCGGCAACCCGAATGCCCGCTTCTTCCGAACGCGGACGGACTATACGAACGACCGCAGCTTCGAGGCGTTCACGCCCCGCATCTCGCTCAGCTACCAGCCGACCGAAGACCTGAACGTCTATGCAAGCTGGGGTCGCGGCTTCAAGTCGGGCGGGTTCGACATGCGCGGCGACGCCATTTTCATCCCCAGCACCGTGAACGGCTATGAGCCGGAATTCATCGACAGCTGGGAACTGGGCTTCAAGGGCGCCTTCCTGGACCGCCGGCTGTTCATCAATGCGGCCGCCTTCTATTCGGACTACAAGGACCAGCAGGTGACCGTGCAGGCCGTGCAGCCGCCGCCCAACGTCGGCGTCGCCTCGGTCGTGGACAATGCCGGCCAGGCGACCATCTATGGCTTCGAGCTGGAGATGCGCGCAATCCCGACGGACAATCTGCAGTTCAACCTCGCCTTCGGCTACACCTTTGCCGAATACAACGAGTTCCTGACCTTCATCGCCGGCGGCACCACGCCGATCGACGTCGCCGACCAACGGGTCTTCCAGAACACGCCGCGCTATGTGGTGAACGCCAACCTGACCTGGTCGAACCCGCTGTTCGGCGGCCGGCTGGACATCATCCCGGCGGTCGCGCTGCGTTCGCAACAGTCGATGTTCGAGATTCCGAACGCGCTGCTCGACCAGCCTGCGACGGTGATCGCGGATGTGGCGGTGAACTGGACGTCCGAGGACAACCGCTTCACGCTGGGCGTGCAGGGCCGGAACCTGACCAACGAGCTCTACCGCGTGGGCGGCTACAACTTCCCCGGCGCGCTGCTCGGCAACTCGATCATCGGCTACTACGGCCCGCCGCGCACCATCTCGGTGATGGCCGGCTTCAACTTCTGATCCGTCATCGGCGGGGCCGCCCTGCTCGGGCGGCCCCGAAGGATCTCACTCAATGCCCGTGCCGGGTGCCGGCGGCGGGGGTGGCGGCATGTCGGGCATGCGTTGCCCGCCCTGGGCGCGCTTGCGCCACTGGGCCGTTCGCGCCTCAACATCGGCGCGGGCGCGTCGGGCATCCTCGGCAAAGGCCTTGCGGTCGGCCGGCGACAGCTTCTGGATGGCGGCCAGCATGCTGGCCTGGCGGTTGGCATGCTGGGCATCGACCAGCCGGCGCTCGGCTGCCATCGCCTTGCGCAACGCGGCGACATCAAGCTTCTCGGCGCCGACGATTGCGTTGATCCGGTCGCGCGAGGCCTTGATCGCCTCGCGGTCCTTGGGGTCACCGCGCATCGTCTCGCGAAGGATGGCGCGGCCCTCGGGCGAGACGTTCGCCCACATGTCGTGCCGGTTCATGCGCTTGCCGTAGGCGCCGGCGCGCGGGGCTTCGGCGCCGGCCGGCGGGGCCGGGCTGGCCGCCTGGGCGAGCACGGGGGCCGCCAGCAGGGCAAGGGTTGCAGCAATCAGGGTCTTCACAGTTGATATTCCTCTTCGACTGTCGGGGTGTAGAGCAGGGCGAAGGTGGCGCTCGTGCCGCTCTCCGCCTCTGCCAGCTTCACCGATCCCCCCGCGACGTCGCCTGCACTTGCAAGCACCACCTCGGCCTCGCCCGGCGCTGCTTGCGGGTTGGGCGCGAGCAGCAGGGCGATTGCAAAGGAGGCCGCAAGCGCCCCTCCCAGCATCCAGCCGGGCTTGGGCCGGAACCACCCGGCACGCGATGGAGCAGGGGGCGCTCCTTGGGTTGCGATCGTCTCGGCATGTCCAAGAATACGCGCGAGCGCGGCGTCATCCCCCGCGCCCGCAGGCTCGGTGGTCGCCCAGGCGGCAATTGCCGCATCGAGGGTCGGGCGGTCGCTCATTGCATGTCGTCCTTCAGGTCCATCAGTTTCGTCTTCAGGGCCGCGCGGCCGCGCAGCAGCAGCCCCTCCACGGCCTTCTCGCTGGTCTCCAGCGCATCGGCGATTTCCTGCATGCTCAGCCCCTCGCCGTGGAACAGGGCAAGGGCGGCACGCTGCCGCTCGGGCAGTTCGGCGGCTGCCGCCTGCACGCGGGCGGCAAGGTCCGCGCGCTCCGCCGCCCTTGCCGGGGTCGGCTCTCTGTCCGCGATCTCGGCTGCCTCGTCGAGCGCGGCTGCCGGGCGCAGGCGCCGCCGGCCGTCCAGCGCGCAGTTCATCAGCATCCGCCGCCACCAGCCCGCAAAGCTGCCGCGCGCGGGATCGAAGCGGCCGGCCTCGCGCCACAGCCGGGTCAGCGCCTCCTGCACGGCATCCTCGGCCAGTTGGCGATCGTCGAGGATGCGGATGCACTGCGCAAGCGCCGGGCGGGCGAGCTGTCGGGCGAGTTCTGCAAAGGCCCGCGCATCGCCCGAACCGGCGCGCAGCACGAGCAGGGTCGCAGCATCGGCCGCAACCATGGCGTCGTTCGCGGGGTTCAACAGGGCATGCATCCGGGCCTCATGTAGACCCTTACGCGATGAACGCGCGATTTCCCCCGCGGCAACTCAGGCCCGATCGGCCAGCCAGTCCCGCAGCAGCTTGTTGTGCTCGACCGGGCGATCGTTCTCCACCCAGTGGCCGGATCCGGGCACCATCCTGTAGGTCGCATCCGGCATCCGGCGGGCGAACTCCCTCAGCGTCGAGGGCCGTGCCTCGTCATATTCGCCCCCGACCAGCAGGGTCGGCACCTCGACCAGCGGCAGCAGGTGCTCGCCGTCGTAATAGCCCAGCGTGCCGGTCACCACGAACTCGCTCGGCCCCCACATCGCCATGTAGAGGTCGAGGTTGAACAGCTCGTCCTTTCGGCCCTGGCAGGCCAGATGCAGCGGCGACAGCTTCTCCCGCGAGAGGTGCCGGCGGACATAGAAGAGGTCGGCCTCCATGAAGGCATCGGCGTCGTAGTTGCCGGTCCGCCGCGCCTCGGCGATCGCCTGCTGGTGTTCGGCCGGCAGCTGGTCGATGTAGACCTGCGCATCCGCGAGCCACGACCGGGTGGAGACGAGCGGGCTCAGCAGGATCAGGCTCTCGAGGCCCTTCGGCCGGCGTGCGGCATATTCCAGCGCCAGGGTCCCGCCCCAGCTTGTGCCCGACAGGTGGAACTGCTCGAGCCCGAACGCCTCGCGGATGGAGTCGATCTCCGAGGTGAAGCGCTCCACCGTCCAGTTCGCCCGGTCCCCCGGCCGGTCCGAATAGCCGCAATCCAGCTGGTCATAGAGGATGACGGGCCGCGTGTCGGCCAGCGGCAGGGCGCCGACCATCCCCAGGTGCGAGCCGCCCGGCCCGCCATGCAGGAAGACGATCGGGAGCTTGTCTCCGTCCGACGGGCCGTTGGCCCGCGCATAGAGCTGGCCGCCGCTGGTCGGCACCTTCTTCTCGACAGCGGGAACAGGGCAGGCCGTGACGCCCGTGATGCGGCGCGGGTTGGCGCCCCTGGGCGGGGCCTGCTGTGCCGCGAGGGCAGGCAGGGCCATCAGCCCCGCCGCCGCCATCAGGAAGGCGCGGCGTTCGATATCCCTGTCCGACGCAAAGCGCACTGACTGTCCCTTCCGGAATTCAGACCCTGGTGCCGGAACCCGCCGACCGTCGGCTCAGCGCTCCCCCTTCACTTCCCAGCTCTGGCCACGCCTGAGCAGCGCGTTGAAATCGGCAACCTTGTCGCCGACCACGCGTTCGGCCTGCTCTGCCATGGCTGTGTCGAAGCTGGTGGCGGGGTCGCAATAGAGCACGCCCAGCGCAACCGGGAATTCGGGGAAGGGCATGTCGATCAGCATGGAGGCGACGGCCTTGTTGGTTTCGTCGTGGACGATCACCTCGGACACGTCGCCGTCCACCACATCGACCACCTCGACCCGCAGGCTCTCGCGGTTGAGATGCAGGCCCTTGGTGCCGCCCGCGAACAGCATCGGCTTGCCATGTTCCAGCCAGATCTGAGTGACCGCGGCCGACTTCTTGTCGGTGAACTGCTCGAAGGCGCCGTCGTTGTAGACGACGCAATTCTGGTAGATCTCGACGAAGCTGGTGCCCTTGTGGCCGTGGGCGCGCTTCAGCACCTCGGGCATGTGCTTCTGCGCGGTGTCGATGGTGCGCGCGACGAAGCGGCCCCCGGCCCCGAGCGCGAAGGCGCAGGGCTTCACCGGCCGTTCGAGCGAACCTGCCGGCGAGGTGGGCGAGCGCGTGCCGGTGCGCGAGGTGGGCGAATATTGCCCCTTGGTGAGGCCGTAGATCTCGTTGTTGAACAGCAGCACCTGGCAGTCGAGGTTGCGGCGAACGAGGTGCAGCATGTGGTTGCCGCCGATCGACAATCCGTCGCCGTCGCCGGTGATGATCCACACGTCGAGATCGGGGTTCGCAAGCTTCACGCCCGTCGCGATGGTGGGCGCGCGGCCGTGTATGGTGTGGAAGCCGTAGGTCTCCATGTAATAGGGGAAGCGGCTGGAGCAGCCGATCCCCGAGATGAAGACGGTGTTGTGCGGCTCGACGCCGAGTTCGGGCATTGTGCGCTGCACCGCCTTCAGGATCGCATAGTCCCCGCAGCCGGGGCACCAGCGGACTTCCTGGTCCGACGCCCAGTCATCGGGCTTGGACGCGGGGACGATCTTGGTCACTTCGTTCATCTTGTTGCTTTCACACGGAAGCGTAGGCTCGAGTCATCTGCTTCCACATTTTCGACGTCGGCGACGTAGAGATAGACCTTGCGTGCAAAGGCTTTTCCGCTCTTGGTGCCAGGCTTCAGGATCACCTGGCCGTCGGTCACCAACACCCGCTGCCCATCACGTATTGCCCGAATGAACTTTGGCCATCGTCCGACGTTCGGCATGCAGCCAGGGTCTTCGTAGCGACCACCATTTAGCCAATGCAGATGCACACAGGGCAATCTTTCGCCATCAACTTCAGCGAACCATGAGCCCCTATTGCCCTTGGCTCCAATCACGAATTCAGCATCCCCAATATGGCCGCCTCGATCTCCGCGATGCGGAAGGGCTGGCCCGACACCTTGTTGAGCGGCCTTGCGTCGACCAGGAACTGGTCGCGCAGCAGGGTCTTCAGCTGGCCGGTGTTCATTTCCGGCACCAGGATCCGGTCATAGCGCTTCAGCAGCTCGCCCAAGTTCGAAGGGAGCGGCCAGATGTGGCGCAGGTGGATGTGCGCCACGTCGTGGCCCTGGTTGCGCACATGCTCGACTGCCTGGCGGATCGGGCCATAGGTGGAGCCCCAGCCGACCACGACCAGCGGGCCGTGTTCGTTGCCGACTTCGACCGTCTGCGCCGGGATGGTGCGGGCAACGCCGTCGATCTTGGCCTTGCGGGTGTCGGTCATGCGCTGGTGGTTGCTGTCGCTGTAATCGATGTTGCCGCTGTCATAGCCCTTCTCGATGCCGCCGATGCGGTGCATCAGGCCGCGGGTGCCGGGCTTCACCCACACGCGCTTCAGCGTCTCGGGGTCGCGCATGTAGGGGTTGAGCTTCCCGGTTTCGGGCATCTCCTCGTGGAAGTGCACGGGGAAAGGCTGATAGTCGTGCGCCTCCGGCACCTTCCAGGGCTCGGCGGCGTTGGCGATGTAGCCGTCCGTCAGCAGCATCACCGGCGTCATGTATTCGAGCGCGATGCGGCACGCCTCGATTGCGACATCGAAACAGTCGGATGGGCTGCGCGCTGCCAGGACCGGCATCGGGCAGTCCCCGTTGCGGCCATAGACGGCCTGGTAGAGATCCGACTGCTCGGTCTTTGTGGGAAGGCCGGTGGAGGGGCCGCCGCGCTGCGAGTTGATGATCACCAGCGGAAGTTCGGTCATGACGGCAAGGCCCATCGCCTCGGACTTGAGCGCGATGCCCGGCCCCGACGAGGAGGTGACCGCAAGGCTGCCGGCATAGGCGGCGCCGATCGTCGCGCCAATCGCGGCAATCTCGTCCTCGGCCTGGAAGGTCGTCACGTCGAATTCGCGCAGGCGGGCCAGCGCGTGCAGGATCGCGGACGCCGGCGTGATCGGATAGCCGCCGAAGAACATCGGCAGGCCCGACAGCTTGGCGCCCGCCACCAGCCCCAGCGCCAGCGCGTCGGCGCCGGTGATGGTGCGGTAGAGACCGGGCTCGGCATCGGCCGGTTCCAGACGGAACTGCTTGAGTGGTCCCGACAGCTCGGCGGTCTCGCCATAGGCGTGGCCCGCGTTCAGCGCCGCGATGTTCGCCTCGCGCAGCAGCTCGTTGGAGCCGAACTTCACCTTCAGCCAGTCGATGATGGGCGCGCGCTTGCGGCCGAACATCCAGAGCGCCAGACCCAGCGTCCACATGTTCTTGCAGCGCAGCGCGTCCTTGTTGCCGAGGCCGAACTCCTTCACGCTTTCCAGCGTTTGCTTCGAGACGTCGAAGGCGAGCAGCTGGTAGGGGGCAAGGCTGCCGTCCTCCAGCGGGTTCGCCTCGTAATGCGCCTTCTTGAGGTTGCGCTCGCCGAATTCGCCGGTGTCGGCAATCACGAGGCCGCCCTTGCGAAGCGAGGGCAGGTTGGTCTTCAGCGCGGCCGGGTTCATCGCGACAAGCACGTCGGGCTGGTCGCCTGCGGTGTCGATCCGGCTGGAGCCGAAGTGGATCTGGAAGGCCGAAACCCCGAACAGCGTGCCCTGCGGCGCCCGGATCTCCGCCGGGAAGTCGGGGAAGGTGGCGAGGTCGTTGCCGGCAAGCGCGGTCGAGAGGGTGAATTGCCCGCCCGTCAGCTGCATCCCGTCGCCGCTGTCGCCAGCGAAGCGCACCACCACCGATTCCCGCTGGACCGTTTCCACCTTTGCGCCGGTCTTGTCCGCGCCCGTCTCTCCGACGCCCGACTTCGGGGCATTGCTGCCGGGGGGCGCCTTTGCGGCTGTCGCCATTCGAACTCGCTTCCGTGCCGTTCTTGATTGCAGAAACCTTACGCCTGTCGGTGTCCGCTCTCCAAGCGGGTTTTTCGTGCCTGTCGGCATGCACTCAGGGCATGGCTGGCGCGGGCAGCCCGGCCAGAGTCAGCAGGCTTCGCGCATGGCGCAGGCCCAGCCTCCGGACATCGGGGTCATAGCCGCCGCCCAGGGTCGCCGCGCAGGGCACGCCGGCGGAGAGGCACGCCTGCCGCACCAGCGCGTCGCGCGCCACCAGTCCCTCGTCGCTCAGCGCCAGCCGCCCGAGCCTGTCGTCGGCGTGCGGGTCTACGCCGGCCTGCACCAGCACGAGATCGGGCCGCGCCTCCGCAAAACACCCCGGCAGGGCATCCGACAGCGTCTCCAGGTAGCGCGCATCGTCCGTGCCGTCCGGCAGGCCGATGTCGCGCCAGCCCTGCACCTTGCGCGCCGGGAAGTTGCGCTCGGCATGGATCGAGAAGGGGAAGGCGCCCGCCACGCCCGCCAGGCACGCCGCCGTGCCGTCCCCCTGGTGCACATCGAGATCGAGGATCAGCACGCGCTGCACCCGGCCGGCGCGCAGCAGCCCCGCCGCCGTGATCGCAAGGTCGTTGAGAACGCAATAGCCCGCACCGCCGTCGGGCATCGCGTGATGCGAGCCCCCGGCCACATTGGCGGCAAAGCCATGCGCAAGCGCGTGAAGGGCAGCAGCAAAGGTGCCGCCGACCGACAGCCGCGACCGGCGCGAGACCTCGGGCGTGACGGCAAAGCCGATCCGGCGCTCGATCGCCGGGTCCACGGCGGAGGCAAGCACCGCATCGACGTAGGCCGGCGCATGCGCCGTCAGGAGCAGGTCCCGCGGCGCTTCCTCGGGCGCCACCGGGACGATCCCCGCTGCAACAAGTGCGTCGCGGGTCGTTTCATACTTGCTCATGGGAAAGCGGTGCCCGGCCGGCAGCGGGGCCACATAGCCGGGATGGAAGTGAAAGCGCATGTCCGCCACGCCAGCACGCCCCTGGCCGTGCCGTCAACGCTGCACGACCGCGCGCCCCCAGCCGGGGACGCCCCGGTGCTTCGGCGGCTGAGCGTCCGGCCGGTGATCGCGGTGCGAAACGGCAGACGCCCTGAGAGCCATCCGGCCCCCGCTTGCAACCGGCGCAACACCGCGCTAGAGGCCCCGCCTCGCTTTGGTTCTTCCTCGGTAGCTCAGCGGTAGAGCATCCGACTGTTAATCGGACGGTCGCAGGTTCGAATCCTGCCCGGGGAGCCAGCGAAGCACCATAAAGCATTGAAATCAAACATCCCCTTTCGGGGGATTTCGGCTCGTTCCCCCAAATGTTCCCCCAAAATGGAGGCGGCTGGAGGCGGTTTCAGACGGAAACGGGCGGATTGCCAGCCTCAACGGTTCGTCGCATTTTTCGTCTCGCGCGCGCCTGCGCGCCTGAGAAAATGTGGGTTAGCGATTTAAACGCGAAACCCGCGCGGTTGCCACAGGTCCATCCCCAGACTTTTGACCCGCCCCAGGGCGGGGTCGCCATAGAGCGGGCGGCCCGCCATGCGCTTGAGTATTGGGAATGGGGCGGCAGACATGAGAAGGGCGGCAGGTCGCCCCGCCGCCCTCCGTTCAGTCAGAAAACCCGGATCAGGCCGAAACCGCCGTCCGCCGCCGACGTGCCGCCATGCCAACCAAGCCAAAGCCAGCGATCAGCATCGCCCAGCTTGCCGGTTCGGGCACAACATCAGCATAACCGACACCCGATGCATCATCATAGATGGCGCCGTTCGCGCCGGTGCCGCTGATCGACTGGTAGCGCGCGACAAAATTGAAAAGATTGAGCGAGGTCACTTCGTCCCGAAAGTTGAGGGCAAATGTCATCGTGTGGGTTGGCGCGCCGGCAGCCAGCCCGCCACCGACGGCTCCGGCACAGTTGTTAGAGGCGCCGCCGGCCTTGAAACACACTTGCGGGCCACGCGCGAATTCCGGAAAGGGAAGGCCGACCGCCGAATTGTTGGCGGCAACGACACCGAAAATGCTGCTGCTGAAATTGACGGACGTCAGCGGCTGGAAGAACAGGCTCGTGGGCGTCTGCGCCGTGGAAAAGCCGAAGGCGCTGAGCCGCGCGCTGCTCAGCACGGCGGTATCAGACGTGTTGCTGATTCGCGCCGTGAAGTTCCACCGCCGCCCGCTGTTCACCACACTATCAAGCTGCAGGAACAGATCAGCGCCAAGCGCCGGCTCACGCACCTCGTCAACAAAGCCGTTGAGACCGATGCCGAACAGGCCGGCCGGCGTGCCCTGCGCTGCTTGCGTCAAGCTGATCACGCGCACCGGCACCGGGATGGTTGCGACGGCGTTGGCGGTGCTCGCCGTGAACGCCAGGACGGCGGTTGTGGCCAGAAGCTTGAACGATAGGCGCATGCGGCTCCCCTCACGTGCGCCGGATACCACAGTGGCAGGCGCTACTGGGGCTCGACCGTGCAAACCGCGTGCCAGAATTAGGGGTTGGCCGACTTAAGCTTAACGTCATGGAATGGAAGCCCTATTTCGCTTGCAAATGGGATGGGGCTGTAAAGATTTCCGACAGCGTTAACCATTCGGGCTCAACTCGCCGATCGAAGGTCCGCCATATCCGCCCCAGCCGCCCGAGGCCGCACCATCTCCGCATAGCGCCCCGCCTCGGCATAGCGTCGGCACAGTGCCCGGCTCGCATCGATCCCCGCCGCGTCGGCATCGGCATAGACCGTCAGCGCCTCCAGCCCCGCCAGCACCGGAAAGCCCTTCACGCCACCAGCCGACAGCGCCGCCCATGTCGGCAGCCAGGGTTGCCACCTCAGCCCCGCCAGCGCGCTTTCGATCCCCTCCGCAATCGCTAGGCCCGCTTCCACCTGCCAGTCAGGCGACAGCATGATTGCACCCCCGCCAGCCGCCCCCAGCATCATCTTGGGCAGCTTCGCCCCGTCCGGTCCCCGTGCCCGCTCGCCCTTTGGTGTCAACGCGGTGCGGTGCAGCCCTTGCGGCTCCCCCGTCTCGGCATTGCGGATCAACGCCACCATGGCGGGCAGCTTGTCCGGTCCGAATGGGCAGGCCGGATGATAGCGCAGCACCCGCCCCGGCTCGGCTGGCAGGCTCAAGCCACGCCCCTCCAGGTATCGCGCCACAGGGCTGCCCTCGGGCCGCTGAGAGCTCCGCCAGAGTCGTTCCCAGCCCTTCGGGTCCGGTGGCCTCGGGCTCAGGATCGCGCGCCAGCGGGCTTCCTATCGGCTCTAGCGCCCCTTTCCATCCGTATTTTCGGCAAGGCCCCGCCCTTTGGTGTCTATGATCCGGTGCGTTGCATTGCCCCTTTAGCCATCGGGCAGCATCGGCTCGGCTGCCACCCCGCACCCGCCGCACTAGGTCCAGCAGACCGCCATTTTCACTCGTTTTAAAATCGAAGAACAGGCCGCGCGCCACGTCAACGGCAAGCGAGCCCTTGCCCCCATAGCGCCACTGAGCGCCCCGGCTGGCGCGCCTGTTCGGCTCCCCCAGCAGGTCGCGCACCAGGGCGGGGATGTTGAGTCCCCGCCCATTCAATCCGTTCAAGGCGTTCAATCTTCGCCGCCTTCTGTGTCGCCCCGGTGCATCCAGTTTGAACGGTTTGACAAGTTTGAACGGGAGTCCGGCAGCTTCCACTTGCCGTAACCGGCTTTCGCCACTTGCCCGTCAGCCAGCAGCCGCTTCAGCAGGTGCGAGATTGTGTCCCCGCGCTTGCCGACAGCCTTCGCCAGTTGCCCAGACGTTAGGGGCTTGCCGTCCGCCTCCGCCAGCTCGTCCAGGATCGCTTGCCGCTCTCTTGTCTTGGCCATGTCGCGGGCATCGCCGGTAAGCACCCAGCCGCCGGTGAAGGGATCACGCCGGAATGCCTTTTCGAAGCTGTCCAGATCGCGCCCCTGTGCCGCCAGCTTTGCGCCCTCGCCATGCTTGCCGAACACCAGCAACGTATCGGCAACGCCGGTAAGGCCGAACGTCCCCGAGATCGTGTCGAAGGCGTCATCTGCCTCCGCCTTGCGGACATGATGCACTACAAGGACGCACAGGCCGGGTGTGGAACGGGCGAGGTCCAGAAGGGGAGCCATTGTCTCGGCATCCTCCTCATAGCTCCCTGCCCGCCCGTTGCTCGGGGGGCGCACACAGCGCAGCGTGTCGATCACGATAAGCCGGGGCTTCGACTGCCGGGCAATCCATCGCGCCAGTTTTTGCTCCAGGCCCGCCCCCAGCCGGGGCGCTCTCGTTTCGATCCTCAGGCTTGGCGGAAAGCCGCCGCCGGGGATCATGGCCGACATCCGGGAGTGCAGCCGCCGCTTGCTGTCCTCTAGCGCCAGATACAGCACGTCGCCCGCCTCGCATTGAAGCTGGCCGAACGCGATGCCGCCCAGCGCCACGGCAATCACCAGATCGGTGCAGAGGAATGACTTTCCGAATTTCGGCTTACCTGCCAGCAGAGCCAGACCCTCGGGCAACAGACCCGGCACGGCGTAGCGCAGCGGCGGGAACGTCTCTCGCTCCAGATCGGCGGCAGAGAATGTGCCCCAACCGTCATCCGGGTCGTCCGGCGCAAATGGCTGAACAGGGGGGAACGTCTCTCGCTTTAGATCGGGCTCGGAGGCAGGCTCGCCATCCTCGGGGTCGATGGGGTCGCGGGGATCATCGGTCATTGCCCGCACCTCCCGAGGCCAGCCGCTACGGCGACGACTGCCGCCCATTGGAGGGGGAGCCCGTAACGCGCCGCCACGTGCGACACGGCAAGCCCGACGGCTGGCCAGTCGGGGAGGTTTGCGCTAGAGGGGGAGGGCAGAGGTCGCGAAGCCGATGCATTGACCCCCGGCCCGCCAGCCGGGGGTTTCTCATTGCGCGAATTGTCAGACATTAGCGGCTCCCTTAATCAGAGCGCGAATGCTTTCGGCAGTAATGAGTGTTCTGGTGCCCACCTTGACTTTGGACAAAGTTCCGTCTGCCAGTAGTTGATACAGTTTTGAACGGCCAAGCCCCGTAACGCGGCAGGCATTTTGAACCGAATAGCTGAGCGCTTCCGGGTAATCACTCGATGGTCGCATCTTTTTCATCCCGTCTTAGGCCGCATCCCGGAATGGAGCGGACGGGATAGCCAGATATACTAACGAACGCCTGCGGAGAAACCGATTGAGCAGGAAATGAGCAGGGTCAACGCGCCTTATCCCACGCGCGCCGAATTGTAATGAACGCTACGCCCAATTCGTCGGCTGCACTCCGCTGAGCCTCGGTGAGCGACATGCCGCTGGCCCGAAAGCGCTCAACGCTAAGCACACGCACATAGTCGTTGTAGCTCAAGGTGCCTCTGCCCCGATCCTCTCCCTCTGTGCGCCTGAAATTGCTTACGTATTGGTCCATTTCCGACCAAAATCTGCTTTCGAACTGTTGAACAAGGCAGCCGAGACGAATGGCACAGTCTGTTGAGCCAAGCAGGTCTTGAAACTTGAGAAGTGATCTCAGCTCCTCCGCAGTTTCAAATATCCTGAGCACAAACCATTCGGGATCAACATATTGTTTCCAAGCGACCTGAGAGCAGCGTCCGACGTCTTCGATTCTGTCACTTTCGTCTGCCCACTTTTGGCAGCACCTTTCGTCTGACGCTCCCGGGCATTTCAAAGCGAACCCCTCAGCAGTCAGTCGCATCACCCTCTTCAGGGCGGGCCGGATAGATCGGTCCCAATCTTCGACGCCTTGGTTGTGTTTCACGCCGCGCCCTTGCGGCGGCTGGCCAGTGCAATCACGTCGGCCCCGTCCGCCTCAGTCGGTGCAGCCTTCTCTTGCGCCTTGGGCATCACATAGTCCGCCCAATCGGCCATCAGCGCCCGGCGCTTCTCCAGCAGGTTCCCCCGCTGATAGGAGCGCGTCACGGCGTTGCCGATCAGGTGGGCAAGGGCTGCCTCGCACACGTCGGCAGGATGGTCCGTCGTCTCGCCAGCCCAATCCCGGAAGGTGGAGCGCCAGCCGTGTGTCACGGTCCCCGGCGCTGCCAGCTTTTGCGCCTTCAACATGGTCATGTCCGAAATGGGCACCCCGCCCCGGTCGCTGGCAAAGACAATTTCGGCAGCCTCGGGCGCTTCCGGCTTCGTTGCAGCCCGCTCGGCAAGCCGCGCCTTCAACAGCGCCACAGCCTGAGGGGGCAGGGGCACGACATGCTCCCGGCCCATCTTCATGCGGCTCCCGGGAACGGTCCAGATCGCGCGCTCCAGGTCCATTTCGCCCCATGTCGCCAGCCGCGTTTCGCTGGAGCGGGCAGCCGTCAGGATGGTGAACAGCAGGGCTTGCCGCCCCATGGAGCGCGTTTCGGCCACCAGCTTCGCCACAGTCGCGGGGGCGTCGGCATATTCCACGGCAGGGCGATGCACCGGCCCGCTCGCCTGCTTGGGCAGGCCATCCTTGGTATAGTCCGCCAGCACCGGAATCGGCCCGCGCCAGCCCTGCACATGGGCGAAGCGAAGCACCGCGCCGACAAGCTGGCGCACCCGCCGCGCCGTCTCGGGCTTGGCCAGCCAAATCGGCTCCAGCGCCTCCAGCACATGCGGGCCGTCAACTTCGGCAACCGGCACAGTGCCGAAATGCGGGAAGGCGTAGGTTTCCAGCCGATACAGCCAAGCCGCTTTCAGCTTGTCCGTCTTGAAGGTGAGTTTGCCGTGCAGCAGCTTCGCCACCTTCTCAAAGGTCCGGTCCGCCGCTGCCAGCCGGTCCGCCCGTTCCTCCCGGCGCTTCGCCACCACGTCGGTCCCGGCCTTCACCTCGGTTCGGATCGCCTGAGCCTTGGCGCGGGCATCCGCCAGCGACACAGCGGGATAGCTGCCCAGTCCAATGTCCCGGCGCTTGCCGTCGCGCATCACGCGCACAACCCAAAACTTGGAGCCCGAGGGCTTCACCATCAGCATGAGCCCGTCCCCGTCTTGGAGCCTGCCAGCCTTGGCGTTCCGAACTTCAGTGTCAGTCAGCTTGCCCATGTCTTGGTTCCCACAATCAGTCCCCACAATTTGTGGGAACTGGCGGCAAACGTCAATGGCAAGGGGTGGACAGTCTAGAGGGGCAATGCACTCGGTAATTTGGGGAAATTGGAGGCTATCGGACAGCCATGGAAGCGGGTTTTATTCCTGCCCGGGGAGCCAGCGAGACAGCACGCGATGTTGGATGCAACGGGGCCCTGCCGGGGTTTCCCGTCTGTCTTTTCCGGTCCGCCCCCGAAAGGGTGGCGGCTCCAGGCCGTGCCCCAGCTAGGATTTCGCGGTGTCGGCGGACGAGCGGCGGGCTACCAGGGCGGATATCTCCGGATCGTCCTTCCATGCGCGCTCGATCCGCAGCCGCACGCCTGCTTCGCTCCAGCGTTCGCCCCGGATCTCGGCTTCCTGAAGAATGCCCTTCATCTGCTGACGGTCCCCCTGCACAGAGGCGGCAAGCGCCGGCCAGGCGTGGCTGCGGGTGCGGCCCTGCGCCGCGTCGTCGATTGCCTGACGCATGATCTCGTCGCGAGCGGCAGCGGTGCTGCGGCTGAACGCGGCGTTCACGGCCCTTGCATTGGCGATGAGGCGGGCGTCCTGCTTCAGGGTCGCGAACTGCAGGAAATTCCGAGCGTAGCCTGCATAGTCCCCTTCGGACAGGGCGATGATGGACAGGCAATCATAAGCCACGGCAAAGTCAGGATCGTCTGCGATGATCTTCTGCAGCGCCGATTTCGCCGCGGCGTCCTGCCCGGCCGCCCATTGCGCCCAGGCAAGATCGGTCGCGATCGGCGCAGAGCCCGGCTGCAGCAGCCGCGCCTGGTTCAACGACCGCAGGCCGGCGGCGTGACGGCCGCTGTCGGACAGGATGTTGCCGTACCAGAAGTGCGACTGGGCATCTGCCGGATCGAGGCTGAGCGCGCGGCGGAAATGGGCGTCTGCGCTCTTGAAATCCTGGTCGGCCCAGTAGGCGAGGAAGCCGAGCATGCGGTGACCCGCCGCCATTTCGGGCGCCAGGCGGACGGCTGACCGCGCTGCGATCCTGGCCCCGGCATAGGCTTCGTCATTGCCACGGGTCCCGAACTCGCGCGAGAGGACCAGGGCTTCGGCCAGCGTGGCATGGCCGAGCGCGTAATCCGGCGCCGTGCGCACGACGTCCTCGAGCAGGCTGATCGCGCTTTCGAGATCGGCAGACTTTCGCCCTGCCACCAGGTCGCGCGCGGTCAGGAAGCTGGCTGCCGTTTCCGGGTCCTGCGGCAGCACCAGGGCCGACGCAGCTGGCGTGGACTGAGGGGCCAGGCGCGGCTGCTGCTTGGCGACGACGGCGGGAATGGCGATTGCGAGGCCCGAGATCGCGGCGCCGATGGCCCAGACGCGCGGACGGATGTGCCATTGATTCCTGCCCGGCGCGTCCGCCACGGCCTCGAGGGGCGGCGCGGGCTCGGGTGCGATCTCGTCCAGGGTGTTCGGCAGTCCGACCCAGCGGTCCAGTTCATGTTTCAGGGCGTAGACCGTTCCGGTCTGTCCACCGGGCAGGCGATGGACGGGAAGGCCGCGTTCCCGGGCCCAGCGGATAACCGTCGTGCGGTCGCGCTTGAGGTAGGCGGCGATGGATTTCCATCCATCCAGCCGCTCGACCGGCTTCGTCGTTGCCGGTTGGTCAGCAGGATACGCGACACTTACCATGTCGAACATGCCCCCAAGCTGCGCGTGGATGACGCGCAATCTACACCATTGTTTACGCAGGGATGCGCCCGGCTGCATCCATCATCTGTTTACATTCGCAATTGTCATCGATTTGTCATTCACGCGCCAGGCGGCCGAACCTGTGGGCCAGATTTGCCAGCCCGGCAAAGCTGCGCACGCCTGTTTTGTCATAGATTCTATGAAGGTGCGTGCGGGCGGTGGCTGGGGCCATGCCCTGCCGTTCGCCGATTCCCGCGAGGTCCCCATGTTCGATCGCGTCGCGCAGCACCTTCAGCTCGGTGGGGGTGAGGCGATAGAGCGCAGCCATTGCCTCGTAGGCGATCGATCGCGGCCGGCTGAGCAGGGTGATGTGGACGGCGTGGGTGGGGCCCGGCCCGGCGGACAGGTCGCCGAAACGGTTGGGCTCGAGCGGCCGGGCCTCGCACAGCAGCGGCAGGCCGGATCCGCTCTCGACCGGGACCTCGATCGCGACCGGTTCCTGGCGGTCGATGGCGCGCTGGATGGCCTTGCCCAGCCTGCCTTCCGCCAGTGCATCGCCCGGCCGCAGCCGGAGCATCTTCGACAGCTGCGGATCGATTTCCGCGACGGTCAGATCGGCCGATAGCAGCAGGTACATGCTGCCGGCCCCGGCGAGCGCATGGGCACCCGATGCCTGGTCGGCAGCGCGCACCAGATGGCTCTGGATATAGACTGCCCGGCGCAGATGCGGGACGAGGGTTGAAAGCCGCCTGCTGTCTGCTGGTTCGAAGGGCGCCATCGGTTCGACCCGCAGCAGGGCGAGGTTCGCGTTGATTCCCGGCCGCTTGATCAGATTGACCGCCAGGTTGTCGACGACCCCCTGCGGGGCCAGATATTCGCGGTAGAAGAGGCTTTCGCGCACCTCCTGCGTCTGCAGATGGGGCCAGGCGTTTTCGCAATGCCCTTCCGGCATGGCCTCCAGGTGGGGGCGAAGGATGTCGTGCGGGGCGTAGGTTTCGACATAGCTCTGCAGCCATCGGGGGTCGCTGCCGAACTCGGCCTGAAAGCCTTCGTTCCGGTTGGAATCGTACCAGGCGACCCACCCCGCCTTTGCACCGAAGGCGCGGACGAGCTGTTCGACCAGCGTCGGAAAGCGGCCCCGGTCGAAGGCTGCATCATAGATGTCCTCGATCGCGATCATGGCGTGCCGACCCTCGACTGCATGCCCCGCACTGGCAAGAGAGGCACGGCAGATTCCGCAGGCGGACAGGGCGGTTGCAACAACTTGCAACAGATTGCGACGAGTTACGCGGTTCCCATTGGATGGGCTTTGCCTGCCTATTGTAGCGAGGAGCAGCAGGCGGGGGCGCCTGCAGGGCTTCGGGCAATGCGGGGCAAAACCATGGCACAGCATTTCAGCGTCGACGGTTCCTCCATCACGGCTTCGGCCGCCGCGATCGGCCGCGCCGCGCCAAGGGTTTCGTTGATCCGGTCGGTTTCGGCGATCGCGGTTTCGGCCACGCTGGTGATGGCGCCGATGACCCCGCTGTCGGCGGCTGTCGTTCTGTGGGCCCCGAACGCCGACGGCTTCTGGGACGTGGCGGCGAACTGGAACCCGGGCCTGCCGGGCGCAACCGACGATGTGACGATCAGCGTCGGCGGCGCTGCGGTACGCACCACCACCTTCCGCTCAGGCACCGTGACGATCAACTCGCTGGCAAGCGACGAGGATCTGGCGGTCACCGGCGGCACTCTGACAATCAGCAATGCTTACACCAACACGCAGGCGACCCGGTTGCAGGGCGGTACGCTGACGCTGAACGGCGCGTCGTCGCTGGCGAGCCTGAGCCACACCAACGGCACGCTTTCCGGTACGGGTGTCGTGACGGTGTCGGGCGCGGCGACGCTGACCAGTGCGGCGCATCGCGGTTCGGGGCAGACGATCCTCCAGGGTGCGACCACGCTTGGGACCGGCGGGATCAGCCTGGACGAAGGCCGGGTGGTGGAGTTCCGTGGCGGGGTCACGACGGGGACGAGCTTCGCGTTCAACCTGGAGGCATTCAATGGCGGGGGCGGCGGCATCCTGCGCAACGCGGCGGGCTCGACGTTCGTCGACAGCACCACCTCGGCGAACT